>CAZESS010000005.1:0-97677 GCA_964514975.1 uncultured Thermoplasmatales archaeon | reverse complement strand
GAAAAACTCAGAGAGAAAAATCAACGCAAAACACCCTGTCATTCGCAGAGACTATTTTCTACCCATCTTTTTTATACCTCCTTTTATTGCCAGAGTCATGGAGCCCGTCAGAGACATCACGCCACGTGCAGACATGACCGCCAACAGGCTTGTACGGCAGATGCAGGCCGGCGGCGGGTTCACCGCCAAAAAAATCGGCGACGCGGTCGACATCCTCGAAGACATGATAACCAGTGATTACCATGTCAGCCTGACCTTTCCCGCCTGCATCATCGCCACCGGCGCACGGGGTGTCATCCGGGAGCTCGTCAAACGCGACCTCGTCGACCTCATCATCACCACCTGCGGCACCCTGGACCACGACATCGCTCGTGCCTACCGCGATTATTATCACGGCTCCTTCACCCTCGACGACGTCGAGCTGCACCAAAAAGGCGTCAACCGGCTGGGCAACGTGCTCGTCCCCAACGACAGCTACGGGGGCATCATCGAAGAAAAAATGCAGACATGGCTGCCCGAGCTCGACGAACAGCAGCAGCGCTGGGGCACCCGGGAGCTCTGCACAGCGCTCGGCAATCACCTCGATGACAGCAGTATCCTCTCCTGGGCCACGCGGAATGACATACCCGTCTACGTGCCCGGCATCACCGACGGCGCCGTCGGCTCCCAGATATGGATGTACGCGCAGACACATCCCTTCCACATCGATTTGCTGAAGGATGAACAGGAGCTCTCCGACACGTTTTTCAGCCACGAAAGAGACATGGGCGCGCTCATCATTGGCGGCGGCATCTCCAAGCACCACCTTATATGGTGGAACCAGTACCGCGGCGGACTGGACAGCGCCGTCTACATCACCACCTCGCCCGAATGGGATGGCTCCCTGTCCGGGGCACGGATGCGGGAGGGCATCTCTTGGGGCAAGCTCCAGGAGACAGCACGGCATGTCACCGTCGAAGGCGACGCGACGGCACTTCTCCCCCTGATGACGGCGGCGCTGCTTGAGCGGCTGCCATAAGTTCGATGACTGTTCCACATTTTTTATATGAGGAAAGCCTTTTATGGAGAAAGGATGAGGACACGTTGCTCGCTTGCCATACTGTTGGCCATCCTGTTGTTGTTCGTTGCGGGGAGCGCATCCGCGGCACCATTGGACGACAATGGCGGCGCCGGATATTTTGACATTGGGAGCTTTCGTTCATATGAAGCCGGCGGCGTCATTGGAGAATATGCGGAGCAGCCCGAAGGATTGATTATTTCGGTGTACGCGGCTGACGGGTCGCACATCTTGGACATCGGTTACCGCGATGGGGGCATCGACCTCTATTTCCAGGTGTTGAACGACGCGGTGTTGAAAACGCTCCTCGAGGAAGAGGAGTGGTTGCAGGAATACGCCGATAAGCTTTCCTATCTGCCGCTACACTTTCAGGGCGATTCAACCTGCATTTATCAGGGTGAAAACTGTATGGTGGAGATCCACAACACCTCCGTCAGGTTCTTCAAGATCCGGACGACTGGCGACATTGTTTTCTCCAGCCTCGGCAATTACACCGTCACCCCGGATCCACGCCGCCCGGCCAGCGTCAACATATCGCGGCGGAACGAGGCCGGTGAGACTATCTTTTCCGGAAAGATCATCAGCTCCAACGAGCTGTCCTGCCACAACGACACCACCACCATCATCGCGCATCGGACGGCGATGTTCCGCGGCGTCGAAACCGGCACCCTCGAGGACGAAGAGCCAATCAGGACGGTGGCCGGGGCCCTCGAAGCGGGTACCCTGGGCGGCGAAATCACCGTCGTGAAAAACGGGCAGGGCTACAAGACCGATGTCATCTCCTACTATGCCAACGTCACCGTTACCGCCGTCGAAGATAAACTCTCCTCCCGCAGGATCGCGTTCAACGTGAGCGGCGACAGCCATGCAACCGGGAAAACCGTCAAGATAAACTTCGGCAGAGACACCCTTGCGTCCACCGACATGGACGAGCTAGAGGTGCTCTTCGACGGAGGAGACATGCAGAAGGCATCCAGCCTCGCCGACGTGCTCAACCCCAACGACGACGGCCTCCAGCCCGAATATCTCCCCGTGCAGGTACACGCCGCCGGGGGCAAAGAGTTTTTCATCCTGGTCAGCATCCCGCATTTCAGCGACCACCAGGTCGTCGTCAGGACGATAGCGGACAACCCGGTGCTGCTGGCTCTGGCCGCAACCGGTGCAATCGCCGTCGTCATGGCCGCCGCATGGGGCATGTTCCGCCGCGATTAATCCTCGTTCTCGTCGGGGCGTGGATGCAGCGACATCCAGGTGTCAACGAAGCTGTCGACGGCGCTGTCAACAAAGGTATCCTGATAGGTGATAAGCGCGTTGACGACCCTTTCCTCGTCGACAACCTGGTAGGCGGTCTTCCGGCCCAGCGACGTTGCCTCGACGATGCCCGCCGTGACCAGTTTTTTCAGATGAAACGACACCGTCGACGGAGACTTGCCGACCGCGCTGCAGATATCCTTATGGATGGCCCCGGGATACTCCAGCAGATACAGCACAATCTGCCGGGGCGTCTGCTGCCGGAGCAGCGAAATAATTTTTTTGTCCTCCATCCCCACCTTCTTCGCCGCGAAATAACGGGTGTAGCGACCGTCCTTTTTCGACACGAGCAGCCCCCGCTTCTCCATGTAATGCAGATGATAGTCGAGCGTGCTCAGCGAAATATCGAGCCGGCGGGCGATCTCCCGCTCATGCAGCCCGGGATACCTGACGATAAGATCGTAGATGTCCCGTCGGGTTTCAAGCGCCAGCGTATCCTCTTTCATCATGGCCGCGCACCCTCACCTCATCGCTTCGCGGTCGCCAGATACAGAAACACGATGATGCAGAGATCCAGCGCGATGAGGCCGGTGCTTTGCTCCACCATCCCGGCGAGCAGCAGCGCTCCCTTGACGACGAACAGCGAAAACGCCGTCGTGAGCAACCCGAGCTTCAAGTCTCTGACCCTGGCATACGATATCGCCGACACCGCTGCCAGCAGCACCGCTAGCCCGGCCATGATAATGGATGAAAATAACACGATTTCCTCGATGGCAACACCCCGCCATGTTTATCTGGAGAGAATATAAAAACCTTTATGTTTCGACATCTGTCCGAAACGATTCGACGTTTGCACAATATCCTTTATAAATGATGCCTCTGTTGGTATAGCTACGCTCTGGGGGCAAGAAGAGGGTTTCCCTCCTCTCTTTTTTCTCACAATCACCGCCTCTTCTTCCCCCTGCCTCCATCTCACCACGTGCTCGCCACCTGGGTGATGTAGAATAATCAGTAAAAGTATAGGAAGTGCCTATACAATTGAGATGAAACAACTATTCGTAACCTTGGGAAAATCTATCCATTAACCAGCCATTCTACATCCCTCGCCACCTGTGGCACAAGCCTTTTATACCGTTCTGTCCCATCCCCCCATATCATCTTTATACCCCCGCCGGGATGGCACTGTATGGGACGGGCAGGCGTCGCGTCGCTGCCGCTCCACGGGGGGCACCGCACCCCGCTGGCTGTTCGACAGAATGGTCACGCTCGCCAGCGCCATTTTCGATGTCATGCTTATCGAGCACGACCCGGCATATCTCCTCGGGCTCCTCTCCGACCCGTTCTGGTTCCAGGCGCTCTCATGCGTCCTCGGCTTTGACTGGCATTCCTCCGGTACGACGACGGTGACCTGCGGCGCCCTGAAAGAAGCGCTCGCCGGCCATGACGCCATCAGGGTCGCGGGCGGTAAGGGCAACTGCTCCCGGCATACACCGGCAGAAATCGGCGCGCTCGGCAGCACCTTTGACCTCGGCGAGCAGCACGTCGAACGGCTCCGCTACATCAGCAGGTTGGCCGCGAAGGTGGACAATGCAGCCGTCCAGGACGGCTACCAGCTCTACCACCACGTCATGCTCGTCACGCGAGAGGGCGACTGGGCGGTCATCCAGCAGGGGATGCACACCGGCCGGCGCTACGCCCGCCGCTACCACTGGCTGTGCGACGAGGTACAGGACATGACCGAGGAGCCGCATGCGGCGGTGCTGGGCGAACGCGGCGACACCATGAACATGACCGCCCATGCCAGCGACGGGGCGCGCGACACGTCGGTCGACCTCGTCAACGACGGCCCACGGCATCTCAAACGGGACTGGAAGCTGCTCACGCTGCCACCGCAGCAGACCACCCTGGACGGGCGACGGGGTATGCAGCTCTACAAAGGCTGCACATGCCACGGCGGTTCAACTGGTCGCTGCTCAACAGGGCATACGAGCTGCAGCCCCGCAGCTACGAGGACATGCTCGCCATCCAGGGCGTCGGCCCTTCGACGGTGCGGGTGCTGGCATACATCTCCGCGCTCATGTATGGCTCACCTCCGGCATGGCAGGACCCGGCAAAATATTCCTTCGCCGTCGGCGGCAAGGACGGCATCCCCTACCCGGTCAACCGTCGGGCGATGGACGAGGCCACCATGCTCATCAGGGAGGGCATCGACGAGGCATCGGTCGGCAGGAAAGACAAGCTCCGCGCCATCGAACGCCTGCAGGCGCTCGTCCCCTAGAATCCCTTTGAAAAAGGGATTTCATTCCCAAAGGTGCAGGGTCAAAAACTATATCTAACCGTCTCCAATATCACCCCCATGAAAGCAAAAATGCCCCTTATCGCCGCTGCATGGCTCATAGCGCTCTCCGCGTTTGGCGGCTGCCTCAACGGCGACGGCGGCGGCAACAGCACAGCGGTCATCGAGACATCGAAGGGTACCATCACCGTCGAGCTCTACGAGGACAAGATGCCCAAGACCACGGACAACTTCATCAAGCTCGCCAACGACGGCTTCTATGACGGGCTCATCTTCCATCGCATCAAGGATGATTTCATGATACAGGCAGGGTCTACCTATCCCAACGGCACAACCAAGGACAGCCCCTATGGGACGATAGAGTTTGAAAGCCATCCCGATGCCACGCACGTAGCTGGAGCCATATCCATGGCCAGTACATCCCCTGGCTCCGGTGGAAGCGCCCAGTTCTTCATCTGTGACGGTGCACAGCATTTCCTCGACGGACAGTACGCCGCCTTCGGCAAGGTCATCGACGGCATGGACGTCGTCCGGGAGATTGCGAGCGTCGAGCACGATGGTAGCCTTGAAAACGGCCCCGGCGGCGGACAGCCGCTGGAGGACATCGTCATCGAGAGTGTCACCATCGAATAACGGCGCAGCGCCGGGGTGAAAAATTTATTATATCGCTCGCGCATAAAAGTATATGAGATTCGGAAAGGTAATTGCCCCCTTTTTGCTCCTTGTGCTGTTCCTGCCAGCCACCGGTGCCTGCTTCGTCAGCTCCGACCTCTCGACCAACGTCGGCCAGCCGCAGCCCATCCCGCCCGAGGGAGACGGCTCGGTTACCCTGGAAGCAAACATCACGTTTACCTGGGGGTTCGGTGCCTTCCTGCCGCTGGCGACCACGATAAAGATCGCCGCGCAGGACACGCCGGAATGGCTCATGGTCACACTGGACAAAAACCAGATATCGCTCACCCCGCAGGGGCTGCTCGGCGGCGAAACCAGCCAGTCGGTCTTCATGACCCTGTCCTCGGTGACCGAGACCCAGGCGGGCAGCTACGACACGTTCACCCTCTCGCTGGAAACCCCCGGCAACCTCCTCATCCAGGAGGCCTCCTACAACCAGACGATACAGGTCGAGCAGGCGTTCGTCAACAACAACATTAGCGCCGAGCTCTCACAGCGCAGCATCCGCCTGATGGAGGGAGAACGCGAGTGGGTATATCTCAACATGACCAACCAGTGCAACGGTGAGGTCGCCGTCCAGGTTGAGGTCATGAACCTCTCCGATGGATGGGAGGTCACGTCGACATCTCCCTACTATGGCGGCACCCTGTACATCCCATCTGCATACGAGGGCGACAACACTGCCTCGCTCCCGCTCACCTTCGAGTCAAACAAGGCGACCACCGAGGAGCCATGGCTCAAGATAACCTACTCGTCGACCGACGAAGACGGCCAGGAGTACACCTTTACCAAGCCCATCTCGCTCCGCGCCGACACCGAGGGCATCTCCATAGGCACTATCGCCGCCGTGGTCATCGGCATCCTCGTCATCATTGTCATCGTAGCCGTCGCCTGGCGGAAATACCGGCTGGGATAACGTTTTAAATCACATCCGGCTATGATATTATGGTGTCCTCGCTTATCAGACAGCATGAGCGCTACCGTCTGTCCGGCATCAACCTCATCGTCTCAGAAAACCGGATGACCCGTGCGGCGCTTCAGGCGCTATCATCAGACCTGGCCGGCCGGTATGGCGAGGAATGGTACGGCGGCTATCAATATGCAGCGGAGCTCGTCGCAAGGGTGGAACAGCTTGCATTGGAGGTGTTCGGCGCCCGGCATGCATATGTTACACCGCTCTCCGGCAACATGTGCGACCTCGCCTGCCTGTTCTCGTTTACCGGGCACGGCGACGTCGTTGCAGCCGTGCCGAAGGAGCAGGGTGGCTACCCGTTCGGCTACCACAAGTTCGGGCGGACGCTGCTGCCGCTCCCGACCCAGGATTACCAAGTCCGGGCAAGGGAAGCCCGCGAGCTGGTTGCGGAGCAGCAGCCAGCGATGACCATGCTCGGCGCCTCCACCATCCCGTTTCCCCATCCCGTCGGCCCGCTCCAGGATGCAGGGCAGGACACGCTCCTCTACGACGCCTCCCACGTCCTCGGCCTCGTCGCCGGCGGCATGTTCCAGCAACCGTTGCAGGAGGGCGCAGATGTCATGATCGGCTCCACTCACAAGTCGTTTCCCGGTCCGCAGGGCGGCATCGTGCTGACCAATTCCTCGGAAAAAGCAGCGGCGCTGGCCGGCATGCTCGAGTTTGATTTCGATGCGGGCATCGGGCTGGTAGACAATCCGCATCTGCACCGTATCGCAGCGCTGGGCATAACCCTGGAGGAAATGCGTGACCACGGGGAAGCATATGCACGGCAGGTGGTCGCCAACGCACAGGCGCTCGCGAGCGCGTTGCACGACCTCGGCATGCCCGTCCATTTCGCCGAGCGCGAGTTCACGAGGTCGCATCAGGTGCTCCTGTCATTGCAGCCGGACGAGGCATGTGAGCTCTGCCGTCGCCTTGAACAACAGGCTATATTCATCGACATCTCCGGCCGGGTCGGCGTCGCCGAGGCCACCCATGTCGGCATGAAACAGGACGAGATGGAAACCATCGCCCAGCTCATGCATGCCGCATGGAAGGGCGAGCAGGTCCGCGACGACGTTGCAAAGCTTGCGGCTCGTTTTTATCCCCGTGGGGCGCAATCCATATAAGGCATGATGTGCTGCCCTGTGTATGTTGTCCGACCGTCAGCGTGAGCGCTATGCCCGGCAGACCGCCATGTCCTGCCTGGGCGATGAAGGCCAGGAAAAACTGCTTGATGGCACCGCAGCCATCGTCGGTCTCGGCGGTCTCGGCTCCGCCGCCTCGATGTACCTCGCCGCAGCAGGGGTCGGCCATCTCCTGCTCGTCGACGGCGACATGGTGGAACTGTCCAATCTCAACCGTCAGGTGCTCTACCGCGAGGCGGACATCAGCCATCCCAAGGTAGAGCGGGCGGCCGCAATGCTCGGCAGGATAAACCCCGATGTTGCGCTCACCTGCCATTGTGAGCACATCCATGAGGACAACGCCGCGGAGCTACTGGCCGATGCAGACGTCGTTCTCGACTGCCTGGATAGCTTTGCCGCCCGATACGTGCTCAACGACGCCGCTATAGCGCTCCGGCGCCCCCTCGTTCATGGCGCCGTCAGCGAGCTGCACGGGCAGGCCATGACCGTCATGCCCGGCGGCAGTGCGTGCCTGCGCTGCGTGTTTTCTCACACTCCGCAGGAGCGGCAAACGCCCGTGCTCGGCAGCATCGCCGGCACCATCGGCACGGTGCAGGCATCCGAAGCGGTCAAGTACCTGGCCGGCATCGCGCCGTTACTCACCGACATGCTCTTCGTGTATGACGCCGGCTGTCATGATGCCGACCACATCAGGGTGGAACGAAAAACGGACTGCCCGGCATGCGGAGGGCAAAGATGAATGTCACGGTTACCTTTTTCGCCGCGCACAGAAAAGCCGTTGGAAAGCGCCGGGTGGAGATGCAGGTGGAGCCTGGCACGACGGTGGCTGAACTGCTCGACATGCTCGTTGACCGATATCCCGGCCTGGAGGAGCTTCGCCCGACGACCGTGGTGTCCCGCAACCATCGAGTGGCGGACGGCGATGAAACGCTCGCTGACGGCGACGAGATAGCACTGCTGTCACCGGTGGGCGGTGGATAACATAGCTCTGTTTGAGGCAATAGAAGGAGGAAATGGGAAGGGATAGGCAGAGAAAAAGAGTGTTTTTAGGAGGGGATGGGATGCACTCTAACAACTACCAGCCTATCCTTCCCGTAATAAGTATAGGCTTTCGCCCTATATGTATCTTTCGGATTTTTTTATAATATCGCGTGGGGTTTCGATGTCGTCGTCGCCGGCCCTTTTTTCAGGGGCTAAATTTTATAAACAAAAACACCTTTCCCTATACGTAAGGTGATATTATGGACAAACGGGACAAGATCGTTGTTGCTGCAGGTGTTGTTATCGTTATAATCGCGCTTATAGGCGTCGTGTACCAGCAGGAGGACACGTCATCGGCGGAGGAGATGGAAAAACAGTATGCGTTCAATATCAACTGGGATAAGAAAACGGTTACGCTCCCCGGCGAGGGGCACGTCGCCAAGGGGGGTACCAGCCAGGAAAACTTTACCATCTCCGAGCGAGGGCTGGGCAGCGTCACCGTCACCCTCAACTGGCAGGATGACTGGGCGAGCGGGTTCATCATTCCATGGAACTGGTCCGATACGCTCTCCCTTCGGGTGTCAGGCCCGTCGGGCGTGAGCTTTTCGGGGTCGAGCGAAGCCAGCGGATTCAGTGGCCCGCTGACCGTCATGGCGGACATCGGCGAAAAGCCCGACTCGGTGCAACTCAACGCGTCCAACATGAGCCACGCTGAGGAAATTGTCGAAGAGCAGTACATGAGCCGCACGGGCACCGGGGACTGGACGGCCACCGTGGGCATCGACACGAAGCCGTTCCTGCTGGACCGGGGCAACGACTACACTGTCACCCTCGAATATACGTACTACGAGTACAGCATCAAAAAGGTCGAGGTCAGCTGATACGGTAGCGTAACAGGGCGGCGATACCGCCGAGAGCCGCCAGCTTTTCGCCGCTTTCATGGATATCGCTGATGGCGTGCACCTCGGCGCCCATCCGCTCCGCTTTTTCCAGCAACTCCTCTTTTTCATGCAGGAAATTCGACAGGACGAGCACCTGCTCCGCCGCGCCCAGTTCGATGGCTCGCGTGACCTCCTCCTCGCCATAGGTGACCGGCTTGTCCTGCGCTATCGCCTGCAGCAGCTCCTCGACCAGCCGTGACTCCCGTGCCAGGGTTGACGCCTCGACGATCCGCTCGACGATGCCCCGATTCATTGCCTCCTTGACACCTGCCATGCCTGCGTGACCGGTGGTTTCTACGATGTGCCGGCCGAGGTCTTTTTTGTTCTGGATGAACGACTGAAAGTTTTCCTTGGCGAACCCGGGTCCGACGATGACGAGCGGTAGGTCGTACTGCTGGAGCTTTGCGTAGATGTCGCCGTAGTATTCATGCTCGGTGCTGTCGCTCTCGTACTGCTTGCCGCTGCGCCCCGAGGTGATATGTGCTTTTTCCTCCACGCCATACTGATGGATGACGGCGACGGTGGCCTCGTCGTCGTCCATGGCCACCACCACGATGTCCGGCTGCCGGCTCGCCTCGACGGCTTTTTTCAGCCGCTTGAGATGTGACGGCCCCCATTCCTTCTGTATGGTAAGGACGGTACCCGTTGTGACGTTGAACGTGTGATGCTTGCCGAGATCCTGCGGTCCCTCCACGATGACGCCCTGGATGCGCAGCCGGTCCGAAAACCGCTGGAAGCCGACGTCGATGACCTCGAGCGTCAGATACATCCCCTCTTTTTCTCCCTTGCCCGCCCGGGTTTTATCCTGGGGCTGCTGGCTCGTCCGATGGGTAAACGCAGCAGCGCGGTCACCGGGGTCCAGCAGATTGTGCAGATGCCAGCAGTCGTCCGTGGACTGTACCCGCAGCTTTATCCTGCCCTCATCCCGGTCCTGGCCGAGAATCTTCATCGGTCCTCCCGTAATCTGACGTCGCCGGGCGGGAGCTGCTGCTGCAGGGTTTCCACGTCGGCGCCATAGCGCATCGCGAGATTTCGGGCTGCCACGTTTTTGTCCGTCGTCCCCGGCTCGATGACCAGCAGCTCGTCGGTGTGAGCAGCCACCGCCCGGGGCGGTCCCACCATGAGCTTGCGGGCGCCCAGCACCGACATCAGCCCGATAGCGAGGCGCACCGGACATTTCACGTAGCTTCGTTTCCCCCGTATCACGAAGGCACCGGTCGGCAGGTGCTCCCCGGACTCCGGTGTCTTCGACACCTGGTCCGGCGTGACCCAGTAGGCCCGGCCGCTGGCATACTGCTTCCAGGCCGATGAATGCGACAGCGCAAACTGGCAGGCCTCCTCGAGCGTTTCATCGGAAATCGAGCGTTTTTTTCCATCTGCCCCCCGTGCCTTGACCACGCAGGAAGGAGCACCGTGCAGGTCGGCGTGTACATACCGGTCGTCGCTTTCCAGATGCTTTTTCACCACCTCCTCGTTGGAGGCGGCGTCACGCCCGCAGATAACAAGGTTTCCGTCGCTGGAAAGAAACCAGCGGTAGTCCTCGAACCAGAAGGTCTCCTCCGAGGTTGTTTCCCGTTCCTCCTCCACCGGTATCTCCTCCTGCTCCAGCGCGCGCCTGGTGCGCTCCATGGCCTCCTGCGCCCCCTCAATCTTATCCCGTATCTTTTTTTCCCGCTCATAGTAGGCGTTGGCGTTCCGGGGCACGTTTTCCCGGATGTCAAGCGTGACCTCCACCTCGTCGTCCTGGAAGGGAAGCACCGCCGTCACCTCGGGGTAGGAATAGCTCCATACCATGTCGCCGTCATATGTCTCGTCCTCACCCGTGGCTGCCTCGATGAGATTCTCGCAGGTCTGATAGCTGGCATAGATGGCGTCGCCCCGCCGCCGCGCGGCAGCCATCTGCTCCCTGAACCGCTCGATTGCATCCTGCTGCTGCTTGATACGTCGCCGCAGCCGGTCGCGCTCGACGTTGCCCTTTTTCTCCTCCTCGGGCTCACGGGTGTCCCGCTGGTAGAACAGGTCGAGCGCCCGATTGAACGTTTCACACCGGCGGAGCTGCCCCTCCTGGTGGATGGACAGCGGCACGGGAAGCACGTCAGCGGCTCCGTTGCCCTCCAGGATAACCGGGTCAAACCGGCGCTCCCGGAAGCGATCGAGCAGCGCCTCCATAGTCTCATACAGCCGCCGCACACCGTCGTCGCTCAAACCCGCCGCGGATGCATGTTTGTCGACGTCGGCCTGCCGGCAGAGCTCCTCGCTCCACTTGCCCGGGACGTTGACGTCGAGCACCAGGGTGCGCACCACGTCGCTACCGCTCCGGTTGAATATGTCCTGGAAATCTGATAGATGCAGGAGAAACGGGTCGCATCGCTCCGGCGGAAACGTGTAGCTCCGTTTCGGGCGCAGCTCACGCTGCGACCATGACTGTTCATGCAACGGCAGCACGATGTCACCTTTCTCGTCGAGCAGCAGCACGTTTCCCTCAGAGAACAGCTCCGCCACCAGGCTGTAGCCGTTGCTGAAGCGCATGACGACCACCCGGTCGAAGTCATGCTGCTTTATCGAGCGCAGGCGCTTGTTGCCGATGTACTTGCGGAGCGTCATGGCAAACGTCGGTGGATGCCGCTCCGTCGATTCGCGATGCTCGGTGAGGCAGAGCCATCGTCCGCTGTGCACCATGAGCTCATGCATCTCGTCTTTTTTTATGCGCATGACCAGCCGGTCATCCTCCTGGTACACCTTGCCCGTCCAGCCGCCTTCGAGCTCCTGCAGCTCCGCGACGGCGGCGCGGATGTCGAAGCTGTCCATTCGTTCCTTCACAGGTCTCAATACTCTGCTCCCTTAAATTTTTTTATATGCAGCCGTTATACCATTTCATGGCATCAATGGCCGATCTGACATACAGGGTCGCACAGTTCGTCGACGAGCGAGACTGGGACCAGTTCCACACCCCCAAGGACGTCGCCGTGTCGTTGTCCATCGAGGCGGCGGAACTCCTCGAGCATTTTCAATGGCGACGCCCGGAAGACGTCGAGGCGCTGCTCGCCGACGGCGACTACCGCAACGCGATTCGGGACGAGCTCGCCGACATCATGCTCTACCTGGTCATCATCGCCCGCCGGCTCGACGTCGACCTCATCGAGGCGGCGCTTGACAAGCTCGAAAAAAACAGGGACCGGTTTCCCCCGGAACAATATCGGGGTCGGGCTCATCCAGGGTAGCGCCGCTGGCATCGCTCGCAGAAAAAGGTGATGCGGTTGGATGCACCCATCTTTTTCCGGGTCAGCTCGCCGCCGCATGCCGGGCAGGTATGCTGCCGGTAGACCGTCCATTCCCGCCGGGTGCCGGCTGTTTTGCGCTGATACCATGCCGTGGCATGGTCGATGGCTGCTGTGACCAGCGATGCCACGCGCTCTTTTTTGATGGCCGATGCCCGGGAGGCGGGGTGTATCCGTTCTGCATACAGTATCTCGTTTTTCAGGATGTTGCCGATGCCGCCATATATGTTTTGGTCGAGCAGCACGTCGGCGATGGTTCGCTCGTCCGACCGTGTTGACCGTATCGCTCGCTGCCGGTCGAACTGCGGGGAGAGCACGTCTCCGACGGGGTCGTCGTATCCTGCGAGGATGTCGCTGTCGGGTCGGAGCACCTTTGCAGAGCAACTGTAGAGATGGAGCTCGTCCTGGCTGCAGTATAGCGACAGCCGCTCATCGAGATCCCGTCGCTCGTTGACCCGATAGGAGCCGTACATCAGGAAGTGTATGACTGCCGTGGCTCCGGCGGTTTCGATGAACAATCGCTTTTTTACCGCCCGGACGTTGGTGATGGATTGTCCCTGCAGCCATTCCTTCGGCTGCCGTGCGTTTCCGTCGACATGTTCGATGATCTGTTCCTTGAAGCGCTGCAGCCGGTCTGCGATGCGGTGGACAGAGGGTCCCTCCATGGGCTGCCATTGACACGGGCTATTTGAATGCTTCTTTCACCCCCCTATGTATAAGGGGCGTGAAAATGCGTGAAAAAGAAATATTTATATATGTTTAAACCTATACTATGATAGCAAAATGTTAGCATAACCTGGTGAACGCATGGAAATGAGAAAATTCGCAGAACTCGACTTCATCGACGCAATCCTCCTCGTCTGGGGGTTCTCCTACTTCGTCGCACTCATCGCACGGCCGGACATGTACGCCGGCTTCAGCATCATGCTGTCCGCGGTCTTCCTCGGCACCTTGGGCATCCTCCTCATCCTCAGCGTGTTCCTCGACCGGCCATCCATGTACTTTTTCATGTCCCTCGGCTACATCTACGGCTTCATCATCTCATGGACCGGCATCATCCAGTGGAACGTCCCCTACGACCCGGGAACGGCCGCGGTATCAATGGCAGCCATAGACTTCTTCATCGCCACCATCCTCATGTACAAGGCCTTCCGCACGAGCCATCTGCCCGTCCCGCTCCAGCATCCACACCCGGAGCAAAAATAACCGGCGGCGACAGCAGCACCCGTTTCCGCCATATATGAGGCAAATAAAGCTGAATCCCGGTCACAGAGATATAAATAGATTTCCAGCAATGTTTTTATAGACACATGCAGATATATAATGGTACGGGGTAACACCCTGCATGGGAGGTAAAAAATGAAATGCATTTTGCACAAAGTGTATACGCTATCGAGTAATGTCCTCGGTAATGGAAGATGGACCAAAAAGAGCGGAGCCATATCCATCGCAATACTGTTCCTGCTCTCAACACTGTCGACGATATCCCTTGGTGCGACAGAAACATCCGCCGGTTCCGTCGATGCCATCTCGTCATCACCGGCGGGCACCGTTGAGACCATGCCCTGCCGCATCGACCTCGCCCAGGCACAGGAGCCCGTCATCCAGCGGCATAAGGTTACAGTGGACGATCTCGAGCAGTTGCGTGCAAAAATCGGCGTCTACGAGCCCGGGCGAAACTACACCACCCGCATCGGACCACATGGAACGGGACTGGCGCCGCCCACACGAGAGGGCTGGCAGCACATGGCCGAGCAGCTCTACATCGTCGACAGCATCATCGGGGGGCAGCCGCGGGCAAGCGTGGACAACACCCAGGACCAATGGTTCCCGCCCATCGGCAACCAGGACGGGGAAGGCGCCTGCGTTCCATTTGCCGTTGCATACTACGAAAAAACATACCAGGAGGCAAAGGAACACGGCTGGGACCTCTCCGACGTCAACTGGGTCGGCGGATACACCGGCGCCCCCGACAAAAAACAGGACAAGATCATGAGCCCGGACTTCATCTACCACCAGATCCTGGCATGGTCCGGCGGTACCGACTGTGGCTCATGGTACGGCGACGCCATGGACCTCGTCTACCAGGTGGGCTGCAGCTCCTGGCAGACCATGCCCTACAACCCATCGGACAGCACCACCTGGCCCTCAGAGACAGCATGGCGAGAAGCCCCCATCTACCGCGGCACCACCGGCTACAACCTCCAGTGGGTCACCACCGACACGGCCATCAACAACCTCAAAACGTTCCTCAGCAACAACCACCTCGCCGTTATCTCGGTCAACGCAAGCTGGTACGGTGCCATGACAGGCGGCGATCTCTGGACCATCGATAACTACAGCCCCACCGACACAAACCATGCGAACACCATCGTCGGATACGACGACAACTTCGGGCCATACACCGAGGAAAGCAGCACCCGCTACGGCGCATTCAAGGTCGCCAACTCCTGGGGAACCGGCCCCTGGGGGGGCGGCGGGGGCGACAACGACGGCGACGGATGCTACTGGATATCCTATGAGACGATGAAACGAGTCGTCGAATACTACATGTTCATGGACGACCGGACAGGATATGACCCGGAAATTATGGCCACGTTTGAAATCAGCCATCCTTACCGGACGCAGTGTAACGTCTCGCTCGGTATCGGCCCGACCCCCTCGCCATATGCCACCAAAGCATTCAACGAATGGAACTGGCGGGGCCGCCCGGCGCCGTTTCCCTCGCATCCAATCGTGTTCGACGTAACGGAGTTCAGCTCCTCCGTTCCCAGCGTGGACAACCAGAACTTCTTCATCCGCGTGCAGGACGGCGGAAATCTCAGCACCGGCACCATCACCAACTTCACCATCGAATTCTATCAAACCACCTACAACACCTCAGGCAACGCCGATGCCGTCTCCACCTCGCCCGACCCGCCCGTACCCACGGTGCAGAACACCGGCGTATATGCAGAAACAACGCTCACCATCCAGCAGCAGCCACCCGTCACCGACAAACGCAAGGTCGGCCCCGTATACAGCGACCACTGGGCGCTCATCTGCGTCTCAGCCAACGATTTCGACGGCGGCGCCCAGCCGGAAATGGACGCCTTCCCGGCGCAGGGGCTCCAGGCCTACTACACGCTCAAGGCCCACGGCTACCAGGACGACCACATCATCCTGATGCTCTGGCACGACGACGACGGCGACCCGAACATCGTCGGCGGGAACGACACCTACATTACCATCTACGGGGGCCACAACGACCTGACCGGCCCGCCCGCAGAGATAGGTGGACCGGACCAGCCGCCGCAGATAGACTTCGACCACTACACGCCGATATCCAAAACAACGCTCCGTCAGCAGTTCCAATCGCTCGCCAGCGTCGTCACCGCCGGCGACGACGTCCTCATCTACCTCGTCAACCACGGGTCAAAAACCGGCGGCGAGGTCACCTACGACTTCGAGCAGCCGGACAGCCCGAGCGTCAACGGCTCCGAGATGCATACATGGCTGAGCTGGATAGCCGCGAACTGCTCCCGGGTGACATTCCTCACCGACTTCTGCCACAGCGGCGACTTCAACATACAGGTCAACACGCCGGCGTTGAACAACGTGATATACGTCGCAGCAGCGGGCGACTGCAATCTCGCCTGGTACTGGATGGACAAAACCACCTGGCCCGCGCAGCCCTACGCTGGCTCATGGTTCTACCATCCCTTCTGGGAGCGCATCAACGGCGGATGGAGCATCGAGCAGGCATACACACATGGCTGTAACCATACCCCCAAAGCCCATCTCAACAACTACACCACGGTGACGGAGATACAGGACCCCTGGCTGAACGACACCCTTGGCGACAGCGACACATATTCGCCCGTCGGCGAGGAATGGGTGATGCCCGACACCCGGATATACCTCAACACCACCGAGCCCGCCGACGCCACCTATTACCGCATCTGGTACAACGGCACATGGTCGCCCTGGCATACGTACACCGGGCCGTTCACCTTCTCCGCGCACGAAAACTGCAAACATTACCTGGAATGGTACAGCGTGAAAGGCGACCTGGTGGAGGCGGTGCACAACGAAACCGACTACGTGGACGCCCCTATCACCACCAAGACGCACGACGGCGTGTTCATCCATCACTATGACCCTGTCAACGAATCAAGATACCTCGAGCTGTACTACCAGGGGGCGCCCGTGAACCCGCTCGACCAGATATCTCATCAGCCGTTCCCCGAAGCGGGAGACATCGAACTCCGTGAACTTTACCCTTCCTATGATACATGGTACTACGTGGAGGAATGGGGGGACAACTGCGACGACATCCTCACCCCCGGCGACACCCTCGTCCTGTGGGACTACCAGAACCAAAGCAAGCGAACCTATCATTTGGAGCAGGTCACCGTTACCCTGCAACTGGAAAACATGTCCAATCCCCAGGATGAGATATACGTCGAGTTCCAGGACGACTTCAACCTGATACCGGTGGCGATGACCGCTCCATGGGGGACGCCGTGGATGCAGGTGCACCCGTCCTTCGGACACATGTACACGATCGCCGACTGGCTGGACAACGGAGACTTCCAGATCAGCTACTGTGACAACATCCTGCTCCTCGACATGCAGACCGGGCAGCAGACGATGTGGCACGTCCAGAACGTGACCACCGACATCGTCGTCACCCCCGAGTTCTGGTGGGAGCGCCTCTGCTCCAACATCACGCTGGAGGACGGCCGAACCTGCGCCATGGCGAACCAGACCATCTACTGGGGCTGGGAAAACGAAAGCGGTGGATGGCACCCTGCGTACCAGGAGGACTACTACGGCGGCAACTACAACATCACCAGGTTCAAATATGGCCGATGGTGGTACACCTACACCAGGCCCATCCACTTCGAGGAGGAATGCATACATGTCCTCGAATACTTCGCCGAAAACACCTACAACGGATGGAGCGGCACCGCCGACGGTGGCACCCGGCTCCAGTATGGCACATACGCCGGCTACTATTACTTCGAATGCCCATCCGACCATGGCGACGACATATACAGCCAGCGGTTCACCATGCCGTACACCGGCACGCTCACGACGGCATATCTCAACCTCTACCAGCCGGGCTCGGTCAACGTGACCGGCGAGGGCATCGACGTCATCATATGGGACGACGCCGGCGGATACCCCGGCACCGAGCTCGCGCGGATAAACGTTCCCTACGACGACCTTGTCTGGTGGACAACGGAGCTCACCGTCGACCTCACATCCGAAGACCTCTCTTTCAGCGCCGGAGACGAATTCCACATCGGATACACCACGGTCAACCAGACAGCCGGCAACATCGTCTCCATCATCTCAGACGACGGCAGCGGCCCCACCCTCAGCCGGAGCTGCACCCATGTCGGCGGGGTCTGGTACACCATGTACGAGGAATGGAGCGACGACTACGACTTCCTTATAGCCGCCGACGTGCAGCCCGCAGCGGTGACATACCAGGAAAAACTTCACATCCAGGAATACCGCGTGGACGGCACCCCGCCCGCCACCGACAAGCACAAACAGGGCAACGTCACCATCAACGACAAATGGGCGCTCATCTGCGTCTCTACCAACGACTTCGACAGCGCCTACGACGCCGACGGGTTCCCGGCGCAGGGTCTCCAGGCCTACTACACGCTTAAGGAACACGGCTACCAGGACGACCACATCATCCTGATGCTCTGGCACGACGACGACACATGGATAGACATCTATCCGCCTGCGGGCACAAACAACTGGCTGTACGGCCCCGACGGCGTCGCGGGAAGCGCGGACGACCCCGTCATCGACTACGACCATACCACCCCGATAACAAAGACGCTGCTCAGACAGGAGATACAGGCCCTGGCCGCCAGCGTCGCACCCGGCGACGACGTGTGCATATACCTCGTCGACCACGGCAGCAAAAACGCCAGCGGCATCGCCAGCTACAGCTTCGAGGGAGCCGGCACGGACTACACCTACCCGGAAGCCGTTACCTCCATCGAGATGAAACAATGGCTCACCTGGGTACACAACAACCTCACCGCCGGCACCCTCACCTTCCTGCTGGACAACTGCCACAGCGGTGACTTCATCACCCAGATGAACCTTTCCAGCACCATCCACGTCGCAGCAGCCGGCAACTGCAACCTTGCCTGGTACTGGCCACACGCCACGGCAACGCATTTCGCCGGCTCCTGGTTCTACCATCCCTTCTGGGAGCGCGTCAACGCGGGCTGGAGCATCCAGCAGGCATACGACTGGGCACGGCAGTTCACGCCAGGGCACACGCCCCCGCCGCCCGGCACAACCGTCGCGGACATACAGGACCCGTGGATCATCGACAACGCCGGTGACGCCGACGTGAACTCGCCGGTCAACGGGGAGACCATCACCGAGGACACCGTCATCTACCTCAACGCGACCGATGGCGGAGGCTGCACAGTCGGCGACTACGTCATCCACTACCGGGTATGGAGCGAGGGCACCGGCTGGGGCTGGTCCATGATGGGGCTGCCCAATACCAACGTCAGCCTGACCATCACCGGCGCAGGAAAACATTATCTCGAATGGTACGCTGTGGACGCACTCGGCAACACAGAGCCAACGCACAACGAAACCGACATCATCCTCGAGACCAATCAGCCGCCAACAGCAGGTTTCACCATTGAGCCAGCATCGCCGGCTACGACGGACACCATCTATTTCAACAGCACCTCCACGGACAGCGACGGTGTCATCGTCAACTGGACCTGGCAGATGGGCGACACCTCAACCCTATACGGCGAGCAGGCCACCCATGGCTACACGGCTCCGGGTACCTACCATGTCGCGCTGACTGTCATGGACGACGATGGCGCCACCGACACGGCGCATGACAACATCACCGTTACCGTAATTCCGACGGTTGATTTTATCCGGGTTACGTATGCGACGTTGAACATGATGCCTGACATGAACGTGTCCGTTAACTTCTGTTGTGCGGGGTATGCGCTGGCGTATAATGTGACCTGGGGCTGTCTTGGCCTGGTGAACGTGAGCTGGGGTGTGTCCAACAGTGGTTCGAATGCGTCGTGTGTGCCGTCTGTCGGGCAGATGTCGGTGTTCCGTTCGGGCGGGTTGAATGGAACGGCTGTATGGACTGCTGATGACGGGGATGGCCATGTTGATACGGTGACGTTTAGCGTGCAGGATCCGTTGTTCTGCTGCATGTTTTATCGTGGCTGGAATTTGATGACGGTGCCGTGCAGTCATACGTTTATGGCGTCGTCGCTTGGCGCGGCGGTTCCGGGCTGCAGCATCGTGGCCTACTGGAACGCCACCAGCAGCATATTCCAGTCATTCCTGGTCGGCATCTCGCCGCCCGGGATGGACTTCGCCATCCAGGATGGCATCGGCTACTTCATCTACATGGCCAACGACACCGTGTTCAGCCATCGCGGCAGCGCCATATCCGGGGTGTCCGTGCCGCTCGCCGTGGGATGGAACACCATTGGCTGGTACAACACCACGGCAACGAACGCCAGCAGCCTGGGCACCGCAATCGACAACTGCACCATCGTTGCCTATTGGAACGCCACCAGCAGCACGTTTGCATCCTTCCTGGTCGGCATATCCCCACCCGCGATGGACTTCCGCATCATCCGGGGCATGGGCGTGTTCGTGTATGTAACGAAGCCAAGCACCTGGCACGGCGAAGGATAACGAGCGCAGCATGGCCTGTGGTCACTGGTAAACTTAAAAAGCGCCAGGGCATCATCATGTATGGCGGAGCGCATATCCATCCTGGTCGACCACCGCGAGCGGTGCTCGGGTATCCCCGCGATGCTCCGGGCGCGCGACGTCCAGGTCAGCGAGGAGCAGCTCCCGGTCGGCGACTACATCATCAGCGACCGCGTTGCCGTTGAACGCAAACGCGCCACCGATTTCCTCGACTCGCTGGTCGGCCAGCGTCTCTTCGACCAGGTCAGCCGTCTCGCCGATGCATACCCCCGGCCTATCATGGTCATCGAGGGCGACGGTCTTTTCTCCCGGAACATCCACGAGCGGGCCATCTACGGCGCCCTGTCCTCCATCATCGTCGACTACGGCTTTTCGGTGTTCACCGCAGCAGACGTAGCGGACACGACGCACCTCCTCTACAGTATGGCCTACCGCGAGCAGATAAAAACGGGAACATCGGTTGCGCTCCGGGGCAACAAGCCTTCGCAGTCGCTCGAGGAGCAGCAGCGCTACGTCATCGAGGGATTGCCGTTCGTATCCGCCGTGTCCTCCCAGAAGCTTCTGGACTATTTTGGCTCCGTGCGCCGTATCATCAATGCCACCTGCGACGAATTGCAGGAGATAGAGGGCATCGGCACGAAAAAAGCCCGGGAGATACGGCGCATCATCATGTCAAAATGGCCGGGTGAACAGGACAGCCAGTAGTCAGCAGACGTTCTGTCGCTATGTAGCCCCCAGCATACGGCGGTAAACTTTAAATGAACACGCGACATACCCGTCTCATGCGAGAAGGAAGATGCGTCTCATGCGGACGCGGACTGGTCGAACGAGGAAGCGTGACGTTTCCCTGCCCCGAATGCGGAGCCACCATCAACCGGTGCAGCGCCTGCCGGGAACGGGCCGCCACATACGAATGCCCCGAATGCGGGTTCAGAGGGCCATAGGTGGACAGCATGGGAGACGTAGGAATCACCCTCAAGGTCATGCCAACCGGCACCGAGATAGACCTGGAATCGCTCAAAGAGCGCGTCCTGGAAGCGGTGCCCGACACCGCGAAGGTCCAGGGCACCGACATCGCGCCCGTGGCATTCGGCCTCAAGGCTGTCATGGTCGACCTCGTCACCGGCGACGAAAGCCCCGACGAATTGGTCGACATGCTCTCCGAGGTCGACGGCGTCGCCCGGATAGAGATAGAAAAGGTCGGCCGCCTGTTTTAGCGGAGCAGCCATTTCATAATCGCCATCTGCGCCCACATCCTGTTCTCGGCCTCGTCAAAGATGACGGACTGCGGGCCATGTGCCACCTCCTTCGTCACCTCGTTGCCATAGTAGGCAGGGAGACAGTGCATGAAGATGGCGTCGCTGTCGGCGCGCGACATCACATCCGCATCGACCGTGTAACCCTCCAGCAGGCTGAGGCGCTCCCGTTTTTCGGTCTCGTCGCCCATCGACACCCAGGTGTCGGTGACCACGACATCTGCCCCGGCTCCGGCATCGCCATGGAGCTCGGATACCTCGATGTCGCCCATCTCCCGTGCCATCCCGAGATATTTCTCCAACGGCCAGAGCTCTCGTGGCGCGATGACCGACATTTTCATGCCGGTCATGGCCGCGCCCAGCATCAACGAGTTCGCCATGTTGTTGTTCCCGTCGCCGAAATAGGCCATGTGCAGGCCGTCGAGCGCTCCCTTGTACTCCTTGATGGTCATCAGGTCGGTGACCACCTGGCAGGGATGCTCCTCATCGTCGAGCCCGGAGATGACGGGCACCGTCGCATGCTCGGCCAGTTCGACCATGTCCGCATGGTCAAAGGCCCGGTACATGATGAGGTCGGCGTAGCGCGAGAGTACCAGTGCGGTGTCCTCGATGGTTTCACCCCGGCCGAGCTGGATGTCGTCCTTGCCGAGGAAGATGGCGTAGCCGCCGAGCCGGCGCATACCCGCCTCGAAGGAAACCCGGGTCCGGGTGCTCGACTTCTCGAAAATCATGGCCAGGATGCGGTCCTCCAGGTCTCTG
Organism: uncultured Thermoplasmatales archaeon; assembly: GCA_964514975.1. GTDB lineage: Archaea > Thermoplasmatota > E2 > UBA202 > DSCA01 > CAZESS01. Next base: position 75,358 of record CAZESS010000005.1, on the reverse strand, counting down.
CCGTGGCCATTGTGCTTCATGTCGATGGCGTCGTCGATGATGTCATGCAGCACATCTTTCACGTCCAGCATGGAGATAACATGTTTCATGGGCGGATAATTGGCCGGATGGTTAAAAACATTTGCTGGCGGCGCACCGAATGCTTTATAATCACGAGTTTTATTAACTGTATATGGGAAAGAAATGGTTAGGGCCAGTTATCGCCATGGCCGTCATCGTGGTTGCATGCATGGTTTTCGCGCAGCCTGACATAAACTCGGTGAACGATACGCCCGACCCCGTTGAGGTGCCGGGCTACAACAACATCACCGCCGACATCACCAACGCCACGGAGGCATGGGTGCAGATATCGTATCCCAACGCCAGCGGCATGGGCAATTTTTCCATGAGCAACATCGGCGCCTCCGCCTGGTATTATAACCACAGCTATGGCTATCCCGACCCTCTGGGTACCTACAGCTATGTGATCGCAACCCGGAATGCCAGCGGGTGGAACACCTCCGCCGGTCACACGTTCACCCTGCAGGACACCACGCCGCCGAACAGCTCCGTGGACGCGCTGGTGCAGTACTGGTACAACGACAACGTTACCCTTACCGCGACGGCCAGCGACAACTACCATGTGGAGGACGTCCGGTTCCACTACCGGTATGCCAGCGACAACGCGTCATGGGGCTCGTGGACGTCGATCGGCACCGACACTGCGGCGCCCTACGAGGTGAGCTTTGCATTCCCCGACGGGGAGGGCTACTACCAGTTCCGCACCCGGGCATATGACGGCATCAACCTGGAGCCCGCACCTGCAACCGCGGATGCGATCGCCGCCTACGACGACACCCCGCCGTCATCGAGCGTTGACGCGCTCCCCTACTGGCATGGTGCGACCCCGGTCACGGTATCTGCCACCGCGAGCGATGGCCTGTCCGGCGTTGGAGCCGTCGCTCTGCGCTATCGCTACAGCGCTGACAACGCCTCATGGGGTTCCTGGACCACGTTTGCCACCGACGGCAGCGAGCCGTGGGAGTTCAGTTTCACGGCGCCCGCGGGCAGCGGCTACTACGAGCTCAGCACGAGAGCTACCGACAACGCTACCAACCAGGAGGCTGCGCCTGGTTCCGCCGACCAATCCATCGGCGTCGATACCACGGTTCCGACGACGTCCAAGCACATCACCGGGCCCCGCTACGGCGTCTATGTCACCTCGTCCAGCGTGTTTAACTTCACCGCCGGCGACGCCCAGTCTGGCGTCAACGCTACCTATTGCCGTATCTGGCACGGCGGCTGGACCCCGGCCCCGGGCACCGGCATCGGCCGCAGCGACAACTTCCAGCTCTACACCGGCAACTTCTCGCTGACCGGGACGGGCCTGCATTACCTCGAGTTTTACAGCGACGACAACGTGGGCAACCGGGAGCCGGTGTACAACGACACGCAGCGGGTCGACGACACGCCGCCCGGCGTTTCCAGCATCCAGGCGTCTCCTGACCCGCAGTCACAGGGCGGCCATGTCAATATCTCCTGCACGTCCATCGACGACGTAGGCGTCGCCGCTCTCTATGTCGAGGTGGAATACCCAGATAGCTCCACCGCCAACTTCACCATGCATTACATTCATTGCTCCACCTATTACCGGAACGAAAGCTACTCGGCGCTCGGCACCTACACCTATACCATCTACGCCGTCGACCGGCTCGGCAACGGCGTGACCACCACGGAGCGTGACTTCGAAATCGAGGCGGGTGGCGACACCACGCCGCCTGATACCACCGTTACGCTGGATCCCTCCTCGCCGGACGGTCCCGGTGGCTGGTATGTCTCACCTGTCAGGGTTACCCTTTCCGCGACGGATGACGACACCGGCGTGGACTACACCAAGTACCACATCGACAACGGGACCTGGCGGACCTACAATGACCCGTTCCTGGTGTCGAGCAACGGCCACCATCAGGTTGACTTCTATTCGGTGGACAACGCCGGCAACGTGGAACCCGTCGACAGCGTGACCTTCAAAATAAACATCACGGTTCCGACGACCGTGGCAACATTCAACCCTGCCTCGCCCGACGGCGACAACGGCTGGTATCTTGGAGCCGTCATGGTCAACCTGACGGCGAGCGACCCCGACGGCATCGACTACACCAAGTACCGGGTGGGCAGCACGGCATGGCAGACCTACACCGGGCCGTTCAACATCACCACAGAGGGCGTCAACGTCCTCGAGTTCTACTCCGTTGACAACGAGGGCACCACCGAGGACGTCAAATCCGAAATCGTGAAAATAGACAGCGAGGCTCCCGCGGTGTCGCTGATGCGCCCCGAGTTCGGCTACCTGTACCTGTTCGACCGCCAGATCATCCCGCTGACCGGTGGCAGAACGGTCGCCTTCGGCCGGCTCACCGTCACTGCAGCGGCGCTGGACGACACCTCCGGCATCGACAACGTTACCTTCTATGTCAACGACCAGCCGCAGAACATCGACCTGCAGCGGCCATACCAGTGGACGTGGTCCCACGAAATCGGCACCAAAGCGCTGCATGTCACCGCGGCGGATCGTGCCGGGCATACCGCGACTAGCGGCACCATCATCGTCACCATATTCAGCTTCTAGCCGATGTCCTCCTTTGCGGTCATCCTCGTCGAGCCAAAATACCCTGGCAACGTCGGCGCTGCAGCCCGTGCGGCGCTGAACTTCGATGTCCGTGAGCTCGTCGTCGTGGCTCCGTCGTTTTCCCTGGAGACGGATGCATGTAGAACGATGGCGGTGCACGCGCAGTCGGTGATCGATGACGCCCGGGTCGTTGACACGTTCACGGACGCCGCGGACATGGTCGACTATCTCGCCGGCACCTCGGCGATAGAAACATCAAGCGACAGGAAACATCTCCGCCGGGCGCTGTCGCTGCCCCTGTTCGCCGACAAAATCGCATCCGTCGAGGGCCGGGTCGGCATCGCCTTCGGCCGCGAGGACTACGGCTTGCTCAACGACGAAATACGCATATGCGACGCATTGATACACATCCCGACCGCTGACATCTATCCCTCGATGAACCTGTCTCACGCCGTCGCAGTCACCCTTTACGCGGTGCTGGTCGAGCGCGGCACGGCGCCGGTGACCCGGAAGACAGACCACGCTGAAAAGGAACGCCTCTATGAGCAGTTCGACCGATTGCTCGACGCTACCGGCTACCCGGAGCACAAAAAAGACAAGACATCGGTGATGTTCCGCCGTATCATCGGGCGGGCGATGCTCTCCAAATGGGAATACCACACGCTGATGGGCGTTCTCAAGCGGGCACGCCGCTGACCGTGCACTTAATATCACGGCATGTCATTCACCTGTATGGCCGGCTGGTTTTTCACCTTCGAGGGCATCGACGGTTCCGGCAAGACCACCGCATCGCATAGCCTCGCCCGGCTGCTCGAGCAGCAACACGAGGTGGTCTGGACGAAGGAGCCAACGGATACATGGCTGGGTGATGCAGTCGACCGCGGCGTGGCGGAGCAGTGCGCCGCAGCGACATCCGCGTTTCTGTTCATGGCCGACCGGGTGGAGCACACCATGCGTATCCGTGAATGGCTCGACGACGGCAGCATGGTGCTCTGCGACCGGTACATGGACTCGACCATCGCCTACCAGGCTGTCCACCTTGATAAGATAGAGACGCCGCTTGCATGGCTCCGCGGCCTGCATCGCCCGTTCTGCATCCTGCCTGACCTCACGTTTCTGTTCGTGCTCGACCCCGACGTGGCGCTCCGCCGCATCGACGACCGGGCGCTGTCCCCCTTCGAGCATAACGTCTTTCTCCAGGAGGTGCAGGACAACTATCGACGCCTCGCCCGGGAGGAGGACCGTTTCGTCGTCCTGGATGCCACGCTGCCATCCGAAACGCTGGTGGACATCTGCAAAGAGAAGATAGAGGAAACAATGGCGGCTAGTAGCCGCCGATTTTGAGGCTGGGGTCGCCGAGCAGGACCCATTCCTCGACCGTCTTGCCGTCTATCAGGTCTGACATGGCCGGGAACTTCTCAAGGTAGCGGGTGAGAGCCGTCCCGTGAGCTGCTCCAAGCATGTCTTTGCCCTCCTGAGCGTATACCCTGAAAAACTCGATGTCTATGAACCCGCCCCGGTACTGTATGCCGTCGAAGACGCCGTCGCCGTCGCTATCGCCCGGTTTCCCGTAGCCGTAGGAGGTGCAGCCGATGCTGGCAATCGCGCCCTTATCGGTGGCTCTGACGATCCACCAGCCGAAACTCTCCGGTCCGTAGTCCGAATGCGCGATGATGGCGCCGAGCTCGCTGAACTTCAGCAGGTTGAGCACGCTGATATTGAACTTGCTGTTGCTGCATCCGCCGATGACGCAGACGGGGTACATGCCCTCGTTGCCGAACAGCATGAACTGTGTCTCGTCGATGCCGATCCACGTGTCTCCGTCCTGTGGGGGATGGTTCGCCCAGCTCATCGGGTTGCCATGTCCCTCGAAGTGCAGGAAACCGTATCCCTCGCTGACGCCGTCAATGATGTCCTGCCCCTCGGCAAGGGTCCCGTCCGAGGTGAACAGCATTGTCGGCTCGATGCCGAGCGGCTCCAGATATTCTATCGTCTTGAGGACGGTCTCCTCGCCGTCGTACCACTGGTCGCCGGGGAAGGTGTCACCGCCGATGCCCAGATACCGGGTGGCCCAGTCGCTGCCGGCAGCCGTGGTCTCATACATGATTATCTTGTCGACCATGACGTTGACCTCGTACACGTTCCGGCAGGCCAGCCGACCGAGATAGACGTCGGGGAACATGTCCAGTTCGTCCTTGCCCGTCCAGCTCCATTCGCCGAACCGGTCGTTGTCGTCGGTGTCCCAGGTCTCGAAGGCACCGGTGGCGTTGTAGATGTCCGCAAAATAGAGGTCGCTGAGGAACCGCTTGTCGCCGTCGTTGGCATTCAAATACGTATACCGGACGGGGCACCACCATTTCTCCTGCAGGAGGCCGCCGTTGCGGCCGCCGACCAGCAGCACGTAGCTGATGCCCCAGTTTTCCAGCGCATCCTTGATGTAATACTTTATCTGTTCAGCCTCGTCACGACCCTCCGCCGAGGCATATACCTCGTCGAGCGCGACGAGCTTGGTTGCAAGCCCGTGGTCTTCCTTGTGGATGACGAGGGGCTGCAACGCGTCGGTGAACTTCTGAGGCGATATGATAAGGAGGTCGTATTCGTCGGCGGTCAACAGCGGCTCGGCGGGCTCCTCGTAGCTCACCTCGACCTCGATGTCTTCGACATAGTGCATCATGTTTGCCGTCGGGACATAGCGCACGGGAAAGACCTGCAGCGTAAGAAATGTGACATGCTCGCCATGATGCAGGCCGGCGCCGGTATGCCAGCGGAGCCATTCCGCGGGATACAGCTCGCTGCTGCCGTATACGGGGCCCTGTTCCTGCACCTGTTCGACCAGCTGCATGTTGTGCGGCAGCGGCCGGGGCGCCGGCGCGACGGGGTTGTCAAGCTGCCGCTCCGTTATCGCTCCGATGGACACACGGACATCCCGGATAGAGGTGCCCAGCGGAAACGTCACCGTCTTCGTCATGTAGGGCAGCATCGGCTCGCCCTCGTTCATGGTCACGGCACTCGCCTCCGCAACGGTGATGCCGCTCCATCCATCAGGCTGCTGCTCGACCTGCGGCGCCGACGGCTGCATCGTGAACGCTCTGGCCTTCGCCATGCTATCCGTATGGGGCTGCGCTTCCAGAGATATACGTCCGGAAAACCCGGCGATGCCGCCGCCGAACAGCAGGAGTGCCACCGCGATGGCGGCCATGGTTTTAATGAATATTTTCCTGGTATATTGTGCCATGGGGTACTATCGGGGCGCCATATAAAAAAATATCTGCTAGATGCCCCAGAAGGCGTCCTCTTTCCGCTTTATCTTCGTTACCTTTTCGAGGACGTCCTGCTCCTCGGGCGACAGGGCCATGTCGGCGAGCTGCTGCGCCGCCCCGGACGGGATGTCGACATACAGGGTCTGCTCCGGCTTTATCTGCCGGCCGACCGTGGCGCCCTCGATGGCGATGGCGACCTCCATGCCCTGCGTTGCCTTGTCGATGGTCTGCTGCTCCTGCTGGATGCTCTTTATCCTGCCGATGGTGGTGCCATCCTGTCGCATCAGCCGCTGCATCGGCCGTATCTCGCCGGCGAGCACCCGCACGCCTATCACGGCGGGCTTGCTCACCCGGAACGTGCAGTCCCGCAAAAAGAGTACCTCGCCCGGATGCACGACCTCCTGGCGCTTTTGCTCCTCGAGCTCCCGCGTCCGCTCGTCCCGCCAGCGCTCCAGCTCCTCCAGGATGGTATGGATGACCGGGCTCTGGATGATGTGGACATCGGTGTCGCGGGCGGCCTCCTTCGCCTCGGGGAGCACCCTGGTGTTGAAGCCCAGCACGACGCGATGGAGAGGGTCCTCGTTGGTCGACGCCTCGACCACCTCTGTTTTGGTGATGCTGCCCACGTCCGCCTTCCGGAGCCTGGTGTCCTTCAAAAGGGTTGCGAGCGCCTCCAGCGAGCCGATCGCGTCCGCCTTGATGATGATGCCCTCCTCCTCGGTTGGAATGTCTATCTTCATCTCGTCCTCAACCGCGTCGATGTCCCCCTCTACGTTGGCACCTGTCACCCGGAGCGGTGCACCGGCGAACACGTCATCAAGGTCGGGCGCCGCTATCTTTACGCCCGTGGCAGCTCGCGCCTCGTCGACATGGCGAAACCGCTCCGACGGGTCGCGTATCTCGTCGAGGGGGCGGGGCTTCAGCAGCGCCCGGATGGAGGTCACAATCGGGCCGTTTTTTCCGCCGACGACGATGGCATCATCGGCACGGATGACGCCGCTGTGGATGATAACGTCGATGGTCGTCCCCAGGCCTTTTTCCTCCTTGACCTCGAGGACGGTTCCCTCCGCGGGACGCGCCGCCGTCTGCAGGTTGTTTTCGAGATACCGCTGCGCCAGCCCCACCATCACCATGAGCAGCTCGGCGACGCCCTCGCCGGTCTCCGCCGAAATCGGCACCAGCGCTACGTTTTTCGTGAAATTACGGATGCGGTCATACCGGTCGGAGGAAAACCCGCGGTCATAGAGCTCCTCGACGATTTCATAAAAGTTATCCTCGAAAATCTTCCGGGTGCGGTCGCTCTGCTGTCCCAGACGGTCGCCGACGCAGCCATCGGTCTGTCGCCAGCCCTGGATGGTATCTATCTTGTTGACCGCCACGATGAACGGCGTCCGATATTTCTTCAAAATGTCGATGGCCTCAAACGACTGCGGCATCAACCCGTCGTTGATATCCACGACGACGACCGCGAGGTCCGCAAGCGCGCCGCCGCGGGACCGCAGCGTGGTAAACGCATGATGGCCGGGCGTGTCGATGAACAGCAGGCCGGGAACGTCAAACCGGTCATCCTTGAGCAGCGCTCCGCAGAGATCCTGGATAATCTCGATGGGAACCTCGGTGGCTCCGATGTGCTGTGTGATGGCGCCCGCCTCCCGGAGGGTGACCGTCGTCCCTCTGATATGGTCGAGAAGCGTCGTCTTCCCGTGGTCCACGTGCCCCGACACCAGCACGATGGGCTGCCTGGTGTACTGTTGACCCTGTTCCATGGTCACCCGTGTACTGGTATCGACACGCTCTTTTTAGATTTACGGTAAAAACTATGAATACTTTTTGAAGCCGATTTCCTCCGCCGTCTCCCTGAAGCACTGCCGGCAGAGACGAAGCCCGTATTTCCTGATGATGCCGCGCTTCCGTCCGCAGCGGATGCAGCCCTTCTGCCGTCCGTATTCTTTATCTTTTTCCTTGATTTTCACCATGCTTAGACCACCTCGACGTCGAATGCTTCTTCCATGAAATCCATTGTTTCCTCGGGCATAATGCGATGTCGCTTCGGTATTTTCCGGGGCTGAACGCGCCGTTTCTTCACCCGGAAGCCGGGTCGTTCGATGGTGACGCAGACGTCCATGCCGAACACGCCGATGTTCGGGTCGTATTTCATCTCCTTGAAATCCGTGTGGTCGGGGATGCCGAACGAGACGTTGCCCTGCTCGTCAAACGACCAGTCCGCTATTTTTTTGTTTCTGGTCTGCAGCGCCCGCTTGAGGAAATCCTCAGCTTTTTCGCCGCGGAGCGTGACCTTGCAGCCGATGAGCATGTCCTTTCTGATGTCCCAGTCCTTGTTGATGGTTTTCGATGTCGTGAGGATGGCGTCCTGTTTGGTGACTGCCTCAAGTACCTGCCGGGCCTTCCGCAGCCGTTCGCCGCCCTCGCCGACGCCGATGTTGACCGTGACCTTTTCGACCCTGAGTGATTTCATCTCGTTTGTTGTCTCAGTCATAGACGCTCACCTCGGGAGAAGTGACCAGTGCCGTGTCGGTGCCGACGACGAACACGTAGGGTTCGATGGTGGAGAATTCTTCGAGTTTGACCACGTTGGGGCGCGAGCTCCGCGTGGTTTCCACGGCGGTTATCGTCGCTATTTCACCGGCATGTTTTCCATTGGTGACCATGGCGATGCTGCCCGGTGCCAGCGGGAAACTCTTCAGGATCTCCTGGTCTGGCATTGCCAGCTTCACCACGTCGCCGGTGCCGTATTCCTGCTCCGCGATGATGTTCCGTCCGTCGTGCAGGTTGAGCTGGATGGCGCCGCCCTTCACTGTGGTCTTGTTCTGCACTCTGCACAGCTTCCAGGCCGCATCTTTTTTGCTGATGGAGACGAGCCTGATGGTGCCCTTGGCGTCCACGAGCACCCGGTAATGCTCATTTGCCTTGGGGAGCGAAATGACGTCCATCAGCCCGCAGGAAAATCGTGGGTCGGTTCGCACGGTGCCGTCCACCAGTACCTCTCGGGAGGCAATGATGTGGCGGGCCTCTCCTGCGGTGTCGGCATAACCCAAATATTCACGCAGCACAAACGCGAGCGGGATGCTCTGCTCGACGGGATGCGGGCCCAGCGACGGGCGCAGCGACCATTTGTGTGTTTTTCGCTCGACCGGCCAGGTCCGTGGAACGGTAATACGTTTCATATGTGTCATGATATCACTTCTTCTCCTCTTCCTCTACCGATTCACTTTCTTCAACGTCTGCTGCCCCTGGCTCGACCGGTTCTTCGCCCTCGGATTCCTCGGCTTCGGGTTGCTCGGAGGCTTCGCCCTTCATGTCTTCCGCCTCCGCACTATCCTCGCTTTCTTCCACTGCCTCGGTTTCCCCGCTCTCCTCCGGCTCAGCTGTCGCTTCCTCAGCGGGTTCCTCGGTTGCCTCGGGCTCCGCCTCGGCTTCCTCCGCTTCGAGCGCTTCCTCCTCCATGCGCTGCTGCTCGATGATTTGCTGCTCGGCTTCCTTCTCGATTTCTTCCTTCCGTTCCTTGGAGAGACCGCGCTCGAGCTTGCGCCGCCGCCAGGGGTCGGTAAGGTTGAGCTTGGTGATGATGACGTTGGAGGAATGGATGGGCTGCGGGACCTTGCTGCCGTCGACCTTGGAGGTCACTGCCCCCTCGATCTCGACGGTCTGGTTGTCCAGGTAGACGTCGCGGACCTTGTCCGTATGGCCTTTGAAATCGCCCCGGATGACCTTGACGGTGTCGCCGCGCACCACGGGGAGCCGTCGTTTGCCGTACTTGACGATGAGGTCCTCCGCGAGATGCGATGCGAGCCGCTTCCGCTTTTCATGGAGCGGCGCGTTATGATAGTTTTTTCGCTGTTTCCGTGGCTGCCTTGATTTCATGATATCACACGATCATTGAAGCTGTTGCCGCGATACGGGGCCATCGTTCTGCTGCCTCGCGCGCCACCGGGCCCTTGATAGCCGAGCCCTTCATGTCGCCCTCCGGCGTAATGATGACGGCCGCATTGTCCTCGAACTGGATGCTCATGCCGTCAGCGCGGTGATAGGAGCGGCGCTGCCGAACCACCACGGCCTCGAAGAGCTGCCGCTTCATCTCCGGACGCCCTTTTTTGACGGTCACCACGATTTTGTCGCCGACGCCCGCGGATGGCTGCTGGCGGCGCGTGGTCTTGATGTGCTTCACCGAGACCACCTCGACGACCCTGGCACCGGTGTTATCCACGCAGTCCAGGCGGCTGCCGGTGCTCACGCCCTTCGTCATCTTCGATGAAATACCTCTCATTTTTTCTCCACCACGACAAACGACACCGTTTTACTCAACGGGCGGCATTCCATTATGGTAACGTCGTCTCCCTTTTCCACGTCGATGCAGCCCGGCAGATGCGCCTTGTACCGGCTGCTCCGCTTCTCGTAGCGCTCATACTTCGGCACACGGTGCATCCGCTGCTTGCGCACCACGATGGTCTTGTCCATCGCCGTCGACACAACGGTGCCGGTCAGGGCGACGCCGCGCACCGGCAGCATGCCGTGAAACGGGCAGTGTGGGTCGGTGCATTCACGTTCAGGTTCTTTATTAACGTCAACTCCAATCATTTTATCTTTCCTATTCTGTCTTCGGGCCGGTATGCGATGTCGTCGCCGCGCACTTCAACGCCGTCTATCTCAAACACGGCGTGGCGTTTCGGCACCCATTTGCGTTCGTCGTTCTGGATGACGAACATGTTTTTCGTTTCGTCGATGACGGTGCCTTCGACACCCTGCACTGTGGGGTCCGTCGCTTCCGTTACGCGTATCGGGAGGCCTATGAACTCGTGCTTCATAAATGTTTTCCTGTGCATCATTCCACGTCAACGGCAAATCCAAGCTCTTCCAGTCGCTCCCGCGCCTTCTGCTTATGGCTGCCCTGTAGCTCTATCCTGCGGTCCTTGACGGTGCCGCCGCAGGCGCAGCATGTTTTCAGTTGTTTGCTCAGCCCCTCGATGTCGATGTCGGCGTCGTCGAGTCCTTCTATCACGGTCATCTTCTTCCCATAGCGTCGTTTTTCGGTGTAAATCGTTATCTCCTGTCCTTCCCGGGCGATGTTCTCACAGACACACAATTCTTCGGGCAGGCCGCAGACAGGACAAATCTCACTCATTCAGTTCTCCTTCCTCCCGCATAATGGTCAACATTCGAGCTATGTTGCGACGAATCCACCGGATGCGCCCCGGGGACTGCGGCGAGCCGCCCATTGCCGCCCGGCCGTATTCCTCCATCAGCTCGTTCCGCCAGTCTTCAAGCTGCTCGTGGCGCTCGGCGCTGTCCATCTCACGCATATCTTGCGGCTTCACTGTTTCACCGCCTTCTCAATCGCGTCCTTGAGCTGCTTGGCCTTCGTCACGCCGATACCCTTCACTTCCGTTAAATCATCGATGCTCATCTCGTAGAGTTCCCTGACGTCCTCGATGCCGGCTTTCTGCAGCCGTTTCATCATGCTCCCGCCGATGCCGGAGATGTCCTTCAGGTTGAGCTCATCCATCTGTGATGCCTCCGGCGCCGCCTTCTGCTTTTTCTTCGCCGGCTTCTCCTCCTTTTTCTCTTTTTTCTCCGGCGCTGCCTTTTGTTCCTCCGCCTCCTCGGTAGGTGCCGCTTCCTCCTTCTTTTCTTCTTCGTCCGGCTCGTGCACGATCTCTACCTCGTCGGGCATCTTCGCATCCGGCCGCATGATACGGACCTTGACGCCAAGCACGCCGGCTTTTTTCTTCGCCACCGCGATACCCTCGTCCATGACCTCGCTGGCGACCTCGCCGCAGTACTTGACATGGCCCTTGGTGAACTTCTCGGTTCGATGGCGCGAACCCGTGATTTTGCCGGAAATGATGACCTGACAGCCACGCGCACCGGAACCCATGATGCGCCGCACCGTGGAATGGCCGACGCGCCGGAAATGCCAGCCGCGCTCCAGCGCCGAGGCGACCTTCTGCGCCATGATCTGCCCGTTGAGCGGGGCCTGGTTGCCGATCTCCTCGACCTCAAGCTGCGGGTTTTCGAGTCCGAAGTGGTCCTCGAGGTTCTTGGTCAGCGCCTTCACGTTTTTGCCGCCGCGGCCGATGACGATGCCCGGTCGCTCCGTCGACAGCGAGAGCAGCGTGCCCAGGGGCGTCCGCTGTATCTCCAGGCCGCCGAAGCCCGCGCGCTCCGTCTCTTTTTCCAGGTACTCTCTGATAAGCATCCGTTTCGCTCCTTCCTGGACGAACTTTCGCTCAATCGCCATATTCTTTCTCCTCTATAATGAGTTCTGCATTGGTCGTCTGCTTGTTTTTCGGGCTCGACCTGCCGAAGGCGCGGGGCATCATCCCCTCTATCTTCTGTCCCTTGTAGGCCGAGGCATGCGAAATAATCATGTTCTCCGTGTCGAGTCCCTTATACTCGGCGTTGTTCTCCGCGTTCTTGAGCACGCGCAGGATGAGCTGCGATGCTTTTTCAGGATATGCACCGGGCCCCATGCCCTTGCGATGCGACACGTCACGGTTGTGCGTGGTGAACGGCACCGCCCGCTTCTTGGCGATGACGTCCTCCAGGAACTGCTTTGCTTCCTCGATGGACATGCCCTTGATGGCCCGCATGATGTTCTGGGAATGCTTCGGCGAGCAGTGCAGCTCGCTGCCGAGGGCGCGGGCACTTCTTTCCGGGTTTCTATGTGCTGAATAGCTCATGATATCACTTCAGGGGCAGGAACTTGGAGGAGCGCGTTGCCCCCAGTCCCGGTCCGGTATGTTTCACTTCCTTCCGTGTTCTGGCGAACTCGCCGAGGTAATGCCCGACCATCTCGGGCTGTATCTTGACCCGAACGAACTCGGTGCCGTTGTGCACCGCAATCTCCCGGTCGAAAAACGGGGGTAGGATGACCATGTCTCTGAGATGCGTGCGGATGATGTCGCCGTCGTCTGCATCCTTGACGCGCTGCAGCAGCTTGTTCTGCTCCCTGGTCATGCCGCGCGTCAGGCTGCGGCGCTTCCGTGCGGGCAGATACTGCAGGAACTCATCGACTGACATCTTCCTCATCTCGTCGACGCTCAGGCCGCGATAGGTAAACTCCTTCTTCGCGCCCAGGTCGAGCTTTTTCTTCTTCCGTCTGCTTCTCCGTGCCATGATATCACTTCTTCCCGGTCCTCCGTGCCGCGATGCTGCCAACCTTTCGTCCCGGGGGCGCATTCCGTCCAACGGTCGACGACTTGCCGACATGCTGATGCGCACCGCCACCGTGTGGATGGTCGACCGGGTTCATCGCCACGCCGCGCACCCGCGGATAGATGCCGCCACGGGAGCGAAGCGCATGATGCCGCTTGCCGGCCTTCATGAACGGTTTTTCGTTCCGGCCGCCACCGGCAGCAACGCCGATGGTCGCCCTGCACCGGGGATGCAGCTTTTTCTGCGCCCCGGACGGCAGCCGCACGATGACGTTCTCGCCGTGTCCCACGATGCTGCCGTGGTTGCCACCCGAGCGAGCGAATTTGCCGCCATCGCCCGGGTTGCTCTCGATGTTGTATACGGGCGTTCCCTCGGGAATCGAGGACAGCGGCAGCACGTTGCCGGGTTTGAGAATGCTTCGTTCGGTAAACCGAACGGTCTCGCCCGATGCAATTCCCTCGGGGGCGAGCATGGTAAACCTGCCGCCATCGCTCGTCTCGACGACGGCGAGCGGGGACGACGTACCCGGATTGTGGACGATGTCCAGGACGACGCCTTCGGTTTCCTCCAGCGAGGGATAGGCAACCGGGCCTTTGTGCTTGAACGACGGGCTCCGATACCGCGAGCGTGCGGAGCCTCTCCGTTGATGAACTAATCGCTTTCCCATAGTATCACTTAGAATATACCGACTCTCATGGCAATATCTTCAGCCTCATATTCCGGTGTGAGCTTCACGAGGGCCAGCTTGCCCTCCTTCGCGATGCGGGTGGTGACCTTGGCCACCTCGACATCGAACATCTGCTCCACCGCGCTCTTAATCTCTTTCTTGTTTGCTTCCATCTTGACCGCGAACTGCAGCGCGTTGTTGTCCTCCATCAGAAGCATCGTTTTTTCCGTTACATAGGGATGCAAAACCACGTCATATGGATTCATTGTATCTCCTCCATCTGCTCAAGCGCGCTGACCGTGAAAATGGTGAGCCTGCCCGCATCTCCGCCGGGGGCGAGATGCAGTACGTTGAGTTCCCGTGGCGTCACGACGTCCACTCCTATTAAATTGCCGGCGGCTTTTTTAACGTTTTCCGTGTCGCCGGCCACAATGAGCAGAGAACGAGGCGTCTTGTACTTCCGGCCGCGCCGCTTTCCCTTGCCGGCCCTGATATGGCGGCCCTGCCGCGCACGCTCAACGTCGTCATAGACACCGAGCTTTTGCAGCGCCGCGATCATGTCCTTGGTTTTTGTGAGGTGCTCGAACTCGTCGTCGACGACGATGGGCAGTGCCACATTATCGCCGAAACGATGCCCTCGCTTCGTCACCAGCTCGGGGTGGGCCGTAGCGGCGAGAGCGGCACGCCGGGCGAGCGCTTTTTCTTTCTTGTTAATTTTTTTACCCCAGTTTTTTTCCGGTTTCGGCGGATGCGCCACGCGCCCGCCGACGGTGCCGGGCATAAATGCGGCACGTCGTCCCTGCGTCAGGCGGGGAACGCGTGAGACGCCACGCCCGGTCGACCAGGGCTCGACGGGATGCCGCTTGCCGGCTCGCTCGTCGACGCCATATGGCTGCCGTGCGTTGGCGCGCATTGCGTTGAACGTTTTCTGGATGACATCGGGGCGATGTCCCTGCTCGAATGCCGCGGGGAGCGAGCGTTCGTCGGTGACGGTGCCGTCGAGTCCATATACCTTCGCCTTCGCTTTCATTATATCCCCTGTTTGCTGGTTGTCGAAATGTAGGTGATTTCGGGTTTTTCAACTTCCACGCCCTTCTGGTAGCGGATTGCATCCCGCATCCGTATGAGGCGCTTTGTCGGCCCCGGGATGGAGCCGTGGATGATGACATAGTTGTTGCGGACGACGCCGTAGTGTTTGAAGCCCCCGTCAGGGGTGATGTCGTCGCCGCCCTCGCCGATTTTGAGAATGCGCTTGTTGTATTCGACACGCGGATGGTAGCCCATCTGTCCGGCCTGCGGGACCGTGGAGCGGACCCAGGTCAGCCAGGGGCCCAGGGTGCCGGCCTGCCGCCGGTGTTTCCTGTTTTTGTGGGTGAGCAGTTTGACGCCGAATCGTTTTGGTGAGCCCTGAAATCCTTTTCCCTTGGTAATGGCCGCGACGTCGACCATGGTGCCCTCGTCGTAGATGTCCGCGATGCCCGCCTCGGTGCCGAGCAGGTTTTTCGCGTATTCGAGCCGTGCGTCGATGTCGCCGCCGCCGACGCGGATTTCCATGAGCTCGGGTATCTTTTTCGGTATGCCGCTGACCATGCGTGGCATGGTATGCGCGATGACCCTGACGTCGTCGATGTCGTCAGTTTCGAGGCTGCCGCCGCCGTTGTCCGATGCGGGTATTTTGCCGTTGAGCTCGAGATTGTCCGCCCATTTTTCCGTCGCGGTTTTGAGCCCGTAGGGGCTGTCGCGGTAGAGCCGCACCGCCGCTATCTTCAGCGGGGGCGCCTCGGCGACGGTCACGGGAACCTGGACCTCGCGACCCGAGGTCGTCGACGTCGGTCGGTAGTCGACCAGCAGCACGTGTGTCATGCCGGCCTTGTAACCTGCGAAACCCTGCAGACGGGGCTCGCTGCCGCCGTCCGGCCAGGAATGGATGCGTGCCACTTCGGACTGGGCGCGTTTGCGGGGCGAATAGCCGCGTGAACCTCGTTTCGGATGATGTTTTTCTGGCATTGTTCACCTGATAGGGGGAAACTTTTACCCAAATATACAATCATGTATATAAAGATAGGGGTGTTGCATCCGTCTGCTACAGGAGGTTTTTTACCCCTGCGGATGCCGGTCTGCAAATGTGCACACGGTTTAAATATTTTGCCGCCGCCGTATGACATCGCTCGGCCTGCCCGTCGCCCGTCGCCGGCATGCCGTTGCCGGCCTGCACGGGCAGCAGTGCATAGTGAACGCCGGGGTTGCATGAGGCGACAAAGGATGCGATGTCTGCCACCTCCGCCGCATCGATGTATCCGGGCACCAGCGGCGTCGCAGCAGCCAGCACCGATGCATCGAACTCCCCGGCCAGCATCTCGAAGGAGGCAAGGGTCCGCCGGTTGCTCCGCCCGGTCAGCGCGCGGTGGAGCGCCTCGTTCCTGGCCATGATGTTCATGGTGACCGTGCCCCCTGTGTCCGCGGCGTGTCGCGCGGCCTGTCGGGTCAGGTCGGGGGCGGCGCTCCCGTTGAGCTCCCAGCAGATGCGCACCGCCGTATCCTCAAGCACCTGCCGGGTTACCTCGAGCAGGAAGGGGAGCTGTGCCTCGGGCGCACCGCCGTAGAAGCGGATGCAGGACGCCTGCCGGGCGAGCTGCTGCAGCGTCGGGATGCCCAGCCGTTTAACCTTGTCAATGTGGCGGTGCTCCGGGTGCGGGCAGCACAGGCAGTCGAAGGTGCAGCCGTACACGAACACGTTGAGGGTGTGGCCGTCGCCGCTGCAGCTCTGTGCTCCTGGGCATGTTCCGGGTGCCGACATATACTGTGTATGGACGAGTCCCTGTCGTTCTATCAGCAGGTCGCGCACGTTTTCCCGGAGGCCGCAATACCCTGCTTCGCCGTATCCAATGCGGCAGTCGTTGGCACATATGGTACAGTGCACGCTGCCCTCGTCGGGTGGACGGTCCGGCAGCCCGCGGGTTTTCCGGAGGCGGGCATGTGCCCTGTCGGCGAGGGGGAGCGATGCATCGGGACATTCACGTATGCAGGAGAGACAGACGCCGAGCGCGCTCGATACCTGGCGGCTTTCCATGCCGCACAGCCGGCACCGTGCGTGTTGCCCGTTATCACCTGTCACGATGATCATTGTCATGTAATGCGGAGGGGATATATGATACATTGCACTCCACATTCGCCATGTTTTTATACGGTGCCGCTGTTCAGGCTGCATGGAACAGGTGTCCGTCGGCACCGCCACCATCGAACTCGTGGTCGGCGACATCACGCAGCAGGACACCGACGCGGTGGTCAACGCAGCCAACAGACGGCTGGCTCCGGGCGGCGGCGTCGCGGGCGCCATCCATCGCGCTGCAGGCCCCGGGCTGTGGGAGGAATGCGAACAGCTCGGCGGCTGCCAGACCGGGGAAGCAAAAATCACGCGCGGCTACGACCTGCCGGCGCGGTACGTCATCCACACTGTCGGCCCGGTGTACTCGGGCACCGACCGTGACGCGGAGCTGCTGGAGTCATGCTACCGAAATGCGCTGCGGCTCGCATGTGAGCACGACCTGGCCAGCATCTCATTTCCGGCGTTGAGCACCGGCGCATTCGGCTACCCGCTTGAAGAAGCTGCCGGGGTTGCGCTGCCCGCCGTGATGGACTGGCTTGGCCATAACGATGCTCTTGAGCTCGTACGCTTCGTGCTCTACGACCGGCACGCCTATGATGTCCACTGCGATGTCCTTCAATCGCTGCAGAGATAAAGGCGGTTACTGCGGCAGGAGACAGAAATACCAGACGGACATCTCGGCGCTGCCGGTGTTGCCGCTGCTGTCCGTCGCGTCGATGCGAAGCGTCATCGGGCCGAAGCCGCGCCCGAGATTGCCCCATTCGTGGTAGCGGCTGCACGGGCTCCATTGAGCAGTGGCACGCTGCTCGCCGTCGAGGTAGACTGCTACATCCAGGTCGTCCGGCCGGTCGACGTTGTCGGTGACCAGCGCCGTGCCCCTGGTGAAGAGAAACGAGCCGGGGAGCAGAGTCGGCATTGAGGACGGCAGCTCCATCAGCGCTTCGCCGCCGAGGTGGAGGTATCCCCGGCGGGGGTTGACGATGGTGACATTGGGCGCCATGACGTCGTCGGTGGCCGCGTTCGTTGTGACCTGGGGCTGCGCAGCATCTTCCGTGCTCCGTGCTTTCGGCATCGACACCTGGAGCGTGCCCCAGTCGCTCCATTCCCCGAGGACGTCCCGCACCCTGGCTTTGATGGTGTAGTCGCCCCGCTGCGCCCATCGATGGGTGACGTTGAGTGTCGTCCCGGATGGCCAGTATGGCTGTGTGCATCCACAGTTCAGGATTTCTTCCTTGCCGTCGCCGAAGTTGATTTCGAGGCGTTCCATCCGGTCGCCGTCGGGGTCGGTAATCGTGAACTGGTAGGTGTAGGTCTCCCATATCCTGCCGTCGCGTGGCCCGGATATGTTTGGCGGGTTGGGCGGCGTGTTGCCGTCGAGCGCCGCGGATAGCGGGGAGGCATTTTGGAGCGGTACCGCCATGGTGAGCACGACGGCCACAATGACCATGGCGACATATGGAGCAGGTTTCATAATAGTATACAACATACTCCCGATATTTAAGGTTAACTATTGTTAATACCGTGGTGGCCTGGCGAACATCAATGCAGGCGATTCAAAACGTGTTGGCGGCCTGCCACACGGCCGTCGTGCGGCGTGCTTACAAACAGCACGTTTTAAATATTGTTTGCCGATACTATATGTGGCTGTTGGGAGGCTCAACATATGAAAAACACAGGGAAAATACTGGTATGCCTGGGCATCACGGTACTGTTTTTTGTGCCTCTTTCTTCGATTGAAAGCGCCGTCGTGCTCATACATGAGCATGGCGCAGATGTCACCGCCGGCGCACTGGACGGAGGATGGCTCGAGGAACGCGACGGCGTCAGGATTTTGCATCTGAGCGGGTCGTACTATGAGATGGGATACCAGCATGGCCGTCTTCTCGGGGACGAAATACAGATACTGATGCGTATCATGCTCGATTTTTTTGCGGATGCAGGGTTCACCTATGCATCCCTTCTCGACCGATGGAACGTGATGAAACCATACGTGCCCGAGCGGTATATCGCCGAGATGCAGGGGATAGCGGATGGCGCAGGCGTTACCGCAGAGGAAATATGTATCCTGAATACGCTGCATGACACGGCTAATTTTCTTTCATGCTGCGGTGCCATCATGTGGGGCGCTGCCACGGCCGACGGATCGCTCATCCACCTGAGAAGCGGAGACCTAAGCATTTTCCTGCATGACCCGGAAACAGGGACATATATGCAGGAACTCCAGGCTATAATCGTGCATAATCCCGACGATGCATATGCATCGCTGAGCCCTATGTGGATAGGCTGCATCGGGAGCTATGGCGGTTTCAACGAAAAAGGTATAGGGGTGAGCGAGACCACCTGCTGGACCGGGGATACCACGCTGCATGGTGCCTGCGCCGGCTTCCGCATGGGGCTGGCGCTCGATACCGCTGATTCCGGTATGGAGGCGATAGATATCCTGGAGGCCAATAGAACCTGTGGGTGGGACCTGTTCGTTTCTGACGGAAGTATCCCGGAGGGATATGTCCTCGAGCAGACAGCCAATGCATCACGGATATGCAGATGCGACGACGCCTCGGAGTCCACACCGCCATTCTGGATGATAGCGGATGTGCTGCGGAGACCCAACTGTTTCATACATCCGGAGATGGCGGCGCTGCAACGGGAGCATTACGACATCGGCGACCTGCGAAGCATGTTCCGATTGGTAACGGGCCAGGATAGCTATTTCGCCATCTGGAAGCATTACGTCGCTCTGAGCAAGGGCATCGAGCATGTTTGGGGAACGATGGACGTAAACAACACGATGATGATGTTCCGGGATTTTTACCGCGGAAACAATGATGTGCTCTTTTTCCTGCTGCAAAAACTCTATTTTTATATGCCGATACAGCAATGGGTCGCATGCCCGCAAACCGGCGACATGGCGATATGTTTCGCCAGCCGGGGCACAATAGCCTCATACAACCCCGTGCATTATTTCAACCTGTTCGAGCTCCTCGAGGCGGAGCCACCCTGAAAAATATATTTCAGTTCTTTTCTGTCGGCGGGCGTCCATGCCCTTATCCGTCCACGTCGAGGTTGAGCTCCCGCACCAGCTCCTTGTACCGGTTCCTGACCGTGACCTCGGTCACCCCTGTCACGCCCGCGATGTCCCGCTGCGTGATTTTTTCCCCGCACATCATCGAGGCGACATAGATAGCGGCAGCCGCCATCCCCGTGGCGCCCCGCCCGCTGGTCATCTCCCGTCTCTCAGCCCGCTGCAACACGTCCCGTGCCGTCGACCTGATGCATTCGCCTGCATGGAGCTGCTGGCAAAACCTGTCGAGGTAGTCGAGCGGCGATGCCGGCGTCAGCCTGAGCCCCAGCTCGTGTGCCAGCCACCGGAAACTCTTTCCCACCTCCCTCCTCCCGATGCCGGAGCGCTCCGCGATGTCGTCGAGGGTGAGCGGCACCCCGCGCTGCCGGCAGGCGGCATAGGCAGCGGCGGCGAGCAGCGTTTCCATGTTCCGCCCCCGGATCGTATGGGTTTCAACCGCCTTCCGGTACAGGCTGACCGCTGTCTCCTCCGCCTCCCGGGGAAGCCGCAGGGCATGGAGCAGTTTGTCGACGTCCGAGGTGCTCTCCCGTCCGCCGGGTATCTTCGACCGGAGGTGGCGGTACAGCTGCCGCCGCCGGTACAGGACTCTCCGCACGCCGCCGTCCTCCGCATCGTCATCTGACATACCATCTTTTAACACCGGCGCATGGTTATAAAGTTTCGGATGACAGGTGGCGGTGCATCCACAACAGCTTTTAACACCCGGTGGTATAGCATGCCGATGAACGCGCCGCGGGATACCCCGGTTGACCCCGACGAGCTGCACGCCACCGCGCGGATAGCAGACGGCAGCGTCATCCACCTGCGGGCCATCAGGCCCGAGGACGAGGAGCTCATGCTCGAGCTGTTCAACAGCTTTTCGCAGGAAACCAAGCGACGGCGCTGGTTCCACGCCAAGACATGGATGCCCCGCCGGGAGCTCCACACATATCTCGACAACGACTACGAGCGAGATGTCGCGGTGCTCGCAACCTGGATGGACTACGACGGCGAGACGCCGCTGGGCGTGGGACGGTACACCATGCATGACGGCGAGGCGGAGGTGGCCGTCGTGGTCAGGGACGACTGGCAGGATCGCGGCGTGGGCACCGCCCTGCTCCGGCATCTCATCGAGGTCGCCGGGCGGCAGGATATCACGGCGTTGACCGCCGAGGTCACCGGGGACAACGAGGCGATGCTCCATCTCTTCGACAAGCTCGGTTTTACCGTGGAACAGGAGCAGGCCGGGCTGGTATATCTACGCCGCCCGTTGTAACGACGGATTTTTTAAACCGCAGCGCATTACCACTATGGATTTTTGGGACGAACGGCATGAAACACTGCCCCTGAAAGAGTTAAAAAAGCTGCAGCTAAGCCGGCTGCAGAACACGGTGCAGCGCTGCTACACTACCAACGAGCACTACCATGACAAGCTCAAAAACGCCGGGGTTGCGCCGGACGACATCACCTCGCTTGAAGATATCACACGGCTGCCGTTTTTAACCAAGGCCGAGCTCCGCGACTACTATCCCTTCGGCCTGCTCTGCGTCGACCTCAAAGACTGCGTCGAGGTACACGCGTCGTCGGGCACCACGGGCAAACCCGTCGTCGGGCCATATACGGCCGCCGACGTCGACCTCTGGAGCGAGGTCATGGCGCGCTCGCTCTGGGCGAACGGGCTCCGCAAGGGCGACATCATGCAGAATGCCTACGGCTACGGCCTGTTTACCGGCGCCCACGGCTTTGAAAAGGGAGCGCAGCGCATCGGCGCCATGGTGGTCCCGACGAGCTCGGGGAACACCAAGCGGCAGATAACCCTGATGAAGGACTTCGGCACCACGGCCATCGCGTGCACCCCGTCATATTCGCTGTTCATGGCCGAGGTCGCGCAGGACATGGGGTATGACCCGAGGGAGGACTTCCAGCTCCGGCTGGGCCTGTTCGGCGCCGAGGCCTGGAGCGACGAAATGCGCAAAAAAATCGAGGGTAAATGGGGTATCAGCGCCCATGAACATTACGGGCTGACGGAGATCATCGGACCCGGCGTCGTCACCGAATGCCGGGAGCAGCGCATGCACGTCAACGCCGATCATTTCCTGACGGAGATAATCGACCCCAAGACGGGTGAGCAGCTCCCGCCCGGCAGCGAGGGCGAGCTCGTGTTCACCACCATCACCAAAGAGGGCTTTCCCGCGCTGCGCTTCCGCACCGGCGACATCGCCGAATATACGGAGGAGCCCTGCGAGTGCGGCCGGACGCTGCCTGTCATCTCGCGTATCAAGGGCCGGAGCGACGACATGATGAAAATCAAGGGTGTCATCGTGTTTCCCTCCCAGCTCGAGGAGATCATGATGCAGCAGCCCGGCGCCAGCGGCCACTACCAGCTCATCAAAAAAGAAAAACGGGGGCTGACCACGCTGACTGTCAGAATCGAGCCGACCCGGGAGCGCCACCGCGAGGGCCACCTGGACGAACTGGCGGAGCAGATAGAGGAGGACATCTATGCGGTGCTAAACCTGCACATTCCCGTCGATGTCGTCGAGCCCGAGACGATTCCGCGGAGCATGGGCAAGGCGCAGCGGGTTGTCGAGGAATAGCTATCCGAACACCCGGGACAGCACGTACAGCAGCACCACGAACAGGGGCAGCGAGAACAGGGTCGACCAGGTCACCGACAGCGCCGTTACCTTCTTGTTGATGCCATAGGGGACCAGGAACATGTTGGTGCTCGTGATGGGGAGCACCGCGTTGAGCAGCAGCACGGCGAACCAGGCCGCCGGCAGCAGCCCGAGCATCCACAGCGAGCCGAACAGCGCCGCGACGACAACGGGCGTGATGACCATGGTGAGCAGCAGCAGCACCCGGACCTTCGCCAGCTCTCCCTCCTGGCCAAAGAATAGCTGCCGGAGCTTGTCCGGGGTCACGTCCGCGAGCCTGATACCCGAGCCGACGTAGTACAGCGCCGCTGGAATGGTCACCGCTGCCGCGAACTCGAGCAGCACGCCCCATTCATAGGTGCCGGTGGTCACGCCGGTCTGCATGTGGATGACCGTCGCCGATATGGGGAAGGCGGCGAGATACCAGGGAAACACGCGCAAAAACCGGGGCAGCGGGTTTTTCGTCTCACACGCTGCGGCCTCCCGGTCGTGGAGATGCGCCAGGATATATGGCACGATGGCGAACAGGTAGATGCCGAGCAGCGTGATATAGATGGCGGCGGGGATACGCAGCTCCTCGATGGCCAGGATGGCACTCCCGAAAAACGCGGCGCTCCGCCCCTGGTTGACGATGGTTGTCTTCAAAAAATACAGCCGCTCACCGCCGCCGTCGGTGAACCGGGGGGCCTGCCGCCTGGCGAACAGATACGCTATCAGATACAGGAAGGCCATGGCTCCCAGGGCCAGGATGGCGAAGTCGAGCTCCCCGGCCTTGAAGTCGATGTTCAAAAACAGCTTGAACAGCAGGATGGGGATGAACACGAACAGCAGCACCAGCCCGATTTTTTTCATGGCGGCGGCGACTCGCTCCTCGCCAAAAACATGGCTGAGCAGCAGGTTGCCGACGAATCCGACGGCTATCCAGGGCAGGGTGTACAGCCCACTGATGTAGGGGATGACTGCTTCGAGGACGTCAAAAATGGTATTCCCTCCTGTGTGGTATAGCCGGCACTCTTAAAAGCATTGTGGCCTCCAGCTACGGCGTGAGCGTGGCCTGCAATGCTCCCCTGCCGATGATATGGACGACCCGCCATCCATCCCGGGCGAGCCGGTGGGCGATGAAACGGCGGTGGCACCGCTGAGGCAGCCGCTCGGCGCACATGAACGCCGTCGTTCGCTGTCGCGCCAGAGCGACGAGCCGCTCGTAGCCCTGCCGCCACCCCTCGCCTGTCATCCACGTCTCATAGCCCTCGCCCCGGAAAGCACCCAGCGCCTCAAGGTGGGCATAGCCGATGCCGTGCCGCTGCAGCGCATCCATGAGCATGTCCCGGCTGAAATGCTCAAAACGGGAGACGGGGTGCCGGCGGACGTCGGCCACCATTGCCACCCTGTGCCGCTGCAGCAATATGATGAAATCATCGATATCTCTGCTGGAATGCCCGATGGAATAGATGACGTCCATGAGCTACAGGGACAGCGGGTTGAAAATATTTATGTACACTGCGTGTTTACCTCCATGGCGCAGGAGCTCTCCGATTATCCGGGCCTGTACATCGGCATGGGCGACATCGTGGAGGACGAAGAAAAAATCGCTGAATGTATCTTCAACCTCGAAATCATGCTGGAGGGACCAGACAAAATCAGCGCCGAGGGCTCCTTCGTCGAAGTCACCGACGGCGACCTCGACCTCGAGGAGCGCCGGGAGATTTTTTTTACGATGCAGGGCGTCATCAGCCGCGACCACGAGTACTATGTCACGGAGTTTTCCTGCTTCACCAACACCTCGCTCTGGCCGAAGTTCATGATACCGAAACCGATGCAGATCATCGAGAACATAAGCGAGACGGGCGAGGCGCCGGAGGCAGAGGAAAGCGACGAATACGATACCTGAGCTATTTTTCCCGGTTGACCCAGAAATCGGGCTCTTTGCCATCGAGCACCATCAGCATCTGCTCGGCGCAGACCGTCCCCGCACGTATCTGTCCTTCCCTTGTTGCAGCGCCCAGATGAGGCGTCATCACCACGTTGTCCAGCTCCGTCAGCCTCGTCTCACCCGGCGGTTCCTGCTCGTAGACATCCAGTGCCGCACCAGCAAGATCGCCGTTTTTCAGCGCCTCATACAATGCGTCCTCGTCGACGACGCCGCCCCGGGCGCAGTTCACCAGAAACGCGGTGTCCTTCATGGACTGCAGCGCCGTGGCGTCGATGATGTGATGCGTCGCCTCGATATGCGGCACATGCAGCGACAGATAGTCGGCCGTCCGGAGCACCTCCTCGAACCCCATTTTTTCGATACCCTCCTCTGCCAGGTCCTCCTCGCAGATGTAGGGATCGTAGCCGACGACGGACATGTCCAGCGCCTGCGCGTACTCGGCGACCAGGCTGCCGATGTTGCCACAGCCGACCAGGCCGAGCGTTTTACCCTTGAGCTCGGTGCCCTTCAGCTGTTTTTTCGCCCATTCACCCGCCTTCATGGTCTTATCCGCCCGGGGGAGATGCCGGGCGAGCGCCAGCATGTGAGCGATGGTGAGCTCCGCTACCGACGGGGTGGCGCCGGTCGGCGCGTTGACGACCTTGACGTCGTGCTCGCTCGCCGCCTCGAGGTCGATGTTGTCGACGCCGATGCCCGCGCGGCCGATGACCGTGAGGCGGCCGGCTGCCTCGATGACCTCCCGGGTGACCTGGGTGCCGCTGCGCACCATCAGGCCATGGTAGGGGCCTATCTCGGCGGCGAGCTCGCTGCCCGTGATGTTGTTGAACGTTACCTCGTGGTTTTCCCTGAGCATGTCCATGGCTTCATTCGCAACCGGGTCTGTCACCAGTATTTTCATGATATCGCGTGATAATACGCAGACAGGATAAAAAACTTCTGCCCCTGCAGCTGGATTGGAAGCTCCCGAGAGGACACAAAAAATTATATTCACATTGCATGGTTTCCTGTCATGAACCGGCTGCAAATGGTCGGGCTGGCCTGCATTGGAGGAGGGATGCTCGTCTTGCTCCTGTACGGGCTGTACGGCCTGCTGAAAGAGCTCGGGCATGTCGACCCCCCATCGTGTTCATCGGTGGGGCAGGGACAGCCGCCGGCATCATCATACTGTTCGTTTCAACGGCAGCGGAACGCACGAGCGATGACAGAGAAAACATAAAAGAGGAGGACATGAAACCATGATAGTGGTCGACACAGATTTTGTGCCCACCGGGAGATACAGGAGACGCTGGGGATAGTGAGAGGCAACACCATCCAGGCCAAACATATCGGAAAAGATATCGTAGCGGGCTTCCGTCACGTGGTCGGCGGCGAAATCAAGGAATACACAGATATGCTCAGCGAGGCCAGAGAGGTAGCCCTGCAGCGAATGACGCAAAAAGCAGAGGAACAGGGAGCAGACGCCGTCATAACCGTGCGGTTCATGACCGCAGGGGTCATGGGCGGAGCGGCAGAGATACTGGCCTACGGAACAGCGGTCAAACTGAAACAATAACCCCCTGCTTTGTCGGGATAGCGATGGCTTCGCTTCGCTGGCGGGATGCATACTGTTCGAGAAATCCCGTTGCAGCTACAGCCGGAGCGACGCCACGTTGCCCAGATAGGTGCCATCCCGCAGGTATACCTCGGCCGCGTCGACATCAATGATGCTCCGCATGGGACCCAGGATACCCTCGGTGTTGACAGCCATCCCGCCGCACAGCGGGTTGAACGCCGGCACAACGATTACCTCCAGCTCGGGATTGCTGTCGGGATATCGCTCCAGCGCCGCATCCTGCAGCAACGGCGCGCGGAGCCAGCAGGGCTTGGACGTGGAAAACCCCAGGTCGTCCCTGAGCCGGACGACGGGATGCACATGCCCCATCACCAGCACCTCGCGCTGCATCACCCCCCCGGAGGGCCATGCATGGCCATGAGCGACACCTATCTCCCCGATGCAGATACCCCGGCTGTCATGCACCGTCAGCGTCTCCGATGAGCGAAGGCCGCCGTCATGGTTGCCCTTCACCAGCTTTATGGCACAGCAGGACAGCGACTGCACAAACGAGCGGAGATCCCAGCGCTCCTGCCGTATCGCCCGTGCCTGCTCCGATGACCCATCGCCGGCTATCATGTGCTTGAGGTCGCCTGCAACGAGAAGCGTTTCCACGTCGAGCTCCTCGCAGAGCCGCCTGCAGCGTGATGCCAGCAATGTGGTCTGGGACGGTATGTTCGCCCCGGAGAGCGAGAGCTCATACTCTACGCCGATGTGCAGGTCGGCGATGATGGCCGCGTTGATGTCAGGCAGATGCAGCGCCCGCCGGTTGTACAGTGGAGATATCATCTACAGCCCCAGCATGTCCTGCAGCAGCGCCAGCACGGTAGCATCCAGGAAAAACGGGATGTAGCGCGAGCCGATGAACAGCAGCGCCAGCAATCCGATACCCTTCGCGATACCGTCCCCGAGCGTGTCGAAGCCTACCAGCCGGAACACCGCGGCCAGGACGACCCGGACCGGCAGCGCGATAAATGCCAGTCCGATAAACCATGGAACTAGTTCCAGCGGCATGATCGCCAGGGAGGCCAGCGACACCCCGCCCGTCGTGACGGCGCTCACCGCGACGTCGAACAGGCTCGTGCCAAACAGATAGCGTATCTCTGCATCCCACAGGAAAAACGTCACGGCGAGTATCAGCAGATGGATAATGACCGCCAGCCAGTACAGCTCCCGGTCGTATTCCGGCCGGTCCCGATGGGAGCGCCGTTGCAGCAGCGCGGCTACCAGCCAGATGCCGATGGCGAGCGGCCACAGCCCGAGCAGCTGGTCGGGGATGAACCATATCGCTGCGTCTGCGGGGCTGTACAGCGACGTGTCGATGAGCACCAGGAGGGCGTCCCCCTGCAGCGACACCGTGTCACCGAACGAAGCGGTCCACGACCCCCTGAACAGCGACACGTTGTCACATGTTTTGGTGTCTCCGTCCACGGTTATCGCTGTTGCGTTGTCGGGCAGCACGGCGGCGACGCCGCCGAGCGAGACGGGCAGCGACGGCAGCCCCTCGCCAAGGACGTCGAGAAGCGTGTTGTTGAAATCCGCACGTTTTTCCACCGAAAGCTCCACCACGTTGTCAGATGACACCGTGCAGTGGTCCGTGATGACGGTTGCGCTGGCCGGCTCGTTCATGGACAGGGAGACGGCACCCGTTGTGGTCCATGAGCCGTTGTCCACGGAGATAGATGTATCGTGCATGGTGACCGTGGCACCCGTTGATAGGTCGAGCATGGTGGACTCCGCGGCGAACATCCATGTGTCGTCCAGGCTGCTGTTGTACAGGGCTGCTCCAGGGGTGAGCGGGTCGGGTATTTTCACGGTGCCCTGTATCGCTCCGTCGCCGCCATGGATTGCTATCGAGATATCGGTGAATGTTTCCGCCGGGCTCCCGACGGGGTCGATGGTGACCGAGCCCGCCGTGGGGATATACATCCTGGTGACGTTGTGCAGTCCAAGGGTGCCCGTGATGTCGCCCTCGATGTCGATGTCGCCGAGGAGCACTGTCGTGTCGGTGCCCGTGTAGTGCACCTCGTATGAGGGGGAGAGATGCAGCCCGTTTGGAAATGCGCTGACGATGCCGACGCCGATGATGCAGGCGGCTACGGCGGCGACGATGGCCATTTCATGCTTCGAAAACAGGCGCTTTTTGGGCTCTCTCATTGCATCCCTTCCCCGGTTATTTTGCCGTCGCTATAAATATCCTTCTCTTTTTGCCGGTTCAGCGGCGCCTGACCCGATGGCGGGTATGTTCTCCCGTGGCTATGTTTATTTTGTCTATGTGTATCATGTCGTCGGTGAGCTCGATGAGGTCATACGACTGATGGGCGCCGGTGCGCTCGCAGGACACGGTGCCCGCCGTCGAGACCACCATGCCGTTCAGGTTCCATAGCCAGGGCACGTGCTTGTGGCCGCTGAGCACGAGCGGCACGCCGTGGCGGTCGAGCAGCCGGAGCATCTCGCCGGCGTCAACCAGCACGTTCCGCTCCCTGCCCGTGTAGGGAACTGGCACCAGGTGGTGGTGCAGGAAGACGATGGAGCGGTCGGTGAGCTGTCCGGCGAGCCATTTCATCTGCTCCCGGCCGACATGTCCCTCGTCGATGTCCGGCTCGCTGCTGTCGATGCCGACGAACCGGTATCCGCCGTGTCCCTCGGTGAAAAAACGCGGGCCGAAATGCTCTTCGAATTTTTTGTATCCCTCATGCCGCGAGTCATGATTGCCCGGGACCATGAGGCAGGGTGCTGTGATGCGCTCCAGCTCCTTTTTGACGCCCTGGAATTCCCGCTGCAGCCCGTAGTCGGTGATGTCTCCGGTGACGATGACGAGGTCCGGTGCCTCCTCGTTCACGAGGTCGATGCAGCGCTGGAAGCTGTCGTGCAGAAACATCCAGCTCTTGCTGTAGTGGATGTCGGAGAGGTGGGCGATGCGCATGGTCAGCCCTGCAGCCGTTCCTCGGCGCTGTCCCTGAGCTTGTATTTCTGGATTTTGCCGCTCGCGGTCATGGGGAACTCGTCGACGAGGAAGATGTATTTCGGCATCTTGTACCGGGCGATGTTGTCCCGGCAGAACTGCTTTATTTCTTCCTCCGTCGCCGTTTCGCCTTTGCGGAGTTGAATGAAGGCGGCGACCTCTTCGCCGTATTCTTTGTGGGGTACGCCGACGACCGCGACGTCCTTCACCTTGGGGTTGGTGTACAGGAACTCCTCTATCTCGCGGGGGTAGACGTTTTCGCCGCCCCGGATGATCATGTCGTCGACCCGGCCGATGATTTTGATGTAGCCGTCCTCGTCCATCTCCGCCAGGTCCTTGGTGTGCAGCCAGCCGTCCTCGATGCTCTCATCGGTGGCATCGGGCATCTTGTAGTAGCCCTTCATGATGTTGTAGCCCCGGGCGATGAGCTCGCCGGGCTCGCCGGGCGGCTGCTCCTCGCCTGTTTCGGGATCGATGATTTTTACGTCGACCGGCGGATGTGCTTTACCCACGGTTTCCACCCGTTTTTCGATGGGGTCGTCGCGCTTGGTCTGTGTGATGACCGGTGATGCCTCGGTCAGCCCGTAGCAGATCGTGATCTCCTCGACGTGCATGTCGTCCATGACGCGTTTCATGACCTCCATGGGGCAGGTGGCCCCGGCCATGATGCCGGTGCGGAGCGACGACGTGTCATAATCATCGAAATCTGGATGGTCGAGCTCCCGGATGAACATGGTGGGCACGCCCTGGATGACCGTGCATCGCTCCTGGTCAACGGCCCGGAGCACCTCGCCGGCGTCGAAAATCGGGATGGGAACCATCGTCGCGCCATATATCACGCAGTTGAGCGTGGACATCACGCAGCCGAAGCAATGGAAAAACGGCACCGGGATACACATCCGGTCGTCGCTGTCCAGGTCGAGATACCTGCCGACCCAGTATGCGTTGTTCACGATGTTGTAATGGGTGAGCATTACGCCCTTGGGAAATCCAGTCGTGCCGGAGGTATACTGCATGTTGATGGTGTCATGCGGGTCAAGCCCCTCCTGCACCTCTATGAGTGCGTCGTCGCTCATCCCTTCGCCCATGTCCATGAGCTCCGGGAAGGTATACATGCCTGCATGTCGTTCATCGCCCATGAACACCACGTGCTCGAGATACGGCAGCTTGTCCGACCGCTCGCCCTCGCGCAGCTCGGGGACGATCCGGTAGACGGTGTCGACGTAGTCGACGTCCTTGAAGCCGCCGACGAGGAACAGCGCCTTTGCATCCGACTGCTTGAGCAGGTATTCGAGCTCGTGTGCCTTGTAGTAGATGTTGACCGTGACCAGCACGGCGCCGATTTTCGCGGTGGCGAACTGGAGGATAGCCCATTCGGGCACGTTGTATCCCCATACGGCGACGTGGTCGCCCGGCTCGATGCCCATCTCGAGCAAGCCCTTCGCGACCCGGTCACAGGTGTCCTTGAACTCCTCGTAGGTATAGCGTGGTCCGTCGAGATAGACCAGTGCATCCTGGTCAGCATAGGTGTCAGCGGCTTCGTCGAGCAGCTGGCCGATTGTTTTCTCTATCATAACCGGTAATGCGCGGTGCTTTCATAAAATTTGTTGCAGTGCATGTCGCTTCCCGACGGTAGAGTGTAAAATGGAGGGGCTGGGAGATGGAGGTGGTAAAATACCGTGGCAACCGCCCCTCCGATGTATTGCCACTGTTGGATAATGAGGCGAACATATTTAAGCTTTATTAGCTGTCTGTCAGCCAGACACGCATCTCCTTTTGAAAAATCATTCGATTTCCCCGGAGGCGGCTACATAAACAACGGGGAGAGGAATGGCAGATGCTGGAACAGCCAGCGCCACAGCGTCATGGTACATGAAATGGAGCGGTAGGGCATGGATACCTGCAACGGCTGCGACCAGTCGCTTTCCAGCCCGGTGCCGTCCCGTGCCTTCACGCGCACCGTGTATGCGCCATCGCTGTCCCATACATGGGCGGTCTCTATCTCGGCTCCCGACGCCACGGGTGTGGTCCATTCGTCGACCTCTTGGTCGCCGTTCCAGTCCCATCCGTATTGCACGTCGTCGCCGTCCAGGTCGCCGGTTGCGGTGGCATAGGTGTACTCGCTGCCGGTCCGCCCCCGTTCGACCCCGTTGGGTTTCGCAGGTGTCGCCGGTGCATACGCTGTTTTCCGGGCGTATTTGAGGCCGAGGTTGCTTCTGTCCATGTAGCTCATCCGTGGGTATCCCTGGCTGTCCAGCGCGATGGCGGCGAAGGCACCCACGTCGCCCTGGCGTTCCACGATCTCGGTTATCCATCTGCCGTCATACCGGTAGGCGTAGCCGACGTTCCAGTCATCCCAGTGGAAATAGCCGATGTGGACGACGTCGTTCCGGGCGACGATGTCGAGCCCCCGCTCGTTCCAGAATCCATAGATGTTGGGGTTCACCACCTCGATGGTCCATGCTCCGCCGGCACCGTTCGCATATTTCAGACGCCAGTCGGTGTCGTCTGAGGTGTCGAAGTAGCCGATGTGGCAGGTGCCGTCCATGATGGTGATGGCCGTTGACTCGAACAGCTTTATGTCGCTTTCCACCTGGCTGGTTTCCCACCCGGTGGCGCTTCGATGCGCATAGAGCAGCGTGGTTTCATCGCGGCCATAGGTGCAGTGCGGTGTGCCCTGGCTGTCGAGGGCTATTGCTGCGTATCTCCCCGAGTCGCCGTCCGATGCCACGGTCTCGGTGTGCCAGCTTCCATCGCCGCGGGTGGCATATTTCAGGTTCCGGGTGGTTGCATCGTAGTACACGATGTGTGGGATGCCCTGCCCGTCGACGGCGAGCGATGCATATCTCCCCACGTCGCCCGTGCTGTCCGCCGTTTCCACCTGCCATCCATTGCTGCCTCTCACGGCATACCTGAGGTCCCCGTTTGTTTCGTCATAGTAGCTGATGCATGGCTGGCCGTCGCTGCCCATGTCGATTGAGGTATAGGTACCGACAGCCCCCTCGGCGTCGACCGTGTCGACCTCCCATGCACCTCCGTCGCTGTAGGCACAACAGAGGTCTTCGTCCAGGAAGTCGTGATAGGATATGAAAACGGTGCCATCCCGGCGGCAGGCGATGTCGGTATGCTGCCCGGTTTTTCCCAGGGAGTCAACCATCTCTATCGCCCATGTGTCGTTCGCCGCGTGCTGCGCGGAGCTGCGGGAGGCCATATCGATGGTGGCTTCAGCGGGTGTTTCATCAGGGGATGTGGCTTCGATCCCTGCAACGCCGGAGGTCGACGCGGCCAGCAGGACGAGGGCCAGGAAGATGGCTTTCCGTTTCATACTCACCATGTCATTAACAATCGTTTATTTATATATCTATGGATTGAGCACAAACCAGACAAAAAAAAAACAAAAAAATTGAGAAAAAAGAGGGAGAAGAGAGATGTGCCTATGGCGCAACCGGCGTCGGCTCGGACCACTCGGGGCTGTACACCGTCATCGTCGGGTCGCCGAAAATCATCTGGATGTTCGTCACCTGCATCGAGGAACTGCCGTACATCGCCGTCGGGTCGTCGGTGGTGAAATCACGCTGATGCAGCCAGACCTCGTCGGAGAACGCATCGCCGATGCTCTTGCCCTCGACCATCAGGCTGTGCATCATGTTATCATCGAGGAGGTCCGCCTGCGGGCACAGGCCCGTACCGCCGTTGCCGTAGTAGAGAGCGGCGCCGTGCTCGAGATAGATGTTCGGTCCCATGTGCGACGCCGTCGTACAGGACATCCACAGGTCTATCTCGCTGTGCAGGTTCTCAAAGTACTCGTCCACATATTTGAAATGGACCAGGTCGTACAGGTTGGGCTCCACGGCGTTGTACCAGGTGAAGCCGCCCCATCGCGGGGTCTTCGTCCGGGTGTCATCATACATGTAGCCGCGCCAGCCGTCCCACCAGTCGAAATCCTTAAGATCCTCATGTTTGAGCTCCACGTAGGGGAACTGCTCGGCGATGTTCTTCCACTGGAAGGAAATACCGGAGCCGCCCGTGCCGTGACCCGAGTAGTAGCTCACCGCCGCGCCCTTGTTGTACCGCTCAAGCATGTTATCCCAGATGCAATGGCCCTCATAGAAGCGCTTGTGGGAGCTGAAGCTTTCCTTCACCCGCTGCGAGGACTTGACCGAATGCGATACGCCGTCGTTGGTCGTCCACGACCTGCCGTCGGGGAAGTTCATCAGCATCGACGTCGTCACATCCCTGCCGGGGTTTGCGTAGATGACTGCGGGATACAGGATGCTTCGGCATATCTGCGCGGTGTCAAGCGCCACGTTCCGGAGCATGAAATGACCGGCAAATGACTCGTTGCCGCTCATCACCATGGTGACGGGGTCGCGGATGTCTTGCTCACGGTCCGCCACGAACATGTACGCCTCCTTGCCCTCAAGGTCAAGGCCGTACCGGTCGGTGATACCCGCATAGATGGCCTCCTGCGCTCCACCGAACCATCGCTTGTGCTGGTCGAAGCCAATCGGCGGCAGCTCCTGGTCCTGGACGAGGTTTTTGAGCGCCTGCATCAGCTCAAACGGCTCGCCCATCTTGTGCAGATGGCCCGTTGCGAGGCAGCCGTGATAGTAGTCGCCCGCCTCATAGGTGGTCACGCGTCCCTTGTCGAGATAGTTGACCGCCTGCGGGGCCTCCATGCCGATGTCGAAGACCGGGCTGCCGTGGTAGGCAGCTATCATGGCCGCGGGTGCGAAGAATCCCTTCAACGAGGCGAGCGACGTCACCGTGATGAAGTTCTCAGATGCCTCGTAGTCCTTGATGGCGTCCACGACCTCCTGCATCGTCGTATAGGTCGTCGAGGCGCCGACGTCGGCGCTGCTCACACCGCCGATGTTCACGAAGATGATGTTACCCACACCGAGTTCGTCGAGGGCGCTCTGGGTTTCCGAGGGAACGCCGTCAGCGCTCACGTAGAGCAGCGGCGCATGGTTGAGCGAGGCGAGCACTGCCCCGTTCGCCGCCGACAGCTCCGCGTTGCATCGGTCGGGGTTGTGCTCCCTGACCTCCGCGGTCACATGGACGTTCAGCGAACCGGTTGCCTGTCCCGTGGGATGCTGCACCACGACGGCCTTCCAGGTGCCGGCGCTCGGGTTGGACACCTCGACCGAGCGCGTCGTCGACGGCTCGGGTCGCCACTTGCGGAACTCGTCAAAGTTGTGCTGCCAGTGGCCGCCGTTCCAGTGATGTATCGGCTCGGGGGTACCGACCCAGTGCGGCAGGTTCGGCCGCCGGACAACGCCTTCAGGGTCGACGAGGTAGACCATCACGGAGGACGGGCTGTCCGTCGTGACGGTGACGTTGATGCTTGATTGCGGGCTATCAACGGGGATGCTGAACCGCTGTCCCGGATACTTGCTGATGGTGAGCTGGTTCATGCCCCGTGTGTTGGTGACATATGGTGCATAGAACCCGGGCAGGATAACGGGATAGAAGGTGTCGGAGTCGGGCCCGCTTCCGTCATACGGATGCGGCCACCAGTCCTCCTGCACGTTTTCATAGCGCGGGGTGATCAGACCGGTGTCGCCGGTGAATCCGTCGCCTGAGGCTTCCATGTAAATGCCGCCGACGCTGGAGCCCAGGAACATGGGAACGGCGCTCTTGCCGTCAACGTTCTTAAACCGGGAGTCGTCCGGCGACAGCCGCATCTGGCTCGGAGACGTGCTGAGCGACACGCTCGTGTCGACGACCGTGTTAACGGTGTCATCCATCTCGCCGTTGCTGCCGTCGGGAACCACGATGGCCGTGTCAGCGGAACTCCATTTGTCCGTAGCGATTTGCGCCGCCGCCGTTATGGGGTCGGAGGGCACCGTGTACTCATCCGCGGTCATGCCATGGCGGTCCAGATAGGTGTTCCAGTCGTCGAGCAGATACTGCGTCGTATCGTCGACGGTGCCGTACCACCAGGTCTTGCTGTCGTCGCCCTGATACACGATGGGTGACACGTAGCGCTCGCCGCCGTCGAGATAGTTGGCCGCCGGCACCGCTGCCAGGTAGCCAAACTCGTCCTTGTTGCTGGTGGGGTCGTCGTTGATCTTGAAGGTCTGCGCAATCGGCTTCACGTCGGGCTGCGGAACCGGACCGGGCGGTGATTCAACGGAGCCGCCGAGGCTGAGCGTCAGCTCGTAGGGGCCGGAGCCGTAAAGGAAGTAGTCATCCGGCCATTTCGACTCGTCCCAGCCGGGCCAGATGTCGACTTCCAGCGTCCAGGTTCCCGACATGTCAGCCGGATATTCAAGGGTGTCGTCTCCTCCATAGTACATCGCCTCATGGACGAGTTCCCCGTTGGGGTTGTAGAGATGCATGTCGAAGTCTGATTTGAGTGCCTCGACCGCCAGGTCTATCGTGATGCCCTGGCCCGAGGTCGCCTGGAAGCTGTACCAGTCGGACCAGTCGTTGCTGTCCAGGTAGCCCAGGTAGGTGCCGGGCGAGATAGACGTCGCGCTGCCCATGCTGTCGCCGGCGTCGCCGCCCGAGCCGCCGTCGTTCTGCCCGCTTAAGCTGACGTCGAGCTGGTAGGTACCCGCGCTGGCACCCTCGGGGGCGTAGACACGCAGGTAGTAGTTGCCCGTCCGGGTTGCGGTGACGCTGAACGAGCTCCCGGATGCAATGACGTTTTCGCCGCCGGAATCCATCAGCTCCATCTGGAACGCCGAGATGGATGCATCGATTGTCTGTCCTTCACCGACAGCGAAGTAGTACCAGTCTATTTCATCTCCCTGGGGGTCGAGCTGTCCCTCGGTTCCTCTGCCCGGTGCCTCGTCGTGTGGCTCGCCCGGATAAAGGGGAAATGCTCCGTAGATGTTGTTACCCGCGTCGGTGTGCGTGTTCATGTCGTTTTCGTCGCCGTCCAGTGCCGCGTTCTGCGATTCCGGCACCTCGCGGACGGACTGGTCAAGGATGTAGGGAGCATCGTCGCCGTCATCGTTGGATTTCATGTCAACGGTTTCGGTCGGCTCGTCAGGTGAGGACTGCACATGCTGTTCATGGCCGGTCATTGGAATGGCCGCGATACCTGACCCTATCATCAATATCGCCACCAATATACCCAATGCCGCTTTTGCCTTGTGTTTTGTCATTCTATGACCTCCATTAGATACATGTTCCGGATATATTTAAAATTAACTGATGTGGCGGGCCGGTTTTTATGCCTGCCATGCTTCAGGGACAGAGGGAAATTTTAAGTAATATTTTTTTATACTCCTGCCATGCACCAGAAACTGTTTACGCCCGGCCCCACAGAGGTCCGTGAGGAGTTGCTGCAGGCCATGTCCACGCCACAGATACATCATCGGTCAAAGGAGTTCGGGGAGCTGTATGCATCGATCCAGTCCAAGATGCAGCAGCTGCTCTACACCGACAACCCCGTGCTCATGATGACCTCCTCATCGACCGGGGCGATGGAAGCTGCCGTGGTCAACGGCGTCCGCGACAGATGTCTCAACCTGGTCAACGGCGCGTTCTCCAGGCGGTGGCACCAGATAACCGAAAAGAACGGCATTCCCTGCGATGCGTTCACGCTGGACTGGGACACCGCCATCAAGCCAGACATGGTCGAGGAGCAGCTCGACACCGGCAAATATGATGCGGTGACGCTGGTCTACAACGAAACCTCGGTCGGCATGATGAACCCCCTCGAGGAAATCGCCGAGGTCGTCAGCAACTATCCCGACGTCCTGCTGCTCGTCGACGCCGTCTCCGCGATGAGCGGCGCAAAAATAGCGGTCGACCGGCTCGGCATCGACATGGTGCTCGCCGGCGTTCAGAAATGCTTCGCCCTGCCGTCGGGCATCGCGGTCGCCGCGGTCAGCGACGACATGCTGCAGCGGGCCGAGGAACTCGACAGGGGCTACTATTTCAACATTCCGCTGCTGTACAAATATCACAAGCGCAACCAGACCCGTGTCACACCGGCTATCTCGCAGCTGTTCGCCCTCGACGCGCAGCTCGACCACATCGTCAACGAGGAGGGCATCGAGCGTCGCTTCGAGCGGCATGAGCAGATGGCCGCCATCGTCCAGGAATGGGCACAAAAATATTTCGACATCTACCCCGAGAAAGGATACTGGTCAAAGACCCTTACCTGCATCGAGAACACCCGCGATATATCCGTCGCGTCGCTGTCCGATGAGCTGGCAAAGCACTACGTCCGCATATCCAACGGCTACGGCGACCTGAAGGAAAAAACGTTCCGCATCGGGCACATGGGCGACTGGCAGGTCCAGGACATCTACGGGCTCCTCGACCTCATCGAGGACATCCTCAACCTGTAGATGGCATCGCTGTGCGAGCAAAAGCAGCGCATACGCCGGGAGATGCTGGAGCAGCGCAACGACCTTCCCGCCCTCGAGGTCCTTAAACGGAGCAACCAGGTGCTGGACAGGCTGTACGGGATGCCCATCTTCAGGAATGCCACGGTCGTGCTGTCCTACATCTCGTTCGGGACAGAGGTCAACACCCATGGATGCATCCGGATGCTGCTCGCCGACGACGCAAAGCAGGTGCTGGTTCCCGTCGTCGCCAGCAGGGACGAGCGCACCCTCGTTCTCTCCGAGCTGCATGCCTGGAACGAGCTATCCACCGGTGCATACGGCATCCTCGAGCCCCGGGAGGAACACGTGCGGCGGCGCAGCCCCGGTGCCGTTGACCTCGCCCTCATCCCCGGGCTCGCCTTCGACCGCCGGGGCACCCGTATCGGCTACGGCGGAGGATATTATGACGTGCTATTGCAGCATCTCGGGGGGAGCACCGTCGCGCTGGCCTATGCGTTCCAGGTCGTGGAGATGCTGCCGGAGGAGCCACACGACGTGCGGGTGGACGCCGTCGTCACCGAAAACGGCGTTGTCAGCATGGAATAGTTTCTTTCGACGACTGTACCACATTTTTTTTAAAGGGAAAGAATATACATCAACAGACATCCGGGGGTTTCCCGGGTAGACTGAGGTTGACAAACATGAGACGGAACGCGTATACGCAGGTATGTGTATTATTTGTTGTACTGACCCTTTCGCTTTCAGGGCTCTCGATGCTATCGTCGGCGGACGACGGCAGCGCTCCCACGGCGACAGCGTTGCAGGACCGGACGATGTCCATCAACGGCGTCGCTGTTGACGGGGACGACAACATCATCGTCACCGGCGAGGTATATGATGATGGTGCGGGGAAATGGATTATCCGCACCGAGAAATATGATGGCGACGACGGTCATTTGCTGTGGCGGAAGGAGTTCAAGGAATATGACCACAACATCGGAAAGGACGTCGTGGTCGATGGCAACGACAACATCATCGTCGTCGGGGCCGTTGGCTCCGCAGGGGACATTCTCCCGCAGATGGACTATTTCCTGATAAAATATGGGTCAAACGGCAACCAGGTCTGGAAAAAAACACATGACAACGGGCTGTCCGACGTGCCCTGGCGGGCGACGATCGACGAGCAGACCGGCAACGTGTTTCTCACCGGGGTGACCATCAAGCTGGTTGGCACCGAGTCGGCGACCAGCAACTTCTGGACCGTGAAATGCTCGGGTTCGGACGGCGGCCTGATGGAGGAGCACGTGCTGGACGTGGACGACAACGCCGACATGGGCCTCGACGTCGCGCTCACCAGTACAGGAGACGTCATCGTGGCCGGTTCGACGCAGTTCGACGGGCCGGACTACAACGCCTACTGCATGCAGCGTTACAGCAGCAGCCTCGACCCGAAAGGCGGCCCGTTTTTCTATCGCGGGGCTGGTACGAACGAGAGCGCGTCAGGGATTGTGGCTGATTCCAACGACAACGTTTTCGTGACCGGTCATTCCAGCGGCAGTGGCGGCCAGGATTTTTTGACTGTCAAGTACGACGATGCCGACAGCAAGGTTGACGATGACCTCCTGGACGTGGGCGGCAAGGACGACGCGCTGGCTATCGCCTGCGACCAGAATGACAACGTTATCGTCGCCGGTTTCACCACCGACAGCGATGGCAAACATTTCTACACCATCAAGTACAGCAACGGCCTTGGCAAGCGATGGGATGCCACGGAGACCTCGTTCAGGGGGGAGGCGAAGGCGGTCGCCGTTGACTCGCAGAACAATATCGTCGTGGCAGGATACAACACCGACGAGGACGACCAGTATTACACGGTCAAATATGACGGCTCGAACGGCAACGCGCTCTGGCGGGGCGGCGGCGGGTCCGGCACATCTGAGCCGGCCGAGGCGTCTTTCACCGCTCCGGGCAGTGCCGCTGTCGGGCAGCCGGTGCAGTTCACCGATACCTCCACGGGCGACGTGGAATCCCGTTCCTGGTCGTTCGGCGATGGCGGGACGGCTACCGGCGCATCGCCGACGCATACCTATACGAGCCCCGGCACCTACACGGTCACGCTGACGGTGAACGCCGGTGAATCGGACGAGGACGAGGCCATGCGGCAGATAACGGTCAGCAATGCACCCCCGAAGCCCTCATTCTCCTACACGCCGCTTGCTCCCACCGTGGGCCAGGCGGTGTCATTCGATGCCGCGGATTCCTATGACCCCTACGGGGGCAGCATTTCGAGCTATAGCTGGGACTTCGGCGATGAAAGCGACACAGCCAGCGGGCAGACGACGTCGCACACCTATACCGGAAATGGCACCTACACGGTCACGCTGACTGTCACCGACAACGAAGGGGCTACGGTGACGACACAGAAAATGGTGACGGTGAACCCGGCGGGCGCCCATGCGCCGACGGCGCAGTTCAGCTATCAGCCTGCATCCCCCGGCGCCGGCGAGGACGTCACGTTTGACGCCTCCGCGTCGACGGACGACGGCACCATTCTGCTCTACCGGTGGGACTGGAACGCCGACGGCACCTATGACGACGAGCGGGCCGCGGCCACCGTGACACATAGCTGGCCCGATGTCGGTACCTATCCCGTGACGCTCGAGGTCGAGGACGACAACGGCACCACGAGCACCTACACCGCGTCGGTAACGGTGGGCGGCGGCGACCCGTCCCTGGTGCTGTCGGCACCGACCTCAATCGACGCCTCCGGTGGCACCGCGACGGTCATCGTGACGGTGACCTGTCTCAACCAGATGGTCGACGGTGTCCACATCGAGGTGGAAGAAGACGCCGGGGCGACCGTCCAGGTGACCCCCTCCGAGGCGACCATGCAGGCGGGCGCCGAACGGCAGTTCGAGCTGTCCATCGATCTGCCGGCCAACGCATCCGGGAACGCGATAAGCATCCGCGCCGTCGGCGGCGACGGCGTCCAGAGCGACCTGGTCGACATATCGCTTGACCAGGATAGCGACGGTACCCCTGGCTTCGCGGCGCTGCTGGCCATCGCGGCGATATTCCTCGTGCTGCTGGCCATGCGCCGGTTCAGGTAACATCGCCGTTTGCGCACGTGGATGAGGCGACGGACAAAGCGATATAGTTATATCGGCCGCGTGATTTAGCGGTATGCTCGACGTCCTCCGCTTCGCCGTCGGCATGGCTATCCTGCTGTATGCCTCGTACACCGATTTTAAATACCGCGAGGCGCGGAACGAGCTCTGGATCGTCATGGGCGCCATCGGCGTCGTGTTGCTCCTGTTCTCAGACTATCCGCCCCCGGCCGTCCTTTTCTCGGTGATGCTGACGCTGCCCATCGCGTTCGTGGTCATCCTGGCGGGCATGGGCGGCGCCGACGCGAAGGCGCTGATAGCGATATCGCTGCTGGCGCCGTTGTTCCCGCACATCGATAGCACGCTCGGCGAGCTGCCGCTATGGATTGCGCCGGTGGAGCTCCCGTTCCCCATCATCGTGTTCATCAACTCGCTGCTGCTCTTCCTGGTCATCCCCATCGCATTTTTCGTCCGCAACGTGCTCCATGGCGACCTCGTGTTTCCCTACAGTTTTTTTGGGTGCCGGATGCGGGCGAGCGACATCCCGGGCAGCCATGTCTGGCCGATGGAAAAAATCGAAGAAGGGCGGCGTACAAAAAGCATTCTGCCGCAGCGGGATGTCGACCCGGCGGCGTTCGGCGACGAAATTATCTGGGCGACCCCCAAGGTGCCGTTTCTGATTCCATTGACGGCGGGCTACGCCATCTCCTTTTTGCTGGGCGACATCGTGTACCAGGTGGTCTCAGCCGTTGTTTG
Source organism: uncultured Thermoplasmatales archaeon (assembly GCA_964514975.1). Classification (GTDB taxonomy): domain Archaea; phylum Thermoplasmatota; class E2; order UBA202; family DSCA01; genus CAZESS01. The sequence goes on along the minus strand of CAZESS010000005.1, from coordinate 34,183 downwards.
ATTCCTGCTCGACCTGCCGCTCGATGTCATCGATTTTTTTGTTCATCATCTCAATCATGCGCTTCTGGCTTATCAGCAGGTTTTTCACGGAGTCCTTGAGCTCGCTGACCGTTGAATCGACGATGGCGCCGACGAGGCGGCGCTGGCGGTTGACGGCCAGTGACAGGCGGCGGTATTCCTCGGCTTCCTCCTCGCCGATTTCCGCCCGGATTTTTTCGTACATCTCGTTGATCTCTTTTTTCCGGTCGAGGATGTCCTGTATCTTGTGGAGCAGGATTTTTTTGGTGAACGGCTTGACGATGTAGTTCTCGATGCTGTCAAGGGGCTTGTCCCTGGTGTCGTCCGGGGTGAGCGGGAGCGCGGTGAGCATCGACACAGGGATGTCCCTGGTTGCCTCGTTGCTTTTTATGTTCCGGAGGGTCTCCCAGCCGTCCATGCCCGGCATCATGATGTCGAGCAGGATGAGGTCGGGTGTCACCTCCTTGAGCTTTTCAAGGCATTCGTCGCCGCTGTTCGCGACCTCCACCTCGTAGCCCTCCGACTCCAGCATTTTTTTGACGATGTCTGCGACCTCGTATTCGTCGTCGACGACCATTATTTTTTCATGCATGATGTCACCCTGATGCTTCTTCAAGCTTGATGAGAACGTCCCTGATGGTGGTTGATGATTCCACGATGTCCTCGACCATCTGTTTGCCGAACGGACGGTAGCCCTCTCCGCCGGCCGCATCGATGCGGCGCTTCATCATGTCGAGCACCTGGTCGGTGGGGGGCATGGTCAGGCGCATTTTTTCGACGTCCCGTCCCTTCAGATGGTTTTTCACGACGTCGTCCACGACCTCCACCGATGCGAGCACGACGGACATGCGGAGGTCGGTGTCGTCGAGCTTGCTGATAAGATATTCAAAGACCTTTTCGTCCTTGATGTATTCGACCTCGTCTATCAGCAGCAAAACCGGTCGTTCGATGACCTTTTTACGGAGAAACAAGCGTGAAAAAAACGACGGGCGTATCGCCTGCTCGACCTCGGCTTTCATGTCCTCCAGCGTCAGGTTTTCGCCGCCATGTATCATGATGGTCTCTATCTTGTAGAGCGGTCCGAACTCTTGCAGCCAGTGGAGAAACGTCGTCTTCCCGATGCCCGTGCTGCCGAGTATCCAGAAGATCTCGCTTGTCCCTCCGATGGTTTTCAGGATGACGCTGCGGGCCTTGTCCTTGTACACCATGAACTCATGGCGTGGCTCATTGGGATTCAGGAGAATATTTTCCTCGGCCATTTGCCCCACTATAACACTTTATACTTTATATGTCTTTCACTATTATTCGAGCTGTTCGTCCATGCCGCCACATGTTCAGATGACGGCGCCCACCACGAACGCGAGCAGCGCAACCAGGATGCCCGCCTTGGTGACATCGCGCACCCGGCCGATGTCCCGCCGGACAAGCACCAGCGCATACACAAACACCACGTCGGCCATGAGCACCACCGGGAGATAAAACGGGCCGAAGAGATGCAATGGCGCATACGGCAGGATGCTGATGCCGATGGCGGCAAGGATGAACGCCCCGGCGACCACCAGCGCGTTTTTTCGTCCAATCTGCCGGGGAAGCGTCCGCCGGTCGACATCGCCCGCCATGTCCTCGACATCCATTATGATTTCGCGGCCCAGGATGAACAAAAACGCCACCACGGATGCGAACAACGGCGACAGCAGCCGGTCGACCGCGGCGCCGCCAAACAAAAACGTCAGCGCCGCAAGCGTGCTAATCGACAGGTTGCCCAAAATACCCCTGAACTTCAGCACGGTCTCATATGAAACAGCAACCACGGCCGCAGCGAGGATGATACCCACGGCCTGCCAGTTGATGCCGGCGGCCACCACAATGCTCGCGACCAGCAAGATGGCGCTCGCACGCAGCGCGTTGCGCGCCGAGATGGTGCCCGAGGGAATCGGCCGCCCGGGATGGTTCACCCGGTCGCTCTCCCGGTCCAGGTAGTCGTTAAGCGCGAACCCGCCGGCGCTGAACAAAAAAGCGGCGGAGACCGCGAGCGCCATCTCCCACACATGGGGCGCAAGATTTGCGCCTCTCCCGACGACGGAGCCGATGAGCACCGACAGCGACGCTATCAGGCTGGTGACCGGCCGGAACAGGTACAACGGCGAGGCATTGTCCATGCAGGGCTGGATGTTCCTCCGCGCTTATAAACTTTCTTCAATTCCGCCATGGCGAGAGACGGCCAGCCCGGATGGTTTTTATAGACGCTGGCATTATTGAGCCCATGAGAAAAAGCGCTCTGTTTTGCATGATGGCAACGGTATTGCTTGTCGCTGCGCCGTTGACCGCGTTGCACGGTCAGCATGCCACCGATTGGGAGCCCGCTGTATCTCCCTCGACGACGGTGGCATCAGACAGCTATGACCTGCTGATTGTGGCGCCCGGGCAGTGGACGGACAGCCTGCAGCCGCTCGTTGAACACAAAAACGGGCACGGCGTGGCCACCAGGCTTGTCTCGCTCGAGGACATCTACGATGGCACATATTTCCAGGTGGAGGGCCGGGACAGCGCCGAGCAGCTCAAGTATTTCATCAAAAACGCGCTTGACGACTGGGACATCAGCTATGTCATGCTGGTCGGCGGCCGGCACGGCGGGCTGCTCGAGCAGCAGTGGTGGTGCCCCGTCCGGTATTCTTTTTGCGGTGTGAGCAGCGGCTGGGAGCGCTCGTTTTTGAGCGATCTCTATTTCGCTGACATCTACGACGGCGAGGGACGTTTCCAGACCTGGGACACCGACGACGACGGTATTTATGGGGAATGGATCGGCGACATGGCGGAGGATGCGCCGCTCGACCTGTATCCCGATGTCGCCGTGGGCCGGCTTGCCTGCCGCGCCGAGTGGGAGGTCACTGTCATGGTCGACAAAATCATTACGTATGAGGACACGGCCTACAATGCGGACTGGTTCAGCCGGATGGTCTGCATCGCCGGGGACACCTATCCCGACAACCCGAACCCGGCCTGGGATGACCAGATAGAGGGCGAGATGGGGACCCAGCGGGCGATGGACTGGATGCCCGGCTTTGACCATGTGAAGCTGTGGACATCGGATGGCACCCTGACGGGGCCGGAGGACGTGATTTCGACGGTCCGCGAGGGATGCGGCTTCTTGTTTTTCGATGGCCATGGCAGCCCGATGACCTGGGCGACCCATCCGCCGAACGATGCCGGGACATGGATCGACGGATTGGACATCTGGCAGATGCGGCGGCTGGACAACGAGGACATGCTCCCGGTCTGCGTGGTCGGCGGCTGCCATAACAGCCAGTTCAACATCTCGGTGCTCAACGCCCTGAAACTCTATGAGGGCTTCACCGCCTGGTATGAATATCTGTACAAGGGCGAGACCGGCCCCGAGTGCTGGAGCTGGTGGCTGACCCGGACGGTCGGCGGCGGCTCCATCGCGACCCTCGGCTATTCGGCGCTGGGCTACACCAAGGAGGACAAGTGGGAGGCCAGCGGTGTCACCGGCGAGGCGTCGGAGTGGCTGGACACGCATTTTTTCCATGAGTATGGGATGGAGGACACCGAGGTGCTCGGTGACATCTGGAGCAACGTCATCTCCGATTATCTTGACACCTATCCGATCGACTGGGATGAAAACGTTGACAGCGCGACGGCCATCGACGCGAAGACGGCGCAGGAATGGATACTGCTCGGCGATCCCTCGCTCAAAATCGGCGGCTATCGGTGATGGCCGGGATGTGAGGTGTCGTTGGTGCGATGCCGGGGCTGCCAGAGCGGCACAAACCTTTTATAATAATATTTAATTACACCGCCGGTGAAAGCATGAACGAGACCAAGTACACCACGGTTTCCCTCCCGAAACCGCTGGTCCAGAAAATCAAGGAACGCATCGAGGGCACCGGCTTCAACTCGGTGTCCAGCTATGTCACCTACGTGCTGCGCGAGGTCATCGCCAACATGGACGAGGAAGAAGAGGAAGCGTTCAGCGAAGAAGACGAAGAAAAGGTCAAGGAGCGCCTGCGAGCGCTCGGCTACCTGGACTGAGGGCACGACAATGCCACAGCCACACGGCAACCATCTCGTCGACCGCCATGCCGCCCGGACGCCGGACGACGTTGACGAGCTTCCCACATGTGCGGTCGACACCGACACCGCCGAGGACATCCTCAACGTCGCCAACGGCGTATTCTCGCCATTGACCGGCTTCCTGTGCCACGACGACCTGGACAGCGTCGTCCACCACAAGCGCCTGTCCAACGACGTGCCATGGACGATTCCCATTCTGCTCGACATCGCCGCCGATGTCGACGAGGGCGACACCGTCCTGCTCACCAACCAGGAGACGGGCGTCCGGGCGCTGCTTGACGTCGAAGAAATCTATACCTATGACAAGCAGCTGCTGGCCGAAAACATCTACGCCACGACCGACAATGACCATCCCGGCGTCAGAACCGTCAACGGCATGAGTGACCGCTTCATCGGCGGCCCCATCAGGCTGCTGGACAGCAACCAACGCCCGTTCGACGACTACAATCTCACGCCGAAGGAAACCAGGATACTTTTCAAGGAAAAAGGCTGGCGGGAGATCGTCGCCTTCCAGACCCGCAACCCTCCGCATCTCGGCCATGAGTACGTGCAAAAGGCGGCGCTGACCTTCGTCGACGGCATCTTCATCAACCCCATCCTGGGCAAAAAAAAGCCGGGTGACTTCAGGGACGAGGTCATCTTGAAGGCATATGAGACGCTGATGGAGCACTACTACCTGCAAAAACGGTCGGTGATGTCCGTCCTGCGCACCTCGATGAAATATGCCGGGCCCCGGGAGGCCGTCCACCATGCCATCATGCGGAAAAACTTTGGCTGCACCCATTTCATCGTCGGGCGTGACCATGCCGGCGTCGGCGACTTCTACGGGCCATATGATGCGCATGACATCTTCGAGGAGTTCCCCGACCTGGGCATCACGCCGATGTTCTTCCGCTCGTTCTCGCGGTGCACCAAATGCGGCAGCATCGTCAACGACAAAATCTGCCCGCACGACCTCGAGCATCACATCATGTTCAGCGGCACCAAGATACGGAAGCTGCTCCGCAACGGCGAACGCCCCTCGGAGGACATCATGCGGAAAGAGGTCGCGGACACCATCCTGGAGTTCGACGACCCATTCGTATCGTGATATCATGGCATCGCGATTGCTCCTCCACCACTGGGACACGGACGGCATCTGCTCAGCGGCGATGCTCTACACCGGCAGCGAGGACGTCCGCACGCCGACAATCGGCAACTACGCGCTCACCATGGAGGAGGTACAGGACATCAAGGAAAACGACTACGACGACATCGTCCTCGTCGACCTGGCGCTGCACGCGGAAAGCCTGCAGACGCTGGCCGCGATGACTGACGTGACGGTGTACGACCACCACAGGACAGAGGAAGTCCCCGGTGTCACCTACCACAACCCGATTATGGCAGGGGAAAGCGAGGAGGCATATCCCTCGGCGTCGGTCGTCGTCGCCGAGGCGCTCGACATGGAGGAGAGCCTTCTCGCATTGCTGGGCGCCGTCGGCGACTGGGAGGAACGCCTCAAAGACATTCCCTTCTACCGGCGCGTCGAGGCATTCATGCAGCAGAGCGACCTGACCTTTGAAGAGCTGCACCGCATGACCCGCCTCGTCGACGCCAACTACACGACCGGCAGCCGTGCCGCCGTCCAGCAGGCAGTCGTGGACATCGCCGGGGCCGACGACGTCGCATCCTTCATCCTCGGAAACGAGGACTGGCGGCGAAAGCGAAAAAGCATCAGGCAGGAAATCCAGGCAGCCCTGGACGCGCCGGCGGAACAGCTCGGCCCCGTCACGGTGAAACGCCTCGACAGCTCCTACAACATCATCTCGACGGTCACCCGCCAGATGTGGGACGGCGACAGCTACGTCATGGTCGTCAATCGCGGCTTTTTCGAGCGGGAATGCCAGCTCTATGCCCGGGGCAGCGACTGCCGTCCGCTCATCGAACGTGCCAAGCAGCACGGGTATGTAGCAGGCGGCAAACGACACGTCCTGGGAGCAATCGTGCCACACAACGAGATAGACATGTTTACCGAAGAGATAATAGACATAATCAAAAAGCAGGGAGGAAAAAATGACTGAACAGAAAGCAACCAACGTCGTATGGCATGACCACAAGGTCGAACGAGAGAAACGCGAAAAACTGCTCGGGCAGAAGGGTATCATCATCTGGTTCACCGGGCTCTCCGGCAGCGGCAAATCCACCGTGGCGAACGAAGTAGCGCACCGGCTGCACGAGCGGGGCAAGCTCGCCTACATCTTGGACGGCGACAACGTCCGCCATGGCCTCAACAAGGACCTGGGTTTTTCGCCCGAGGACCGCTCCGAGAACATCCGGCGCATATCTGAGGTCGCGGCGCTCTTCGCAGATGCAGGCGTGATAACCATCACCGCGTTCATCTCTCCGTATGCGAAGGACAGGAACTTCTGCCGCGAGCTCGTCGGCGACAACCGCTTCGTCGAGGTCTTCGCCAGGGCATCGCTGGGCGCATGTGAGGAACGCGACCCCAAGGGCCTCTACAAAAAGGCGCGGGCCGGCGAGATATCCGACTTCACGGGCATCGACGCTCCCTATGAGGAGCCCGAGCAGCCCGAGATAGTCGTCGACACCGAAATCCAGACACCGGCGGAATCCGGCGCAAAGGTCATCGACTACCTGGAAGCGCGGGGACACCTCGGCTGATACCATGCAAGGGCTCCGCAGCGACACCAACTACCTGGTCTCCGGGCTGGAGCGCTCCGGTACCTCGATGATGATGCAGCTTCTCGCCCGGGGCGGCGTCCCCGTCGCCTTCGACCGATCGCGGGAGGCAGACGTCCACAATCCAAAGGGATACTATGAGCTCGAGGGCGGCAAGATCATCAACCGGCTCATCGAGGGCACCTTTCCGTTCGAAAAATATTATGGCACCTTTGTCAAGGTCACCGCCTACGGCCTCAAGTTTCTGCCGCCCGGCTGCTACAGGGTCATCTACATGCTGCGTGACCTCGACGAAATCATGGCCTCCATGGAAAAAATGTCCGGGGACGTATGCCGCGATGAGGAAAAACCGGCCTTCCGGCATCTCAACCGGTACGCGAAGCAGATGCTGCAAGACCGCGATGACATCGAGACGCTCATGGTCCAGTACCGCGACGTCGTGGAGCAGCCCCAGGAGGAAACCAGGCGCGTCAGCCGGTTTCTTGACGACGCCCTGGACGTCGAGGCGGCCGTTGCGGCGGTCGACCCCGACCTGTACAGAAACGTAAAAAAATAAACATCTGTTATATGCCGGGGCCGGGACGGCAGTGCATCCCGGCTTCATCACCCGAACGGCAGGGATACCGTGGCACAGGAACGAAGGAAAAAGGGCGCGTCAGAGCGATCCGTCAGCGAGCTGTACCCACTCGAGAGAAGAGACATCTCGTTCGTCGCGCTCGCCTTCGGCGCCGTCGCGCTGTCGGCGCTGCTGCCCGTTGCATCCGGTCTGACCCGGGCCGGCCAGGTGATGCTCGGCATCCTGGTGATGGCCGTCATCCTGTGGGTGACCACGCCCATCCCGATCGCGGTGACCGCGCTGCTCGTCATGGTCATGCAGCCGCTGCTGGACGTGGTGCCCGCCGTCGACGTGTTCCATGCGTTTGGCAACGAGGCCGTCTTTTTTCTCATCGGTGCCTTCATACTGGCGAGCGCCATCGAGCGCCATGGCCTGCATCGTCGCATCGCGTTGCGCTTTCTCCGGGCTTTTCGGGGGAGCCCCTGGCTGTTTACCCTTGGTATCATGGTGTCGTCGGCGCTGCTGTCGTTCATCATGCCGGAGCACGGCGTCGTCGCGCTGTTTTTGCCGATTGTGACGTCGATTTTGATTGCGATGCGCGTGGTCCCCGGGCAGAGCAACTTCGGCCGGGTGAGCATGCTCTGTATCGCCTACGGCTGCTCGATCGGGAGCCTGGGAACGCCGATCGGCGGCGCCCGGAACCCGTTGACCATCAGCGTGCTCGCCGACGCCGGCATAGAGGTCTCGTTTTTTGAATGGATGAGCTATTCGACGCCGGTGGTGTTCATCGCGCTGCCAGTCGTCTGGCTCATCCTGCATTTCACGTTTCCGATAGAGGTGGATGACATCGCCGATGCGCGGAAAAAAATCGATGAGCAGGTCCGGGAGATGGGCTCGCTGGACCGGCCCGAGATGATCGTGGCCGGCGTCCTTGCCGTCACCATCGCGCTGTGGATGTTCGCGTCGCAGGAGCTCGGTCTGGCGGTCATCGCGCTGCTGGGCGGTGCGCTGCTGTTTTTCACGGGCACGATTTCGTGGGAGGACGTGGAAAAACGGGTGCCCTGGGGCGTGGTGCTGCTGTACGGCGGCGCCATCACGCTGGGGACCAGCCTGAAGCAGACGGGCGTCGCTGAATGGATTGTGGACCTCATCGTCGGCGGTGGCAGCCATGCCTATGTCATCGTGTTCGTGCTCATCGTGCTCACCATTGTCATCACCAATTTCATTTCGAATACCGCCGCCGTTGCGATGCTGCTGCCCATCGGCCTCGCCATCGCCGGTGAGATACCCGGTGTCAGCCCGCTGCTGTCGTCGATGACCATCGCGCTGTCCGGCGGCCTGGCTTTCATGCTGGTGATCGCGACGCCCGGCAACGCCATCACCTACTCGGCGGGCTATTTTTCGACGCGGGACCTGCTGAAAGGAGGCAGCATTGCGAACCTTGTCTGCATCGGCGTGATTTTTGCGGTCGCCATGTTATACTGGAAGGGCGTACTGGGGATGTAGGAAACGAAAAGATAAAATAAGACTATGTCTTTACCGGGACAAACGCTGCAAGGATGCACATGTTCCGGCACATTCTGCTCCCCATCTCATCTGAATTCTATCCGCGCAAGGCCCTTGAACGGGCGCTTTTTGTAGCAGATACCATCGGGAGCGACATCACCGTGATGTACGTCATCGAGCGGAAGACCATCAATCAGACCGACAGGCTCTCCGATGCCTACCGCACCAAATATGAGCGGGAGGAAACAACCGAGGATATCACCGAGGAGTACAAGAACGCGGCCGACAACATCGTGTTCACCGACGCGAAGAACATCAAGAGCCCCGACCTTGCATACGCGGAAAAAGTGGTGGAGGGCGAGTACAGCACCATGGTCCGGGAGGAGCTCTCCACGGGCGACTACGACCTGGTGATGATGGGATTCCAGAAACAATGCATCCTCAACTATCGCATCCTCGATGACGCGGAGGTTCCCGTCTGGGTGGAAGCGGGCGCAGAGGGCAGCGACCAGGTTATCGCCGTCTGCACGAATCTCGGCATGAACACTGTCGTGCCTCAAATCAGCGCGGAGCTGGCCGATGCGCTCGGCTGGGATTTGCATGTCCTGTACGTGGTCGACACCGAGGACAGCGTCCAGGTGAACGAGGCGGGTGAGCGCTCCGGGCGGAAGCCGGTGCGGGACCTGACGGACACCGGCGAGCGGTTCCTGGCGGATATCGACCGGGCCAATGTGACGACCAGCCTGGTGACGGGGAGCCTGCCGAAGGAGATGGCGAAGGCCGCCCGGCAGTTCAAGGCCAACCTCGTCGTCGTCGGCAAGCAGCACAAGAAACGGCTGCTGAAAAACCTGGGGAAGAGCACCCGGCGGAAGATCGCCGAGATATGTGACTACTCTGTGCTGTTCGCCGGATAGCGCCCCTTTTTTTCGTCATGCGGCAAACATATTTAAAAACGGGCATTCATGTATTATGTGTATGCATGCCGCAGCGGTATCGCTGATTCTCATCTCGATGGGGGACATGCCCCCGTTCTGGGCAGCCCCGCTGCGGCACCCGTTTTTTGAGGTGGTATCATGAACGATACAGTCCCCGGAGCGCACTCCGCCGACATGCTGTCGGCCCTGTTGAACGAAACCCTCGACGATGCCGGGGCGATTGAGGCCAGGCCGACCGGGGCATCTCTCCAGCGTGAGGTAGCGCTGCTGCGCGGCATCCTCGACCAGGCCAACGTCTGGCTCGACGTGCTCGACGGCGAGGGCAACGTTGTCCTGTGGAACCGGGCGGCTGAGGACATCAGCGGCTACACCCGGGAGGAGGTCGTCGGGCACGGCCGGATATGGGACTGGCTGTATCCCGACCCGGGCTACCGGCAGGAAATCGTCGAACGGGCGGCGGCCATCATCGACGGCGAGGCGGTCGAGGAGCTCGAAACCATCATCAGGACGAAGGACGGCCGGGAGCGTGTCATCTCATGGAATTCGCGGAGCATCACCGACGGCGACGGCGACCGCATCGGGTCCATCGCGCTGGGCAGGGACATCACCCGGCGGAAGCAGACGGAGAAAAAACTGGAGGAAAGCGAGAAGGAATACCGGCTGCTGGCCGAGCATTCCGCGGACGTTATCTACAAGATGGATATAGCGACCGAGGAATACACGTATGTGAGCCCGTCCGTCGAAACAGTATTTGGCTACACCCCGGCGGAGGTGCTTTCGCTCACACCGGAAGACCTTCTCACCGATGCGTCATACAGAAAGCAAAGCGAGGCAATGCAAAAAAAGCTCGCGGCGGGCCAGCCATATACCGGTGTCCTCCAGTTGGACGCCGTGCACAAGGATGGACATATATTCTCCATCGAGGTCCATGCCACGTTTACCCATGACGACCGGGGTAACCCGGCGGAGATAATCGGGGTCGCCAGGGACATCACCGAGCGAAAAGAGGCACAACGAAGGATGGAGGAAAGCGAGCAGCGCTATCGAACCATCGTGGAGCATGCCCATGACTGGATATGGACGCTCGATAGAGACGGCCGGCTGACGTTTGCAAATCGGGTGGCGCAGCAGGAATGCGGCCACGATTTCACGGACTGCGTCGGGAACGATTTTTCCCGGTTTGTCCATCCTGATGACCTTCCGCATGTCAGGGAGATACATGAGCGGGTGCTCCAGGGCGAACACGCCAGCTACCGGATCCGCATCATCGACAGCGACGGCGGCGTGATACACCTGGAGGTTTCCTCGACGCCGCGCCGGCAGGGTGGCGACATCGTGGGTTCCATCGCGTTCGGCCGGAACATCACCGAGCAGGTTGTGCTGGAGAGCCGGCTCCAGGAAAGCGAGGAACGATACCGTGCCATCGTCGAGCAGAGCCACGACGCGGTCGCCATCATACAGGATACCCGTATCCTGTTTGCCAACGCCCGGATGTGCGAGCTCGTCGGCTACGGCGAAGACGAAATCGACCGTATGAACCTGTCCGACATCGTCCATCCCGAAGACCGGGAGCAGGTACGGGAGATGATAGCACGGCGGATGGAGGGCGAGGCGACAGCGGACACCTTTCAAGCGAGACTCAGGACCAAGCAGGGCGAGGTGCGGCACGGCGAGTTTGGAGTGGCAACGGTTTTCTATGACGGCCGGACCGCGGTGCTTGCATCGATACGGGACGTGAGTGAGCGTCGGCGCGTTGAGCAGCAGCTCAGGGAAAGCGAGGAAAAATATCGTACGCTGGTCGAAAACCAGGGGGAGGGTGTCGGTATCGTCGATGCAAACGAAATATTTACATTTGCAAACCCCGCGGCAGCGGAGATCTTCGGCATCGAAGAGGGCGACCTCGTCGGACAGAGCTTGATGGATTTTCTTCCACCGGAGCAGCAGGAGGTCGTATATGAACAAACCGAGCAGCGAAAAGCCGGAAAGGAGAGCTCCTACGAGCTCGAAGTCATCCGTCCGGACGGAAACAAACGGGCTATCGTCGCCACCGTCACACCGCGGTTCGACGCAGATGGCGGCTACGACGGCGCATTCGGGGTGTTCAGAGACATCACCGAGCAGCGGCGCATGCGACGGCAGCTCAGGGAGAGCGAACGGAAATACCGTGAGCTGCTCGAGCACGCCAACAGCGTCATCCTCCGCATGGACACCGACGGCACCGTCACCTATTTCAACGAGTACGCCGAACGGTTTTTCGGCTACCCGGAGGAGGAGATACTGGGCGAAAACGTCGTCGGAACCATCGTCCCGGAAACCGAAACCTCGGGCAGAGAGCTCAGGTCAATCGTCAACGACATCGTCAACCATCCGGATGACTATGTCACCAACGAAAACGAAAACACGAAGCGTGACGGCGACATTGTCTGGATGGCCTGGACGAACAAGGTCATATACACCGAGGGCGAGGTCGACGAGATACTCTGCATCGGCACCGACATCACCGAGCGCAAAAAGATAGAGAACAGGCTGCGGCAGCAGGAAAAACGATTCAGGGAGACGGTAAACCTGCTTCCCCAGCCATACGGTGAATTCGACCGGGAGGGCAACGCGACGTTTCTCAACAACACCTGTCTGGAGATGTTTCAGTACACCCGGGAGGACATAAAGGAAGGCCTCAACGTCATGCAGGTCATCCATCCCGATGACAGGGAGCACGCCGGAAAAAACATACACAACGTCCTGCAGGGAACGGAAACCACAGGATTCGAATATCGCTTCATCAAAAAAGACGGCACCGTGTTCCCCTGCCTGGTGTACAGCCAGCCGATACAGCGGGGCGGCGAAGACATCATCGGCTTTAAGTCCGTTCTCGTCGACATCAGCGACCGGAAGGAGATGGAGCAGGAGCTCCGGGAAAGCGAGGAAAAATATGCCACGCTGGTGCAGCAGGGAAACGACGGCATCATGATCGTGCAGGACCACCTGCTGAAATACTGCAACCAGAAACTGCTCGACATGACCGGTTACACGATGGAGGAGGTACAGAACACCCCGTTCCTGAACTACATGGGGCCCGAGTTCGCCGCCGTCGCCAGGGAACGCTACGAAAAACGAATGGCCGGCATGGACGTCCCCCGGATGTACGAGACGGAAATCATTGCCAGGGAGGGGCGGAGCATCCCGGTCGAGGTCAACGCCTCCGTGATAGAATACCGGGGCGAGGCGGCGGACATGGCCATCGTGCGCGACATCAGCGAGCGGAAGAAGATGGAGGAAAAAATCCGTCGGCTGAGCGCCGCCGTGGAGCAGTCCACCGAGGGCTACGTCATCACCGACATGGAAGGAACGATTACCTATGCCAACAGCACCATCGAGCAGCTGTACGGGTACACCCCGGACGAGCTGACCGGCAAACCAGTGTTCTTCTTAAACGCCGCATCCGCCGACACGGATACCATACAGCAGGAGTTCATGGACAGGGGCTCCTGGTCCGGCGAAGTCGAGCAACAGCGGAAGGACGGCTCCACGTTCCCGGCCCTGCTGTCTCTCTTCACGGTAAAAAACGAGGAAGGGGCGGTGGACAGCGCTGTCGCCTCGGTGCGGGATATCAGCGAGCGGAAGCAGATGGAGACAGAACTGCAGCAACTCAGCCAGGAACAACAGGTGCTGCTCGACACAACACCGGCGATGATATTCTGGATAGAGAGCCATGGAAGATTCGTGCGGGTGAACGAGCGCCTTGCAGCGACGATGGACATGGCGCCCGAAGAACTGGCGGGCAAGTACATCCACGAGGTCTACCCCGAGGAACAGGCCCAAGAATATATGCGAGACAACCAGGAGGTAATGCAGTCCGGCGAGCCGAGGCGGGACATCGAGGAGCCCGTGGAGACCCCGGAAGGCGTCAGATGGGTCAGTACGACCAAGGTTCCCCACCGGGATGCACATGGCGACATCGACGGCGTCATCGGCTTCTCCGTCGACGTTACCGAGCGAAAACAGACGGAGCAGCAACTCCGGGAACAACGCAAGCTCGCGCAGACGTTGCTCAACGCCACGCATGACACCGCGCTCCTCGCCGATGTCGACGGGACCATCCTGGCGGTGAACGATGCGATGGCGGAGGCCATGGGCGACGACCGCGAGGCCATCGTCGGGAGCCACATGGTTGACCGGATCGGGCGGGAGGCCTATGCATATCGGACGCCGAAGGTCAGGGAGGTGCAACGGACGAGGCAGGCGGTGCAGTTCACCGATGAGCGTGCGGGTCGCATATTCAGCCATCGTTTTTATCCTGTCCTGGATGAACAGGGCGAGGTACGACAGGTTGCCGTATTTTCCCGTGATATCACCGACCGGCTGCGGGCGGAACGAGAGCTGGAAGAAAGCGAGGAAACATTCCGCCGCCTGGCGGAGCAGAGCTTTGACGGCATCTACCGGCATAACTGGCATGGCGTGTTTACCTATGTCTCGCCGGCGGTGCGCCGCATCGCCGGATATGAGCCGGACGAGATAGAGGGAACGTTTTTTGGCAGATATATCTGTATTCGGGATCTGCCGAAGCTGCTGAAATCACTTGTGACACTCAAACGAGGGCGCCCACTGGAGGCTCTCCGTTTCAGTCTGCAGCGGAAGGATGGCTCCATCGCCATGGTCGAGGTCAATGCCACCCCGGTCGTCAAAAACGGAAAATCGATTGGTGTCCAGGGAAACATACGGGATATCACCGAGCGGTCGCAAATCGAGCAACGATACCGCCGGCTGGTGGAGGCATCACCAGAGCTGATCGCCGAGGGCGACGAGCAGGGACGCTTCGTGACCGCCAACCCTGCGATGGCCCGTGCTCTCGATACGACTCCCGAAGACCTCGTTGGGAGACAGGCGTCTGAGCTGATGCCCGATGATGTGTTCCGGCAACGTATGGCCTGCGCCCGCGATGCCATCGAGAACGACGCTATCGTCGAGGACGAGGACATGGAAGGTGGGCGGTACTACCACAACATCTACATCCCGCTGGACATGCCAGATGGCGGCCGGCATATCCAGCTCATCGCCCGTGACATCACGCAGCGGAAGAAGACGGAGCAGGCGCTCCGGGAAAGCGAAGCAAGGTTCCGGTCGATCTTCACCCATGCACCCATCGGCATCGCCCTCGTCGACCTCGAGGGACGGCCGGTGCTGAACAACCCCGCGTTCCGGAACATGCTCGGCTACAGCGAGGAGGAGCTGGCGTCGCTTCCATTCCCCGAGTTCACGCATCCGGAGGACGTCGACAAAGACCTGAAGCTCTACGAGGAGATACAGGAGGGTACACGGGAGGGATACACGATGGAGAAACGATATGTTGCAAAGGACGGCTCAGTCGTATGGGCAAACCTCACCGTGTCCATCATCCGGGACGAAAGTGGCAGGCCGCTCTGGGGCGTCGGCATGGCCGAGGACATCACCGAGCGTAAGCGAGCCGAGGAGGAACACCGGCGTCAGGAGCAACTCGCGGCGCTGGGTCGCATCGCAGCCATGGTGTCACATGAGCTCAACACGCCGCTGGCCAACATATCGCTCGCCGCCGAATGTCTTGCATCACGGCATGGCCTGCGGGACAGCGATGAGCTGGACACCATCCGCCGGGAGGTCGACAACGCGTCAGCCATCGTCAAACAGGTGCTCGGGTTCTCCCGGATGGACGACATGAACCTCCAGCGGATCGACCTCGAATCGGTTGTGGAGGAGGCCACGGCATCGGTCCGCGACACGACCTTGGACACGCCGGATATCGACATCGATGTCGCGTCGCATACCCTGATGGCGGACGAACACCACCTCTACCGGGCCTTCGTCAACATCATCAAAAACGCGGTGCTGGCACGCGACCCCGACGAAGAAGCACATCATGTTGCCATCACGTCAGCGACGACAGACGGCGAGATAGCGGTCAGCATAGCGGACACCGGCGTCGGCATGGACGCCGAGGTGCAAGCCCGGGCGGACAGCCCGTTTTACACCACCCGGCCGCCCGGCGAAGGCACCGGTCTTGGCCTGTACATCGCCAGATGGGTCATCGAACGACACGGCGGCACCCTCACCATCGAAAGCGAGCCCGGCAAGGGCACCACGGTCACGGTCCGGCTGCCGCTCGGGGAGGAGACAGGATGAGAGCGCTCGTCGTCGACGACAACGCAACCTTCCGCCGGCAGACCGCCAGCTACCTCGGTCTGCACGACATCGACGTCGACACCGCCGACCGGGGGAAGGAGGCACTGCGGGCGCTCCACGGCCATGCCTATGACGTGGTGCTCCTCGACCTCAAGATGCCCGACATGCACGGCCTCGACGTTCTCCGGCAGGCGAAGGCCGACGATATCAGCGTTCCGATAATCGTGGTCACTGGATATGGTGATGTCTCATCGGCGGTCGAAGCGATGAAAACCGGCGCTGTCGACTTCATCGAAAAACCATTCGACCCGGAGCGCCTGCTCACCCTTGTCAGGGAAACCGCCACCTCGCATTTTGGGGCGCAGACGGGACGGATGAAACTGGAATCATTGCTCACTGGCGACGACCTCGCCGTCCTGCTCATCGCCGAGCAGCCCGAACGGCTCGAACACATGCTGTCGTTCACGGCGGACGAACACCTCTCGCTCGCAGATGGAGACATCATGCTCGACGACCTGCAAACCGCCATCGCCGCGTTCACCGATGGCCATGACCGGCCGGTCGTCGTCCACGCAGGGCTCGCCAGCCTGTTCCAGCGCACCGATGGCGACGCGATGCAGCGATACCTGGCCTTTCTGCATCGATGCGCAGATTCGAGCGACGCCAGGTTGCTCGTGCTCTACGGGCGCTCGCTGGAGCAGGACGTCATGGACCACATCGTCGACGACACCGACGCCGCCATCTATGTCGGGGACGCCATCGCGATGCTTGACCATTCCATCCGGCGGGATGTCCTCTACCTCCTCGAGCGAAACGCCGTGTTGCCCTACTCGTTTTTCCTCAAACACATGGACATCGACCATTCAGCCAAGCTCGCGTTCCATCTCAACCGGCTGCAGGAGAGCAACCTGGTCGAAAAAACAGAGGAGGGATACACGCTGACCGAGCGCGGCCACAGCTTCGCCATGCTGTACCAGTCCATGCTGATGCAGCGGCAGCAGGACATGCATGACAACATCCTGTACTATCCGCTCTCCATGGACAACGATGAAGCCGGCGGAGGGATTTGAACCCTCGACCTGCTGATGTCCTGCCCCTTTTCCGCTAGCGCTTTTACGCCGTTTGCGTACAAGGGTTACAAGTCAGCCGCTCTACCGCTAAGCTACGCCGGCAGCCGATAGGGAATGCCACCGTCGTTAAAAAATGTTCCTCTATATGTTGTATCTGCCGTACAGTTCCTCGTAGAGCTGGATGCCCGCCGCGGTGATACGGTACTGCTTTCCGGAGGCAGCGGCTTCCTCCCGGACGTATCCTCCCTCATGGAGGAAATACAGGTTGAACACCCTGACACGGTCATCGATTTTGTCGGGGAACTCTCCAGCGGGCATCGGCGCGGCATCGTTCTCGCGGGCGTACATGTACAGCCGCTGAAGCATCTCCTCCCTGGTCTTCAAAACGTTTTCGATAGACATGTGTTTCACGCCGGTGGTACAACGCCTGTCGCTATATAGGATTTCACCCCGCCGGCAATACCTTTTTAAGCAGCGCGGCGTTTTTACGGTATGCGAGCGCTTCTCCTCGGGCGATACCAGCCCTTCCACCGCGGGCATGCAAGCGTCGCGGAATACGCCCTCGACCGGTACGGCGAGCTCGTCGTCGCCGTCGGCTCCGCCCGGCAGAGCTACACCCCGGCCAACCCGTTCACCGGCGGCGAACGCATCCTGATGGCGCAGCGAGCCCTCTCCTCCCTTGGCACCGATGTCTTCATCGTACCCGTCCCCGACATCAACCGCTACGGCCTGTACCCCCATCATGTGGCCGACCTCTGCCCATCTTTCGACGTCGTGCTGTCCAACAAACCGCTCATCCGAGAGATTTTCGGCGCCGCCGGCTACACGATCGAGGACACCCCGGAATACGAGCGGGAGCGCTACCGGGGCACCGTCATCAGGAACATGATGGTGCAGGGCGACGAGGCCTGGCGCGACCTCGTGCCATCACCCGTCGAAACAGTCATCGACGACGTCGACGGTGCCGGACGGCTGCGCCGGCTGCACGAAAACATGCAGCGGCGCTAGCGGAACGCACGGCTGCAGTGGAGGCCGAGCCGCCGGCAGGCTTTTTCGATCTCCTCGATAACGGCGGGATAATAGCCGCTGTCACGTCGCAGCCGCCGGCGGTACAGCTCCCGGAGCTCGTCGGGGAGCGCCGTGGCGACGCTGTCCCAGACACCCGGCTTGAGGTGTAACGTGTCAACCATGAGCTCATCGACACCGGCATCCGCGAAGCGCCGTACATATCCCGCGACATCATCGACGTCAAGGCCGGGGAGCACCGGGCCGAAAAAAACATAGGTTGAAAT
The DNA here is from genome assembly GCA_964514975.1 of uncultured Thermoplasmatales archaeon. Taxonomy (GTDB): domain Archaea; phylum Thermoplasmatota; class E2; order UBA202; family DSCA01; genus CAZESS01. The sequence continues at coordinate 15,882 of CAZESS010000005.1, read as the reverse complement.
GCCGTCATCGGCGAGCTCCCGCAGCGCATGCAGCCGTCGGTCAGCCGGCGGAGCACAGGGCTCAAGGAGCCGCCGCACGTTTTCATCGAGCGTGGTAATGGTGATGCCGACCGCGACATGGCTGAAACGCCGCAGCAGGTCGATGTCCCTCCTCACCAGCCCCGACTTTGTCTGGATGTCCACGGCCATGTTCCGTTTGTGCAGCAGCGGGAGACATTTCCGCATGAGCCGGCATTCCCGCTCGGCGGGCTGATAGGGGTCGGTGACCGTCGAAACGCCCACGACGCCATGCCGCCCGTGTTTCAGCTCGCGGCGGAGCACCTGCGGGATGTTGATTTTTGCCGCGACATCGGTCAGCTCGCTGCGCGGCTGATGGAGCACCGCCGGGACATAGCAATAGCGGCAGCCATGGGCACACCCCGCATAGGGGTTCAACGCATAGTCGAGGCCGGGCAGCCCCGACGGGGAAAGCGCCGTCTTACACCACAGTTGCTTCATGGTTCCAGGTAGTCGTCGAGCCGCCGCTGAAACAGCCGGCTCTGCAACAGCTCACTCGTTTCAATCCACCGGTGCAGCGGGATGTCCATCATGCCTTCAACGTAGCCCAGCGCCTGTCGCAGCGAGTCGAAGCGATGCGGGTCGCTCTGCAGCGCCGCCCGGACATTCTCCCGGACGTTCCACACGCCGACGGGCATGATGTAGCCGGGATGGGTCTCACGGAGCACCACGATGCCCGCCTGCCGTCGCTCCCTGTCCAATGCCTCGGCGGTGGCCAGCCGCGCCGCATAGTAGCAGCCGCCAATGGATGCATAGGACGTCCGGCCGTCATAAAACTCGTGGTCGCCGAAGATGACGATGCGCCGCCCGGAGGGATTCCACGTCGTGTTCGGAAACCAGGCCTCGATGAGCTCATACTCGTAGCTCGCCGGGTACATCACCACCAGCCAGCGGTTGTCCAGGCTATATGTCTCATACACGCGGCATTCGTTGATGTAGGGATAGCGCTTCACCCGCCCCTTGAGCTCGTTGCCGATGGTGGAGTCAACGGCGGTGATGCTCCACCGGGTCGGCACGAACCTCCGGTTGTTTTCTATCCCAAACGCGCCGACGGAAAACGCCTTCTGGATACGGGAGACCAGCACGTCGCTGTTGTACAGCTCAAGCACCGCATCCTTCGCTTTTAAATCCCCGTCATAAAACGCCTTCTCGACCTGCCTGTCCACCGAGGGATTCTCCACCCAGACCTTTTTAATCGAACCCGAGGGGCCATGGGGCTGCACGCTGTCATACAGCGCAATCGAGCCCCGAGGCCTTTTGGTGAACGTCAGCTCGGTGTCAACCGACCGCGCGGCGAGGCCGACCTCCCGCGTGTAGTCAACGATTTTTCCAGAAAAATCATCCACCGGGGTGCGGTATTTGCCCCGGACGAGCTTCATCCGGAAGTCGACGATGTCGTCGATGCTCTTCCCCCGCCACAGCTCCGGGGTGTCAACCATCGAGGTGTCACCATGGACCGGCGGCACCATCGGCCCCACGCTGACCTTCGGATATCCATAGCGGCCGACGAAGACAGACGGCGGCGTCGCGCCATGCAGCGACGTCCCATCTATCAACGGCCGGGTTTTTTTCTGCGAATACAGTTTCACCATGATCGGACAGCGGTCCTTGCCGCACAATCGCTTAGCGCCCCGGCATTTCAGGCAGAGCGCCGACGCGTTTTTCGTGTCAACCGTGGCCTCGTTGACATCGAGCAGTTTCCGCGGCGCCCGCTTCATAGGCTATCAACATCCAGCCATTAAAAACGTTATGCCCCTCCCTGCCGGCGGTATAAAAATATATCGATACAGGATGATACAATTTTGTTATTGCCTGGATATTATTTCCTCGATTTGTTCGGCGAAACTCTCGAAGCCGATGTTTCTACCGAACACCCTTTGTGCTCCTGCCTGTTTAAGCCGTTCACCCCACTCCATGTCGGCGAACGCACTGAACCCGACGATGGTGGCCTCCGGGTCATATTTCAATATGGTTTTGGTGGCGGCCACGCCGTCCATTTCCTTGCCCTGCATCTGCCGTATCATGCCTTCATGTGACCTAGTTTCGGAGAGGTTGAGGTCCATGACCACCACATCGGGTGTTTTTCCCGCATGGGACAGCTCCCGGTACATCGTGCAGCCCTCTGTTCCGTCATAGGCGGAGCACACCGTAAACCGGGATGGAAGGTATTCCCGTATCAACTGGTGCACCTCCTGTTCGTTATCTATGACTAGCACTCTCTGCGTGGGCTGCGTCGTTGTGCCATTTCTGCAGGCGGGAACGATCATCATGGATACTGACGTTTTTGCATCATTCACCGTGTTCGCTGGTCATCATGTGCCTCTCCGTAACAGGAGAATGATGATGGCCGCTGCGATGGCAGCTACGATAGCCAGAATGGGAAGGAGCATCCCGACGCCGCTGCTGCTTTCCCCGGCGGTGTCTATGGTCACGGTGATGGATGTGATATCGGAATAGCTGGTGCCGTCGTAGGCCCTGGCCTGGATGGTGCACGCGCCCTCGCTCAACGTCTCGGGCTCGAGCGGGCATGCCCAGTTTTCGATGCCGTCGGCGGTCGTCCAGGACTGGTTGCCGATTTTTACCTCCACCTTTGTGATGGACGTGTTTCCATCGGGGTCGCTGGCGTTTCCTCTGACCAGCACCGCCTCGTTTACGGTCGTTCCGGGAGGTGGCGTTGTTATGGTGACCGCCGGTGGATGGTTGTTGGACACCTCGACAGGTACGGCGGCGACATCTGAATAGTTTTCGCCGTCGTAGCTCCGCGCCCTGATGACGTGGTCTCCGTTGGCGACGCTGGAGGTGTTCCAGGTGTAGCTCCAATCACTGGTTCCCGTCGCGGTCTGCCATCCACCGCCATCGATACTGATGTCGACTGATGTGACGGAGCCATCGCTGTCGCTGGCGGTACCCTCAATTGTAACATTGCCCGTGACGGTGGCGCCATCGGCGGGGGTATCAAGGGACACGGATGGCGGCTGGTTTTCCGGTGGCGGGGACGGCGCTTCGGTGAAATGGGCTGTCAGGCTGATGTCCCGGGTCATCGTTACCTGCATCGTGGTGCTGCCGCCGCTGGCGTCGCCGCTCCACTGGTGGAACGTGTAGCCCTGTGACGGGCTGGCGGTTACGGTGACCGTGGTGTCCTCCGGGTAGGTGCCCCCGTCCGGCTGCAGATCTATGGTGCCCGCTCCGGCCGGCATAACCGTGGTGTGCAGGGTGTGCTGTGGGATGATTTCAAATGTATGCACGGTCGAGGTGGCGCTGTTGCTGCCGTCGGATGCCCATATGTGGAACCGGTGCTCGCCCGTGGTGGTGTATGCTGCCTCGTGGTAGTAGGTAGGTGTATCTGGCACCCGTGACATGGCGACGATTTCGGTGCTGCTGTCCGGATGGGTGATGTTGACCGTGACATCCTGCACCTGTACGTTGTCGCTGGCGGTGCACGTGATGTTCACCGTGCCGCCGGGCTGCTGCGAAACAGGATTGGCGGATATATCGGAGATGGATGGCGGCATGTCGTCGGTGACGGTGACGTCGCCGGATGTGCTGTTCCAGTTGCCGCTGGCGTCGCTGGCGGCGATGATGTAATGCAGTTGCTCCGTTGCGGGCGGGACGTCGACGGTGTACTGGTAGCTGTTGCCGTTTTTGTCCATGGAGCGGTTGACGTGATGCCCCGTCATGTTCCAGTATTCAACGGTGACATCTGCAACGGCATCGTTGTCAGTTACGGTGGCGGCGAACGTGTAGGTTTCGCCGGCGGTGGCCGTGGCGGGAGAGCCATCGGTTATCCGGGGGGCGGTGCCATCGGGGATGGTAAAGGTTCCATTGACGGGCTCGTCCGGCAGGATGACGTCGCTTTCGTTGATGAGCTCGATTTTGGCGAAGGCGAGCGGTGACCGGTCGCCCTCGTCCCCGGTCGCTTTCAGGGTGACGGTGGCCAGCGTTATCGTTCCGTTCATGGGCGGGCTGGAGAACTGCCATCCGCCGATTCGTGTGTAGCCGCTCGCGTTTTGCATGTTGACGGTCAACATGTCGAAATCGCTGTCCTGGACCGAGGTCACGTGGACGACCGATGCATCATATGTCAGGTTTATCTCGCCGGTCATGATGTTTGAGACGTTGTGGATGACGATGGCTACGGATGTCGTCTCGCCCGGCAGGGCGCCGCAGTCGGGTATGGACACCGCTACCGGTGTGTCGGCTGCCGTGGACGATGATGGAGCGATGAGCGCGAGGAGCATGGCCGCTGCCGCGATGGCAGCTAAACGGTTTATGTTGTTCATTTTATATGCCTCCTGGTTTCAATGTAACACCCCGTAGCCCTGCGTGCCGAGCAGGTGTTTCGCGAGGTATGATGTGTCGTAGAGGTTGACGTCGCCGTTGCCGCTGACATCGGCGACGCTATCCGCCAGGGATGCATATGCGGGCTGGCCGAGCAGGTGTTTCGCGAGGTATGATGTGTCGTAGAGGTTGACGTCGCCGTTGCCGCTTATATCGCCGTTTTTCCAGATGGTGAGGGCAACGCTGGTGGTGTTCCAGTTGCCGGCTGTATCCGTGACATTTATCACAAGGTTCAGCGGGTCATACTGCCCGGTGCTGCCGTTCCACGTGGCAGTTCCAACGGATGCGTTCACGATGCGATGCCAGCAGCCGGCTGCTCCCGGATGCATGGGCGCGATGCTCCATCCGAGCGGGGCCAGATTGACGGTCACGGCGGCTATGCCGCCGGTGTCGGTGGCGGTGACGGACACGTTGGATGTTTCCCCCCATGCCGGGGAGCCGTCGGTGTCCTCGGGGAGCACGCTGCGGGACACGGTCACGTTTTGTATCTCCGGCGGTGTGGTGTCCTCTGAGGTAATGGTGAATGTGGCGTTGCTGTGCGCCGTTCCATGGGCGGCGTAGATGGTTGCGGTGCCTGTTGACGCCGATGACGGGATGGTGAAATCCGTGGCGTAGCAGCCGCTCTGGTTGGTTGTCGGGTTGTCGGTGAACAGGATGATGCCCAGGCTGTCCTCGACGGATATCCCGATGGTTTCCCCGGAGATGCCGCCGCTGCTATTGGCAAGGATGCCGGTTATGGTGACCGTGGCATCCCGGGGGTAGCTGCCGGCGTCGGTGTCCACCGTCAGTGTTTCCGTCTCGCCGGCGACTGCCGGTGCTATATGTGTGGCTGTCAGTGCTATGAGGATGAGCAATACCGCTAGCGCATCGGCGCGAGTCATGGTGACGGTAGCCATAATGTATATAAAATTAAAATAATTTTGTATAGGGCGTTATACAAAATTTTTTTATCTATTGACGGAATAGCAGGGGTAACAATGTTTAAATATGATTATATAATTTACGATACAGGCGGAGGCGCCCTCCGGTTCACGGGGCGGGTTGGCCGTGGCTTACACGATATGAACACGATATGAGAGAGATACCGTGAAGGTGCTGCTCGTCGACGACGACCCGGCCTACCGGGACATGCTGAAACAGTATCTCAACCCTCATTTTAGCCTTGAAACGGCTGACTGCGGCGCAAGAGCCCTCCAACAGCTCGCCGATGCCCGATATGACGCGGTTGTCCTCGACCTGGTGCTCCCGGACATGCACGGGCTGGACATGCTCCGGAAAGCGCAACGCTCGCTCCCGGACACCCGGTTCATCGTCGTCACCGGCTACGGGAGCGTCGAGGCGGCGGTCACAGCATTCAAGCTGGGCGCCGCCGATTTCGTGACGAAGCCGTTCGAGCCCGAGGACCTCGTAGATGTCATCAGCGAGGCCACCCAATCCTCCGTTCCCCTGCACGTCGATATGCAGGCGGCGGTCAAGGAGCACATCAGGCGGCGGGCCGCAGATAAACCCATCCTGCTCATCTCAGACAACGCGGAGCGGTTCAAGGACACGTTCGAGACAGCGTCCGAAAAAACCGTTCACGTTGCCCCCGACAAAGATGTCTCTCTCAACCGCCTGAAAGACACGATACGGCGGTTTTGCTCCGGGCGGGAGACGGGCTGCGTGGCCCACGGCGGCTTCGCCGCGCTGGAAAAAGCCTGGGGGGAGGACCTGCTACGTGACTACGTCGCATGGCTCTACGGGTACATGGACCAGTCCGACGGGGTGCTGATGCTCCTTGGCGATAGACGGTCGGAGAGGTGGGTGCTTTCCAGCCTACACGATTCCTCTATCGGGTCGTACATCGACGAGGTGATGACGGTGCTCTCCCATGAGGCCCGGCGGAAGATCATCTACGTGCTCGACACCAATCGCTCGCTCACCTATTCGGACCTGCTGGAAAAGCTGGACATGCCGTTTTCGTCGCGGCTCGCCTACCATCTCAACCTCCTGGCGGACCGTGGTCTCATCGTGCAGGATGACAACGCCTACTCTCTGACGGAGCGCGGCCGGCGTTTCCTGCATATATTCTGCCATATCATCCTGCAGTACGGCCGATACGAGCAGGGAAACATCATGCTGTACCTGCTGTGAAGTCGCCTGCCACGTCGGTATCCCTGTTTTGCCATCTTTTTGCTCGCCCTCACCTGGAAATCTGCTCATTCATCCGCTGCAGGATATTGTGGCAAAGCTTGATGTATACTCTCCGGCTATGGCATTGGGGGAAGCAAGAGGGAGAACAATTCGTTCTATAGAGGCTCACTTGCTGGAACGGGTTTTTTTTGGTCGATATGGCGTGATGGAGCGAGAACGAGAATGAACGGCCGGGAAATGGGGCAGCGGGAGGCACAGATAGATACTGCAGATACGCGCTCGATACGCGCTCGCGCGATGAAATGTTTCATATTTGTCTGCCGTCTGCCCCCGTGGTTTATCGATATGTCATGTTCGTTGATACAATTTGACCCTGCAACATCGCCGGATGGCGGCCATGGGGCTGCCGGGATGGATGATGCATTGGTTTTGTTATCATTTTGGCGTTTTTCACGGCGCTGCCGGTGCTTATGGTATCAATATTACATTTGTTGCCGTTTTTTGTGGCACCGTGTGCATCAAAAATTGCGGGATGGAGCGATGTAATGAAACCGGCGCATAATCCGAATGAAAGCGTGCTTTACCCTTGCGGTCACCCCATCGCTGTTTATAAAGGATGCACCCGAATAGTCGGGATTGCATTACCTGGTAAATCCCGGAAACACGGAAACCCGGGCTTTATAAGCCGGCGGGTGTTTTTCCGGCGTTTACCCACCCCACCCCGCCGGGGTCTATTCTGGAGAAACATGCGGGGGGAAATGGGGAGAAATCGGGGGCACCTGGGGCCTTTGAGCCGCATCGGCCGGTTTTTTGACCCCACTCCATTCACCCGGGTCCGCCGCGGCCATATTCTGGTTCACGCTGTGCCTCCAGGTGCTCCCGCGTGCTCTCGTGTGGTTCTCTCCCGTTCCCGCCGGGTTTCCCCCTTGCATTGTCTATTGCGGTGCGTTGGCGGCCATGCACTGCTTTGCTGGCCGATGTCGACGGTTTGCAGTCAAAGATGCCGGTGACAGAAAAGGACGGCATGGCATGCCCCAAGAAATGGATGCGCGCTAAAACGGGCTGGATGGATGGAGCGACCACGCCGCGGGAGACGAGCGGGAGCCAATGTTATATATGGGTGATGAGGACGGCGGTGACGCCGCGGCATGCTCTTCATCGTCATCGTCATCGTTTTTTTTGTTTGATTTTGTTTTTTTTTTGTTGGGATGCGCCTGGGAAACCGGGCTGGATGGGCGTGGGTGAGACCTGCTTCGCCGCCGCGTCGCGACACCGGGCTCTGTGACGCCGATGACGCCGCTGTCCGGCCGATAGCTCAACGAGGATATACACAACGTATATAATAGAAGGTAATTACCTACGCAGGTTTTTACACACATTTTTTAAATACCCTTCGTTTTGTGGTGGTGGAGGCGAAAACATGAGTAGCCATAAAAAACAAAACGAGAGAGATTTTACACATACGATAGAAAGAAAGAGGATACTGGCACCGCTGATAGCGCTGCTGATGATCGGCACAGCCTTCGCCGGCATCGCGTTCACAGCGCCGACGGCGGAGGCCAGCGGGACAACGTATACCGTTGACGACGACGGAGGCGCAGACTACGCGAGCATCCAGGCAGCCATCAACGCGGCACATCCTGGAGACACCATTACCGTTGCAGCGGGAATGTATACAGAGCAGATTATCATCGATAAGGATCTGACGTTGCAGGGTGCAACGGGTGCAACCATTGTGGCCCCTGATACACGGAACACGTACACCATAGCTGAGAACGATGATACATGGGACCCGATTGTTTTTGCCTATGGTGGCACCATGAGCGGCAACGATGTCAGCGGCTCAGGCACCATTTCGGTGACCATTGACGGATTCGAAATAGACGGCGGCAACAAAGCCACCGCTGACCCCCGTTACGTGGGCGTATTCGGTCGGAACATCGATGGGACGATTTCCAACAACGAGATCCACGACATGTTTGACCCGGACGGAGCGGGAGATGGCCCTGAGACGTTTGGCATCGAGGTATATGGCGACTCCGACATCACCATCGAATACAACACCGTCGAAGAGTTCAGCCGCGGCGGCATCGAGGTGAAAGGAGATGATAATCCCGATGCTCCAACCAGTGGATCGGCTCCGAATCCAGTCGCTGATATCAATAACAACACTGTATATGGCAACGGTGTCGAGATGACGGACGATTGGTGGGCTGAAAACGGGATACAGGTCGCTTCTGGTACGGCCGGGACCATTGCTGACAACCATGTATCTGAATGCGGACTCAAGGATAATCCTGACTGGGATTCAACGGCCATCGTGGTGAAGGACTGTGACGGCATAGTCGTCGAAGGTAATACCGTATCCGACAACGATTATGGTATCGGCGTGACCGGATGGTGGTACACTACGCCGAAGGACCCCGCCGAAGATACCATTATCAGGGACAACACTGCGAATACCAACAAAGAAGGTATTCATCTTGGCTCCCCAGTCTATAACACATTGATAGAGGGCAACACGCTTACTAACAACAATTACGGCGTTGCGGCATGTGACTACGGCGATCTTAATGGCGTAACCGGGACAGAGGTCCATTACAATACCATTGAAGGTAACAGTGTATATGGTGTGGAATCTTGGGCTTCCAGTGGGACACCGTCAACTGTTGACGCCACCTACAACTGGTGGGGCGACACTTCTGGCCCCAGCGGTCAGGGCACCGGGAGCGGCGACGCGGTGAGCACCTACGTCGACTACGATCCCTGGCTCGGCATGGAGGCTGGCAAGGTCCTCAACGAGGACACGTCCACCTACTATGACACCATCCAGGCGGCTATCAATGCGGCATCAAGCGACGACACCATCACGGTCGGTGCAGGAACATATCATGAGGCGCTTACCGTCGACAAGGCCCTTACATTGCAGTCCGATGCAGGCGCAGAGCACACCATCCTCAACGCGAGCGGCGCCGACCGTGCCATCGATATAGATGGCACGAATCTCGGTACCGTCACCATAGAGGGCTTCACCGTCGAAAACTGGGATAACGTCGGCATCTGCAATGGATATGGCAGCGCAGATGGAAACACCATCCATGTCCTCAACAACATCGTATATGCTCCAGAGGAGTCCGGCGCACATGGCAATTCCGTACAGGTCGCCGGCGACGATTCAACGGTCATCGGCAACGACGTCGAAGGATCCTATCTGGCCTCCGAGGACTGGGCGGCATCCGGCATCCTGGTGGTCGCAGGAGACAACGTCGTGATAAAAAATAACAATGTCCATGACTACGAGGCCGGCATCGTGGCAATGGGATACGAATCTCAGTATGGAGGTCCGGCTGTCGGAACGCAGGTACTCAACAACATGATTACCGATGGCGGACAAGGTGTGAGCGTGCAGGGAGACGCTCGGGATACACTTTTCCAGGGCAACGACATATCAAACTGTGAATACGGTATAACGGCTAAAGACCACAGCTACGCCCCAACCATTCCCACTGGAACAGAAGCCCATTACAACAACTTCATAAACTGTTCAAAGTATGGCGCATACGCTATTGATAACACTGCGCTCGACGTGACCCACAACTGGTGGGGTGCTTCATCTGGGCCGTACAACGCCACCGACAATCCCACTGGTGAGGGCGACTTCATCTGGGGCGACATCACCTTCGATCCATGGCTCAGGGCGCCCATCGACGCATACAAGACAGCGACGGTCGCCGATGGTGGAACCCTCGACGCGACCAGCGAGGCAGACGTCACCGTTGATATAACCGGTGACAGCGTAGATGTCACCGTTCTCAACTACACCGCCGACCCCAACGGCGGCGGCGGACTGTCAACAGGCGCCTATTCGTTCGACGTCTACATTCCCGACGCCGCTTCGTTGTCCGAAGTGACGATTAAGCGGTGGGTTGACAGCGAGCCGACACACAAAAAGCTCTACTATCTCGATGACTCCACCGGCCTGTGGACCGAGTTCGGCACCACCGGCTACACATCGGACAGCGGCAGGACGGATTACGTGGGCTACGTATACGGCACCACCACGGGCACCACTCCGGGCATGAGCTACTTCTCGGGCGGCCCGCTGTATGGCGCCGAGGCCGACAGCCTCTCGCTTGACCCGCTGTCGAAGGAATATTACAAGGAAGACGACACGGTTTCCATCAGCGGCCAGTTCCTTCCCGAGGACACCTACCAGTACATATGGGATGCGACGGACACCAACGGAGACCCGATATGGACGGCTCCCTACGAGCAGGATACTGACACCGACGGCACGTTCGGCCATAACACCTATGACGAGTTTACGCTCGGTGCCGGCGCCGAGGGAGAATGCACTGTCACCGTGAAACAAAGCGGCACCTCGCTGACGGCGACGCAGACGTTCAAATACGACCAGACAAACCCCGAGTCGACGGTTACCAGTCCGGCGGATGGATCCTATCAGAACGTGGTGGATACCATCAGCGGCGGATGCAGCGACGGCTACGGCGAAGTACAAACCGTGGAGATAACCATCCACGATGACACCGACAATGACTACTGGACCGGCAGTGTCTGGGGCAGCGAGACATGGCTGACCACGGATTCCAACCCGTCAAGCTGGAGCTACGACTCCTCTGGTGTCACCTGGGAATCCGGGCATACCTACACCGTCACCTCCAGGGCCACCGACAAAGCCGGACTGGTGCAGACCACGACCACCACGAGCACGTTCACCTTTGATGACACCGATCCATCTGTGACGGTGACGTCGCCGAATGGCGGCGAGTACTGGTCTGACACGCATGATATCACATGGACTGCGTCGGATACCAACATGGCATCGAATCCCATCACCCTGTACTACAGTGATGACAGTGGAAGCACGTGGACGGAGATAGCCTCCGGTGAAGCCAATGATGGTTCATATAGCTGGGATACCACCGGCCTGTCAGATGGTGCAACATACCAGGTGAAAGTGGAAGCGGTCGACGAAGCCGGGAACACCGGTGCTGACACCTCTGATGGTGACTTCACCATCGATAACACCAATCCATCATCAACCGTCACCAGCCCGGCGGACGGCGACAAATGGAACAAGATAACAACAATAGAGGGTACCGCAAGCGACGCCACCTCCCCGATAAGCAACGTCCATATACGCATCAGCGACGGCAGCGGCAACTACTGGGATGGCTCCGACTGGACAACAACCACCGATACATGGCTCGATGCCAGCTACGACAGCGGCACCGGAAACTGGGACTACACAACAATCGATACCACCACGAGCAACTGGAAGACCTGTGATGCCAACGCAGAGATAACCATCGAGTCACGGGCCACCGACAGCGCCGGCAACCAGGAGACACCGAGCGCCGGCAACACCTGGACATATGGTATCACCACGGATATAACAAACACCGACGGTGCCTGGCATGGCTTCAAAATTGACTGGACAGAAAAAACCGGCATGTCATACGACGTCTACTGGCACACCGGAACGTTCAGCGAATGGACAACAGCCACCCACAAGGCAGACATAACCACCGGTACGACCACCTACCAGTGCGAGGACATGGACGGCCAGGCAGGAAACGACATCAATGTCGCCGTGCGAACCGTCGACACAAACGACAACCCGTCACCGTTCGTCGGCACGAGCAACCCGCAGGCACATGTCTGGGACTACAAGATAGAATTCGTCGGCGTCTCCGGGGAGGACTACTCTGAATCGTGTACGGGCTGGCAAGCGGACTACAAGTGTAGAAAGCTCGGCGGCCTCAGCGACGGCGTGGTCATCCAGGAGCTCCTGGGACCCGGCGACACCGAAGGCGATATCCCCAACAAGCCTGCATGGATCGCCAAGAGCACCATGCCTTCTCTGTCGTTCCTCGGTACAAGCCTCGTGGATACGGAGATATCAGGAAGCTACACGTCTGGCGACTGGTACAAGGGATGGACGATGATCTGGAGCTGCCTGCCCAGCGACCCCGGCGTCTGGGAGCCCTACTCCGAGTGGAACGAGCTCACGATGCAGATCGTCTAAACCGACGTCATCGGACAACCAGACACACGCCACCCAACCCCCAACCCCCCTCTTCCCTTCTCCCCTATATATTTAGTTTCATCTCGCCTTTCCCCCTGCCTCATCCGCCTCACCCCCCTCACCCCCTCATCCCATCATATGCCTCTTCCCCCATCCGCCCCCTTTCATCCTCTCCGGAGGACCATCACCATGAAACTGATACAAGGATACACTGTCACAGCTCCATTTCGCCTTTTTTTAGCATCCATGCTCATCATGTTCCTGTTCCTGCTGGCACCCGCTGCCATACCATTTGTGCAGGCTTCACCAGCAGCGTCATATGAGCTCACCGCAACGACCGACAGGGCAATCTATGGCCGCAACCAAACCATCACGGTTAGCGGCACGCTCGCCCAAAACGGTCAGCCGCTGCACGGCAGAGCCATCGGCATACAGGTCAACGACCCCCATGGCGGTGTCCACGCCGCAAAGATGACCTCGACCGCCACCGACGGCTACTATGCCGTCGCCATCAATCCATCGGCCACCGCGCCATATGGCACCTACACCGTCTACGTCGCCTACCAGGAGGCCAGGGCCACCACATCCTGCAACCTCACCTCGCAGCCACCCGCGGACACCATGCCGCCAGAGATACACGCCATAGACGTCACCCATATAACGCCGACCACGGCCGTCGTCACCTGGATGACCAGCGAGCCATCCACCGGCCACATAGCATATGGCGACAGCGCCATGCCCCACACGACGGAGCCAGGCGAACACGATATCAGACATCAGGCGTCGCTCATCGGCCTCCAGCCCGACACAACCATCCATTACCGCATCCATGTCCACGACAGCAGCGGCAACCACAACACGAGCAGCTCGCACACGTTCACCACCCATGCGGCGACAGGCGACACCACGCCGCCCACCCGGGTCACCAACCTCACCGCCACCCCTGCACCCTCGATGTACAGCACCTATGGCGGCACCATCCATCTGCAATGGAGCCCTGCCAGCGACAACCAGGCCGTCGACCACTACAACATCTACCGCGACCGGACGTTCATCGCCGCTGTCAACGCCACAGCGACAGGCGTCCACGACACCGAGCTCGCCGTCAACCACACATATACCTACCGGGTCAGCGCCGTTGACACCTCCGGCAACGAGGGGGCACGGTCACAGCCCGCGACCGCATCCACAACCATGTCACCCATGCCGTTCACCATAGACAGCATCGACGTCCAGCCAGCGGAGATAGAGACAGGTGAAACGGCCACCGTCACCGTACACGTGTCCAACCCCTCCAACCAGACCATGTCACACATCCTCGAGCTTTTCGTCAACGGTACCATCGAGACCAGCCGAAACATCACGATACCGGCCAACGAAACCGCAACCATCACCTTCAACGTGACCAAAAACGCCACAGGCACCTATCCCCTTGCCATCGGCGACGCCACCGCGACGCTCACCGTTACCTCCACGGCGGACAGCATGCCCCTGCCTTCATTCATCGTCATCGGGGCGTTCCTCCTCGCTCTCCTCGCCGCCAGCCACATAAACCGGGGTGAGAGGCCATGACCTCGACCTTTTTTGATCGCGGTTTTGCCTCCCGGCCTCCATCCCTTGTGCTGGCGACCGTCATTATCCTTCTCGCCCTCCTTACCCTGTGCAATCCATCTGTGTCCGGCGCAGATGAACATCTCACGCTCGACCCCGTCCAGCCCACGTACCTCCACGGCGACATCGTCCCCATACAGGGCAATCTCACCCACAATGGAGCACCGCTCGACAGCGAAACCGTCGGCGTCCAGGTCACCGGGACCTATGGTGGCACCCTGTTCGCCGGCGAAGCAACCACCGACGCGACCGGTGCCTACAGCATCCAGTTCACCATCCCCGACTGGGCCGCCTACGGCACCTGCACCATCCATGTCGCCCATCGGCAGGCCCGCAACACCACCACGTTTCTCCTCAAAGAAACCACGCCTCCCGACATCACCGACAACACGCCCGCATCGGCGACAACCGGGCAATCCTTCACGTTCAACGCAACCGTCACCGACAACGTCGACATCGACGAGGTTTTCGTTGAATACTGGTACACCGGCGGCAGCCACACAAACATAAGCATGAACAACGTGGCCGGCGACCACTGGCAAGCCTCGATCACCATCGCTGACACCCTCGAGCCATTGCACTATGTCATCGCCGCAAACGACACCTACAACAACTGGAACACCACATCCGGCACCATACCGATAACAGACCCATATCCTCCGGTGGTGACCGACAACAGCCCGGGATCGGCATACACCGGGGACCTCTACACCTTCAACGCCACCATCACCGACAACATCGATGTTGACACCGCATGGGTGGAATACTGGTACGACAGCGGCGGCCACACCAACATCTCGCTGTCCAACACACATGGCACCATTTACACGGCAACGGTCACCATCCCCGCCGCCAGCGACATGCTGCACTACCATATCACCGCAAACGACACCAGCAACAACTGGAACACGACCACCAACAATGTCACCATCACCGACAACGACCGCCCAGAGCTCACGCCGCTCACGCCCAACCGCCCCGTCATCCCCACAGATACCGACGGCAACCCCACATTCAACGAAACCGCCACCCTGTTCGTATCCGTCAACGACAGCAGCAACATCAGCAGCGTCACCATCAACCTCACCACCCTGGGCAGAGGCACCAAAAACATGGCCCCCGTCGACAGCACCGGGGTCTGGTACATCGAAACCAACGCCACCGCGGGCACCGCGATCTACAACACCACAGCAGATGCATACCAGCCCCACCACCTCGAGGTCAACGCAACCGACACCGCCGGCAACTGGAACACCACAAACCTCACGCTCACCATCTGGAAAAACGGCGACGTCAGCGGCAACGGCGCCGTTAACTTCATGGATGCCTCCTATCTCGCCAAACACCTTATCGGCCAGCCAGGCTACACCTTTATCATCGACGGCGTCGCCGACGTCAGCGGCAACGGCGCCATAAACTTCATGGATGCCTCCTATCTCGCCAAACACCTCATCGGCCAGCCAGGCTACGAGGTGTTACAATGAACACAAAACACACAATCCTGATAACCGCCATCGCGCTGGCCATACCGGCCATACTGCTCGCCACCGCGCTCACCGGCATGGGAAACCGTGCCCCGGTCATTGTCTCCATCGAGGACTGCAGCGCCGCTCCAGGTATGACGGTGACGGTGACCATCATGATTCACAATGTTTCCGATATTATGACCGGTGAGGTCAACCTTTCCTATGACC
>CAZESS010000004.1:1707-110458 GCA_964514975.1 uncultured Thermoplasmatales archaeon | reverse complement strand
CGTTCACGGTGTCACCACGTCTCCTATTGTCCGATGTTATTTAAAGCTGTGTATGATGGTATCCTTTCTGGTGAGCTGGGTGGGTGGTCGACGGAAACATTTATGGGCATGGCACGCTATGCCTGTGTATGGCTGATGCGACTGTTACCGTGGAGAACATTGTGGCTTCTACTAAGATTGCTGAAGGTCTTGATCTGGCCGAACTAGAGAGGGAACTCTCGGATACCAAGTATCAGCCGAAGGTCTTCCCTGGCCTGGTGCTCCACATTATGCAGCCGAAAGTTGCATTCCTGTTGTTCAGCACAGGCAAGATGGTGATTACAGGAGCAAAAACCAAGAGTGATATACAGAAAGCAGTAGGGAAGCTCCTGGACATGCTCAGAGAGGCGGATATCCCGGTGATAGATATCCCTGATGTCGAGGTGCGAAACATCGTTGCTTCAGGAGATCTGCAGGGACGCTTGGATTTACCTGCCACCGCCCTGGCGTTAGGCCTAGAGAATGTGGAATATGAGCCAGAGATATTCCCAGGGCTGGTCTACCGCGGGAGCAGCGAGGAGGGTGTGGTGATGCTGCTGTTCAGCAGCGGCCGCGTGGTATGCACGGGTGCACGAGAGCCCGAGCGGGCATCCCAAGCCGTCATACAGCTTCAAAAAGACCTGGATGCAAGAGGCCTCCTCACATCTTAGCCCTAGCAGATTTACAATTGAAGCAGGTACAACAGTGAACCACTCGCTTTTAGAAGAAAGGAGCAGGCATGTGACGGAACCCATAAATGGCCAGGGAAAGGCAGAATTTCATCCGTCTGCCTGTGCATCATTGCATTACACCGCTGTGCAGCTTCATACCGTTTAAGCCTCGTTATATCTTCCGGAGCCGGAGTTCACCACTACCAATATGCTCAAATTCCTCACTGAATGCATACCTAATAATAACAACTTCGCTTATTTTGCATCCCATTCTTTCATCAGGCCCGGACATCTGGTGATATCATGTGTCGGGCGATCTGTGTGTAACCCCCTGTTTTATTGAGAGATTTTACTTCCTGTATAAATACTGCCCCCGGTCCATATTGTTTTCCCTCAGTTGACGATGCAAGCATCTCTTTTTTTTCATCGACCGGTACATAGGAGCTATAGCAGATCTGGAATGCCTCCGAGGGGGAGACACTATCTCTGAAGGCGCAGCACATCGACCGTCGGTTCCGGGCAGCGGCGCCACGGTGGTTATCTCTGTGTTTCTGTTTCAGGTGCAGCCATGAAGGTGCTGACATGCAGTGTTCCCCGGCTGCCGTCCCAGGATGTCTCGCTTTTTTCGATGGCGAGGCGATGCCGGTACAGCGGGCAGTCCAGCACCAGGGTTTCGTATTCGCCGCCCTCCCCAGCGACATGGATGCCATATTTCCTGTGCAACGCGACGAGGTCGTCTATCGCCTCCGGGGTGAGATGACGGCCGAGCCATCTCTCGTCGAGTCCCTCCGCCGCGACGGCGACGATGACGATGTCGAAGCCCGCGGCCACCATGTCCCTGAGCAGCCCCTCGCCGTTTTTGTGCCACAGCGGGGTAAACGACTTGATATGCAGCGCATGGCAGACCCGCTCGATACGGGTGCGCTGGTATTCGCTGGCGACGGCGCCGCTGACCACTCCATCAACGGAAAGACCGGTGAGCGCATCATGGAGGTCAGTGAGCTCGTGTTCTTTTTCTGCTCTGCTCTCCCGGATGATGAGCGGCAGGTCGAGCGCGTCGGCGATGGCCCCGGTGAGATGGATGTTATCTGTGTGGTACATCCATGAAAGACGGCGCGGCTGGATGGTGACCGCATGGGTGATGTCCCAGCCGTACATGGACGCCACATAGGCTGCATAGAGGGAATCCTTGCCGCCGGATAGCAACGCTGCGATGTTCATGCTGTGTCGTGCTCGTCGGCGATTTCGCCGAATACTTCCTCGATGAGGTCTTCCAGCGTGATGAGCCCCAGCGTGTCGCCGTCCTTTGCCTGGAGGATGGCCAGATGGGTCTTCCGGCGCTGCATTTCCCGGAGCACGTCGTCGGCTTTCATGCCCGCCCGTATCTTGAGGATGTCCCGCAGGATGTCTGTTACCTTCCGGTCCATATCATCGATGTCCAGGGTGTCCTTGACGTGGACGAGCCCGACGATGTCGTCGATGGTGTCCCGGTAGACGGGGAAGCGGGAGTAGCCCGTGGCTATCGAGGTTTTCACCAGCTTGGTGATGGTGTCGCTTTCGTGCAGGAACACGATGTCTTCCCGGGGGACGTGGACCTCCCAGGCGATGGTGTCGTCGAAGTCAAGGATTTCGTTGACCATTTCTTTTTCGTCGCCCTTGATGGTGCCCTCCTCTTCGCCGAGCTCGAGCATCGCCCGGATCTCCTCCTCGGTGACGGCGGCGCTGCGTTTCTCTTTCCCCCTGGTGAGCCCGATTATTCTGTTGGAGATGGCGGTCAATCCGACGGATATGGGATAAAAAACCTTGGTGATGTAATGGAGGGCGGTGGCGATGCGGAGCACCATTTTTTCGTTGTTTATGCCGAACGCTTTGGGTGTGACCTCGCTGAAGATGACGATGAGCAGGGTCATGACCGCGGTGGCGATGCCGATGCCGATGTCGCCGAACACCGCCGTCGCTATCGAGCCGGCGATGACCGAGGCGAAGATGTTGACTATGTTGTTGCCCACCACGATGGCGCTGACCACCTCGTCGGGCGTGTCGAGCAGCCGTTCAAGCGTTTGCGCATGCCTGTTGCCCCGGTTGGCCTTATCGCGGATGGATGCGCGGCTGGCTGAGACGAAGGCCATCTCGGAGCCGGAAAAAAACGCGGAGCATCCGATGAGAAAAATAATGGCTATGATGCCGGCCAGTATCCACAGCATAATCGATTTCTCCGATATAACATGGCGGTGTTATTTAAATGTTGGTCAGAGGAACTCGGGCATGTCGGGGAGCTCGGGCAGATACCGGCGGAAGCCCTCCGGCCATTTGTCGGGATGGAGTCCCTTCTGGGACAGGAAGGCGACCATCCATCGCTCCAATCCGATGCCGCTGCATCCCGACCAGAGATCAGATGTTTGTCCCTTGATGTTGAACGCCTCGGTGTACTTGTCGCCGACGATGGAGATGTTCTGTATCTCCAGCCATTCCTCGCCGCGGTCGCCGCGGTATGGGAGCCAGACCTCGAAGTCGATGGTGCCCTGGTCCTCCGATGCCTCGCCATGGATGCCGGCCTGCTGCAGGTAGAACGGGGTCACCCGGGCCATCCGCCATTCCAGGTCGAGCACCTCGTTGAACACGTGCCGGTAGCGCTCCATGAGTTGTTCCCGCAAATCGAGCAACTGGTCGCGGGTGCCGATGTATAGGATCTCGATCCGGTGGAACTCGTCGACCCGTTCGATGCCGTGGCGGCCGCCCGACTCGTACCGGTTGCTGGGCACCGATCGGTCATAGAGCAACATGGGCAGCGAGCCGTCGGCGACGGTTTTGCCGGTCATCGCCGCGTAGATGTTGGGGCACTGCGCATAGCAGATGCCGGCCCTGACGTTTTTGAGGTTCCGCTGGAGCTCCTCCGTTGGCACCTCCCGCGTGATATTGACCAGGTCGACAAAGCGCTCCCATTTGTCGGCGTCCCGGGTGGCGGGCTCGCAGGTGTAGTACATCTCCTGGGGCATGCCCTCCAGATGCCCGGTGGACAGCCACGTGTCAAGCGAGACGTGCATCGGCTCGATGGTCTCATGGAAGCCGAGCGGCGCCACGACTTCATCGATGGCGAGCCGCTCCAGGGCCCGCATGACGGCTGCCGCAGGGGGATAATAGAACCACTTACCTTTGGTCTCCCCCAGGGTTATCCAGCCGCGTTCCTGCATCTCCCCCGACGGGTCGCGGCGCCAGATGGGCTCTTTTTCCGGGGAGCGCCAGAGCTGCTCCCAGTACTCCTTTTTGCCCTCATAGTGCTGCAGCGATGCTTTTTCCTGCACCCGGTTGACCATCCGGTCGACATAGTTGTTCCGGAGAAACGCCTCATCCTGCTCTTTGATGACCATGCGGGCCGTTCCGTCTTCGATGCTGAGTTCTGCAAAGGGAATGTTGATGTCATGCACCGGCGAGGGGTCGAGCTCCATGGTGACAACGTAGCGCTGCAGCAGGAGGTCCCGGACGCCAATATGGAATTGTTGCCCGAGCTGCTGCGCCAGCGCCTTCTTGATGCGCAATGCGCCCTCATGGCTCCGGACGTTGTCGGTGGACACGATACGCATGTCTACCGCTGCCTCGCAAAGCGTCCAGTCGGTGATGTCCGCACCGCAGTCCCGGGCACCGCGCTGCAAAAGGTCGTCGTTGGCCTCCGCTACAAAGCCGGCGAGAAACACTTCGATGTCATCGCGCTGTTCGACGGGCTTGCTGAACGTAAAGGTGCATTCGAGGTCGAAATGCATAGCCGCATAGCAGCCTGTTTATTTTAATCCTTTCCCTATTTTCTCCGCGACGCTGAGACAGGACAGAAAATCGTTGATGGTGTGCAGCATCGACGGTACCGTTTTCGCCCGTGTCACGGCGATCACGGTGGAGCCGTTCACCTCGATGTCGAGGTAGCCCTGGCTGTCCGGCTCCAGAGATGCCGCTATCGCCCGTGCTTCTGCTGCGCTGTCATATTCCAGGGTAAAGGTGCATTCCACGCTCATAGAAACCGCTCGTAGTATGAAACAAGGTGGTCGGTGCATCGCTCCCGTGAAAACTCTTCGGCTGTCCGCCGTGCCGCCGCTTCAACGTCCGCATCGAGCGCCTCGATGACGCGGTCGGCCAGCGCTCCCATATCGCCGGGCTGGAACAGGAAACCGTTTTCGCCGTCCCGGATGAGCTCGGGGAGCGAGCGCGCCGCCGCGGCGACGACTGCCGTCCCTGTGACCATGGCCTCTATGGCGACGATACCCTGCGTCTCATAGGTCGAGGGAAACGCGAAGACGTCCGCAGCCGCATAGTAGCCGGGTAGCTCCTCGTCGGGGACAAACCCAGGGAACACGAAATGGTCTGACAGTCCTTTTTGCTCGACGTGCCGCTGCACCGCCGGGGCGTATGGCCCGGTGCCGACGACCACAAACATGGCATCCGGTTTTTCCCTGAGGATGCGCGGCGCCGCCCAAACGAGCAGGTCGAGGTTTTTCTCCTGGACGATCCGGCCGACGTGCAGGACAACCGCCCCCGCGAGGTCATGCCGGTGCCGCACCCTTGTGCCGTCTGCCTGGTGGAAGCGCTGGAGGTCGATGCCCGTCGGGATGACCTCTATGGGCACGTTGCTATAGCGACTGATTTCCATCGCCGCTGCACGGCTCGGGGCTATGACGCCCTGGCAGCGGTGGAAGTACCAGCGGAGCCATATCGGGAGCAGCCGCCCGACGATGGCCTGCGTGAGCGGCATCGTGGTGACGAAGTGCAGGGAGTCCTCGAGCATGGTGTGGTAGGTGAAAAGCAACGGTGCATTGCTATGGCGGGCGGCTTTGACGGCGTGGACGCCCATAATGGCCGGTCCATGTGAATGGATGATGTCGGGCTGTATCCTGGCGATGTGGCGCTCCGTCCGCCGCGTGAGCAGCGAGCGAATCGGTGGCACGCGGTAGCTCGGGTAACCCCTGAACGTCCGTCCTTTGTAGATAAAAATGTTTTCATCCAGGTCGTCATGGTTTTCTGTTCCCGGTGCGAACAGGTACACGCGATGCCCGCGCTCCTCCAGCTCGCCTTTGAAGCTCTGGAGCGAGGTGACCACGCCGTCCCGGGTGGGAAGCCAGGTGTCCGTGAACCATGCAATGTCCATGTTCTCTTCCCTGAATGCTACAGGGCTTTATCAGCCGATGCTGTAAGTAGTTTTCTAAAAAATGCTTTTTCGCGAACCTTTTTCTGAAAAAGGGCCTTTTGGTGCAGCTTTTATTCGGCCTACATATCATGGCACGGTCGATAGCGCGCATAAAAAGAAGGAAAATGTATATAAACGGCGAGGCTCTTGATGTATCGGGTGAAACGAAATGGCTAAACCAATCGAACCAACGCCCCCCCTCGAAGGAGAAGATGCGGAGCGATTCCTCCGCCGGTTAGCCGAAACCAACAAAGAACTGACATCGGAACAAATCAGGAAAGCGAAACAGCGAGCGTTTTCCATAGAATTCAACGTCAAAGAGTAAGAATATCCAGGTACATCGGAACAGTATCACCCGTTTTCGTCGTTAACTCCGTAAACCCGAAATCCCGATAAAAATCGATTGGTCCATCCCCATGGTTTTTCGCGTCGATAGTAACAAAACGGCAGCCGCACCTTTCGCTTATCTCCCATGCAACACGGACGGCAAACCGGAGCAACAAGGTACCAAGATTGTTTCTCCAGTACTCATCCCGGATACATAACCGTCCAATCTTCAACGCAGGCAGATACGGATAATAAATCCCCAGGTCTCTAAAATGCTCCCGCAGTTCCTCATCTCGTTTAATTCGCAGCGAATCACTCAGCAACGTGATGTAGGCCAACAGCCGCTCTTCCCTGTCATAGACCAGATATGTAACAGAAACATTAACAGACTGATCCCGGAAAGCATCATCTTTCAGAAATTCCTCTAAATCAGAATATGAACTACAAAAATCAGCAAGTGCCTCCAGATCCTCTTCTTCTAACTTTTTAATAGCGATGTCATCTACCGTATAGGCCATCCTATCGCTGACAACATACATCAAGAATGCAATTATTAAATTTACCCAAAATTATGTAGCCGCATCTACAGGTAGGGTACTATCAAAATAGTCAATGTATATACAGTCCGCCGTTGACGTTGATGGTCTCCCCGGTGACGTAGCTGGCCATGTCCGAGGCCAGGTACAGGCAGGCGTCGGCGATCTCCTGCGGCCTGCCGAGCCGTTTCATCGGGATGCGCCGGATGTACTTTTTGCGGCGTTCGCCCGACAGTCCCGATATCATGTCGGTGTCGACGGTGCCCGGTGCCACCGCGTTCGACGTGATGTCGCGCTTGGCGAGCTCCCGGGCCAGGCTTCGCATCAGGCCGAGCATGCCGGCCTTGCTGGCCGCGTAGTCTGCACCGTGCGGCGAGCCCTTGAACCCGCGTTGCGATGAGATGAATATGAGGCGTCCGCCATCCGGCACATGTTGCAGCGCATGCTTTGTAACGAGAAAGCAGCCGGTGAGGTTGACATCCAAAACCTGGCGCCAGTCCTCCAGCGTTTTCTGGTCGACGGTGGCTCTTTTGTATATGCCGGCGTTGTTGACCACGATGTCGATAGCGTCGCGATGCTCGGCCAGCTCCTGTATCATGGTTTTGACTTCGCCCTCTCTTGAGACGTCGGCCTGGAGGAGCATGCCGTCGCTGTGCTGTTGCACCATCTCGAGGGTCTCCTGTGCGGCGCTGTCGCTGCTGCGGTAGTTGACGCCGACATAGGCGCCCTCCCTGGCGAACGTGACGGCGGTGGCTCGGCCGATGCCCCGGGATGCACCGGTTATCAGGGCTGTCCTGTTTTCAAGCAGCTTCCTCATGGTGGTGGAGGGCTTTGTGCATCTTGACGACGCTTTCGACGGCTGCCTTGGCCCGCTCGATGCGCTCCTCGGCCTGCATCCGGCTCATGCCCGGTCCGGTGATGCCCAGCCCGACGGGCTTCTCGTATTCGATGGATAGGTCGGTGATTTTTCTCGATGCGTGTTGCATGACGATGTCGTCGTGCTCCGTTTCGCCCTCTATCACTGCGCCGATGGCGACGACGCCGTCGATGTTGATGCTCTGCAGGAGCCGTTTGATGGCCAGCCCCATGTCGAAGACGCCTGGCACCCGGACGATTTTGACGACCTGGGCGCCCAGAAAATGTGCATGCTCGCGGGCGCGCTCCATCATCATCATGGTGATGTCATAGTGGAACTCTGAGACCACGAAGCCCAGCCTGATGACGTCGCTGCCTTCGTTTTCGCTTCGCATACCCCGTTATTGGCTCGTTGTTTATATTGTTTTGCTTACCGTTTTCCCTGCATGCATGAGGTGCAGACGCTATGGGCTGCGTCGTAATGCATGCTGCAGACGTTCTGGCCGCACAGGCTGCATGTGTGCATGGCGCCCGGCTGGCCGCATATGGCGCAGAGCCCTGCCATCTCCATGAAAACTGTAGCAGATGGGGATAGAAAAAGGTTTGCTCTCTATCCGCTGGAGGGAAACCGGAGGATGACGACCGTTCCCTGCGGCATGTTGTCCTCGATGGCGACGCTGCCGCCGTAGCGCTGCATGGTCTGCCGGACCAGGTAGAGGCCGAGGCCCGTTCCGGCGTTGCTGCCATGGCTATAGCGTTCCTCGAACACCCGCTTTTTTATCTCGTCGGGGATGCCGCTGCCGGTGTCGGCGACGCGGACGACGCATTCCCGCTTGGATGCCTCGGCTGTTATGGTGACGCTGTCAGCGCTGCCATGGATGGCGGCGTTGCTGACCAGGTTCTGGATGGCCGAGTGCAGGGCCTCGTCGGCCATCACGGTGCAGTCGCCCTCGATGGAGGTGTCTATGCTGGTGGTTTCGAGCACCTCCCGGGCGACCTCGGCGACGCTGTAGCGCTCGAGCTGGCCGCCGGCGGCGATGAGCTGTTCGAGCTCGCGCATCCGCTCGATGACCTCGACGGTCTGGCTGATGTGGGACAGGGCGGTGTCGTAGAGCTCCTCATCGGATTCCTCACGGCTGAGCTCGAGGGCGCTGGATGCAACCTGGATGTGGTTGAGGATGTCGTGGCGCATGATTTTGTTGATGAGACGGAGGCTGTCGTTGAGCCGTGTGATGCGGTCCTCCGCTCGCTTGCGCTCCGTGATGTCCCGGAGGCTGACGACCCGGCCGACGTATCGTCCGGATGAGGTGTGCAATGGGGAGATGGTGACGTCGTACCATCGCTGTTCTCCGCCGATGTGCAGCTTTATTTCCCCCTGGGCGTCTCTGGCGCTGCCATACCGTTCCACCAGCTCGGGGCGGTGGGGGAAGAGCGTTTCTGCCCGGGTGCCGATGACCTGTCGACGTGGCGAACGAACCAGCTTCTGTTGTATCATGTCCCGGGCGACCTGGTTGACGTCCACGATTTTGTTGTCGCTGTCGAGCACCATGATCGCGTCGTTCAGGTTTTCCATCAGTGTCTCCCGGGCGATGGGTACCACCTCGAGAAATCGGAGCCGGAATATGCTCCACCAGACCGCGATGCCGGCGACGACGAACATTGAGGGTGTCAGGTCGTAGTCGAACGGAAACGGGCACATGCCTGAAATGTAGCAGGCGTTTGCGACCAGCGGCATCAGGATACCTCCGGAGAGCACTACCGCCTGCCGGGTGTAGATATGCTGCGCCGATAAAACAGAGTGAAGCAGGATGACCACTCCGGCCACGATGAGCAGATATGCATAGCCCGAGTTCAGCCAGAACAGGACGCCGCCGGTGGTGGCAACGCCGGTGAACGGCCCGATTGTTGCCTCCGCCGTTGATGGATAAAACAGGTGATGATACTGGTTCGTCCAGAGGGCGGCCAGGCAGACCGTTGGTACAAGGGAGAGCAGCAGCATGTAGCGACGCTGCGTCCATCGCTCCTGGCCCGTATACTGCAGG
Source organism: uncultured Thermoplasmatales archaeon (assembly GCA_964514975.1). Lineage (GTDB taxonomy): Archaea > Thermoplasmatota > E2 > UBA202 > DSCA01 > CAZESS01. The sequence goes on along the minus strand of CAZESS010000004.1, from coordinate 100,839 downwards.
GTGAACGTGAGCCACAGGACGGGGATAAACGAGATGCCGAGATATTTGGCTTTTTTCCAGAACAGGCTGCCGTCAAAGGTGCCCGCCCAGAGCTCGAAGGCATAGGCAAACGACCACAGCGCAGCGAGCCCCAGGAAATGGATGAACACGGCGACCATCGGCGTGTGTCGCCGCGGCCAGAGCGATGCCAGCAGCGACAGCGATAGCAGCCCGCCGATGAACAGCGGGGCCAGGGAGAGTGCAACCTCGACGTTCATGGTGTGATCCGTTCCCTTCAGGACGCTATATACAACGGGTGCCGTGTAAAAAGCTTTGTGCATCCGATGGCGGGATGCCCTGCTGACATGTCCATCCCGGCGAAATATGGGATAGGCCGCGTTTTTGAGCGAAGTTTTTTAACACATGGCAGGATGCCGGTGTATGCGCTTCGTGGTGCAGGAGCACGATGCCAGCAGCCATCATTACGACCTCCGCCTTGAGATGGGCGACGTTGCCAGGTCATGGGCGGTTCCGAAGCAGATGCCGGAGGAACAGGGGGAGAAACGGCTGGCCATCCAGACAGCGGACCATGACCTCGGGTACATGGATTTTGAGGGCACGATTCCCGAGGGCCGGTATGGCGCCGGCGAGGTCTCCATCTGGGACAGGGGCACCTATGAGCTTTTGAAGCGGGAGGACGACGAAATCAAGTTTATGCTGCACGGCGAGCGGCTTGAGGGGCAATACGTGCTCGTTCCCTTCAAAAAAGCCGGCGAGGACGCCTGGCTCATCATCAGGGAATAGCTCTACGGGTATGTTTATAAACAACCGTTCTTTCTCCAGGGATAATGCAGGAAACATTCGAGGTAGCCAAGATACATGATGGGAACACCTTCGAGGTACAGCCGTTCTGGAAATGGCAGGGTGAAAACGGCGTGCTTGTCCATGCGACGGGCTACACGGCCCCGGCGCCCGGCATGCCCGGCTACGAGGCAGTCAAAAACAGGCTGATGGAGCTGCTGTTCGGCGAACAGGTCACGCTGGCAGAGCCGGTGGACATCGAGGACGACGCGCTGGTCTGCACCGTCATGATAGACGGAACCAGCATCGCCGACTATATCTCCCATTAGCGGGGCGTATGCCTGTCCTTGCAACGCCGTCTGATGTGTTCTCCCCGGGGATGCCACGGTGGCAGTGACGGGCCAATGTGGCCGGGAGCCTCATCCGGTTTTCCCTTTTTTGTTCAGGTCAACCTATAAATGGCGCCGGGAGAATGAACAGGAGAGGGGTGTAGACGATGGCCGATAGCGTGGATGCGGAGGACATAAAAGAGGTGGAGCACCTCTCGAGGATATGCGGGAGCACCTCGGACAGCTGCAGGAAGGGCAGCGCGTTCCGCTCGCCGAGCTGTTTCCATCAGACTTCATGGGAACCCATACCGATGCATCGGACATCGAGTCGTTCCTGCTGCAGAGCGGTCAGTTCGTGCCCGAGGATCTTGCCGGCGGTGGTCTCACATGCACCATCTGCGAGACGGGATTCGAGAGCCCCACCGAGGCCTTCAACAGCGAGCGCTATGACCGCTATGTCGCCGTGCATACCTCGTTCGGGTCATGGGACGAGATGCTCGCTGCGGCGGCGCGACGATGGCTCGTCCGGAAGCTTGCATCGCACCGCTAGATGGGTGCCTCTTCCTCCTCCGGGCAGGGTGTCTTGACGTCCTGGTAAAATATGAGCAGCGCCGTGATGACGAGGGTGGCACCGACGAAGGCGTAGGGGTTGAGAAACCACAGGATGACCGCCAGGAGGTAGTAGATGGCGCGGATGCCAAACGTGAAGCGGTGCATCGCTCGCTCGAAGACCTTCTGCCGGAGCGGCTGATGCTCGAGCTCCCCCTTTTCGCCGTTTTCCAGCTTGCAGGCTGTCTGTTCGATGTCCTCCGGCGGCACGCCGATGAGAATCGTGAAGCGGACCATGTGGCGGAGCGACAGCAGAAACATCATCAGTGCAAACACGAGCACGCCGAAGAGCAGCAAAAGCTTGATTTCCATGACATGCGCCGGTGCCCCGGTCAGGTCTATCCAATCCTCGAAGTTGCGGACCAGCAGACCGAGCAGGACAAGTATCGCGGATGAGAGAAACGTGGTCGACATGATAAGGTTCCGCATGCTCTGCACGCCGACGATGGTGTCCTCCATGTGGGATACCCGTTTCACCCACGCCCGGTAGAGCAGGTTGAGCAGCCCGCGTTTCGCCGTGGTCGGGTCGCGCAGGCTCCGGTGCAACACCGCCGCATACAGGGCGACGCAGCCGATGAACACGGCGATGGCTGCGCCGTTGACAAGGTCGGGGTTCATGCGTCGAGCGCCAGTAGGCGTGGTGTTATATAAATGTTGTGGTTATCTTTGTGCAGTATAACGATATCGGCATGGCTCACGCTCTCCGAATGTGTGCCCGTGAGACCGGTGGGGCTGCCTGGCTACTGAAGCAGGGCCTTGAGGTCGTCCGGAGTCTCCGGTAATTCCTTGTAACGGTTGCGGATGGTGACCTCGGTGACGCCCGCCACATCTGCGACCTCCTGCTGTGTCCGGTGTTCGCCGCACAGGATGGAGGAGATGTAGATGGCTGCGGCTGCGACGCCCGTGGGCCCGCGCCCGGAGGTCAGTCCTTTCTGGTCTGCCTGCTGGAGGATGTCCAGCGCCTTGGCCTTTGTTGTCTGGCTGAGGTCGAGCTGGCTGCCGAAGTAGTCGACGTAGTCCTGCGGCGAGGCCGGCACCAGTTTCAGGGAGAGTTCCCGTGCGAGCAGGCGGTATGTCCGCCCGACTTCTTTCCGATCGACCGATGACGCTTCCACGACGTCATCGAGCGTCCGCGGGATGCCGGCCTGCCGGCAGGCGGCGTAGACCGCTGCGGCGGCGACGGCATCGATTTTTCGTCCCTTGATGAAGTCCTCCTCGATGGCTTTTTTGTATATGAGCGCGGCTGTTTCCCGGGCGTTTCTGGGGAGTTCCAGGCCGGAGGACAGCCGGTCCATCTGCTGGAGGGCAGAGGCGAGCTTGCTCTGGACGCTGCTTTTTGAGCTGATGCGCCGGTGCCATTTTTTGAGGCGGTAGAGCTGTGACCTGTTTTTTGTGGGGATGGAGCGGCCGTAGCTGTCTCTGGTCCCCCGGATGATGGTGCTTATGCTATTTTTTCCGCTGCGGTAGTCCGTCGGCGGGCCGGTTCGGGCTTTGGCGGCTCGTTCCTCTGCGTCGAATGCGCGCCATTCCGGTCCCTGGTCGATGAATGACTCGTCGACGACGAGCCCGCAGTTCTGACAGACAAGTTCTCCCCGGTGGTAATCCTGGACAATGCGTTTCGATTCGCATTCAGGGCATTCGGTAATTTCGTCTATTTTTTTGGCTGTGGTGTTTTTTTCTCCCAACATCTCGGTATACTATGGCAGTGGTTCTATAAAAAGATTTCGGCTGTTTTGCGTTATGTTTCCACCACCGGCGGACGTGACATGCCGCATCCCCGATATTTTCGCCAGCGCGGCAGCCGCCGCCAGCCGGCCATGTTCCTCCTGAAAACGGTGCCGCCCGCCACGATGTCACCCCAGCCGGAATTTAAAGTTTAAATAAGAGGAGGTAATACACTATTGCCCTCTCGGGAGCATGGTGTAACCAGGGATCATTGCGGGCTCCAGTTATGGGAATGAATACAAGAGGGTCATCCGAAAGGTGACGATTAACTGGAGCGATGACCCATAGAAGAGACCCGCCGATCTGGGTTCAAATCCCAGTGCTCCCATCCCCCTCACATGGAGCGATAGTATGATAGAAAACATGATACAGGAAACCGTTCGGAATCCCAAGGCAATCGTGTCACTCCTGACAGCCATCGCAGGCATCATATTCTACCTTGCCTGGAACATCACCTATGGCGCCTGGGTGGACATCGGCATCTACTCCGTGACCATCGTGCTCGTCTGCTTCGGCGTCGCAGGATGGCTCATCGCGACCATGCCCGACACGGAGGACAAGAGATGAAGCACGCCGCGACGCGGCGCATCATCCCGCTCATAGCGGCAGGCCTGCTCCTCCTCGGCACCGCAGCCACGATATACGTCCAGTCGTTCCAGCAGCAGGAAACCACCGACAGAATCACCGTCAATGGCATGGATATCACCTATGCGGAGCTCACCGATATCTACCCCGAGCAGACAATCACCGGATACGATGACGAACGCTACACGGGCATCGCCATGGCCGACGTCCTCACACACGCCGGCGTCACGGAACCGGCAGCGCACGACTACACGTTCGCCGGCGCCGACGGCTACTCCAAGCAGGTGGAATGGAAACACGTCCAGGACAGCGTGCTCTCCGACATGGACGGCAAACGCATCATATTCAGCGAGCTGCCCAAACAGTTCTGGGTGGCCAACCTCATAGAAATACCGGTGGGATAACCATGAAACAAAACCTACATCTGATAACGGGCATCGTCCTGTTTGGCTCCATCTGGGGACTGCTCGAATGCGCACTCGGCGACGCACTGTACAGCACGTCGCTACCCGCCGGCTCAATCATGACCGGTCTGGTGGGCTTCGGTCTGATGGCCGCAACCCGGGTCATGTACCGGCAGCCGGGCATGCAGCTCGGCATGGGCGCGCTCGCTGGCGCCCTGAAATACATGCATCCCGTCGGTGGCTGCATGCTCTGCTCGGCGATCGCCATCGCCGTCGAGGGTGCCATCTTCGAGATTATCTGGCGTAGCCCGCGCCTCCGCATCGACCGCCTTGACAGCCCGTCGATGCGCATCGGCATGGGCGTTATCTCCGGCTACACGATGTACGCCGTCGGCTACATGGCGACGCAGATGCTCACTCCCGTCGTGGCCGGTGGTCCGCTCATCCTGGCCGACGCCGCGGCGCTGCTGCCCCGGGCGCTCTCCCATGCCACATTGGCCGGCCTGCTTGCCGGTGCGACGCTGCCCGCGCTGCTGGCGCTGCCAGCGAATCTCTCGGAGCGTATCGCCTCGGTGAGAAAGGAGGTCTATTATCCGATGGCCTCGGCTGTCTCCGTCCTGTGCTGGATCGGCATCCTGCTGTTATGAACATCCTCTATGCGGGACGACGGAGCAGCGGAAAGAGCACGTTTTTGCATGGTCTCGTGCCATCGCTCGACATTGCCTGCGGCGGCGTCATCACGCTGCCCTTCTTTCGGAATGGCGACAAGATAGGGATGGACGCACTCGATGTTGCCACCGGCGTGACGGTACCATTGGCCAGGATGCATGGAGATGGCATCCCGGTGGGACGCTACCGGCTCCGCCGGTCCGGCATCAGGCATGCCCGGCAGGCGATTTATCGTGGTTCAATGACAAGGCAGCTTACCATCGTCGACGAGCTCGGCCCGCTCGAGCTCCGCCACGACGGATTGATGCCTCCAGCTCGTTTTGCACTCCGGCATGCGCCGCACGCTGTTGTCGTCGTCCGGGAACGTCTGGCCGATGCCGTTGCATCTGCCATGCAGGAGGATTTTTGTATGGTCTCCAGCCCCGGCGAGCTGGCATCGCTGCTGACGGGTCTTTGAACGGGAGATTTGCATGACGTCAACGACGGATACCGCTGGGAGATAGCTTTATTAATCCCGCCTTGCTTATCTGTCGATGCGGTGGAAACGGTGGCTCGCTCTTGTCATCGCCGTGGCGTTCATCGCGATTGCTGTCGCCCGGGTTGCTCCCTCTGTAACCTTTAGGCCGGATCTTCCACGAGAGCTGACGGCGCGCGTCGTGCGGATAAACAATGTCAGCACGGACAGTTTTTTCCAGTACAGCATGAGTCATCCATCGCACCTGACAATCGAGGTGGAGGGTACATGGAACGACTGGCAACCAGTTACGGGAGCCAGCGTCACCATCTATGACCTCCATTCGGCCGGTGAGGGCACCACGAACGCCGATGGAATCGCCACGGTCAGTCTTCCCTTCCCATCTCCTACCCGGCCGTTCCAGGAAAAGCGTTATCTTTCGCTCATGGCGACCAGGGGCAGCCGCCTCATGGTCGAGCAGGACGCCATACCCGTCTATTACGAGTGACGGCACAGCGGCATATCGCAAACTATAACAGCGGGCTTTGCATTTAACGGGTGATGCAGGAGCGGATTGGGACCATTTACGGCGACACGTCGTCGACGTCGTTTACCTTTGCATCCGGCCAGCAGATAAAACGCCTTGACTACGTCTACGTCGAGCATGAGGGACAGCGGGTGCTGGCGCAGATAAGCAAGGTCAAACGGGTCTCCGATGTCTCCTTCGAGCGCGTGCTGTCAGGCAACGCGCAGCAGGAGGAACAAAAAATCTCTGCGACGGCCGACGTCATCGGGTATCGTGCGGCGCGTGGGCTCAGCGTGCCCCGCTCGCCGTTCCGGCAGGGCAGCCCCGTCTATGCGGCAACCGAGACGGTGGTCCGTGAGGTGCTCGGCCTGCCCGAGCAGGGTGCCTACCTCGGCCGGCTCAAGGACATGGACATCCCCGTCTACCTGGACATCAACGCTCTCCTGCAAAAACACATCGCGGTGCTCGCCAAGAGCGGCAGTGGCAAGAGCTACACCGTCGGCGTCATCACCGAGGAGCTCATGGAGCATGACGTGCCGGTGGTCATCGTCGACCCCCATGGAGAATATGCGTCGCTCATCCGGCCGAACCTGGACGACGAGGAGCTCGGGCTGATGAAACGCTTCGGCGTCAAGCCCCGGGGATACGGCGAACAGGTCGAACTGTACGCGCCCGGTGGCGACCCGGAAAGCGATGCCATCCCATTGCACATCGACGAAATCAATCTCGGTATGAACGACCTCCTCGACGTGCTGCCCTCGAAGCTCACCGGCGTCCAGAAGGGCATCCTCTACAAGGCCATCAAGGACATGCAGGAAACCAAGCGCGTCTACCTGCTGCCGGACATCATCGAGGCCCTGAAAGAGGTCAAAAGCAGCGCGAAATGGAACGTCATCCCGCAGCTCGAGGAGCTCGACAAGATGAACCTGTTTTCGGCTGATGCGACACCGATGGAATCGCTCGTGCAGCAGGGAACATGCTCCATCCTCAACCTCCGGGGCGTCCCCCAGCACATCCAGGATGCCGTGGTCTCGCACATCCTCACCCAGCTGTTCGAGCGCCGCAAGCAGGGCGACATCCCGCCGTTCATGGTCGTCATCGAGGAGTCACATCGCTACTGCCCCGAGCGGGGGATGGGCAACGCGGTCTCCTCGGACATCATCCGGACCATCGCCTCCGAGGGACGCAAGTTCGGCATGGGGCTCACCATCGTCAGCCAGCGCCCGGCCCGCGTGGAAAAAAACGTGGTGTCCCAGTGCAACACCCAGATCGTGCTGAAGACCACCAACCCCAACGACCTCAAGGCCATCGTCGCCTCGGTCGAGGGGCTCACTCGCGGCGCCGCCGACGAGATACAGCGCCTGCCCATCGGCATGGCCATTATATCAGGGCTGCCCATCAACGCGCCGTTGTTCGTCGAGGTCAGGGTGCGCAGGTCAAGCCACGGCGGCCGGGCGGCCACCGTCGTCAACGGCGAGGAGGAAAAAGGGGCGATGCGGCGGCTGCTCTCCCGGTTCAAGTAGGCGGAAAGATTTTTTAACCGACGTGGCGTTGACAGCCCATGGCAGTCCTGGTCCACATCTGCTGTGCCCCCTGCTTCGCCTTTCCCCACAAGAAGCTCCGGGAGGACGGCCACGAGGTCGTCGGCTTCTGGTACAATCCCAACGTCCATCCCTACATGGAATACCATGCACGGGAGGACGCGGTCAAAAAATATGCCTCCCTCGAGGACGTCGAGGTTCATTATGGTGACTACGACCCCCTGCCATATCTCGAGGAGGCGCTGTCGGCGATGCGCGAGGGGGGACGACGTGAGCGATGCCAGCGATGCTACCGCATCCGTCTCGATGCCACGGCGGAGCATGCCGCCGACAACGGTTTTGACGCGTTCACCTCTACCCTGCTCGTGTCCCATCATCAGCAACATGACGCCGTCAGGGATATCGGTGAGGAGCTCGCCGGGCGCTACGGGGTGCCGTTTCATTACCAGGATTTCCGGGAGGGCTGGGACCAGGGGAAGGCCATCGCCATGCAGTATGGCCTGTACCGGCAAAAATACTGCGGCTGCCTGTTTAGCGAATGGGAGCGCTACCGCGGGTCGCTGTAACCGCCAGGTGGCTCATCACCCGAGCCTGTGGAGGATGTTTTGTTTCACCTCGTCGAAGCTGTCGCGGGTGAGCCTGAGCACCCTGCCGTGCTCTCCATATCGGTCTGTCAGGCGGCGGTGAAGCGTGGCCACCACGGGCTGCTCCATCTCCAGCACCTGTCGGACTGCTTCTTTGAAGCGAAGGGACCGGAGCTCCATGGGGCCGATTTCGTCGAGGAGGATGACATCTGCCTGCTCGGCGGAGCGCAGAAACAGGTTGACGATGTGGTCGATGCTCGCCAGGTTGACGCCGTATCTGCCGATGACCGCCGGGGATATGTCCCTGGAGGCCAGCACCGCTTCTTCGCCGGTGGCGATGTCTACGAGCTTGAATCCGTGTCGTGTGCCGTTTTTTCTGAGTTCCGGAGTGACGATGCCGGCGATGCTACGGTTTTCCATCTGCTGTTTGAGCTGCTGTATCAGGGTGGATTTGCCGCAGCCGGGTGCGCCGGTGACGAAGATGTTCATGTGATGGAAACGCTGCCGGGGGTTTATGTGGTTTGGTGTGAAACATTTTTATGTCTCCGCCTTGATATGAAATGATACCATGACTCGCGATGGTTCGGACCTGTTTGAGGCTCTGAAGGGCACCATCCATGGGAAGACGCAGGTGCATGACCGCCGGGTTGACCTGACCGCGGCGGAGATATGGCAGCTGACGGGACAAGGCCATCTTGACTTTGGCGGCGGCGAGTACCGTGCTGCCCCGGCTGAGGAAATAATGCCAGAGAAACGCCGGCCCGGCGATGACTATGGCTGGTGGACGCTCGACGGGGGCGTGTACCGCGTGGTGTTCAACGAGCGGCTGACCGTGGGACGTGCGCTGCTCCGGTCGTTGCCCCGGCTCCTTGACGCTGGCGCCTGTGTTCCGGCCCGGACGGTGGAGGCAGGCGGGGATATCGTGGCGCTGCTCGTGGTCGGTGATGCCGGCCTGTCGGTGAAGGAAAATGCCCGTTTGGCGGGGCTGTACGACCTTCCATAACGACACTATTTGCTTACAAAACGTTAGCAAAAAGGGAAAATTATATATATGCGTTGTGCGTTGTAGATGTGAAAAACGGATGAGCGGGCGCCAGTGAAATCCATACCCGGATGGGCAGGAAAAAATGCGTCCGCTGCATCATTTTTTATGCCTCCCCTGCCCATCCAGGTGCTTTCCCCGGCATGGACGCAACATTAATATGAACCCGGATATTCAACGGGCGATGAACCCCTTCCTGAACCCCGCATTTGCCCTTCGCATGCTCATCCGCTATCTCCGGGACCCCGGCCGGGCATGGCGCGTCACCCCCGAGAAGCTCAGGCGATACCAGAACAGAGCACTCCGGCGCACCATGCGCTACGCCTGGAAGGTTCCCCTATACCGAAAAAAATGGCGAACGGCCGGCATTGCACCCGGCGACATGACGACGGTCGATGACCTGCCGAAGCTCCCGTTGACCACCAAACAGGACCTCATCGAGGCATTCCCCAACGATATCGTTCCACCCGGCTACGACACCGATGCCGCCTTCCTGGTTGGCACCTCGGGCTCCTCCGGCCAACCCATGCAGATGTACAAGGACATGGAATACATCACCGTCGAAGCGCTCGCAGGCGTCCGGCAGCTCCGGGCCTACGACATGAACTGGCGGAAGACACGGGTAACCAATATTGGGGACTTCTCGGTGCCCGGCACCAGCGACGAGGAATCCTTGAAAAAAGGACTGCTGGGCAACCTGTCCACTTTTTTCTCGCTGGACAACTACCAGAACCTCTACACCGGCAACGAGACACGGATTCTCATGGAGCAGATGAACAGCTTCGAGCCGGAGCTCATCATCGGTTATACCAGCGTGCTCACCGGCCTCGCCACGCTCAAACGAAACGGCCACGGCAGCAATGTCACCCCCCGCGTCGTCATATCAAGCGGCGAGGTCCTCGATGATTATTCGAGGCGGTACATCCAGGAGGCCTTCGAGGCGCCGGTCGTTGACCTCTACGCCACGACGGAGGGCGGCTCCATCGCCTTCGAATGCCTCAGCCAGGAATTCCACCTCAACAGCGACTTCGTCCACGTCGAAATCCTCGACAAAGACGGCGCTCCGGCGACGGCGGGCGCATTCGGCAGCATGGTGATAACCCGCCTCTACCCGGGCGGCACCCCCATCATCCGTTATACCGGCCTCAACGACATCGCCGCCCTCGCCGAGCAGCACGGCACCTGCGGCATGCAGACCCCGCTCCTTGAACAGCTGGAGGGACGAAAAAAAGACGCCATCATCCTGCCGGACGGCAGCATCTACCCGCCTGCCACGTTTCCGATGCCCCTCGCCACCACCGCCGAGCGGTTCGACATCACGATACAGCGCTTCCAGGTCGTCCAGCACGACCTCGACGACATCCACATACGGGTCATACTCCCCGGGGGATGCGACGACGCCGAGGCAACCGCGCTCATTGACGCCATCCGGAAGGAATACCAGAAGGACATGCTCGGCAGCGCGGTACAGCTCACCGTCGAAGAAGTCGACGAGGTCGAAACCCCGGAGGGACATGTCTCGCCACCCATCGTTATCTCCCACCTGAACCGGCGGCACATAGAGGAGGCATTGCTCTAGCTAGCGGTAGCCGCGGCGGCCGAACACCACGACCGGGCAGAGCTCGCTGCAGACACCGCAGTGCAGACAGACCGTGTCATCGATCCAGGCACGTCCATCCGTCAGGGAGATAGCATCGACCTCGCACTGGCCGACGCACACGCCGCAGCCCGTGCAGTGGAGCGCCCGGTCAACGGTCTCCCTGACCTCGGCTGCACGCTCGGACGGCGACACCTCTATACCGTTTTCCCCGACATCGATGGATATATCACCGACATGGTAGCCGTCAATGGTTGCCTCGGCCGGGCCGAGACAGGTCAGCATGTTCACCACCCGCTCATCGCCCGGCTCAACAACAAGCTCACGCTCCCGGGTCTGCTCCCCGGGGTCATCCGTCCAGTCCGGCGGCTCACGCCACCGCCACAATCCCTGCTCGAGCCATGCATCGCTGCAGCCATGCCGCCGGGCATATCGCTCCAGATATCCGGCAAAGCGCTCCCATCTCCGGCTGTCAAGCAGCTCGAACTCTGACAGGTCGCTCGCCGGGCAGCACCAGCAGCCGATACGGGCGAAGCCTTGCTCATAGAGCGGGTTCCAGTCGACACCCTCGTCGCGCTGCTTCCGGAACAGGTAGAGCCAGACGTGCAGCGCCGTCCAGTGCTGGATGGGCGACGCTCCTATCTGCTGCTCCACCCAGGGGTTGTGCCAGACCCGTCCCTTCTGGGAGCGCTGCATCGACTCGTAGCGGCGCTGCCCGATGAACGAGAGCACACCGTCGGGAAAATATCGGTCGATGAGCCTCGTTGTTGGCCCAAGCTTGCAGGTCTTGCAGCACCACCGGCGGTCGCGGGCGGGCGGCCCAAAAAAGGGCAGGGTTTCCCAGAAGATGTCGCCGGCATGCTCCTCGTGCAGTGGCAGGTCGAACCTCTCTGCTATGCCATGCACGTGCTCGACGGTCTCCTCGAACTCCAGGCCGGTGTCCACGAACAAAAGCGGGGGTGCATAGCCCGCCTCGCGGACGAGCAGCAGCGTGGCAAGGCTGTCCTTTCCCCCGCTGAACGACACGGCCAGGGGCATGTCATGCGATGCGGCTGTGCTCCTGATAAATGATATAGCCTCGCCCACGATGCCGTCCAGGACGTCGGCGTTCGCATCCAGCACGTCATCCCAGGATGGACGCTCACGCGGCACCATCTCGGGAGTTCCCTTCCGGCGGACCTTCACCGCCATGCCCCGGTTGCTGCGACGCATTTCCCCGGCGTCCATGCGGGCGGTCCCGGCGGCGATGACCTCTCCATCGGGATTACAAACGACGACCTCGTCTCCATCTGCAACGTCATCGCACACCTCGACCACCCCGGGCGCCATCAGGTTCTCGCTGTCAAGAATGGGCTTCACCGCCCCCTTGTCAGCCACGACGTAGCCCCGCTCGGGCTCCAGCAGCCTGGCATACCAGATGCGCGGCAAAAAACGGTAGCGTCGCTCCTCGATGTCATAGCGCAGCGTCCCGGCGACCCCGCCGTCAAAGATGACCTCGTCCATTCGGTCGACCGCCGGCGCGTCGTTGAGAATCACGACGTCGGGGACAAGCGCGATGCCGAACTGCCGCATGATGACCTCCCGGAGCAGCCGCCGGTCGTGCTCGAAGGCCGGCCTGACGTCGCCCGGCGGCGTAAGCCGCACCTGCTCGGTCTCCCCGTTGCAGGTGCCGCAGCGTTCGCCGAGCACGGGCACGTTGCACTCATGGCACCAGCGCAGCTTGAGCTTGCCGAGATATATCACGCCATGTGCATCACGCCGGGCTTTAAAGATTTGCGGATGCCACTCTGGGCGGAGAGAAGCATGTGCAGGGCGGGCAGCAAATAGATGTAAACGTTATTGGGCGGTTTACAATAGCCATGGCGCCCTGGTCAAACCCGCCTTTAGTCTATTCCCGGGAATGCGCTGCCATCGCTGTCAGCCCGCCTTTTTCAGAAAACCGGTGACCTGTTTTTTGAAATCTTCAAAGTCCACGAGTCGTTTGCTGAGGATGTTGTACACCTTTTCGTCGTCGATGGTTCCATATCTGTGCACCAGCACGTTCCTGAACCGCTTCATCTCACGGAGCATGTCGGCCATCTCTGCGGAGAGCACACGCCCGGAGAGCTTGTCGAACAGATCCTCCTCTTTCCCGGGCACGCCGAGCCGGAGTTCCTTCACGAGCATCGCGCAGATGTCGATGGTTCCCTCGATAGCGAGATGGAGCAGCCGCTCTGAGGCTCTCCGTTTGACCGCGCTCTCCCTGTATTCCTCCACGGATGCTGGAACAACGTCGTCGAGCTCGCGGAGGTAGCCGTCTATCTCGTCCAGTTTCACCAGTATCCTGTTTTTATCCATGGAGGACACCCTCCAGGTATTCCTCGTATCGGGGCCTGTAGTATTCGAACGCCCTGATGACGTCGAAAGCGATATCATAGAGCAGGTCTTCGTCCTTGCACAGGAGCACCTGGCCTTCCTTCAGCACCCGCCGCCGGATGTACAGGGGTAACTGCTGGAATACCTGTACGTCCAGTTTTTCATGCCTCGAATACTCCACCCTTTTTTCAAAGGCATCCGCCGTTTTTCCAGGGTACAACACGAGACATATGTCAACGTCCCGTGCCCGTTCTCCCCGGGCGCTGCTGCCGTAGAGGATGACGGCCATGACGTCGTCGTCCCCAGCGGCCGTTTCCAGCAGCTCCGCCAGCCACCGCTGTCCATCTTCCATCACCCCATTAATGCTCGCCCTTCCTTTTATAGGTTTTCTTTTTGCCGTCGCGTTATCCCCATGAGCAGAGGATTTTCGTCGATGCCGGCGTCGCTTGCGGATATTCAAAACATTTATTAGGCACAATGGTATGAGGGTCAGAGAGGGCCTGTAGCTCAGCTAGGTAGAGCATCTGGCTTTTAACCAGGTGGCCAGGGGTTCGAACGTTGGCAGCGTCACCGTGCTGCCGGTCGAAAATCCCCTCAGGCCCGTCTCCACCAAAAACCTTAAATATCGACGCCTATAACAATGGAGGGTAGTTAGAAATGCATTTCAACATATTAAAGCACGATATGGTACCTTACTTCAGGATTTTGTCCCGGGAGGAGGAACAGCAGCTCACCGAGGCCTACGACATAGACAAGGGAGAACTGCCGAAAATGGTGGTGACCGACCCGGTTGCGCAGGCCATCGGCGCGCGGGAGGGCGACGTCGTGAAAATCATGCGGAAAAGCCGCACCGCGGGCCAGAGCATCGCATACCGGCACGTCGTCGGGCAGGGAATGGGCAACATCCGCAATTTACGTTCACTGAGGAGATAAAATGAGGGAGGTCGTCGACGCCTTTTATGGAGAGCGCACCATAGCGAATCATCACATCGCATCCTACAATGATTTCCTGAATCGCCGGATGCAGGAGATCATGGACAGCACCCGCATCGGCGAGGGAGAAAACCTCGAGCGGGGATACATCCACACAGAGATCGAGGGCTACCGCATCAAGGTCGGCAAGGTCCGCGTCGGCCGCCCCGTCGTCAAGGAGGCAACGGGCGACGAGCACCATGTCACCCCGATGGAGGCCCGCCTCCGCGACCTGACCTACGAGGCGCCGGTCTTCGTGGAGTTCATCCCCGAGATACACGGCGTGCCCTACGAGCCCGAGGAGGTCCGCATCGGCTCGCTGCCCATCATGACCAAGTCCCAGCGGTGCAACATATCCCGTGAGATGCTCGAAGAGGACGCCGAACGTGAGCTCTCCGACGAAGAATACCACGACAAGCTGCGGGAGGCACGCGAGGACCCGCTCGACCCGGGCGCCCATTTTATCAGCAACGGCACCGAGCGCGTGCTCATCACCCTGGAAGACCTTGCTCCAAATAGGGTGCTCATCGAAAAGAACACCCGCTACGGCTACACCGTCGAGACGGCAAAGGTGTTCTCCCAGAAGGAGGGCTACCGATCCATCATCGTCGTCGAAAAGAAAAAAGACGGGATGCTCATGACCACGCTGCCCACCGTGGCAGGCCAGGTCCCGCTCATCATTTTGCTGCGCGCGCTGGGTATGGAATCCCAGGACATCATGGACAACATCGTCTCCTACCCCGAGACGGAGGTCTTCGTGCTCTCCAACATCGAAGAGTCGCAGGATGAATACGAGGTCACCGAACAGGAGGAGGCTTTGGAGTACTTCGGCCGGAAGGTCGCCGGCGGCCAGGCGAAGGAATACCGCCGGGAGCGCGCTCTCTCATTGATGGACCGCAACCTGCTGCCGCATCTCGGCAACCAGCCCGAGGACCGCATCAAAAAAGCCGTGTTTTTGGCCAGGATGGGACAGGCCGTCCTGGAGCTGGCGCTCGACCACCGCGAGGAGGACGACAAGGACCACTATGCCAACAAGCGCCTGAAGCTCGCCGGCGATCTAATGGAAGACCTGTTCCGCGTTGCGTTCATCGCGCTCTGCAAGGACATGAAATACCAGCTCGAGCGATTGCACGCCCGCGGCAAGAGCCTGGACGACCTGAGCATCAAGCCCTGCGTCCGCACCGACGTGTTCACCCAGCGCATCCATCATGCGCTGGCGACGGGCAACTGGGTCGGCGGCCGCACGGGCGTGTCGCAGCTGCTCGACCGGACGTCCAACCTGGCGACCATCAGCCATCTCCGGCGCATCACGTCTCCGCTGACCAGGACGCAGCCGCATTTCGAGGCGCGCGACCTGCATTCCACGCACTGGGGCCGACTCTGTCCCAACGAGACGCCCGAGGGCCCCAACTGTGGGTTGGTGAAAAACCTGGCGATGACCGTCGAGGTCTCCGAGGGCTATCCTGAGCAGGGGGTCAAGGAGGAGCTCCTCGAGATGGGTCTCCAGGAGGTACGTAAGGAATCCCGGCATGCCCGGGTGTATCTCAACGGCGAGCTCGTCGGCATGTACCCCGACGGTCAGGAACTGGCGGACAAGGTCCGGGCGAAGCGCCGCAACGGCCAACTCGACATCGAAATCAACGTGGCATATTACCCCGACAGCAACGACGTCTTTATCAACTGTGACCCCGGCCGGGTGCGCCGCCCGTTGTTCGTTGCTGACAACGGCGAACTGGCCATGAACGGCGAGCAGCGTGAGCAGCTTGAAAACGGCGAGCTCAGCTGGGTGGACCTCATCGACCTCGGCGTCGTGGAATACGTCGACACCGAGGAGGAAGAAAACGCCTACATCGCGCTCAACGAGGCTAATCTCGCCGAGGAGCACTCCCACATGGAGCTCGACCCGATGTGCATCCTTGGCATCGGCGCCTCGCTGGTTCCCTATGCCGAGCACAACTCGTCGCCCCGTATCACGATGGGTGCAAGCATGGGCAAGCAGTCGCTGGGCTTCGGCAGCGCCAACTACCGGAAGCGGCCGGACACCCGCGGCCATCTGCTCCATTACCCGGAGCGGCCCATGGTGGAGACGCATTCATCGCAGTACATCAACTTTTCGGAGCGGCCGGCGGGGATGAACTTCGTCGTCGCCATTCTCTCCTACAAGGGATACAACATGGAGGACGCGCTCATTATGAACAAGGCGTCCATCCAGCGCGGTCTCGGCCGGAGCACGTTTTTCCGTGCCTATTCTGCGGAGGAGCAGCGCTATCCTGGCGGCCAGGAGGACCATTTTGAGATACCCGATCCCGAGTGTCGTGGCGTGCGCTCCGAGGAGGCATATGCCAACCTGTCGGAGGACGGCATCATTTCCCCAGAGAGCCGGGTGGGAAGCGATGATGTCCTTGTGGGCAAGACGTCGCCGCCCCGGTTTCTGGAGGAGCCAACGGACATCCTGATTCCGCAGAAGCGCAGGGAGACCAGCGTTACGGTACGCCACGGGGAAACAGGTGTCGTCGACACCGTCGTTTTGTCGGAGTCGGTGAACGGCTCGCGGCTGGTGAAGCTCAAGGTGCGCGACCAGCGGACGCCCGAACTGGGCGACAAGTTCGCGTCCAAGCATGGACAGAAAGGTGTCCTCGGCCTGATTTTGCCGCAGGAGGACATGCCCTTCACGGCTGAAGGCGTGACACCGGACCTGGTTATCAATCCCCATGCGATTCCGAGCCGGATGACCGTCGGCCACGTTTTGGAGATGATAGGCGGCAAGGTCGGCGCCCTGGAGGGCCGCACGGTCGACGGCACCGCGTTTTCCGGCGAAACGGAAAAGCAACTGCGGCAGGCGCTCGTCGACAACGGGTTCAAGCACAGCGGCAAGGAGATCATGTATGACGGCGAAACCGGCGAGATGATATCCGCCGATATTTTCGTCGGCTGCATTTACTATCAAAAATTGCATCATATGGTGTCAGGCAAGATGCACGCTCGCTCGAGGGGGCCGGTGCAGATTCTCACCCGGCAGCCGACCGAGGGCCGGGCGAGGGATGGCGGCCTCCGCTTCGGCGAGATGGAGCGTGACTGCCTCGTCGGCCATGGCGCCTCGATGACTATCAAGGACCGCCTGCTCGAGGAATCCGACCTGACGGTGCAGTATGTCTGCGAGAACTGCGGCCACATCGCCGTCAAAACGCGGAAGGGATTCCTGAAATGCCCCATCTGCGGCGACGATGCATCCATTCATCCCGTTGAGATGAGCTATGCGTTCAAGCTGCTGCTCGAGGAGCTGAAATCGCTGGCGATTGAGCCGAAGCTCCGGCTGACGGGGATAGTGTGAGGTGACAAAAATGAGGACGAATGCCCCAAAAAAGATAGATACGATTCAGTTTGGACTGCTTTCCCCGGAAAATATACGGAAGATGTCCGCCACGCGCATCATCACGCCGGACACCTACGATGAGGATGGGTTCCCCATAGAGATGGGGCTTATGGACCCCCGGCTTGGCGTCATCGAGCCAGGGTTGCGCTGCAAGACCTGCCAGCAGCGCGTCGGCAAGGATGGATGCCCCGGCCATTTTGGTCACATAGAGCTCGCGATGCCGGTCATCCATGTCGGCTACGTCAAGACCATCCTCGGCATTTTGCGTGCGACCTGCCGGAGCTGCGGCCATCTGCAGGTCGACGAGCGGCAAAAACGGGAGCTCAAAAAACGCTACAAGGAGATCCTGGAGGGAAAACAGGACATCCACCGTTTCACCAAGGAGGTCATCGCGCTGGCCCGGAAGGCGAAGGAATGCCCCTACTGCGGTCGTGAAAACCTGCCCATCGAGCTCGATAAGCCGACGACGTTCCGGGAGGAGGGGCACAAGCTGACGCCGTCCGAGGTCCGCGAATGGTTGGAAAAGGTGAGCGACGCCGAGGGCAAGGATCTCTACCTGTTCGGCATCAACCCCGATGTGGCCCGCCCGGAATGGATGGTGCTCACCGTGCTGCCCGTTCCGCCCGTGACCACCCGGCCATCGATTACGCTGGAGACCGGCGAGCGCAGCGAGGACGACCTGACCCACAAGCTCGTCGATACCATAAGGATCAACCAGCGGCTGCAGGAAAACCGGGATGCCGGTGCCCCGCAGCTCATCGTCGAGGACCTCTGGGAGCTCATCCA
Organism: uncultured Thermoplasmatales archaeon; assembly: GCA_964514975.1. GTDB lineage: Archaea > Thermoplasmatota > E2 > UBA202 > DSCA01 > CAZESS01. Next base: position 82,508 of record CAZESS010000004.1, on the reverse strand, counting down.
GTACCACATTACCACCTATTTTGACAATCAAACGGCAGGGATTCCGCCCGCGCGGCATCGCAGCGGCCGGTCGCTCAAGACGTTGGCGCAGCGCCTCAAGGGCAAGGAGGGACGCTTCCGGTCCAACCTGTCCGGCAAACGCGTCGATTTCTCGGCCCGAACGGTTATATCACCGGATCCCAACATCAGCATCAACGAGGTCGGCGTGCCCATCAGGATGGCCCGGGAGCTCACCGTCCGCGTTCGCGTGCATCCGCACAACATTGACGGGATACGGGAGCTCGTGGAGCGCGGCCCCAGCCCGGATGCACCGAAGGGCATGGTGTATCTGCCCGGCGTCAACTACGTTATCCGGGGCGATGGCCGACGGATAAAGGTCACGGAGGAAAACGCCGAGAACGTGGCGGAGCGCATAGAGGTCGGCTACGTCGTCGAGAAGCAGCTCGAGGACGGCGACATTGTGCTGTTCAACCGGCAGCCGTCGCTGCACCGCATGTCCATGATGGCACACACGGTGCGGGTGCTGCCGTACAAGACGTTCCGGCTCAACCTGGCGGTCTGCCCGCCCTACAACGCCGATTTTGACGGCGACGAAATGAACCTCCATGTCCTGCAGTCGGAGGAGGCGAAGGGCGAGGCCGAGGTTCTGATGAAGGTGCAGGAGAACATTCTGTCGCCGCGTTTCGGCGGCGTTATCATCGGTGCCATCCATGACCATATCAGCGGCTGTTTCCTGTTGACCTACAAGGACCGGATGTTTGACAAGTCGGCCGCGGTCCGTATGCTGTCCGCTGCAGGCCACACCGAGGACGTGACTGAGGACATGACGGGCAAGGAGATATTCAGCGTCATCCTGCCCGACGACCTCAATCTTGCATACCAGGCACAGTCCTGCATCAACTGCGACGAATGCAAAAAGGAGAACTGCGAATACGACGCATATGTGACCATCCGTGACGGCCAGCTCGAGACCGGCGTCATCGACGAGAAAAGCGTCGGCGCGTTCAAGGGTGTCATCCTCAACCACATCGCCCGGCAGAAAGGATTGACGGAGGCCCGCAAGTTCATCGACAGGGTCACCAAGCTTGGCATATCCGCCATCAACCACATCGGCTTCACCACGGGCATCGACGACGAGGATATGCCCGGCGAGGCCAACATGCAGATAGACGAGCGGCTGGCCAAGGCCAAGAACAAGATAGACAGCCTGATACGGGCATACAAGCAGGGCGAGCTCGAGGAGATACCCGGTCGCAGCCTCGAGGAGACGCTGGAGATGGAGATCATGCGCGTGACCGGCAAGGCCAGGGACCAGATGGGCGAAATCGCCAGCCACCATCTTGGTCTGGGCAACGCCGCGGTTATCATGGCCCGCTCCGGCGCCCGGGGCTCGATGCTCAACCTGTCCCAGATGGCAGGCTGCGTCGGCCAGCAGGCTGTCCGTGGCGAGCGCATCCACCGTGGCTACAAGGAACGGACGCTCCCGCATTTCGAAAAAGGCGACCTGGGCGCCGACGCGAAGGGATTCGTGTCCAGCAACTACAAAAAAGGGCTCAATCCAACCGAATACTTTTTCCATTCAATGGGCGGCCGCGAGGGTCTCGTCGATACCGCGGTGCGAACGTCCCGCTCGGGCTACATGCAGCGCCGTCTCATCAACGCGCTCGAAAACCTCAAGATGGAGGACGACGGTACCGTCCGCACCACCTATGGCGACATCGTCCAGTTCCAGTACGGCGAGGACGGCGTCGACCCGACCAAAAGCGTGCGGGGCAAGGCCGTGAACGTTGAAAGCGTTGCGCAGGAGGTGGTCTAGATGGCGAAGAAGGACACCATGATGGCGCTGCAGCGCCGCGGCCTGGACGAGGAGACATCGTCGAAGCTCGCCGAGGAGTTTACCCTGTCAGCGCTGAAACAGACCGACGTTAACGACCTCGTCGACATGGGCTTCGACGAGGAGGAGGCGCAGGACATCCTCGATGCGGTCGGCCGGAAAAAACAGGCGAAAAAGTCCGCCGAGGAGGAAAAGGAGGAAGCGGTTTCGGAGAAGCAGCGCATCATCGACCAGTTTTCTGAGGTCAAGGGCATCGGCCCGGCGAAGGGCGAGGCGCTCTACGAGTCCGGGTTCCGGAGCATGGACGAGCTGCAGCTGCAGCCCATTGAGACCATCGCCGAGGTCAGGGGTATCGGCAAAAAATATGCCAGCACCATCAAGCAACATCTCACCCCTCCCCGGGAGGAGGCTCTTGAGCTGTTCTCCGAGATAAAGGGCATCGGCCCGGCGAAGGCGGAGGCGCTCTGGGAGGCCGGCTACCACAACGAGCTCGACCTCAGGGTGGCACCCGAATACGAGCTGGAGGAAGTCGTGGGCAACGCCGCCGCGAACATCAAGGAGGCCATCGGTCATGTTGACGCCCGTGAGATACTGCAGCGGGTCGATTACATCCCCGAGCCGTCCTATGAGGAGCCCGAGCAGCATGCGGCGCTCCGCCAGCAGATCCGTGGCATCGTCGACGACCATGACGAGTTTTTGCCGCCCGCCATCGAGGACGACATCATCGAGGAGGCCATCAGCCGCAACCTGTCCAAAAAAGACATGAAGGCGCTCGTCGAGCGTGTGATAGAGGAATACAACAGGTCGCTGATGGATCCGCTGGAGGCCTGCGGTATCGTCGGCGCGCAGTCGATAGGCGAGCCCGGCACCCAGATGACGATGCGGACGTTCCATTATGCCGGTGTTGCCGAGATAAACGTGACGCTCGGTCTGCCCCGCCTCATCGAGATCGTGGACGCGCGGAAGCAGCCGTCGACGCCGATGATGACCGTCTACCTGGAGGGAGAGTACAAGGTAACGCGGGAGATGGCCACCAAGATTGCGAACAAGATTGAGATCACCCGTCTCATCAACATCGCCGAGGTCACCACCGACCTGGGCAACATGATGATCATCATCGCGCCGCATGGGAAGGCCATCGACCGGAAGGATATCACGGTCAAGGACATCATGAAGCGTTTGAAGACCATCAGGCGCGTCGAGGTGGAGGAAAACGGCGACGTGTTCGAGGTGCGCCCCACCGAGCCGACCTACCGGGAGCTATTGCGCATCAACGAGGAGGTCAAAGACCTCAAGATCAAGGGCATCAAGGGCATCAAGCGCGCGGTCATCAGGAAGGAGAAGGGCGAATATGTCATCTACACCGAGGGCAGCAACTTCAAGAAGATTCTCACCATCGAGGGCGTCGATAAGACGCGGACGACGACCAATGACATCTACGCCATCTACAACGTGCTGGGTGTCGAGGCCGCCCGCAACGCCATCATCAAGGAGGCGCACAACACCCTACAGGAGCAGGGTTTGAACGTTGACATCCGCCATATCATGCTCGTCGCGGATACCATGACCTCCGATGGCACTGTCCGCCCGATTGGCCGGCAGGGTGTCAGCGGGGAGAAAAGCTCCGTTATCGCTAGGGCAGCCTTCGAGATCACGGTCAACCATTTGTTGCGTGCGGCCAAGGAGGGCGAGGTGGACGAGCTGCGCGGCGTGGCGGAAAACATCATTGTCGGACAGCCCATCAAACTGGGCACGGGCTCCGTTGAGCTCTCTGTTGACGTAGGAAAAGTCAGGAAAGGTGAATAAAGATGGATATGCAAAAAGAACTGAACAGGCTCCTTACCACGGGACAGGTGTACATGGGCGCCAGGGAGGCGCTGAAGCACAACGACGAGGCGAAGCTTTTCATCATGGCGAGCAACTGCCCGGAGAAGCAGGCGGTGCTCGAGGCGGCAGAGGACACCCCGCTGTTCGTGTATCAGGGCAGCGCCATGCAGCTCGGCATGCTGTGCCGGAAGCCGTTTAGCGTGTCGGTGATCAGCGTGGTGGACGAGGGCACCTCTAATATAATGGAGCTGAGTAGATAGATGGAAATCCGGCTGTCGAACGAGGAGATGCAGTACATCGCGCTCGCCGAGAACGTGACGAACGCGCCGGTGAAAGACTGCATCGAGATGGACGACCGGGTGACCTTTATCGTTGAGCACGGCAAGCTGGGCAAGGCCATCGGCAAGAACGCGAAGAATCTGAAGCGTCTTGAGAAGATGCTGAACAAGGAAATCAAGTTCGTGGAGAACGACGAGAACGTGGAGCGTTTTGTCAGGAACCTTTTTAAGCCGTTCGAGGTGGAGGAGATCGATGTTTCGGAGCAGGAGAACGGAGTCCGTGTCGACGTGACGATTTCTCCTGAGGATAAGGGAAAGGCGATCGGGGCGAACGGCCGGAACATTAACATTCTCCGTGAGATAGCCCGGCGTCATCATAACGTCGTCCGGCTGAAGGTTTTGTAGCGTATGCGGTTTTTGTGTGACCAGATGCTGGGCTCGCTGGCGAAATGGCTGCGCATCCTTGGCCATGATGCGGCCTATGCACGTGAGGGCGAGGGTGATGATGACCGGCTGCTGGAGCGTGCAGCCGACGAGGAGCGGGTGCTGCTCACCCGTGATAAGGAGCTGGCTTACAGGGCCGATGGGGCGGTTTTGATTGAGAGCACCTCGCTCGAGCGGCAGCTGCGGTGCGTGTTTGACGCCTGCGATGTCGAGGTTTCCGTTGATGCCATGTTGAACAGGTGCACCGTCTGCAACGTGCCCGTCGTCGCGGTGGACAAAGCAGAGGTGTGCGGTGATGTCCCGGAGCATGCGTATGAGATGCATGAGCGGTTCTGGCGGTGCCCGTCGTGCGGCCGCGTGTACTGGAAGGGTACCCACTGGGACAACATGTGTGGCTTCATCGAACGTTTCGGGTGAGGTTACCAGAGCTCTCCGCGGTACTGGGAGGTGAGCGGGCATCCCATGCATCGGTTTTCCTTGTGGTGGCTGCAGGTGGTGCAGGCGCAGTGCGGGCATGCACTCTCTGTCGTTGCGGGGAGCTGGAGTGGGTGGATGACCGTGTTTTGGGCGCCGGCGATGGTGTCCTGGTGGATGAGCTCCAGCCCGTCGTGTTGCTTCAGCCTGGAGGTAACCGAGTGGATGGTGGATGCTGTTTCGCCGACCATGAAAAGGGAGAGCCTGGTGGAGTCTGTCATGTGGAGCACGTTGACGATGTAGGGGCACTGGTAGAAGACGTCGAGGGCGTTTTGTTCGCCGTTGAGGGCTATTTCCAGTTTTGCGAGGGGCAGGTTGAGCTGTTTGAGGTCGATGCCGATGGAACGGGAGAGGTATCCCTGTTGCATGAGTTTTTTGATGCGGAGGCTGACCGCTGGCTGGGAGAGGTCGGTTGTGGTTGCGATGTCGCTCTGGGATGCGTGGGGATTGCTCTGTAGCAGCCCGATTATTTTTCTGTCTTTGTCGTCAAGGTCTGGCATGGCAACACCGGGTCTCATGTGCTAATGGCCTCATACTTTATAAGCTTGTTTATACTCTATAAATACCGGCGGTGCTGGCCGAGGTCCGTTTCCACTGAAAAGTTTATTATGGCACGTTGGATTGTATGGTTGAGCGTGATTGTGAACGCGATGGGAATCGAGGCATGAGGTGTTTTCATTGCTCTCTACCCCGCCTCGATTCCCGCCCCTTTGTTATGGCTGCGGTGTCATTTAAGGATGTCGAAATTTTTCTGCGTCGTCATGGGTGATGAATTCTTCGACGAAGCGGTCAAGGGAGGCGTGCATGCGATGGTGCCACCGCTCGATGCATGCATGGATGTGCTGTTTTACCTCTGCTGGGGGTGTCGCGCGATATATGTAGTAGCGGCCGCCGCTGTTGACGAGCCGTCGTTCCCGGGTGCACAGGCCTCCGTCGACGAGGCGGGTGAGCGAGCGGTGGACGGTGCTCCGGTCTTTGTCCACGACGGCGGCGAGGTCTTCGGCTCGTTGTTCTCCCTTCAGGAGCTGCCGGTAGATGTGCAGGTCGAGCTCGTTGAGGTCGAAAAGCAGGCAGAGCATGTCGCCGCACTGTATGCCGTCGGCTGTCATCGGTCTGGTATATGCCGGGGTATACTTAACGTTTGTGCAAAAATTACGCAAAAACGTTATATATCTCCTGCCTATTGCGGCTACCATGAGCGAAGAAACAGAAAACATCAAGAAAAAAAAGATGGAAGAACTCATGCAGCGAATCAAAGGCGGCGACAAGATGCCCGGTAAACCACTCAAAGTCACCGACGGCGACGTGCAGGACGTGGTGCAACAGCACCCGCTCGTCGTCGTCGACTGCTGGGCGCCATGGTGCGGCCCCTGCCGCATGCTGTCCCCCGTCATCGAGGAACTGGCCAAGGCCATGCAGGGCGACGTCGTGTTCGCCAAGCTCAATACAGACGAAAACCAGCAGACGGCAAAGCAATACGGCATCATGAGCATTCCAACGCTGCTGCTCTTCAAAAACGGCGAACTCGTCGACCAGCAGATGGGCGCCATGCCCAAAAACATGCTCCGCTCCTGGATAGAGCGATACACATGAAACGGCTGTTCCTGGCGCTCGCCCTGACAGCGATAACCGTCTCCATGCTGACCGCCGGCTGCCTGGAAGAAAACGGGGACAATGGCACGCCGACCTCGGTTCAGTGGGTTTCCTACAGCACGGCGCTCGAACAGGCCGAAACCACGGGGACACCTGTCATGGTGGACTTTTACGCCGACTGGTGCGGGCCCTGCCAGCAGATGGACGAAACCACCTACAAGAACAGGCAGGTCATCCAGCAGATAGCGGATTCGTTCACCGCCGTGAAGGTCAACGTCGACCAGCGGCAGGACCTCGCCACCCAGTATGGTATCCGCTCGGTTCCCACCATCGTCTACCTGAAAGAAAACGGCAGCGAGATACATCGCACCGTCGGCTACCGGAGCGCCTCGCAGCTCATGGACGACATGGACAGGGCACTGCAAAAAACATAGCGGATACGAGGGGGAGGGAGGCGTGGCAAAACGCCGGTCCCCGTATCCACAGCACAAAACGGCCATCAATTAAAAAATTATCTATTTTTTTCGGCCGGGCGGCACGACATGGTCTTCGTCCCGTATTTTTAGCTGTTTTTCTTTGTCTATCGAGATATGCCCTGTTTTCTGGAGGCGGAAATCGATATACACAAGTAGGTGCTCCTGTTACTGTCTACAGGGAGAGATATGTGTCTGATTCGCCAAAGGCAGGTGTATATCGCGCTGGCTGTGTTCGATGTTTTCTCGATAGAGTACGGTGACACTGTATATCTACACGACGACCGGCGAACAGGTCATCGACCTTAAAAGCAACGATACGCCGGGCGAGGTATACGACACGCTTTCCGGCATGGGGGAACCGGGAAGGAATGTATACCTATATGTGGGTCTAGCCGGTCTCTACTACCCGCTTGCCTATATGGCGTTGCTCGTGCTCGTTATCGGATACCTGCTGCAGCGCATGTTTCCGCTGGACAGCGTGCTGTACACTCCCCTGTTTCTGCCGCTGCTTGCCGGCGGCGCCGACATCGGAGAGAACATCTGTCTGGCGACGATACTGTACAGGTTCCCCGTCCGCGTTGATGGCATCGCCCGGGTGGCAAACGGCTTCACACCCCTCAAAAACATCGCGCTGCTCGCCTCCATCGCTCTCGCTGTCACGGGGCTGATATGCCTCTGCGTGAAGCGGAAAAAAGATGCATGGTGACGACATCCGATGCGGCCGCCGGAGAACAAATGATTTAAGCCCTTCAGTGTTTGTGCCATCCAATGAACGAAGACGATGTCCGCGACATCCTGCAGCGGCTGTCGGCGGGCGACATTGACATCGCGGAAGCACTCCACGAGCTCCGTTTTGCACCCTTCCTGGATCTGGGCGAGGCCAGGTTCGACGTGCACCGCGAGATGCGTACCGGCGTCCCCGAGGCCATCTATGCCCCGGGCAAGACCATCGAGGATATCATCCGGCTCGTCGAGGCCGCCGGGGCGCGGCCATTGTTTATCACCCGTGCAGGCCGGGAGGTCTACGAGGCGGTCAGCAAAAGAGCGGATGCAGCGTATCATGAGCGGGCGCGGCTCATCGTGATAGGAACCGTCACTGACAGGGACGGCGGCAGGGTTGCGGTTGTCAGCGCCGGAACGTCGGATGTGCCGGTGGCGGAGGAGGCGGCCGTGGTCGTCGACGCGCTCGGCCATCCCGTCGAGCGGGTGCATGACGTCGGTGTGGCCGGCCTCCACCGGCTGCTTGCCTCCCGCTACACGCTGGCCGGAGCGCAGGTTATCATCGTCGCGGCCGGCATGGACGGCGTGCTGCCCGCGGTCGTCGCGAGCCTGTTCACGGCACCGGTCGTGGCGCTCCCGACGAGCGTTGGCTATGGCACCGGCATGGATGGATATGCGGCATTGCTCACCATGCTGAACAGTTGCTCGCCGGGCATCGCGGTGGTGAACATCGACAACGGCTACGGCGCCGGCGTGTTCGCCCACAAGATGCTGACGCAAATGTCTGGCAGCCAATGACACCGCTTCAGGAAGGCGAAAGCAACACGTTTATATATAACGTATATATTCTTTGTGTGTCGGGATGGGAAGCATGCGCCTCAAAGAAGTACAGTTGGAAAATTTTAAATCCTTTGGGAAAAAGATTACGGTCCCGTTTCTCCCCGGCTTCACCGCCATCACCGGCCCCAACGGGTCGGGCAAGTCAAACATTTCCGATGCGATCCTGTTTATCCTGGGGCCGCGCAGCCCGAAGACCATCCGCGCCGGCCGGCTCACCGACCTCATCTACAACGGCAAAAAAAACGTCAAACACTGTACGGTGTCGCTGGTGCTGGAGGACGGCGACGAGACCATCCGGCTGACCCGGAAGGTAAAGCGCTCGCCGCTGCCCGACGACCCCGACAACTACTACAGCTATTTTTACATCAACGGCAACTCGTCCTCGCTGACAGAGTTCGTGCAGCTGCTGTCGTCGGCGAACATTTCCGACAACTGCATCGTGCAGCAGGGCGACGTGACCGCCATCGTCGAGATGGGCGACGTCCCCCGCCGACGGGTCATCGACGACATCGCCGGCGTTTCCGAGTTCGACCGGGACATCGAAAAATCTGAGAAAGAGAAGCAGGAGGTCGAGCAAAACCTCGAGCACCTGGGCATCATCCTCAAGGAGATAAAAAGCCAGCTCCGCAAGCTCAAGCGGGAGCGCGACGACGCCGTGCAATACAAGGAGATGCAGGAGGCGCTCAGCCGGACGAAGGCGATGCGCTCCTATAAAAAACGCCTCGAGGTCGAAAAGGACATCCAGGAAATCGAAAAACAGATACAGTCATACAAGGACGAGCGCGAGCGCCTCAAGGAGCAGCGGAAGGAGCTCCAGGAGCGCTACCGCGACAAGCAGCTCGAGCTGCAGGAAGTCGAGGACCGGATCGCGGAGCTCGGCGGCGAGGAAATCGAGGAGCTCAAGGAGCAGATAAACGAGGCGCGCGAGGAAGCCATCAAGGCCAAGGAAAAAATCAACTACTACACCAAGGAAATCTCGGAGGGCAAGCAGGAGCGCAAGGAGCTCGAGGCCACGCATGAAAAGCTGCAGAAAGAAATCCGTTCCTACCAGAAAACCGTCGAAAAGCTGGAAAAGGAGCACGAGCAGGTTACCCGGGCCATCGAGAACACCGGCGACGAGCTCGAGACCATCAAGCAGCGGATGAGCAATTCGGACGAGCGAGCGATGGATATCACCCGCAGCCTGGCGAAGATAAAAAAACAATATGAGCAGGAGCGGCAGGCATTGCACGAGCTCGAGCTCGAAAAAGACCGGCTGGAGCAGCAGATGGAAAGCCTCGACGTCTCCATCTCGGAGCTCGAGGAAAACCGGCAGACCTACGAGTTCGAGCTCAAGGACGTCAACTGGCAGATAAAAGAAATCAAGAAAAGCCAGAAGGAACAGCTCAAGGAAAAAGAGCGCCTTGAACAGGAGCTCTTCGACCGGAAAAAGGAGGAATCAGAGATATCGGAAACATTGCAGGAGCTCGACCAGCAGGTCATGCGCTACCAGCGGGAGCTCGCCAAGCTCAAGGCGCGGCAGGAGGCCAGCAGCTACACCCGCGCTGCACGGGAAATCCTCAAGGCCCGCAACGAGGGCGCCATCCGGGGCATCCACGGCAGCATATCCGAGCTCGGCAACGTCGACGACGAATACCAGCGGGCGCTCGGTGTCGCCGCGGGTCGCCGTGCAGAGGCGATCGTGGTCGACGACGACGAGGTCGCCTCGAAATGTATCAACTATCTCAAAAAACATGACTATGGACGCACCACGTTTTTGCCCCTGAGCAAGATGTCTGCGGGGAAGCCGCGCGGCAAAGCGCTGATGACCGTCAAGGAGGACGGGTCGCATGGTTTCGCCATCGACCTGGTGAGCTTCGACCTCGAGTACAAGGCCGCGTTCTGGTACGTCTTCCGGGACACCATCGTCATGGAAGACCTCACATCGGCGCGCAAGGTCATGGGTGGCGTACGATTGGTGACGCTCGACGGCGAAATCGTCGGGTCGAGCGGGGCCATGATCGGGGGCAGCACCCCTCGCAAGGCATCATTTGGCAAGGGAGACCAGCGCAAGGTCGGCGACATCAGCAAAAAACTCCGGGAGGTCACCCATCAACAGGAGGCGATGTCGGAGCGGCTGATGGAGGTCCGCGAGGAGATATCCACGGTGCAGCAGCAGCTCCGCGACTGCACCATCGAAGAGGAGGACCAGCTCGAGCGGCTGGACGCCCGCAAAAAAGAGTTCGACGGCAAGCTCAAGGTTATCACCGAGCGGCTGGAATCCCGGCAGCAGGAACATGACGAGCTCCAGCGCAAAATCGACGAGGTGCAGGATAACATCACGGAAAAAGAAACGCACATCGAGGAGCTCGAGCAACAGCGCGAGCAGACCGAGCAGGAGCTCAAGCACATCAGCACCAAGGAAACCACCAAAAAAATCGATGCGTTGAAGGAAACGCTCGAGGAGCAGCGCGACCGACAGCGCTCGCTGACCTCCGACATCCGCACCCGTTCCAAGGAGCTCGAGGTCATGGAGGAACGACGGCAGGAGCTCGACGACCGGCTCCAGGCCATCGACAGCCAGCGCGAGGAATACCAGGCGGAGATAGCACAGCTCAAAAAGATACATCAGGAAAACCAGGACAACATGGAGGCGCTGATGGAGGTGGAGGACAAGATGCTCGGGAAGCGCAAGGGATTGACGGAGGGCAGGGATGCGCTGTACCGGGAAACCGTGGACATCGAAAACAAGATAGACAGCATCTCCACCAAGATGGAAACAAATCTCGACCTGATTTCCAGGGCCAAGGCCCGGCTGCCGACGCTGGAGGAAACCCTCGGCGAGCTGCTCATGGAGACGCAGGACTACGAGTTCAGCGAGGACGAGCTGTCGGGGCTCGACGAGCTCAAAAGCCGGATAAAGGAGCTGGAGCGCAAGATGGAGCAGCTCCAGCCGGTGAACATGCGCGCGCTCGAGGAATACGAGCGGCAGGAGGAACGCCGGCAGTCGTTTGAGCAGGACATCGACCGGCTCCGGGAGCAGCGGAAAAACCTTGTAAACCTGGTCGAGGAGATCAAAAAGAAAAAGAAGGATGCCTTTTTCGAGGTGTACGACGCGGTGAAGGAGCACTTTGCCGAGATCTACGCCGAGCTGACGTCGGGGGATGCGAAGCTGGAGCTGGAAAACTCGGAGCAGCCCTTCGACGGCGGCCTCATCATCCGGGCGCGTCCCAAGGGAAAGCGGTCGCTTCGCCTCAACGCGCTGTCCGGCGGCGAGAAAAGCATGGCCTCGCTGGCGTTCATTTTTGCGTTGCAGGCCTATGACCCGTCGCCGTTCTACATCCTGGACGAGGTCGACATGTTCCTGGACGGCAAAAACGCGGAGCGTGTCGCCACCATGATCCAGCAGCGGGCGCGGAGCACCCAGTTCATCGCGATATCTTTGCGGCGCATCACGCTCAACAAGGCCAACCACATCTACGGTGTGACGATGCACGACAACGGCGTGTCGACGCTCATCGGCAACGTCGACATGGAAGAGGTCGAGCAGCTCGTGGAGGTAAAATGAAGGACGACGTGGTCGACCATCTGCTGCTGCAGCGGGAGGACGTCGCCAAAAAGGAGAGCCTGCAAAAATATATAGAGATGGCCGACGGCAGAGCGACGATGTATGTCGACAATCCTTTCGACAAGGCCATCGCCGCCACGTTCGAGCTGGTCATCGACGAGCAGTTCGACCCCTGGGAGATCGACCTCGTCTCGTTTTCACGGCTCTACCTCAGAAAGGTCAGGGAGGCCCAGAGCATCGACCTGATGACAGCCGGACGCATCATCCTGATGGCCTGGAAGGTGTTGAAGCTCCAGTCCGACTACATGGTCCAGCGCCTGGAGGAAACCGAGCAGGAGGAGGAGCCCGAGGAATGGGATGACATCCCCGACTGGTACATGGAGGACGACGGCTACACCTACACCCGGGCGGTCATCGAAAACGAGGCACCCATCGAGGAAAAAGTCCGCCGGGACGGCAAGCGCAAGGTCACCCTGGTCGAGCTCATCAACGCGTTCGAGGAAGCCCGCGACGAGGTCGTGGAGCGACAGCAGCGCCAGGAAAAGCGGGCGGAGCAGCGGCAGCGGCAGGCCGAGCAGGACGAACATGATGTGGGAGACAACGCGCATCAGGAGGACATCGAGCAGGAGATAAGCATCGTGCTCAGCCGGCTCAGCCAGCTGAACGGCCGGGCCATCGCCATCGGCGAGCTCTGCGACACGAACGACAGGCAGGACCTGGTCATGACGATGTCATCGCTGCTGTTCCTGGCCCGGGAGAACCGGGTACAGCTCTGGCAGGAAGATTTTCCATACGGCACGATTTACATAAAAAACACTCATTATGAACAAACGTAGCGTTCGACAGGTTGAGGCAGCGCTTTTTTCTGCGGGCCGCCCACTGTCAGTGGAGAATCTGTGTGAGGCGCTCGACCTGGGCGAGCGGACGGTTGTGCAGGCCATCGAGCATTTGCAGCAGGAGTATATGGCTGCTGCGGAAAAGGATGCGACGGCGCTGGAGGTGGTTCGTGCCGGCGACAAGTACGTGATGCAGCTCCGCTCGAAATACGCCTCATATGGGCAGCAATTGTCGCCCCGTGAGGTGCCGCAGAAGCTGCTGAAGACGGTGTCGCTCATCGCCTATTACCAGCCGGTAAAGCAGTCGGATGTCAGGGACATGGTCGGAAGCAAGGTCTACGACCATGTGCCGGAGCTCGAGGAGCTCGGGTTTGTCCGGACGCGGCCGCATGGCCGGACGAAGATGCTGGAGGCAACCGAATATTTTTATGAATATTTTGGGCTGGAAACCACGGACAGAGACAAAATTCGGGAGCAGCTCCGGCAGCGGATGCAGGGCTAGCATATTTTGCGAATCGTACGATAATCTTTATATACCAGGAACACGTTGTAATAGTGTAGCACGATAATGATAGCAAAAAGTTAGCGATATAGGAAAGAAATATATAAGAAAATATATAAGCTGGGGAGGAATGAATAACAATGATGGAAAAAATTGGAAGAATAAAAGGAAGAGAAGGTGTCTCAGAAATCATCGGCACTGTGCTCCTGCTCGCCATCGCCGTCATCATATTTTCATCGCTGATCGTCTACGTGCTCTCAATGGACAGCTCGCCGTCCGCACCGAGCGTCCACATGGTCGGATCGATGGACGATAACACGATGGCCACCGTCGAAAACCGTGGAGGAGACTCCATACCACTAGAGGAACTCAGGGTCGTGATCAAAAAAGGAGACAACCAGTCACACACGCTGGAAGGGAGCGCTCTCTCAGCCGTCTTTCATGACTCAAATGACAATGGCCGCTGGGACGTCGGCGATTACATCGAGCTTGACTGCACGAGCATGTTCGGCGAGGTCGCCCGCTGGCAGATATCGGTCGCCATCATCGACAAACCGAGCAACTCCATCATCATGAGCGGCGTCCTTCAGCAGGGCATCCTGCACACCATGCCGCCGGTCGCCCAGTTCACCTACACCCCATATGACCCAAAGACAGAGGAAACGCTATATTTCAATGCAACGGAGAGCTATGACCCCGACGGCGGCAGCATCCAGGAATACCGATGGGACTGGACGAGCGATGGGGTCATAGATGCCTACGGGCCGACACCCGTGCACACCTATGCATCCGAAGGCACCTATAATGTCACGCTGACTGTCGTCGACGACGAAGGTGAGACAAACACGACGAGCACCGCTCATTCCCACGGCGTCCACGTGCCACCGCCGATACCGGTGTCCGGCAACGTACCGCCAGACAGCAATTTCTCCTGGAGCGTCAACCCGAATGTCAACGGCACCATCGATTTCACCTCAAACGTGAGCGATCCCGACGGCGAAATCGTTTCATATGAATGGAACTTCGGCGACGGCACCAGCTCGACCAGCCAAAACCCCAGCCATACCTATGACCAGAGCGGCACCTATACGGTGACACTGATTGTCACCGATGACAACGGCGATACCAGCACCAAGGAGATAAACGTGGACGTGCCGAACATCAGTCCCCAGGCAGGGTTTTCGACGAGCTCGGCGAACATCACCACCGCTTCAAGCGTGACCTTCGACGGCGGCTCCCCGTATAGCTACGACAAGGACGGCAACATCGTCAACTGGTCATGGGATTTCGGTGACGGCGACACTGCCTACGGCTCGACCGTCAGCCACCAGTATAACACGCCGGGCAACTACACGGTGACGCTCAACGTCACGGACGACAGTGGGGGCTGGGCCGTCGAACAGAAAAACATCACGGTGAGCTCGCCAGCGACCGCATCCTCACCCCGGTTCCTGTTCGTTGATAACACCCCCACGGGATGGGAGAGCGGCATTGACAATCTCAAGGCCGCCTGCCAGAACATCATGCCCGACTCCGACTACTCATACGGAAAGGCGCTCGACCAGTGGGTGTTTACCGACGATGCGGATACCTCTCCGGACCTCCGCGGGGCAAATATTTCAGGGACGGTGCTCAACCAGTTCGACATCGTCATCTGGAGCACCGGCAACTTCCCCGGCGACGGCGGCGGAGCCAACAACTATCCCTATACCACCTACCCAAATTACTGGAGCACCCCCATGACGGAGGGCGGCGACGACGTCTCCGACCACATGCGTGAAATAGAGCAGCACATGGAGGGCAACCATACAGCCGGCGTGTTCATGATGTCCGGGAGCTACGCGGTCCGCGACCTCGTCAACTATCCCGGCAACGGTGTCACCCAGAGCGAGGTGGACCTGGGCACCACGCTCGGCCTGTACTACGACGGTAATGACCAGGGCGGCATCGTATATGATTCAGACTGGGTATCCTATTCCGACCGTATATCGGATGACTATTTCCGGGGAAAGCCCTACACTGCATCCGGCTCGCTGGTCGGCATGCCCGGAACGTCATCCAATGGAGCCTACCTCAACTTCTCTTCCCCCATCGAGCTCTACGGCCTCAACAAGCAGTCAGACCCGCTGTTCAACTATTCTATACAAGCGAACAGCCTCTATGGCCCCAGTGAAGAAAGCCGTATTGAATATTATGATTGTGATAACCTCAACGGATGGGACCATGGAGGGGATGAGGATGAATGGGAGAGCGGTTGGGGGGGACAAGGGTATGGGTCGCCTTATTTCCCGTACAGGAGTAGCTATGTGTACGGAACTGACGTGTCAGGTTATTCGCATTATTATAACAATGATGCAGACTGCTGGCTGAAATCCCCCGGAATAGACCTCTCCACATATTATGGTGCAACACTCGAATTCAAGCACCGGTACAGATTTGCTGACTCATATGACCAAGTCACGTTAGAGGTATATGATGGAAGCTGGCATGAACTCGATACATTCGATCGGGCAAACGAACCCGGTACATGGACCACCCAGACATATGATCTCTCAAGCTATACGGGAGGAAACATACAGTTACGTTGGACGCTCGACACAAGCAGTTCAGGCCGTGACTACGGGTACTATATTGACGATATAGAGGTCGTCGGCACCACCGCCAGCAGCATCACCGGCAACTTCGCCATCGATGCAACCCGTGACCAAAACCGGAGCATCATCCTGGGCTTCGACCTCAACGCGGACGAGATAACAGAGGAAAGCCGAACGAACTATCTTCGCAATGTACTGGCATGGATGGCCGAAGGAGCCGGCTACAACACCGAGGTCTGGGTGAACAACGACCCGCCGGCAGGATGGCTCGACGACGAAACCCATCTGGAAACCATACAGGCCGGCATCGCTGCCGTTCCGCCCGGAGGCACCGTCAACGTTATAGGGTCAAGCGGACAGATATACGATGAACAGCTTTCCGTCGATAAATCGGTAAACATCATCGGTATCGACACGCCCACGATACGGGCCAGCGGTGGCAACATTCTCACCCTTCGGGCAGACTGGACGACCGTGAAAGACGTCATTATCAAGGGCAATTCAGCTCAAAATGGTATTTTACTCGATGGGGCTGCCCGCTGCTCCATCATTAACTGTACCCTGGCTACCAACATAGCCGACAAATGCATATCGCTCGACAACGCCCACAACAATACCATCCGCGGATGCACGCTCAAAAACGCCAGCTATGGCATCCATGGCAGATACAGCCTGGGCACCAAAATCAGGGAGAACAGCATCCAGTCAACAGGCCAGATGGGTATCTCTTTGTACCGCTCCAGCCTTGCATCCATCACCAACAACACAATTCGCCTTACGGACAATGCTGTCTACCTGGAAAACCTCGAGTCATGCACCGTCTCATACAACACCATCAAAGACAACACCGGCACCGCAATAGAACTCGTGTCCGCCACCGACCTGAACACCCTCAGATACAACACGATACAAAACAACACGCGAGGCATCTATCTCAACATATCGAACAGCAACATCGTTACCGACAACGTGATAACCGACCACTCCGGGAGCGCTTTCCTGATAAGCGACTATTCCCATTCAAACACCATCGAAGATAACACCCTGCAGTCAAATCTGAACGGTTTGGAGCTACAGGATTCAAGCAACAACGACATCGTGCACAACCAGATAGAAAGCAACCAGTACGGTATCCTGGGGAGCAGCTCGAGCAACAACGTGATACAGGCAAACCAGATTATGAATCACACGGAAACCGGGATATCTCTGTCTTCCTCCTCCAACTTCAACACCATCTACAACAACACGGTTCACAACAACTCGCGGGGCATATACATCTATGATTCAAAGAACAACACCATTGAGCATTGCACAATTTCCAACAGCACCGGCGACGGCATACATTTCAACCGGGCTCTCTACAATCTCCCCGGCGGAAACGTCGTTATCTACAACGTTATCACTGGAAACGGCAGACATGGTATCTACATGCAGTCGTCAAATGAAAACGAGATAACACAGAACGATATATATGGCAACGGGCAAAGCGGCATCCGTCTGTACTCGTTTTCGAACACCAACGCCATCTACAACAACACGCTCTGGGAGAACGTTTATGGTATCTATGTCGAGGGGAGCAGCTACAACAACGTGACCGGCAACGCCATCAACAACAGCAGCATCAGCGGCATCTATCTCAACAACTACGCTCAGGAAAACACCATTGTTGACAACCTCGTCGAGTACACTGGCAACGGCATGAAGGTGCAGTCCTCGTCCACGAACAACATCACCGGCAACGTCATCCGATGGAACCAGGGCTTCGGCATCCTGTCAACGAGTTCCTCCAACAACCGGATAGCCGGCAACTATCTCCACAACAACACGCAGACGGGCCTGCTGCTCACCTCGGGGAACAACAACGACGTGCTGTCCAACACCGTCGAGCACAACGACATCGGTATTCATCTCTCCTCGTCTGGAGGAAACGGAAACATCATCGTGGACAACGTCGTCCATTCGAGCACGTCCCACGGCATCTACCTGGAGAACTCCAAGCCGGCGACCGCGGGCAACAACGAAATACGTAACAACACGGTGCATGACAATGGCGGCAATGGCATCATCCTGGCCACCTCGAAGGGCAACTCCATCGAGGATAACACGGTGTATGGCAACCAGCGGGGCGTCTATCTGTCGTCCTCGAACGGCAACAGCATCTTTGACAACACCGTGTATGGCAACACGGACGGCATCTATCTCTCCGCTTCAAACAGCAACAGCGTCGGCAACAACGCGGAGGGAGGAAACCGGGTCTATGGCCACGCTGGCTCGGGTATCTACCTTGCCTCCTCCTCCGATAACAACGTCGTCAACAACAACACGCTGTGGCAGAACGCGCCGGGCATCGTCATCAACAACTCCGACACCGCCGACGTTAAAAACAACCACCTGTACTGGCATAACACCTCGGCCGCCGTTAAAGTGCTTTCATCGACGCTTGGTTCGTCGCGCCCCATACAGAGCAACACTATCTGCAACAACAGCATCGGCATAGAGATCAGGAGCTCCAACGGCACCCATGTCGAAAACGGAAACACCATATCCTACAATGAACGGGGAATATACATCGTGAACTCGGGGTCCTGCACCATCAGCGGCAACACCATGTCATCGAACACAAACGAGAGCATCTACGTGCAATCCTCCACCTACTGTACCATCACCGGCAACACCATCTCGGGCAGCACGCAAGGCATATATATGGAAGCCGCCACGGATGGCACAATCCAGGATAACATACTTGAATACAATGGTAGAGGAATCTACCTGACCTCTTCCACGAGTAACAATGTCCTCAAAGAAAACACGTTCACCATCGACCTGTCCGCCAGCTACGGCGTCTACATCCTTGGAAACAATTCCAAAAACAACAAGATATACTCGAACAACTTCGAAAACACCAGCTTCAGGAGTTCCAGCCTGTGCTACGACGAAGGCGGCGGCAACAGCTGGTACAATCCGGACTCCGAGGAAAAAGAGGGCAACTACTGGAAGAACTACGAGCAGCGGTATCCCAATGCAACGCAGCAGCCCGAGAGCGGCACCGCCTGGTACTGGAGCGTTTATTACGACATTGCTGGCCCCAGCAGCGAAGAGGACATCCGTCCGCTCATCAGCCGTGTCGAATAAGAGGTCACGATGAAAAAAAGCTTCCCGCTCGCTCTCCTAGCTGTCTGCCTCCTGCTCTTTTCCTTCAGGGGATATGTTACGGAGGGGGAGACAATCACGGTGGATGTCAACGGGGGCGAGGATTACACCTCAATCCAGCAGGCGATCAACGACGCCGGCTCTGGAGACACCGTTTTCGTATACGCGGGGACATACAATGAACGCGTATCCATCAGCAAACAGGTCAGCCTGGTGGGCTCCGGTCGGGATGCCGTTATCATCGACGGGGAGGGACAGGGATACGTGGTGACCGTGAAGGCCAGCGGGGCATCCATAACGGGCTGCACCATCAGGAACGGCGGCTCCGGAAAAGGCGGCATGCTCCTCGACGGCACAGAGCGTGTAACGATTTCACAGTGTACCGTCACCGACAACTATGACGGGATACGGCTCCGGCTTGCCGACAACAATGTGGTACAGGAAAACCGGATAGAAAATTCCGCCAACCACGGGCTGTATGTCGAGAAATTTTGCACAGGCAACACCATGTTTCACAACTCATTTCTCAACAACAGCGCCTACGATGCCGGACATGACAACTTCTGGTACAATGCCACGCTCGAAGAGGGCAACTACTGGGATAGCTATGACGGAAACGACACCAACAACGACGGCATCGGTGACACCCCGTATCCCATCCAGCCAGCCACAGGTTCAACTTTCGATCGCTATCCCCTGATGCGGCCGTACGCCGGGATAAACATTTTCCATCTGCAGGCAACCCCCCAGATACAGTCGCCCGGTGGACAGGTCAACATCTCATGCCGGATAACCAGCTCCGCCAACGTGAGCATGAACTACATCAACATCACGCTTCCAAACGGCACATGCCACAACACCAGCATGAATCGGACGGGCAACACCACCAACTACCATTATACCCGAAATTACACTGCCAAGGGCACCTACCGCTATACCGTGTGGGCCAACGACACCAACAACAACACGGTCCGGTCCGCCGAAAAAAAATTTGTTATAGCCAACAAGCCGACGGCCAGCTTCACATACACACCAGCCAGCCCAACCAGGCTGGATACCGTCACCTTCAATGCAACCAGCTCGTCTGACCCCGACGGCAGCATCATAAACTACACATGGAATCTTGGAGATGGCACAACGATGACCGGGGAAACGGTCGGATATCAGTACAGCAAAAACCGGACCTACACCGTTACCCTGACCGTCACCGACAACCATGGAGCATGGGACACCGCACAGCAAGAGGTTACCATCCGCAACATTCTGCCCGTCGCCGATTTCTCGTTCACGCCGGACAATGCAACCGTGGGAGAACCCGTCTCCTTCACCGACCTGTCATATGACCCCGACGGTGATGTCTACGAACACGAATGGAGCTTTGGCGACGGCGCAACGAGCAACAACGACAATCCCACCCACGCATATGCCTCCAACGGCAATTTCACTGTCACGCTGACCGTCACCGACGGGGATGACGGCAACGATACCATGACAGGGGAGATAACCGTCAGGGATGTCGAGCCGCCCCGGATAGAGAATGTTTCCGCGTATCCAAACCCCCAGGAAATAAAGGGCAGAGTCAACGTGACCTGCCGGGTCACCGACGACGTAGCAGTCGACCAGGTATGGATAAACATCACCGGTCCCACCTCCGACAACATGAGCATGCACAGCAACGATGGCACGACATGGTGGCACGAGGCACCATACAACACCGCCGGCAACTATTCCGTGAAAATATGGGCAGATGACCCGAGCGGCAACAGCAACACGAGCAACCCCTATACATTCCAGATTTTCCACCCGGCGATGCCCCCGGAAATACACGACGTGCAGGACGTTCCTCAGGAAAAACAGTATGGTTACCCCGTTAACATATCATGCAACGCCAGCGACAACGTCGCCCTGTCATCCGTCACCATAAACGTCACCTTTCCGGACGGCAGCAGCATCAACACGAGCATGGACCCTGCCGGTATAGACGACGACTGCAACGGCATATATTTCCACAACCAAACATACCCATCGCTCGGCAACTACAGCTACAGGATATGGGCAACCGACGTGAACGACTACGTCTCCAATTCATCCATCCACCAGTTCACCATCGTTGACACCATGCCGCCCCACATGACCAATCTCTCCATCAGTCCGGGGATACAGGAGCCAAACGAGACGGTCAACGTGTCCTGCACCGTTGCCGACAACCTCGCGATGCAGAACGTGTCCATCACCATCACCCATGCTGGCGACACCATGGCACACAAAACAATGAACACCTCCTCACTGTATTTCCTCACACAGAGCTACAGCCAGCAGGGACGCTACAACGTCACCATCCACGCCAACGACACACTGGGGAACCTTGCATCATTCAGCGGGCAGTTTTCCATAACCATATTTCCCACGGCAAACTTTACCTTCAGTCCTGCCTCCCCGGTCAGCCGGGAAAACATAACGTTCACAGATCACAGCAATGACCCCGACGGTAGCATAACCGCATGGCACTGGACCTTTGGCGACGGCAACACCAGCACTGCTCAGCATCCCACGCATAGCTACAGCGAGGACGCCACCTACACGGTCACGCTGACCGTCACCGACAATGACAGCGCCACCGCCACATTGTCCAGGCAGATAACGGTTGAAAACGTGCCGCCGACAGCGACCTTAACCTACACGCCGGGGCAGCCCACCGACCTCGATACCATTACGTTCAACGCATCAGGCTCCACCGACCCCGACGGAAATATCACCGGGTACAACTGGAGCTTCGGCGACGGCACCACGACTACGGGCGCCATCGCCACCCATAGCTATCAAGACGATGGCACCTATATGGTCACGCTCACCGTGACCGACGACGACGGCGCATCCAGCCAGGTGCAGCAGAACGTCACCGTGGACAACGTTCCACCGGCCGCCGATTTCGGATATGCCCAGAGCGGGATGCAGATAGGCGTCTCCCCCAACGCATCTGACCCCGACGGCACCATCGTCAACTGGACATGGAACTTCGGCGACGGCACCATAAAATACGAGAACACGAGTACAGACGTGACACATCGATATAGCCAGGATGGAGGCTACACCGTTACGCTCACCGTTACCGACGACGACAACGCCACCGCCAGCACATCCGCGCACATATCCGTCGGCACATACCTGGCAGCCGATTTCACCTATGGGGCAGACCCCGCCACCGGCAGCCCCGTAGCCTTCCATGATAACTCGTCGTATGCCGCCACATGGCAGTGGACTTTCGGGGACGGCAAAACAAGCAACCAGACAAATCCCTCGCATACCTACCACATCGGCAACTATTACAACGTCACGCTCACCATTACCAACGGCAGCGCAAACGCCACCATGAGCAAAACCGTGCCAGTTGACACCACCATCCACATCGTCAAAAACGCCAACAACGTGGTCAACTATATCCCCTGGCTGGGCGACAACATAACGGCGTCGGCGCTCGCGTCGCAGATAGGCGGCGCTATCATGCCCCCTGGGAGCGTGGTGAGCCGGTGGAATACCAGCACTGGCAGCTTTGACAGCTATGTCGTCGGTGTCTCCCCGCCCGAATATGACTTCGTCATCCATCCCTACGACGCGGTGGTACTCCGCGTTGCAGCCGCGGGCAACTTCACCGAGCAGGCCTACCGGCTGGCGGACCGGATCGTCCAGCTCCACAAAAACAGCGACAACGTCGCCAACCACGTGGTGTGGAGCAGCGTCACCGCCGTACAGGCGTCGGCGCTCGCGTCGCAGATAGGCGGCGCTATCATGCCCCCTGGGAGCGTGGTGAGCCGGTGGAATACCAGCACTGGCAGCTTTGACAGCTATGTCGTCGGTGTCTCCCCGCCCGAATATGACTTCGTCATCCATCCCGGAGACTGCGCCGTTCTCAGGATAGCGCAGTCCGGTCAGTATCACATAGAGGTGAAAACATGAAAAAAATACAAAGTGTCATGATAGCCATCCTGCTGTTGACCAGCCTGATACCGATGCTGCTTTCGAGCGACGCGCTCGACCAGTCGTTTCCCGTCTACGGTGTCATCAAAAACGCTGACGGGGATACGCTGCCGTCCGGCGTGACCGTGACGGTGAAAGATGTGTCCAAGTCAACGCTTATGACTGTCACCACGAACAGCGATGGATACTACCAGGCGGATCTGTCGGCGCTGGAAAACTGCGAAAACGGGGACACCATCCAGGTGTCCTGCGTTCATGACCAGCAGGAAAACCGCAAAAGCTTCGTGCTCGACGTCAGCGAGCCATCCCGGAACATCAGTTTTTCCCTCGTCGGCTTCCCGGCTGTTGTTACAAACGACGAGAGCGATGTAGGCAGCGGCGGCGCAACGCTGCATGGAACGCTCAACGACCTGAACGACCCGGATACGGGCACCTGTCAGGTATGGTTCCAGTATGGCACGAGCCAGTCCTATGGCCAATCGACCGACGACAAGGTTGAAAAAACGGGCACCGGCTCGTTTTCCATCTCGGTGTCAGGCCTCGACCCCGACACCACCTATCATTACAGGGCCGTCGCCGAGAACAGCCAAAAAAAGAGCTACGGAGACGACAAAACGTTTCACACATCGGCGGCGAAGCCCTCGGTGTCAACCAACGCGGCGAGCTCGGTCGACTACGACAGCGCCAGGCTGAACGGCTACCTGAGCAGCCCGGGCGCGAACAACTGCACCGTATGGTTCGAATACTGGACGGACGGCAGCCATGTCGCCGTCGGGAATACCACGATGCATTCTTCCGGGAGCTTTTCCCACACGCTCACCGACCTGTCGCTCGACACCACCTATCAATACCGGGCGTATGCCAGCAACACCGCCGGGGAGACAGATGGCTCCACCAAAACGTTTACCACCCATGTCGTCCGGCCCGCCGTGACAACCGGGAGCGCCGACAATGTCACCAGCAGCACCGCCACGCTCAGGGGCACCCTTGACGACTGGGGCGGCGAACAATGCACTGTATGGTTCGAATACGGGCCAACGACGGCCTACGGCTCGGCCACCCAGGCAATGTCCCTTGACGACGGCTCCTTCACCGGCACGCTGACCGGACTCCAGCCGGGCACGACCTATCATTATCGGGCGGTAGCCGAAAACAGCGCGGGCGCCACCTACGGGCAGGACGGCACGTTTACCACCACGGCGGTCAAGGCGCAGGTGGACACCGGCTCGGTGGAGCACGCGGTCGTGCTGCAGGCAAACGTCACCGACATGGGCGGCGACCAGACATGCGAGGTCTGGTTCGAATACGGCCAAAACGATAATCTCACGATGACCACGCCCGTGCAGACAATCACCGGCGAGGGCCCGGTCAGCACGGTGGTAACAGGACTCGCCGGGAACACCACCTACCATTACCGGGCCGTCGTCAACAACAGCCAGGGCAGATACAACGGCACCATGCTGTCATTCCGGATGACATCCGTGCCCGCAGCCCCAACGGTCACCACGGGACAGGCCACCATCACCGGAGAAAACGCCACGCTGCACGGCAACCTAACAGCGCTCGGCGACAGCACATCATGCTACCTCTGGTTCGAATACTGGAACGGCAAAAAATCCTCCACCAACGTTGTGGCCACCAACCGGACGGGCGGTTTCAATGCGAGCATACCCGGCGTTGCAGCAGGCAAGACCTATTACTACCGGGCAATCGCCGTGGGCGACACCGGGCGGATCGCATATGGCGAAAAGCGCAACGTCACGGTTCCCGCCGGCGACAACCATCCGCCATCCATCGCGCTGGAATCCCCCGGCAACGGAAGCACCACCAATGCAAACCTTTCCCTCAGAGCCACGGTCACCGATCCCGACAGCGACACCATGGACGCCGTGTTTTATCTCAACGGAACGGCAGTGCACACCACGGAGACCGGCAACGGCACCATGAGCGTCGCCTGCACCCTCGAGCACGGGCAAACCTATACCTGGCATGTGACGGCATCGGACGGCATGGCCACCACGACATCCCCGACCCGTTTGTTCACGACGGTGGAGCGTACAGCGGTGAACTACACTCATTCATTCCCGTTCGTCAACGAAACCGTGTCGTTCAACGGTACCGCCGACGGCAGCATAGCCACATGGACATGGACGTTTGGCGACGGCGGAAGCGCAACGGGTCCGAACGTATCCCATACCTACAGCCAGCCTGGCTCCTACACCGTGACGCTGAGCACGACCGACAGCTACGGAAACAGTCAGGTGACATCGCGGGAGATATCGGTCTGGCGACGCGGCGACGCCACCATGGACGGCCGCATCAACGCGCTCGACATCACGAAGACAGACCTGGTCGTACAGCACCTTGCCGCTCATCCCGGCGCGGAGTATCCGCCGCCGGCTGACGCCAACGCTGACGGCACGGTGACCACCGCCGACGTGACCCTCGTTATCCAGATGATCCTGGGATTGGCATGAAACAGGTTGCTGCGCTGCTGGCCTGTGCATGCTGCATCATGACCATCGGCGCCGCCGTGCCCGCCGCCGGCGAAGGGCAGCCATCGGTGTCCCTGGCGGGACCGGACATGGCGCTGCTCGGCCAGAACATCTCGGTGCAGATATCAGTGTCAGAGCTGACCGGATTCAACGCGGCCAGCGTTACCGTTTCCTACAACGCCTCATATCTCACGGTCGCATCGGTCGAAAACGGCAGCGTCAACGGCACCGATGTGCCGACCAGCGCGAGCGTGCACGACGGCGTGCTGCACATCGTCAACGACATGGGATTGCAGCCGGTCAACGGCTCCGGCTATCTCGCCACGGTAATGTTTTCCTGCACCGCAGCAGGCCATTCGGACCTCGATATCGAGGGAAACCTGAGCGATGGAGACGGCCAGGAGATACCGGCATCGTGGCATGGCCATCGGGTTACCGTTGCCGGCACGCTGCTCGAGGTACAGGCACCCGAGACCGTGCAGGGAGCCTTCGATGCATCCATCAATGTTTCCAACGTCACCAACCTCAGCAGCGTAAACCTCGACCTGCACTACGATCCCGTCCTGCTGTCGTTCACCGGGGCAGACAATGGCTCAATCGACGGCGCGCCGGTATCCGTCACCCTGAGCCAGGAGGACGGCATCGTACACCTCGTCGGCCGGACAAACACAACCGGGAGCGGCCATATCGCCACGCTGCACTTCAGTCCCAGGACCGAGGGCGCTCTCTGTTACCTCAACATCTCGAACGTCACCCTGAGCGACACGGCAGCACAGGAGATACCCGTATATGTCCGGAATGCACAGGTGCTCCTTGAGTCTACCTCGCCGGTTGCGCCGACGGCGTCGTTTGCATGGCATCCCCGGATGCCCGTGAAAAACGAGACCGTTACCTTCGACGCAGCGAACAGCAGCGACCCCGACGGCGACATCGTCGCTTACACCTGGGCATTTGGAGACGGCGCCGGCGATACGGGCACCGTTGTCACCCATCGGTATCAGGCAATGGGAAACCAGACGGTGACGCTGTCCGTGACGGACGACGACGGGCTGACGAACACCACCACGGCGATGCTCACAATTGCCAGTCCGCCACCCACCGCACATTTTTCCTATACCCCGGTGGAACCCCGTGCGGGACACCCGGTTGCGTTCACCGACGAGAGCACCGACGACGGCGACATCGTCAACTGGACATGGGATTTCGGCGACGGTACCACCGCCCATGAGCAGCACCCCACGCATGTCTATGAGCATGCCGACACCTACACGGTCGCCCTGACGGTCACCGATGACGACGGGGCGATTAACACAACCCGGCGGGATGTCACGGTAACGGCCAACAATCCGCCGGAGCAGCCATCCGACCCCTCGCCGGATGATGGAGCGAACAATGTATCCCGGAACGCTGTACTGCAGGTTTCGGTTGCGGACCAGGACGGCGACTCGATGAATGTCACCTTTCACGATGCCAGCAACGACGACATCATCGATACAATATCCGACGTGGTCAGCGGCACCATGGCCAG
This sequence comes from uncultured Thermoplasmatales archaeon, assembly GCA_964514975.1. Lineage (GTDB taxonomy): Archaea > Thermoplasmatota > E2 > UBA202 > DSCA01 > CAZESS01. The sequence goes on along the minus strand of CAZESS010000004.1, from coordinate 55,395 downwards.
CGTGACATGGAGCGGCCTGAGCTACGCCGCTACATATCGCTGGTATGCGGTCGCCGACGACGGCCGCAACGCCACTACCTCCCAGGCATGGATGTTTACCACCGAGACCATGCCGGTGAACGAGCCGCCAGAGCAGCCGTCCAATCCCTCGCCGAATGATGGGGCGAGCGGCACGGCGCGGACGGTTACCCTGCAGGTCACGGTATTCGACCCCGATGGAGACAGTATGGATGTCACGTTTTACACGGATGTCGGCAGCGAAATAGAGTCTGTAGCCGCCGTTGCCAGCGGTGATACGGCCAGCGTGACATGGAGCGGCCTGAGCTACGCCGCCACATATCGCTGGTATGCGGTCGCCGACGACGGCGCCGCCGCCACCCAATCGGACACATGGAGCTTCATGGTCCGGCAGGAGCCCACGCCTCCGCCTCCGGAGCCCAGGCCGCCCACCGCTACCTTCTCATACAGCATGGACGGCCGCACCGTGACGTTTACCGACCAGAGCAGCGACCCCGACGGCAGCATCACCGCATGGCAGTGGAGCTACGGAGACGGCGCCACTGCCATCCAGGAGAATCCGTCGCATAGCTACAGCGAAGACGGCACCTACACGGTCACGCTGTCCGTGACGGACAACGACGGCATGACCGACGAAACAAGCACGGAGATATCCGTGGCAGCGCCGGAGCCATTGCAGCCCGACCTCATACTCGCCGGCCTGGCCATGACCCCTGCATCACCGGACGCCGGTGACACGGTTCAGGTCACCGTCACCGTGGCCAACAACGGAACCGGAAATGCAAACCAGACATCGCTGGACATCATCATGGACGACACAGTGATAGCCTCCATCATGCTGCCCTCCATCGAAGCCGGCGGCCAGGTAGAGCATACGCAGGCCGTCAACGTCACCGCCGGAACCCACACGCTCAAAGCGGATGTCGACCCGAACGATGACATCCACGAGCAAAACGAGGACAACAACCAACAAACCATGCAGTTTTCCGTCCCCGGAGGAGACGACGACAGCGGTGGACCCTCCTGGCTCATCATCGGCGCCGCCGTCGCAATCATCGGTGCTGGGGCGACCATATACCTCATGTTCAGACGGGGGATGCTGTCATGAAACACCGGGAACACGGCGAGCCAGATGCAGACAGCAAATTTTTCATAAACTTATTTAAACCAGGGGCGGTTATTTCCCCGATGGAAAAAAACGAGCGCGGACAGGTCGGCGTCGTCGTCGCTATCCTGATGGTGAGCCTGTTCGTCGCGGTCATCGTCCTCGTCCAGGTATACTATGTCCCCAACTGGATGAAGGACCGGGAGGCAGAGCACATGGACACCGTTGCCAACCAGTTCTCCCAGATAAAAGCCTCGATAGACATCGAGACGATGGCGCAGCGGGACATGTCTCTCATCAACTCCATCACCCTCGGCAGCAAAGAGCTCCCGTTTTTCGTGTCAGCCCGCGCCTTTGGGTCCCTGAGCATCCTTTCAACGGCGAACAGCGGCTTCCAGGTGGACATAGCAGGGGACGGGCTCTCCTCCACGGGCATGTCCAACGTCGAAAAAACCGGTGGCAACCTGACCAACGTTCGCTCCCTCAGCTCCTTCGACCTCCAGCTCCATGGAAGCAATCTCTACAGCGGTGACTACTTCAACGCGTCGACGGGCACCGCATATGTCAACGTGACCGTGTCGAGCTTCTCTGCTGACTTCTGGCAGCTCGACCTCCGGGTGTCCAACCTGTCGGCGGTCCCCGTCTACAAACAGCCGGTGGCATGGATTCCCAAAAACGCGAGCTACATTGTAAACCTGCTCGACGACGGATACCGGTTTTCCACCCGTATCCTGCCCTTCCTGTCGACACCGTTCACCATGTCGTTCGACAGCTCGAACACCAACGGCGGCGCATTCGTCATGACCGGCAGCCGCTACGACCCCGGGGGCTCCATCGGCAGAACCATCCGCATGGGCACCATCGAATACAGCTCCGAAAACGCCTACTTCGTCGACCAGACCTATGTCTACGAGGGCGGTGCCGTCATCCTCACCCAGAGCCAGGGTCAGGCCGTCATATCAGCGCCGGCGCTTTCGATACAAAACGATACCACGGGCGGCGACCCAACGCATATGGTCAGCCTCGGCATGGTCGACGTCACCGGCCTGGCGGGTAAGACCAGCGTGAGCGGCTACGGCACCTATTCCATCAAAACCAACTATTCCTCCATGCAGGAACAGGAATACATCGCCAGCAACATCACCATTACCATCGCCACCAAGCATGTCGCTGCCTGGTATCGCTATCTGAACAATACGCTCACCCGGGCAAACCTTGGCGCATCGTCCTACACCCTTACCAACACATCCAGCGCGGTCGCCCTCACACTGCATGGCCCCGCGGCCGATGACAGCTACGACATCGATTTCACGACGACACGGACAAATATTATGGCGCAGGTCGGCCCCGGCTGGGTGAGCTAGCCCTCGCCATCATTGCTGGAGGCACTCTGCGGCTGCCCCTGCTGTTTTCCCGTGCGGGGTACCTTGCTCGTTGCCCGCTCCGACTCCAGGTCGACCTTGCTGACCACCGACGGCTGCAGCTTCTCGAGCTTCTGCATCAACCCGTCCTTTTTGCCGCCGACCAGCACGTTGTCCAGCACGTCCTTCAATGTTTCAACGGGCACGATCTCTATCTGGTCCTTGTACTTGTCCTCGATGAGCACGTCCTGCATGTTCGCCCGCGGGATGAGCACCTTTTTCAGGCCGACCTTGGCCGCTGCCTCTATCTTCGCGGTGACGCCGCCGACGGGCAGCACGGCGCCGTGGACGCTCAATGACCCGGTCATGCCGACCTCCTGTGACAGTGGCACGTTTTCCATCGCCGAGATGACCGCCGTTGCAACAGAAATCGAGGCGGAGTCACCCTCCACACCCTCATAGGTGCCGACGAACTGGATGTGGATATCGCGCTTCGAAATGTCTTTTCCCATGTATTTTTTGAGGATGGCGGAGACGTTCTGCACCGCCTCACTGGCAATTTCTCCCAGGCGCCCCGTGGCGATGATCTTGCCCTCCGACTTGGAGCCGGCAGGGGTGACCTCGGCGACGATCGGCAAAATCAGGCCCGCGAACTCGCTCATAGACGGGTCGGCGGACATAACGGCGAGGCCGTTCACCGTGCCGATCTCGGCGCCCATGGTCTTGAACGACTGATAGGTCTTCTTTTTCTGCAGGTAGCGCTCAGCCACCTGCTGCTCAAGCGACGAGGAAAGCTCTTTCGCCCTGACGACATGATCGGCGGTCACGATGTCCGCCTCCTCCCTGATGGCGAGGTCACCCGACGCCCGGACGAGCCCGCCGAGCTCACGCAGGCGAAGCGACAGCTTTCCCTTCCGGCCGGCCCGGCGCTGTGCCTCCCGGATGATCTCGGTGATGGCCGCCCGGTCGAAATGCGGGATCTGGCCATCCTTGGCGACCTCCTGCGCGACGAATCGGATGAGCTTCGTCCGGTTTTCGTCGTTGTCCTCCATGTCGCTCTTGATATATATCTCGTAGCCGTAGCCCCGGATGCGGCTCCGCAATGCGGGATGCATCCCCTCGACGGCGTCGAGGTTGCCCGCACAGACCAGAATGAAATCGCAGGGCACCGACTCTGTCTTCACCATGGCGCCGCTGCTCCGCTCCGACTGCCCGGTGATCTGGAATTCCTCTTCCTGGATCGCCGTCAAAAGGTGCTGCTGTGACGGCAGGCTCAACGTGTTGATCTCGTCGATGTACAGGACCCCGCGATGTGACTTGTGGATGGCGCCTGCCTCAACGCGCAGATGCGGCGGCGTCTCAAGGCCGCCCGCCTGAAACGGGTCATGGCGAACGTCGCCGAGCAACGCCCCCGAATGTGCGGCCGTCGCGTCGACAAACGGCGGCGAGTCCTCGTCTTCATGTGACACAAGGAGCTTGGGCACGTCCTTTTCCTCCTGATTCTGCATCATGCCGCCGCGCATCCCGATGAGATATATCATCGCCGCGGCGATGATGCCGAACAGGGCGATGGTGAGCTCACCGGTGACGATGGCGCCGATGATGGCACCGCCGACGATGAGTGCGAGGATGGTGGCCATCATCTGGGACTGCTGCTGCTTGCGCTTTCGGGCCTCGGCCTTCATCGCGTCGACGATGTCCTTGCCCTTGCCGGCGGGAACGATGCGCACCCGAGGCGTGTTGGGGTCGTCCTGGTTTGGATAGGTGAGGATGTCCTCGAGCTCCTCGGTCGGCAGGAACTCGGTCATCGCCCGGGCTATCATCGATTTGCCGGTGCCCGGGTCGCCGATGAGCATGATATGGCGCTTCTGCCGGGCGGCCTGCCGGACGACTTCGACGGCATGATCCTGTCCGATGACCTGCTCCATCAACGTATCGGGTATCTCGATGTCATCCGACGTTTCGACGTCCTGCTCCTGCATCCATGTATCTATGGGTGGAAGCTGCTCCTTCAGTTCTTCCTGTTCTTCTGCCACGATTCGGACAAAACCCTCGCTTTATATAATCTTTTTGCAGCGCTCCATACGGCCACATGGTTAAATATCGCCTTCGGCTACGGTGACGATGGCTGCGGGCAGCCGCCGATATCGGGAGATCGACGCAGCGCGGGGCGTCGCCATCCTGATGATGGTCACGTTCCACGTGGTCTACGACCTCGACCATTTCGGCAGCGCGGGCATCGGTGCCACATCGGGGTTTTGGCGTGGCTTCGCGCAGGCGACCGCATCGCTGTTCCTCCTCCTCGTCGGCGTCTCCTTAACGTTGAGCTACAGCCGGGCCAGATGTCACCTCGACGGGATGGAGCTGCCGTTGAAATATGTGCGGCGGGGCGCTCGCATTTTTTTGTATGGCATGGCGATAACGGTGGTGACGTGGCTGTTTCTGCCCGACGGCATCATTTTGTTTGGTATCCTGCACTGCATCGGCCTGTCCATCATCCTTGTATACCCGGTGCTGTGCCGTCGCTGGCTGGCGCTGCCATTTGGCCTGGCATGTATCGCCGCTGGCATCGTGGTGAGCAGCGCCGAGGCGAACACGAATCTGCTGCTCTGGCTTGGCGTCAGGACGGGTGACATGTACATGTTTGACTATTTTCCATTGTTGCCCTGGCTTGGCGTCGTCCTCCTCGGCGTGTTTCTCGGCGGGGCGCTATATCCCGGCGGGGAGCGACGTTTCCCGCTGCCTGATTTTACCACGCGGCCGATGACGGGCCTCCTCGCATGGATGGGCCAGCATTCCCTGGCAATCTACCTGGTACACCAGCCCCTGCTCGTAGCGATGCTGATGGCAGCCGGCACTATAGAGACAGGGCTGGTATAACAGGAGATAAAAAAAAAACGGAGAGGAAAAAAGGGATGGGGAAAGGCTTATTCTTCGTCGGGGAGGGAGCCGTACATCCGCTTCCATTTGCGGTCAGTCCACTGCTGCAGCGTGTCGAGCATCTCCTCGCTGAAATGACGGAAGCGGCCCTGCTCGCCGATGTAGTCCTTCACCGGTATCTTTTTCTTGGGCTCGTAGATGTCCGTTATCTCTCCATGCTCCGCTTCATACAGCGTCCACATGCCGCTCTGGACGGCCAGGCGTCCCATCTCGATGGTCTTGGCGGGATCATGCCGCCAGCCGGTCGGACAGGGCGAAAAGATGTGCAGGTAGCGGAATCCATCCATGTCGCGGGCTTTTTCTACCTTGTTGAGGAAATCCCTGGGATACGAGATGCTCGCGGTCGCCATATACGGGATGTCGTGGGCGCGCATGATTTCCGGCATGTTTTTCTTGTGCCGCATCTTTCCCGGTATCTTTTTGCCGACCGGGGTCGTGGTCGTCGCGGCGCCGTAGGGCGTCGAGCCGGAGCGCTGGATGCCCGTGTTCATGTAGGCCTCGTTGTCGTAGCAGACATAGATGACGTCCTCGTTTCGCTCCGCAGCACCCGACAACGCCTGGATGCCGATGTCGTAGGTGCCGCCGTCGCCCGCCACGCCCAGCACCGTGGTGTGGTCGTTGCCCTTTTTGCGCAGTGCGCGGGTCACGCCGGATATGCAGGCTCCGGTGTTCTCGAACGCCTCGTGCAGGTAGGGTATCTTCCAGGCTATCTTTGGATAGGTGCCGCCGAAGACCAGCAGGCAGTTCGCCGGCGCGTAGATGATGGTGTCCTCGCCGAGGACCTTCATCAGGTTGCGCACCACGATGGGGGCACCGCAGCCGGGGCAGGCCGTATGTCCCTCGGTGAACAGGTTTTCCTCGGGCAGGTCCTTGATACCCGGGCTCATGCTTCCACCCCCCGTGTGCCGATCCAGACAACCTCTTTCTCGGGCTGGCCCTCCTTCGCTGCCTTCAATGTCTTCTCGAACATCGTGCGCACGTCATCCTTGACGACATCTCTGCCGCCCAGACCGGCCAGGAAGTTCACAATCGGGATGTCATGGCCGTACAGCGTATGCCTCGTTTCGATAAACGCCGGGCCGCCGCTGCTGAACGAAATCGAGCGGTCGTAGACCCCGATGGCCTCGACGCCCTCGGCGACCTCTTTCAGCTCCTCGGCGGGGAACGGACGGAAGAACCGAAGCTTGACCAGGCCGACCTTTTTGCCCTCCTGGCGCATCTCGTCGACCACGTCGCGGGCCGTCCCCGTCACGGTGCCCATGGTTATGAGCACCACATCCGCGTCATCACATCGATATTTCTCGATCAGGCCGTGGTAGTCGCGTCCGAACTCCTTTGCGAACTCGTCGTTAACGTCACGGATAACCTTCCGGGCGTTCTGCATGGTCTGCTCGTTCTGCCACCGTATCTCCTGGATGTATTCGGGCGGCGCGAACGACCCGATGGTCATCGGGTTCTTCGTGTCCAGCACTGCCTCGGGCTCGTAGGGCGGCAGGAAGTCTGCTACCTCGTCCGTCGAAGGCGCATCGACCGGCTCCACGGTATGCGACAAAATAAATGCGTCCAGAGAAGGCATCACCGGCAGCAGCACGTCGCTGTGCTCGGCGATCTTGTAGGACTGGATGACCATGTCGAGCACCTCCTGGTTGTTCTCGCAGTAGACCTGCAGCCATCCCGAGTCACGCTGCGGCATCGTGTCATTGTATTCGCACCAGATGCCAATGGGCGATGCGACCGTCCGGTTGACCACGGGCATCACGATGGGCATGTGCAGCGCCGCCGCGACGAACAGCATCTCGTGCATCAGGGCCAGGCCCTGCGACGCCGTCGCCGTAAAGGTGCGGGCGCCTGCTGCCTCCGCGGCGATACAGGCCGACATTGCGGAATGCTCGGATTCCACCATGACGAACTCCGTCTCGGTTAATCCATCGTTGACGAACTCCGAGAAATCCTCGACGATGAACGTCTGCGGCGTAATCGGATAGGCAGCCACGACGTCGACGTCGCATATGAGCGCTCCATATGCTGCGCTGTAGTCTCCCGTGACGACCATTCTCTTACTTTCAATCTGTTGTACCATTTTATTACACCTCCTTTACCTCTCGGCTCATCGTGATGGCATCCACGGGGCATTCCTCCGCGCAGATGCCGCATCCCTTGCAGTAGTCGAAGTTGATGACCGCCTTGCCGTCTTCCATGGAAATACATCCCTCCGGGCAGTAAAACCAGCACTGCCGGCAGCCGATGCAGGTGTCCACGTCGATGCTGGGGATAAACGTCCGCCAGTCACCGGTCTTGTTCTTCACGAACGAGCCAGGTCCAATCAGGCCGGCGTCGGTCTCCCGGGTTCCCACGGAGCCGCCCAGTGGAAGCTCCTGCGCCGTCGGCATCCATTCCTCCTGCGCCATGAACTCCTTGCCGCCCTGGCAGACGCCGACTTCGAGCTCCTCGTATGCACGGCGGGCCGCCTCGGCGTTCTTCCGGCCGATTTTTTCGCCCATCTTGGAGCCAAACTTCTCCATGATCGCATCCTCGATGGACTCGATGGACACCTCGCCCGTCGCCTTGGCCAGCGCACCGAGCATCGACGTGTTGGTAATCGCCCGTCCGAGGGTGTCAAGTGCTATCGATGTTGCATCGACGGTTGCGCAGTTGACCTCCCGGGACAGCTCGACCTCATCCGGTGCTTTGTCGGTGTTGATGATCACCATGCCGTCGTCCTTCAGCCCCTTGAGCACGTCGACGGTGTCCAGCAATGTTTCGTCGAGCACGACCACGTAGTCGGGCTCATAGATCTGGGTTTTTATCCGTATCTGGTCCTTGTCGACACGGGTGAAGGCCATGACCGGCGCACCACGTCGCTCCGCACCAAAAAACGGGAAGGAAACAGCATAGTTGTCCTCCCGCACGGCGGCGAGCGCGTAGGTCTGAGCGGCCATCTGGCCACCCTGGCCTCCTCTGCCGTGAAACCGTATTTCATACATGATTATCCAAGCCGGTAATAGAGCCAGTGAATATTAATGTTATGGCCAACCCTGCCGAAGGCGTCATCACGATGCCTGCACACGCCCTGTTTCGCTATTATGCTCGAACAACGGGCGATACGGCTACAAATCATCGAGCATGCACGACGGTTTGTTTGCTGCCACCCGCCAATCGAACTCCCATATACAGGGGGCATGCCCGCGAAAATGCTTTAACAGCCTCGTGCTTACATGTCCATGAACGTGGTCGTCTCCCTCGGGGGCTCCCTGCTCGGCACCAGCAAAGTTGCGATGCTCCGGCAGCTCGGCGACCTGCTCACTCATGCCTCGGATGACATGGCGCTCTACGTGGTCACCGGCGGCGGCGCCACCGCCCGACGCTATATCAAGGCCGGGAGAGCGCTCGGCATGTCGGAGCACCGGCTCGACCTGATGGGCATCGCGGCCACCCGCCTCAACGCCATGCTTCTCGCCGGGGCCATGGACATCGACATCAACGTTCCCTCCACGATAGAGGCGGCGGCAGGCATGACACCGCCCGTGGTGATGGGCGGCACCGTCCCCGGGCATTCGACCGACGCGGTGGGGGCGACGCTCGCCCGCGAGGTCGATGCCAACCGCTTCGTCATCGCCACCGACGTCGACGGCATCTACACCGACGACCCAAAGAGCGACCCCGATGCAGCAAGGTATGATTCCATCGCCATCGCAGAGCTGCGGCGCATGATACCCGACAGATGGCAGCAGGCGGGCACCTCCTCGCCCATCGACGGCATCGCCTGCCGCGTCATCGAGGAGGCATCGATCGCCACGATGGTGGTCAACGGCACCGGCCTGGCGGCATTGGAAAACGCTATATACGGCCGGGAGTTTAATGGCACACGGATAGAGGTATAACATGGAACGAATCCCGCAACATGACCACTGCCAGATATGCGGCAAGGCCATCCCTACCGGGGAGACCGTCTGCTCGGATGAATGCCGCGAGGAATACGAATCATTCATCAAAAAACGGAAAACCTACATGTACATCATGTATGGGGCTCTGGCGGTGCTCGTGGTCATGTTCATCCTGTTTCTCCTGGGCTGACACCGACCTCGATGCATCCATCGCCCATCTTTTTTTCCCATGATATGTCCATAAATCGCTGGAGGAGCCAGAGCTCTGTCTCCGCGTGTCCGCTCAGCTCACGGCAGCGAAAGCATGACGGCTCATCGGCGAGCGCCATGTAGGGAACGAGGTGGTCGACCGCGTGGACGTCCAGGTCGGCGCCGGCATCGATTTCCTCCAGCAGCATCTGCGCTGCCTCCCTGCCGACGGCCTCCGCCGGTTTTCCCTTCTCGCCGAGCACGTCGGCGCCCAGCCGCCGCGGCCCTGTCGTCCAGAGCACGATGCCCACACCGGGCGACGCCGCCTCATATGTTTCGATGGCGATGTCGGCGTCCATCCCCCGGCTGATGAATTCTTTCCGGGCTGCCTTCCGAATGCGGCGGGCGATGTGCCCCGGCAATCCGGCGATGTTTATTTTTCCCTCGATATGCCAGTCGCCGTCCCGGTCGAACGAGGGCGGCGTGAGATGTGTGCAGGGCTGCATTTCAAGAGATGCGATGCCGCCACCCTTCGGGTAATAGCCCCGCTTCTCCAGCGTCGCCGCTGCATCCACGTCCATGTGGCGGAGCAACGGCAGGAACACCCGGGTGAAATAATCCCAGGGCGGCGACCATCTTACGTCGGTGCCACCCCGCAGTCGCATCCCGGCCGGCTCCATGGCGTGCAGCATCGGAGGGAGACAGGCCTGCATCGCAAGCGTGATGCTGCCAGCGGTGCCGATGTCAACGAAATGGCTGCCGCCCGCCACCTCGCGGGGATGAAACGTTATATCGGTGGCATGCTCGTGCAGGTTTTCGGCATGGCCGTTGCAGAGCCGCCGGACCGCCTCGATAGCCGCGATGTGCTGCGGGCGCAGCCCGGGGTTCGAGCGCCCGGCCCGGATGTTGGAGACATGGATTGGTCTGCCGGTCAGCGCGGACAGCGCCACCGTCATCCGGAGTATCTGTCCGCCACCCTCGCCATGGGAGCCGTCGACGTCAATCATGGCTGACATGGTCATACAGCATCTGCAAGGCCATCCGCACGGTCGCCTGTTTGTTTTCCTGCCGGCTGCCGTCGAACACGTGTTTTTGCACTGTTACCCCGTTGTCACTAGCGAAGCCGATGTAGACGAGGCCGACCGGCTTCCCGGGTGTGCCGCCGCCCGGACCCGCGATGCCTGTGGTCGCCAGGCCGACGTCGACGTCCGCAGCATTGCGTATTCCGATGGCCATCTCCCGGGCTGTCTGCTCCGAGACGGCTCCATGCCGCATGAGGGTCTCCGCCGCAACGTTGAGGAATCGCTGTTTCAGGGCGTTGCTGTACGAGATGACGCCGCCCTCATAATACGTGGAGCTGCCCGGAACGCTCGTCAGCGTGTCCCCGATGAGCCCGCCGGTGCAGGACTCCGCGGTGGCAACCATCACATCACGCTCGGTCAGCAGGTCTGCAAGGCGCTGCATGAGTTCTTTCATGCTTCAATATCCCGGCGGTCGTTTAAAACGTTGTTATGCGATAAAAATAAATACCTGCCGGCAAATATCACAGCGAGATACGATGAAAGAAAAAGTCGCTGAAGTCATCGACGAAATCCGTCCCGCGCTGCAGGCCGACGGGGGCGACGTCGAGCTCGTCGACGTCGACGAAGAGGAAGGCGTGGTCAAGGTCCGTCTGACCGGGGCATGCCGGGGCTGCCCGATGTCACAGATGACCCTGCAGATGGGAATTGAACAGGAGCTCAAAAAACAGGTGCCGGACGTCACAAAGGTCGTCGCCGTCTAACCTTTTACCACTATCTGGATGTCCATCACGTTCGTGCCGGTCGGACCGGTCACGATAGCGTCTCCGAGAGCTTTAAAAAACGTGTAGGAGTCATTGTCACGGAGCGCCGCCGCCGGGTCAAGGCCGCGCTGCCGCGTCCGTCGCAGCGAGGCGCCGTCGGCGATTGCCCCCGCGGCTGGGCTGCGGCCGTCGACGCCGTCTGTGCCGCACGACAGGACAACCATGTGCTCCCCCTCGATTTCCTGCAGTGTGGCAAGCACGAGTTCCTGGTTTCTCCCTCCCCTGCCGTCACCGGTCACGGTAACCGTTGTTTCACCGCCGAATATCACGACGGCATGGTCACGGGGCAGCATCCGCGCATACCGGGCGACATCCCGGCCGGCCCGGCGTGCCTCACCCGACAGCGACGTGCTCGCCACGTCTGCATGGTACCCCGTTTTTGTGGCCACGGTGCATGCATGCCGGCAGGCTTGCTCGTTGCTTGCCACGATGACATGGTCGACGTTGTCCAGCCGGTCCGGGGTCTCCTCGAGCTCACCCGTGCAGCCCCGCTCTATGCGGCGCATGACCTCGCCGTCCCGCCAGAGCCCATATTTTTCGAGCACATCCCGCGCATCGGAATATGTAGAAGGATCGGGAGCCGTCGGCCCGCTCGCAATGTACTCGAGCGGGTCGCCGATGACGTCGGAAATGACAAGGGAGATAATGCGGGCGGGGCACCGGGCTGCCAGCCGTCCCCCCTTCACCATGGACAGGTGCTTCCGGACCGTGTTGAGCTCCTGGATGGTGCAGCCCGCATGCATGAGCTCACGGGTCGCGTCGCGCATCGCCTCCAGCGAAACGGCGGGCCGGCAGAGCAGCGCCGAGCCGCCGCCGGAGACCAGCACGACAACGAGGTCGTTTTTCTCCGCCCGGTCGACAATGTCGAGCAGCTCCCCCGTTGCATCGATGTTCCGCTCGCTCGGCAGCGGATGGTCACCCTGCCGCACCACTATACTGTTACTGTCAAGGTCTGCAGCCTCGGTGGCGATAACGAGGGCGTCGTCGACCGGCAGCAGTCGTTCGACGGCGCGTGCCATCCCGACGCTGGCCTTGCCAAAACCGACCACGTATATGTGCTCTACCGATGACAGGTCAACGGTGACGTCGCCCACCGTCAACCGATCGTTGTCCAGCGACAGCGCCTCACCGGTCGCTCGCTGCGGGTCGACGCTGTCCAGCGCCGCCTCGAGCATGTCGAGCGCGTCCCGCCGCATCGACCGGAATGGCTCCGCCACGTCGAGCAGCACATCGCGGTTGGTGACATACATGATACCACAAGCACACCATGATATTTAAACAACTCTTTCCATCGTTCAGGGAGCGCGCATGTCGATGGTGGTGATGGTGTAGGTTATCTTCGCGTCTTTTTCGTCGCGCCAGAAGGTGTCGTTGCCGTCGTCGGAGCCATCGGATGAACCCTGGTAGCTGCGGCCGATTTCGTTCCCGAGATGATATTCGACCAGCAGCTGTTTGTCATCCGGGTCTTTGTTGATGTCTATCTGTTGCTCCCCGATGGCGTCCTTGTCAAATAACTCGAAACGAATGATATGTGAACGGTCATCCGACACGTTGACGCGCATACTCCAGTTGAGCCGGACGTCCACGTCGATTTCAAGCTCGACGGGGCCGCCGCTTGGAAGCTCGCCGATGAGCTCTCCATCAACATAGACGCGGATAAATGCCTCGGCGGGGTCGTTGATGTTCTGGTCGAGAATTCCGTCAACAGGGTCGTTTATCCTGACGGAGTCGATGGATATCTGGATGCCTGCGTCTTTCAGCGGTATGAGATCAAGCCCGTCTTCAACGCCGTCGCCGTCGGTATCGGGGTTTTGCGGGTCGGTGCCGAGCTGGTATTCCTCATAGTTGTACAGCCCGTCGCCGTCCGGGTCCCCGTTTCTGTCCGCGGGGTCATCCGGGTCGAGCCCGTTGGCTTCCTCCCAGTCGTCGGGCATGCCGTCGTTGTCGCCGTCGGGACCACTGCTGCCGCCGTTGTCTTCGTTGTAGAGCATGGGCGCGATGATGATAGCCGCGATGACGAGAAGCACCGCTACGAAAAGAGCGACCAGAACCTTGGCCGAGGCGACCCGGTCGGCTATCGACGGGCCGTCAAGCGGAGCGCTGCATGCCTCGCATCGTTTGGCATCATCCGGATTTTCCTCCCCGCAGATATCACATATCGTGGCCATTTCCTCAAATCCTACAATAAGCATGACCTTAAAAATGTATCCGTGGCTAGGCTTTCGTCAGGATGTCCGCAACGATTTTGCGGAAGTCGGAGGGCAGCGTGGTCCGCTCGATGACCTCCTCAGCGCCGGCCTTTTCGAGCTCGTTCGCCCACCGGGTTGCAAACCAGGCCGTGTAGCCATAGATGCGGGCCTCCGGATCGATGTCCAGGATGCGCCGGGTTGCCTCAACGCCGTCGATTTCCCCCTCACCCCACTGGGTCAGGTTGAGGTCCATGATGACCAGGTCGGGGGTCAATCCTCTGTCCATCAGGTCATTGTACATGTCGACGCCCTCCTCGCCGGTCAGCGCCATGTGGACCTTGACGGGCAGGTCGAGCAGCGACAGGTTACGCCGGATGAGGTCCTGCATGGTGTCCTCATCGTCGACAACGAGAACGATGTACGGCCTGTCAGTCATCACCAGTGAAATGCCAACCGGTTTATATAGTTATATCTTTTTAGCCGCATGGCTCACGAGTAAAAATAAAAGACAGGAAAAAAACCGCCGGGTGGCGGTGACGGAAAAGAAGAAACGGCCTCAGCCGAACAGCGCGCCGAGTCCTTCTTCGACTTCTTCTTCGCTGACTTCCTCTTCTTCCTCTTCCGTCGCTTCCTCTTCCTCGGCGCCGCCCTCTTCGGCGGGTGCCGCGGCCGGTGCAGCTGCAGCCGGTGCCGCAACGGCGCTTGCGATGACGTCTTCGATGTCGACGCCGTCGAGCGAGGCAGTCAACGCCTTGATGCGTGCATCTTCAACACCGATGCCCGCTGCGTCCAGGACCTTGCTCAGGTTTTCCTCGTTGACCTCTTTTCCGGCGGAATGGAGAAGCATTGCTCCATATACATATTCCATTTTTATATCACCTTTTTTTCCTCATTCAGGTTCGGTTTTTAACTCTTTTGCCAGTGTTGCCGCCTGCATATGAGCGCGACCGATGAACTGCGTAATGGTTTCCTTGGTGTAGGTGTCGGTTTCCAGCGCCAGCGCGAGCGCATCCCGATGCGCTTTCTGGAGGAGCTGTGGCAGCACCTGTGCGGCAGGAAATGCGATGTCGTGGGCGAGGGCCATTGCTCTGCCAATCGCTGTCCTGAGGTTGCCGATGACCTCCTGCTCGTCGATGCTGAGCACGTCCGGCATGAACAGGGAGCCGTCCTCGTAGATGGCGCGGATGTCGAGACCGACCTCCATCGGATAGATTTCGAGCTGGGTCAGCATCTGCGCCATGCGGGGTTCGATGGTTTCGCCTTCTTTTGCGACCGTGACCGTTTTTTCGATGACGATGGCACCTTCGCGGATGGCTGCCGGGATGCCGACCTGCTGCAGGTCGCCGACGATGGGGCCCGGCTTGAACGGGGTTTTGCCCTTCTGCACCACGATGTCGTGGGGCGCGGTTTCGCCGCCCTTGGCCGGGGCGTCCATCTTTGCTGCTTCCAGCCGTTTGTAGAGCTTGAAAGGGTTCATGTCGGTGGCGATGATGGCGCTCTGTCCCTCGACGTGGTCGGTCAGTTCCTGCTGACCGTTTTTGTCGGCGAGGGCGAGCTTGATGAGGGTGTTTTTTGATACTCTGAGGGTGGCGTCGCCGCGGAGTTCCCGGCGCATTTCGTGCATCTGTGATGCCGGGATGCCGTGGATGTCGACGATGCCGACGACGGGGGAGCTGTCGATGATGTCTTTGAGCTCCTGGACTTCTTTTATCTTCCACTGTGCCGGCATTTAGGCCACCTCGACGGGTTTACCCATTGTCGTTTTCACGTAGATGGCGTCGATGTTGTTGCGGCCGCGCTCCAGCTTTTCTTCGAGGATTTTGAGGATGGCGTCGATGTTGTCGGCGATGTCCTCCGGGTCCATGGTTTCCGTGCCCACCCGGCAGTGGAACGTGGTGGCGCTTCGGGAGCGGATACGGGCGGTGTGGCGGAGCCGTTCGACCTCGTCGGCGATGTCGACCGTCGGGGGTACCGGTGTCGGCATCTTGCCGCGGGGCCCCAGGAACCGACCGAGGTGTTTACCGATGCTCGGCATGAGTGGCGCCGCTGCGATGAAAAAGTCATAGGTTTCCGCTATTTGTTTGGCCTGTGCGGCATCGTCGGCGATGTCCTCTATTTCGTCGGGTTCGAAGACGTCGTCGGCAACCTCTTTTGCCTTGAGAGCCATTTCTCCGCTGCCGAATACGCCCACCTTTGCGTCTTCGCCTCGTCCCGACGGCAGGTGTATTTCTTCGTCGACGCGGTTTGAGGGCTCGTTCATGTCGATGTCTTTGAGGTTTATAGCCAGGTCTACGGTCTGGGTGAAGTTCCGTTTTTTGTTGTGGTCTTCATCCAGTGCTTTTTGTACTGCGGTAACTATTTCTGTAGCTGCCATAGCAATCGCGACAGACATCGGAATGGCGATGTGTTATATAAAAGTTGTTTTTGGCGGAACAGGGAATGTCGCCGGTGTGCCATCGGGTGATGCTCTGTGATATTTGTATCTAACGTGTGTGTATCCCGTGCGTGTATACATGTATTGTGGCCGTTTTTGTCGGATGCGGCGTGCCGGCAACAGGAGTTAAAATTTTTTTTAACCGGGTTCAATTCCCGTTGAGAAAACGTTATTTAACAACCGCTCAATCATTCGTCACCTATCAGGAGATACCATGGCATTTGCAACAACGAAAGACACCGATTCCCCGTTTCTTGAAGAAGTCAACAGGCGCCTGGCCAGCTATCTGCCGGAACAGGGCCCGCAGCATCCCGGGGAGGTGGCGCTCTATGAGCCCCAGAGCATGTATGGCACCTCTGCGGAGCAGGCCGAGCGGTACCGGCTCGATGCCATCCGGCATGCCTTCAGACATCACTATGAAAACAACACGTTTTATCATGACTTCTGCCGCGAGCACGACGTCTCGCCCGATGACATCAAGGGATTCGATGACTTCCACCGGATTCCATTGCTCTCCCACCGGTTTTTCAAGGACTACCCGGAGGGCAAAGAGTTCGCCATGTGGGTCGCCAACGTCATGACTGGGGAGATACCCAGGGTGACGATTGACTCGGCGGAGCCGACCTATGACGACGTCATCGAAAGCTTCGAGCGCTCCGGTGTCACGATCGCATATTCCAGCGGCACAACCGGCCGGTTTACGTTCATCCCCCGCGACCGGCGGACCTATCACAATGCAGAATATGCCATCGCCCGATGCTGCCTGGAAATGCTGAGCGACTGGTGGGAATATGACTCCGATGCCTACCTGCTGTTTCCGCATCCCCACAAAACCAACCTCTGGGTGGGCAAGGTCACCGCTGTGCTCCCCAATGCCGTCGTGAAAAACGTCGAGGTCGCCATCGACCGCGAGATCACCACCGACCTCATCCGCATCTCGATGGGACGACCGCAGGGGTTGAAGGAAAAACTGATGAGCGGCGTCGCCCGGCTCACCTCCAAGCGCCGCAACCAGAAAATGGTCGGCGACATCATCAGCTGGCTTGAACGCCTCGAGCCCACCGGCCGGCACATCGGCTTTTTTGGCGCCCCATTTATCCTCGACCTGGTCATGAACCGGATGGAGCAGGAGGGCATGCGCTTCGACTTCGGCGAGCGCGGTGCCGTGATCACCGGCGGTGGATGGAAGGTCCACGAGGACAAGCGATTGCCCGTCGAGGATTTCAGGGACAAGGTGGAGAAATATCTGGGGATCCCCGACCGGCAGTGCCTCGACCTCTATGCGATGGTGGAAAGCAACGCTTTCATGATGCAGTGCCCCGAGGGCCATTATCTGCACATTCCGCACAACTACATCCAGCCGATGGTGCTCGACGAGAGCAATCAGCCGCTCGGCTACGGCGAATACGGCAAGTTCGCGTTCCTCGACGGCCTGGCAATGAGCTACCCCGGCTTCATTTTCACCGGCGACCGGGTGAAGCTGCTTGAGCGCTGCCCCGTCTGCGGCCGCGAGGGACCGGTGCTGGAGCCCGAGGTCAGCCGGATGGCCGGCGAGGAAATACGGGGCTGCGCGGAGGAGATGCGCAAGATGCTGCTCAGCGACCTCGACGAGGTGAGCCAGTGATACAGAGGCTCAGAGAGGTCAGGGAAAAAAACTACATCATGCCCTGGCGGATGTTCAAAAACGTCGCACGGACCATCCCCGCGCTTTTGAAGGGCATCCTTTTGCATCCCGTCGCCGTCGTCAGGGCTAACAAGGCGGCCAAACATATCGACCGGGAGGCGATACAGGCCGACCCGCCCTATAGTGTACCCGAGCACCATGACGACATGCGCTATTATGACGAAAACAGGCGATATCTCCGCCCGACACATTTCTGCAACAGCCATGCCCCCGACATCGTTGCCATGGCCCACCGGCTCGGCGCATTTGAGCTTCCCGACCGGGCATATGCTGAGGCGGTCTTCGACTTCGTCAAAAACAATATCAGGCTTTCCTTCGTGCCGCTCGACGGCGCCGTTGAAACGCTCCGGCGGGGCAGCGGAACCTGCCTGCACCAGCTGTCGCTTTTTGCAGCCCTGTGCCGCACCGCCGGCCTGTCGGCGCGCTATCGGCTGTACAGCCTTGCGCTCGTTGAATCCATGTATGACAATATGATCGGCGCCAGCCGGGTGCTCCAGCACTGGTATGACGCCTTTGGCTCGTTCATGCTGCACGGCACGGCGGAGGTGCTCATCGACGGTGAATGGGTCACCACCGACCCCACGTTCACCCCGGAATACGAGGTCGCGATGGGCGTCCCCCTCGCCAAGTTTGGGGACGACCCGACCGGCATGTGGAACTATCCCGTCGAAGACACCATGATGGTGCTTGAGGGGCTGCCCTATGGCGCGGGCGCCGGCTGGAACTTCCTGGTGAAGCGGGCGCTCCCCGGCGAGGTCATGAAGATAAACATGAGCGTTGAAAAGGCCAGGGAGCGCGGCCGCGAGATGCTGGAGGAGACCGACATGGACAGCTACGACAGCTCGACGCGTGCCGGCTACAGCGCGCGCATGCCCCGGGTAACCCTTGACCGGTCGCCGCAGCTCGTCTTCGAGGGATAGCGTCCGGGGACTGCTCATGCCGGTGCCCCGGTATTCAGGGCATTTTTCTTTTCCTGCTGGTGCATCATTGCCGAGGCTCCATCCGGGGGTGTCATCGGCGTCCCCGGGGGATGTGGGAGCAATAACGGCACACGACATGGAATGATGGAGCAGATGTGGCCATAATATTTAAATTCAGCCGCCGTTGCTCTATGTATGCACAAAGCGCTTGGAGTCATGCTGGTCGCGGTCTGCCTGGTGGCACCGTCGTTCGCTGTTTTTGATGCATCCCTCGCCGTTGCACACGCCTCGATTGACACCGGCGACGTCATGGACGACGTCAGCCAGAGCATGGTCACGGGCTACGTCCAGGCCCTGCAGGACATCGGTCCCCGGGTCACCGAAACTTCGGAGTGCCAGGAGGCAGCCGACTACATCGCCGGTGCTTTTTCCTCCTACGACCTGTCGGTCCGGATGCACGAGTGGGAGTACAACGGCTACGAGGGCGTCAACGTCGAGGCGACACTGCCCGGCGTCAACCAGACGAGCGACCGCGTCTATGTCATCTGCGCCCACTATGACACCGTCCCGGGCTCGCCGGGCGCCGACGACGACGGCTCCGGCGTGGCGGCGGTGCTCGCCGCAGCGCATACGCTCAGCAGCTACCGGTTCCAGCACACCGTCCGCTTCGTCACGTTTTCAGGCGAGGAGGAGGGCCTGCTCGGCAGCCACGAATACGCCAGGGAGGCCAACGAGAGCCATGAAAACATTGTGGGCGTCCTCAACGCCGACATGATCGGCTACGCCAAAAGCGACGTAGGGCGGCACACCATCGAGGTACAGGAAACCCCTGCATCGCAGTGGATAACCAACATGTCAATCAATGTCACCGGCCGCTACCATGCGCTCAACCTCACCGTGGCGAGGGAGCCCAGCCATCCCTACAGCGACCATCATTCCTTCATCCGCTACGGGTTCAACGCAACCTTTTTCTTCGAATACGAGTTCAACGACTACTACCACTCGCCGGATGACACCATCGACAAGATGGACCTTGACTATGCGACCAGGGTCACCCGGCTCATGGTCGGCACCCTGACCGAGCTCGCCACGCTCACCGAGGAGGACTGGGAGCCCCCTGTGCTGTCCTTTCAGCGACCACGGCAGGGCATGCTCTACGTGCAGGACAACGAGGCGGCGCCACTGCCATTCGACGCATCGGTCATCGTTGGCGGCATCACCATAGAGGTCAGCGCCGTGGACAACGACAGCGCGGTCGACCATGTCGCGTTTTCCATAGACGGCGAGTTGCTGGCGGTCGACCGTGAGGCACCCTACACCGTTGTATGGAACGAGCGGGCGGTGTTGTTCCACAGCATCGAGGCACGAGCCGTCGACACCGCCGGCAACGCCCGGGAGCAGGAGATACGGGCGCTCGTGTTCAATCTGTAGCAGTAGCAAAAATGTTTTAACGGCACGTGCTTTATCCCTCCAATGAGCGCCGACAGCGACCGGGAACCGCAGCAGTATGACCCACCGAGCGTCGAGCAGGACGTCATCACGTTCTGGCGGAACAACCACATTTTTGAGAAATCAATGGAGCAGCGCCGCGATAATGAGCCCTTCGTATTCCTCGAGGGGCCGCCGACCGCCAACGGGCTGCCGCACCCCGGGCACGTGCTGACGAGGACGATAAAGGATGTGGTCCTCCGTTACAGGACCATGCAGGGCTACTACGTTGCACGCAAAGCCGGCTGGGACACCCATGGGCTGCCCGTCGAGATAGAGGTCGAAAAATCACTGGGGCTCGAGGAAAAACAGGAGATAGAGGACTACGGCATCGAGCGCTTCAACGAGCAATGCCAGGAGAGCGTGTTCCGCTACGAGGAGGCCTGGAAACAGATGACCGAGCGCGTGGGCTTCTGGCTGGACATGGAGCATCCATATGTCACACTCAAAAATGATTACATCGAGTCGGTCTGGTGGTCGCTCAAGCAGGCCTGGAAACGAGGATTGCTCACTCGTGGCCACCGTGTCACCCCGTACTGCCCGCGCTGCGGCACGACGCTGTCCTCGCACGAGGTCGCGCAGGGCTACAAGGAGGTCACCGACCCCTCGATATACATCAAGTTCAGGGTCAGGGACAGCGATGCGTTTCTGCTGGCGTGGACGACGACGCCCTGGACGCTGATATCCAACGTGGCGCTGGCCGTCCACCCCGACGAGCTCTACGTCAAAATCGAGTACCAGGGCGAGGAGCTCATCCTGGCGGAGCAACGTGCCATCGAGCTGTTCGAGGACGACGAAATCCGGATGCTGGATGCATGGAAGGGCGAGGAGCTGGAGGGCATGGAATATGAGCCCCTGTACCGCTACGCTGAACCAGACAGGCCGGCATGGCGCGTCATCACCGCCGGCTACGTAACGATGGACGACGGCACCGGCGTCGTGCACATCGCCCCCGCCTTCGGAGAGGAAGACTACGAGGCTGGCAAAGAAAACGACCTGCCCGTGGTGCAGCTGGTGGATGAAGACGGCACGTTTCCGCCCGAGGTTGAAAAATGGGCCGGGCAATTTGTCAAGGACGCCGACCCGGATATCATCGCCGACCTGGAGGAGCGCGGGCTGCTGCTCGCGTCGCACGAGGTCACCCATCAGTACCCGTTTTGCTGGCGCTGCAGCTCGCCATTGCTCTACTACGCCATCGAATCATGGTTCATCACGATGTCCAGGCTGCGCGAGGAGCTCATGGACAACAACGAGCACATCGACTGGTACCCCGAGCATCTCAAGCACGGGCGCTTCGGCGGGTTCATCGAGGAAGCGCGTGATTGGTCGCTGTCCAGGAAGCGCTACTGGGGGACGCCACTGCCCATCTGGACATGCCAGGAATGCGACCATGAGATATGCATCGGGAGCGTTGCGGAGCTTTGCGAGCATGCCGCGGAGGTACCGAGAGACTACAATCTCCACCGTCCGTTCGTCGACGAGCTCGAGCTTTCCTGCCCGGAATGCAACGGGGCCATGGAGAGGGAGCCCGACGTCATCGACGCCTGGTATGACTCCGGCTCAGCGTTTTTCGCGCAGTGGCATTATCCCTTCGAAAACCGCGAGGCGTTCGAGAAAAACTTTCCCGCGGATTTCATCTGCGAGGCCATCGACCAAACAAGGGGATGGTTTTACTCGCTGCTCGCCATCTCAACGCTGACGTTCGACAGCCATCCCTACGAGCAGGTGGTCTCCCTCGGCCTCATCCTTGACCGGGAGGGCCAAAAAATGTCGAAAAAAGACCGAAACTATGTCAGCCCCGACCAAATATTCGGCCGGGAGGGAGCGGATGCGATGCGCTGGTATCTCCTCTCTGCCTCCGCGCCATGGTCGCCCAAGCGCTTCTACGAGGAGGTCGTCCGGGAGGCGCTGGGCAAGTTTCTGCTCACCCTGTGGAACGTGTATTCCTTCTATGACACCTATGCCTCGCTCGATGATTTCACCTATGACGAGCAGTCCATTGAGCCGGCGGAGCGCAGCAACCTGGACAGATGGGTGCTGTCCCGGCTCAACACCGTCACCAGTCAGGTAAACGAGCATGTCGAGCGGTTCGAGCTCCACAAAGCCGCCCGGCTGATAGAGGACTTCGTGGTCAACGACATCAGCAACTGGTACATCCGCAACAGCCGGAAGCGCTTCTGGCTGGAGGAGGAAAACCCCGACAAGCTCGCTGGCTACGCCACCATCTACGAGGTGCTGGAAACGCTGTCATGCCTCGTGGCGCCGTTCGTGCCGTTCATCTCGGAGCACATCTACCGGAATCTCAAGCAGCGTTTTGCCACCGGCATCGAGCCCGAGAGCGTCCATCTCTGCGACTATCCCTCCGTCAACGCAAACATGGTCGACGAGCAGCTTGAGGCGCAGATGGAGCAGGCCCGCACCATCACCGAGGTAGCGCGGTCGCTCCGCGCCCGGCACGACGTCAAGCTCCGCTATCCCCTCGCCACGGCAGTCATCGTCGGCGACGACCTGTCGACGCTGGCCCCGCTGCTCGAAAACGAGATAAACGTCAAAAACGTCATCTTTGAGGACAGCCTGGAACCCTACCTGCAGCGGGTTGCCACCCCCAATTTTTCCGTGCTGGGCCCCAAGCTCAAGGACAAGGTCAACATGGTCGCCGCAGCCATCGAAGACAGCGCACCGGACACGCTGCCCGGCACCGCGGTAGACCTCGACGGCGACACATACACCATCGAGGAGGAGGACTACACCGTCGAGGAACGGGAACGCGAGGGCTACGCCATCGACACCGCCGGCGACCTGCACGTCGTCCTGTCGCTCGAGCAGACCGACGAACTGCTGGCGGAGGGATTCGCCCGTGAACTGGTCCGCCGCATACAGGAGATGCGCAAGGATCTCGACCTCGACATGGAGGAACGCATCGTCACCTCCATCGACATAGACGGCAGCCGGATAGAGGGCTGGACGGACTACATCAAAACCGAAACCCGCTCCGACGAGCTCGTCACGGGCAGCCCGAACGGCGACCTCGTCCGGGAATGGAACATAGACGGCGAAACCATCACCATCGGCGTCGGGAGGCGATAACAATGGGCAACTGCCATCTCTGCGGCAAGCCAACCCAGAGCCACCGGCTGGGCGACATCTACATCTGCCATACCTGCTGGACCAAACGCAGCGACGACGTCAAAGCGCTGGAGCAGGAGGTCAAACAAAAGGTCGAGCAGCCGCTCAATGAGCTCGAACAAAACGAGCAGGCGGGCATCAGGCTCATCCGGATGATACAGCAGTATGCGATGCGCTTCCGCGACCAGCTCAGACAGGCCATGCGGGACTACGACGGCAAGGTATCCGAGCAAACCTTCCCCGTTTTCATGAACTGGTTTGCCTTCGAGCGGGAGCTCGACGACGGGACAACGCCCGCACAGCGCTTCGCCGCCTACTACAGCATGCCCGAATGGATAGCCACAGCGATACGGCGGTTGCAGCAGCCCATCCGCGGATTTTTCGAGGTCACCGAAAAACTCGCGGAGGACCGCTACACCATCCGGCATCTCATGGACGACAGGAACTACGAGCTCTACGGCAACATCGATTTGCAGGAAGGCGATGTCATCGGCAACAAAATCTATCCATGGCTCGACACCCATCTCTCGGGCGGCGCGCTGGCCATGTACGGCAAAAAAGAAGCAGAGCAGATACGGCAGATGGCCGAGCAGTTCGCCGGGTTGCAGGAAAAAAGCCGGGAGATGCAGCGCCATATCCACCAGGACTTCCTCGACTACTTCGGGCGATGGGACCCCCTGTTTCCCGACGAGGCCGAGGCCAGGGACATCCTGTCCGCGTTCATGGAATGGCGCGACAGCGACGAAGAAGCACCGGAGGATGAGTGGAGTGACGGAGAGACGGCGCTGGTCTCCCACCCGGAGCACGGCATGACCGTCATCCCCGGCTATGGCTCCTTCAAGAGCATGCTCGACCGCGATGAGCTCGATGCATCCGTCGCACAAAAGGCGCTCGAGCAGATGCCGTCATGGGTGCTCAAGGAGCTGATGGACGACGGGCGCCTGGCCCAGGTCGTCAACGACGTCTACGGCCAAGACATTGACAGCAGCGAGGTCGACGCCTTCATGGACAGCGTCAGGGATGACTGGCAGGACTGAGGTCACATTTTTAAATATCTGGCTGTTATGCCCGTATGATAATCGAACACCAGCAGGACGTCGAGATGGAAAAGGTGGAGATGGAGGACGCCGAGAACGTGACCATCCAGTGGCTCATCGACGACAAACGCGGCGCGCCCAATTTTGCGATGCGCCGCTTCGTTGTCGGCCCCGATGGCCATACGCCGTTGCACGAGCATCCATGGGAACACGAGATATACGTCCTCGAGGGCGAGGGAGCGCTCATCGACGAAGACGGCAGGGAGCATTCCCTGGCTCCAAATCGCTTTGGCTATGTGCCCGCCGGCGAAACCCATCAATTCAAAAACATGGGGAGCGACGACTTCGTGTTCCTCTGCATGATACCGCTCCAATGACCTTCGAAACCTTTTTTGTCTCCCGGGAAACGGTCAGCAACCCGCTACTGCCCGGGCTCATCGACGCCGGCAAAACACTGACCGAACATGGCTGCGCCGACGGGATCATCAGCGCCAGGTATGGCAACCGCGTTGTCCTGTCCACTGTCTCGCTTGGTAATCTTTCAACCGGGGACTTCGTCGAGCTGGCAGACTACGACCCATCCCGCCACATTGCGATGGTCATCGGGACAATGCCTCCACCCCGATCGGTGCCGTTGCACTGGCTGCTGTACCGCCGCAGCGAGGTCAACGCCGCCGTGCAGCTCCACCGCAGGTTCGAGGATGCACCAACGGCCGACATCGACCCCGATGGAGCTATCGACGAGGTCATGGAGGCGCTCCGGCTGCTGAAAAACAACATGTTTATCAACCTGGGCGATGATGACTGCATCGCTATCGGCGGCAGCATCGCCGCCGCAGTGGAGGCGATACCATGCGTGTAGAAGGCAAGGACATGCGCTCCCTGTGGTGGGAGAACGACAGGCTCGTGCTCATCGACCAGCGACGGCTGCCGTTTATGCTCAGGTTTTACGAGGCTGACAGCGTCGCGGACGTTGCAGAGGCGATCAAAAAAATGGTGGTCAGGGGTGCCCCGGCCATCGGCTGCGCAGCCTGCTATGGCATGGCCCTCGGCGAGGACGGCAAAAAAGCGGCGCGGAAACTCCGGCGGACGAGGCCGACCGCACATGACCTGTTCTACGCCATCGACTACATGCTCGACCATGAATGCGAGCTGGAGGCCGCGCATGCCTACGTGGAGGACGTGGTCGAGCGATGCCGTCGTATCGGCGAACACGGCGCTGCGCTGATAGAGCCGGGCAGCCGCATCCTGACGCATTGCAACGCCGGCGCGCTGGCCACGGTTGACTGGGGGACCGCGCTGGCACCGATGCGCGTTGCCAGGGACCGCGACATCTTTGTCTGGGTGGACGAGACCAGACCCCGCTGCCAGGGATTGCTGACCGCCTGGGAGCTTGAGCAGGAGGATATCGAGCATGCCTACATTGCTGACAACGCAGCAGGGCATTACATGCAGCACGGCGAGGTGGACATGGTTATCGTGGGCGCTGATCGTATTGCGGCCAACCATGATGTTGCGAACAAGATCGGGACATATGAGAAGGCGGTGCTTGCCCATGACAACAATGTGCCATTTTATGTGGCGGCGCCCCGCAACACGTTCGACGAGGATGTCGAGAGCGGTGCTGACATCGAGATAGAGGAACGCGACCCGGTCGAGGTGTCCAAGTGGCATGATTACACGCCCAGGCAGGTCTGCAACCCGGCTTTTGATGTCACGCCCGCTCGATATGTCACGGGTATCATCACCGAGGACGGCATCGTTCGGTCCTGACCGTTAAAAGTTATATAGGGAAATGGTATTGCCAGAGTGAAATAGCCCTGTGGTGTAGCGGCCAATCATATCGGGCTTTGGACCCGGTGACGGCAGTTCGAATCTGCCCAGGGCTATGATGGCTGCTCCCGTGGTGTAGTCCGGCCAATCATCTCGGCCTTTCGAGAACCTCAGAGCCCCTTTAAAAAAGGTGCTTCACACCCAAAGAGGGGTTCGAAGAGAGCCGATCACCCGGGTTCAAATCCCGGCGGGAGCATACCTCTCTTTTTTCAACTGTCAGGATTGGGCATGGAAGAAATGCTACCTGCCGCATACACTAAATGTCTGCTGCCACATCAAGGTCATGTTCCTGCTGTGTGCCACTGCCTTCGTCGCTCCGCTTGCTGTGTGGAGGCTCGGCCATGATTACTGTCACGTGCTGCAACTGCGGCCGGGAGCTCTTCCGGTATCAAAAGGTCGGCAAGGGAAGGCTGCAGACAGCTGGAAACAACATATCAGCCGGGATGACGGCATCCATGACGGCGACCGCTACCTCTGCACATGCGGCGCCGTCATCGGACGCGATGCGGGCAGAAAAATCAATCTGGAGCGCGGCAACACAACGACAGCGGGGACGGCGCTGCGGTGACCCTGTACTGTTTGCTCTGTACACCGGTGATACAGCCATCAAAAAAAGGGACATGGAAACTGCCCGGGTGGATAACGATTTTATAGCAGGATGATGATGCTTGCTGTATGAAAACCGTGTATCTGTGTATCATTGCGGCTGCCATTATCGGGATGGCGCCGCTGACCGGTATCGCACTGTACGAGAACGAGCATGCGTCGACCATGGATGCATCTGTCGGGGCTGATGACATTGACCCGCTGAGCGATGTCAAGGTGACCGTCGACATCCAGAAGATTCGGTCGCTGGTGGCGGACGACGTGGCCCCGGCGGCGATTGACAGGATAGACGGACTGAATGCCCCAGACTTCTACGTGAAGGTCTTCATCAACGGGGAGGAGTTCGTTAGCCCGGTCTGGCGGGACCAGCGATATGTCTCCGATGGCTGGATGGCGACGGCGGACGTGCCCGACGACGAGGAGTATGTCGACATTGTCATCGAGCTCTGGGACAAAAACCCCGGGCTGGACCGGTTATGCGACCTGGGCATCAATGATGCGGAGTATCCCTCCAGTTACACCGTCAACCTGACATACAGCATAAAGACGGGTCACTGGTGTGGAGATGACTATGTTCCCTATGAGGAATACTGGTGCGGCCCCGACCGGAGTGGATACGGCCGGCTGAACGGCTGCGATGACAACAGCCAGTATCAACATGACCGGGACTGCGAGCTCTGGTTCGACATCCGGCAGAGCGACCCCGACGGCGATGGCATCCCCTACTGGACCGAGGTCAACAGGTATGGCACCGACCCCCAGGCTGACAACACCGGCGAGGATGCCGACGGCGACGGCGTGCCCATCGAATGGGAACACCGGTGGGGCCATGCCTTCGAATGGAACTGGTGGGACGACGAGGTAGAGGACATCTGGACATATGACCCCTTTGTGCCGGAAAACCACAGCGAGCTGGACCCAGACAACGATGGCCTCACAAATCTCGAGGAATACCGGACGTCGCAGTGGGGCTCCGATCCGTTCCGAGCCGACCTGTTCATCGAGCTCGACCAGATGAAAGCGGGCAGCGACGGGCAGCAGGCCAGCACGCTCACGCAGGGCGCAAAAGAGCGGCTGCGGACCGCCTACGACAAGCACAACATCGTCTACCATCTCGACGACGGCTCAATGGGCGGCGGAGAGATGATACCCTTCGAGGAGGAAACCGGCGTTGAGGAGCTCCGGGAGGAGTACTATTATGACTATTTTCTGCATGGCGACGAGGACAACTGGCGGCAGGGCGTCTTCCATTACGGCCTGGTGATATGGGATGGTGGCCACAACGGCTACGGAATACGACGGGACATGTGGCAGATATCCGCCCGATATGTCGAGGAGAAATGCCGGCAGCTGTTTTTCGTGGACGAGGACATCGTCTACGCCAGCGTGTTCATGCACGAGACGGGCCATTCCCTCAACATCAGGAATCCCGGCGTCGACAATTTTAACGCCATATATCCCTGGCAGCCCGAATACTGGAAATATCGGGGCTACCGGAGCTGCATGAACTACGGGCATACCTACACCCTCGTCGACTACTCCGATGGCTCCCGCGGGATGAACGACTTCGACGACTGGGATACCCTGGACCTTGTCTATTTCACCCTGGGTGGCCACTGGTAGCATATCCAGCGGACAAAAATATCTATCAATGGATATCGATGCACATCAGGTTCTCGATAGAATGGCTCATAGCCTGTATCTGCATATCCAGGACGGAGTCACCATGGATTCCACTATATTTAAATCACCGGTCTGTATTGTTTGCTTATGAGCCCGCCGGCGTATTCCCCCGATTCGTTTCTCTTCGACCGTGTTGACGGAGCAGCGCTGCTCTGCCTCGTCGATGGCGAGCATTATCCGCCGGTGACCAGATGGATAATCGACGAGCTCGAGCATGCAGGTGCACACATCGAGGCCCTGGTCTTTCTCGGCGGCACCGAAAAGGTCGGGGATGCGGTGGAGGAGCTCCAGGACGAAACACGTCGCTACAGCGTGTACATGGCCGGCGACACCATGGGCAAAACGCTCGACATTGTTGACAGAGCGCTTGAGGAGCAGCAGCCCGACCTCGTCGTCGATCTGTCGGATGAGCCCGTTGTCGGCTACACTATGCGCTTCCACATTGCCACGAGGGTGCTGCTGCATGGCGCCTGCTATGCGGGCGCTGATTTCTGGTTTTCGCCGCCGGAGCGCCGGGAGATGCTTAAAAAGCCCGGCCTGGCGGTCATCGGCACCGGCAAGCGAGTGGGCAAGACGGCGGTCAGCGTGAGCATCGCCCGATTGCTGGATGCTGCAGGATACGACCCCGTCGTCGTTGCGATGGGCCGCGGCGGCCCCCCGGAGCCGGAGGTCATCCGCCCGGATGAACTGGACATCACGCTTGATTTTTTGATCGGCATCGCCGAGGGCGGCGGGCATGCGGCCTCCGACTACTGGGAGGATGCCATCCTGGCCGATGTTCCCACGGTGGGCTGCCGGCGGTGCGGCGGCGGCATGGCGGGCAGCCCGGTGCTGTCCAACGTTCATGAGGGCGCCATCCTGGCCAACGGGATGCCGCAGGGCTTTGTCATCATGGAGGGCTCGGGTCCGACGCTGCCGCCAGTGTCAACCGATGCCACGGTGGTCGTCGTCGGTGCGATGCAGCCCCTTCGCTATATCACCGGGTTTTTTGGTGAATATCGCCTGCGCCGCGCCGACCTGGCTGTGGTGACCATGTGCGAGGAGCCGCTGGCATCAGATGAAAAAGTGCAGGCCGTCTACGAGGGTATCCGCGAGGTGCGCCCGGACATAGACGTGGCGCTGACCGTGTTCAGGCCGGAGCCCCATGGCGACATCGAGGGACGGCGGGTGTATGTGGCGTCGACCGCGCATCCGTCGATGCGTGATACGCTCTGCTGCTATCTCGAGGAGACCTATCGCTGCGAGGTGGTGGATATGTCGACGAGCCTGTCGAACCGTGCGGAGCTCCGACGGGACCTGGCCGGGCTCGAGAGAGCGGATGTGCTGCTTACCGAGATTAAGGCTGCATCGATCGATGTCGCGGCGGCGACCGCCCGCGCCATGGACTGCGACGTGGTGTTTATGCACAACCGGCCCGTGGTCACCGGCGGCACCGTTGACAGCCTGGACGCGGCGGTGCTGTCCATCTGCAAAAAAGCATGTGAGGGAGAGATACCATGATACGGGTACGGAAGGGAATGGAGCGCTATCCGTTTTCGAAGGGTATCCTGGCGAAGTCCATCGCCCGGACCGGGCTTGGGCTGGACGAAGTCTACGAGATCGTGCAGGACATCCAGGAGGAGCTGCAGCGGCAGGGACGTGACGAGGTCCGCACATCGGAGATAAAGGACATGGTGTGCGACGCGCTGCTCAGCCGCGACCATCGGACCGAGGAGCGGCATTACCGGGTGACCCGGCAGATACAGTATCTGGAAAAACCGGTCGTGGTTATGATCGGCGGGGGGACCGGGGTCGGCAAGTCCACCATTGCGGCTGAGCTCGCCCACCGCCTGGGCATCACCCGGTTTATCGGCTCGGATGGCATCCGGGAGATCATGCGGTACATGGTGCCCCATGATTTTATGCCCCTCCTGCATGAGTCATCCTTCGTGGCCGGCAAACGGCTGCAGAACCCGTTTGTGCAGGAAAACATCGTCTATGCGTTCACCCAGCAGGTCAACATGGTCAACGAGGGCGTCCTCGCCTTCATCCGGCGGGGTATCAAGGAGGGATTGCATACGACGCTCAATGGTATCCATCTCGTGCCCGGCTACCTCGACCTCGCCGACGAACGCGACCAGATGTTCTGTTTTCATTACATCCTGCATTTGTCCGACATCGAGCAGCACATCCAGCACATCTATTCCCGCTCGGAAGGCAGCCGCCGGGACCCCGACCGCTATGTCGAAGGGTTGAACAACATCCGGGACATCCAGCAGTTCATCACCGACATGGCCCGGCAGCATGACGTCTCGGTCATCGAAAACCGTGACTTCGACCGGACGCTCGCCACCATCATGGACGACATCATCACCACGCTGGAGGGAAAAAAATGAACATGAACAGCCGTTATCCCTCGTTTTCCGAGCTCAACAAGCCCATCCGCGAGGTGGTCACCAAGCGGCTCATCGGCGTCACCACCGACAGCTCGCTGCAGGAGGGCGTCGCCAAGATGGTCGAGTTCACCATCAGCTCGCTCGTCGTCACGGACGGAACAGACCCTGTCGGGCTCATCACCGACGCGGATGTCAAGCGCGCGGTAGCCGACGGCCTCCCGCCCGATATCCCCGTGGAAAAAGTGATGACCACCGGGCTGATAACCGTTGACATTAGCACGCCAATCCGGGAGGCGCTCGAAATCATGTCGCAGCAGAAGATAAAACACATGCTGGTCACCGAACAGGGGGACATCGTCGGCGTCATCACGCTCCGGGACCTGGAGGACATAAGCCGCCAGCGGCTGGAAACCTACATTTCACGTGAATAACATGCGTATCTTCCATCTCTCGGACACCCATGTCGGCTCCGCCTCGGATTTCAACAAGGGAACGCTCTACCGGCTGCTGGAGACCATCAACGAGTCGGGCTGCGACCTGGTCATCCACAGCGGCGACGTGACCCAGGGCGGGCGGCGAACCGAGTACAAGCGAGCCCGGCAGATGCTCTCCGGGATAGAGGCGCCAGCGGTCATCCTGCCCGGGAACCATGACGCCCGGTCGGGTGGCCTCCATCTGTTCGAGGAATACATCGGCGACACCAGCGGCGTCCGGGAAATCGGCGACACCGCGGTTATATGGGTCAACAGCGCGTTCGCCGACAGCGACCAGGGCCGCGTGGGAATGGTCAAATACAACATGATGCGCCGTGCGCTCAACGAACACAGCGACACCTCCATCAAGATCCTCGCGCTGCACCATCACGTGGTGCCCATTCCCCGGGCGGGTCGTGAGCGCAACGTGCTGTACAACGCCGGGGACATCCTCGACCTCATTTTGAGCAGCGACGTCGACCTCGTGCTGTCGGGCCATCGGCATTACCCCAACATCTACCGGATAGAGAACACGGTGTTCATCAACGCGGGGACGGCCTCGGCGACGAAGACGCGCTACGGCGACGTGAACTCATACAACCTAGTCGACATCGACGCCGAGCGGCAGCATGTGGCCACGAGATGGGTGGACGGGTCGCAGCGGGAGCAGATGTTTTCCCGCCGCCATCGGCACGTGTTTTCAGATTTCGGCCGCCGCATGTTCAGGGCGGTACAGGTCTCCAACAGCTACATCTCCGACGGCAGGGCGTTTCTGCCGCAGCATTTCCGCAACGCGGTGGACGCCATATCCGGGCTGCAGCCCGACCTGCTGGTGCACTGCGGGGGCATCGTCCGGGAGGGCATCCCGCAGGACTACGACATGGCCGCCAGCGAGCTCTCCCGGCTCAACGTCCCCGTTATCTACACGCCGGCGGGCCGGGACATCAACTACCTGGGCTATCATCTCTATGCCACGCATTTCGGCCAGTTCGACCAGGCGTATTCCGATGGCTCCATCCTGTTCCAGGGTATCTCCTCGGCGCAGTATGACTCCCACGAAGGCATCGTCGGGCCGACCGAGCGACGGACGGTACTCGACCAGCTCGCTGCGGCGCCCGAGCACATCAAGGCGGTGTTCCTGCATCACAACGTGCTGCCCATCCCGCACAGCCGTGAAAAGGGACTGCTCGAGGACGCCGGCGACCTGCTAAGGGAGCTCGTCGACGCCAACGTCGACCTCATCCTGACGGGGACGTCGTCGCATCCCTTCGCCGCACGAGTTGGCAACACCGTGGTCGTCAATGCCAACTCGCTGAGCAGCGTCTACCAGCGCAGCCTCTACGGCAACTCGTTCAACCTCATCGACATCTACGAGGGCGCCATCGCCGTCTTCGAGATAAACAGCCTGTGGGGCCGCCGCCGGCTGCTCGGCATCTGGGAGCGAAACAGCCAGGGCTCAGAATGAGCTCAACCGCTGCCGGGCCCACCAGTAGACCAGGAAATAAAAACCGAGCATCGAAATGTTGTACAGGAAGTCCTCGACGGGTATCGTCGTCACCCGGACACCCCAGATAGCGTCGCTGCCGTAGGTCACCACGGGAATCGAGGTGAGCAGATGGTTGAAGATAAGGAAGCCGATGAAGCTGAACAGCAGGTACAGCCAGAATTGCAGCGAGGCCAGCACCTCCCGGAACAGCAGGACGGCAATGGCAAAAAAGGCAGCGACCACGACGAGCATCACCGACGTATACCCATGTTTTTTTGCTTTGTGCACTCCTTCGACGACCAGTTTCGTTCCTATCCCCTGTCCCTGGAACTCCGGGAGAACGGCCACGGGGGCCGAGTATCAGCGTCTTGTGTTCCCCCGTTCCAACACTTTTCGTTTTTTGCAAACAGAATATGGCCACGTATCCGCCCGTTTTCTTCTGCCGCCAGCAACAGTTCGGGGATATACTGTTCGCCCGTCCGCATACGCTCAACCATCTCGCCTTCATCCTCCCGGTTGAATGCCCATCTGTTCACCTCCGTTATGTGTTTGAAGTCATCCGTTTTTCAGCCCGTATGCTCATGCAACACCGTCACATGACATTGCCCATATCTTTCTAAACATAGGTGTTTCCTGATAATCCGGCGGGGATGTCCATTCCGCGGAGTGGGTCACTCACAAACGCTATGAGGGATAGCTTTAAGTATTACCCATGAAATAAACGGGCGATGAGCCGGACGGTCGTTATCGCGCTGTTCCTCGTGGCCGTGTTCTGCATGGGTGCCACCGCCCCGGGGATATATCACCATGGCGTTCCAGAATCCGGCGGAGAAGAGGATGCCTCTGCCGGTGCATCATCCATGCAGCAGCGTGTCCGCATCGCGCTCTACGACTGCGGATGGAACAACCGCTATTTCGACGGTATTTTCAACTACAGCTGGGTGCATGGCAACATGAGCTACCGGTTCGAGGTGACCGTGGTCGACGCCGATGATGTCCGGGGCGACGGCGACATCCCGTTTAACACCGAGCGGTTCGACGTGCTGCTCATCGGTGCCAGTGCCTCCGCGTATCTTGTCGACGGCGTCGACGAGGCATGGCGCAGCGCCGTGCAGCGGTTTGTCGCCGACGGCGGCGGCTATCTGGGTATCTGCGGCGGTGCGAACACTGCAAGCATGGGGTTCGAGGAGCCGCGGAGCCTGTTTCAGCGCCGTGCCAATCAGGGTGTTTTGCGTATCGCCGACGTGTACATCAACGATGACGTGGTTGGCGAGTGGCAGTATCTGCTGAAGTTCGGGTTTGATGCCTTCGGCTCCGATCATGGCAACGGCAGCTATCCATACTATGCGAGCGTGAACACCTCGCTGGCTGACGAACATCCTATTTTTGCCGGCTACGCTGCTGATATGCGACATATCACCTATGCCGGCGGGCCTGGCATGACCCCTGCCGGGCGGGGTGATGGGCTGCATGGCAGCGTGTCAACGATGCTCCGCTACGGCGAGGAGCCCATGGAGACCATGCCGCTGCATTACTGGCGTCCCACGCTGCACGGCTGGACGATATGGAAAAACGTGACCACCGACATCAAGGGCAGCGCTGCGGCCGTGGCGACATCCTACGGCGAGGGCAACGTGGTGCTGTATGGGCCGCATCCAGAGCACCGCGTCGTGGTCAACGGCACCGTTCGGGAGTACCTAGGGCATGGTATTCCGAACTTTGCCGGCCCGGTGGAGCGGTACGTGTTCAACTATTTCGGCGAGATGCTGAGCCATGACTACAACTGGTGGATTGTGCGGCGCAGTGCTGCCTGGGCTGCCGGGCTGAGCGAGCCGCAGCTGCCGCCCGTGGGATAGTCACTCATGTCTCCTCTATCCTGACCGCCGGGTTGTATCTCTGAGCTCCGGGGAGGCTATAATTGATGATGCATGGAGCCTTGTAAGACTGCTCGGCGTTATGTTTGTCACGGGTATACAGCCATGCTTTTATCCCTGACAGCAGCCCACGGGTGTCATCCTCCGATCGGGATGGCTGCATTGCCGTCTCCCTAGGGCTGTAGGGTGCCGAAGAATATCTGCCATGCCAGCGCCGATTTGGCGACAAGGCTGAGGACGATGTACATCCGTTCGCCGTAGAGGTAGTCCCGCCATTTCCCGATTTTTTTGTACTGGAGCGCCATGTTGACGGCGAAGAGGTTGAAGAACACGGCGATGGAGATGTAGATGCCGATAACGAAGTCGGGGACCTGTCCGCCGGATTGGATGCTGGCGCCGACCAGCGAGATGGCGATGACGATCCAGGGAACGATGCCGGCGATGCAGCCGATGATGTAGGCCGTCCAGTTCGTTTGCTCCGTCGTCTGGTTGTGCAGCTCCATCATCAGGCCCATGAGGTTCATGACCGCGGTCAGCGCGAACAGGGCGATCAGTGTGCCCAGGTCGAGTATGTTGGTGAGCATGGCGATGATGACGATCATGAGCGAGGCGCTGATGGAGTACTCGTACCACCGCGCCGGGTTCATGTGCTGTTTGAGGTTGCGCTTGTACCAGTCGTAGCCGATGGTGGCCAGGGTGAAATGGGCGATGGCTGAGATGAGCAGGAACAGGGCGACGAGCGGCGCGAGCTGGATGTCGGCGAACGGTGTCGTTTGCGGGACGAGTCCTTCGCCCTCGATGTATTTCGCGTATGTGTAGAATACTTCCCAGGTGTTGTCGTTGCTGAGTATGAACATCAGCCCCGACTGTATCAGATGTATGACGCCCATGACGGCGTTGAACCGCCGCAGTCGCAAAAACGTGGTTTCATTTGCTTCCATATGACCCCTCCTGCCATTTAAATAGCCAGCTTTTATTTAACCATTTCTAAATTTTTCGGCCATTTTCGGGGTCATGACAGGAGCAGCAGGAAATAGACGATGATGGACAGCGCAAAGAGGTTCAGCCCGGCGATGTTTCCCAGCGCGATATGCTCGATGACATCGCGATTGCCGGACAGCCGGTATAGGCCGACGACGGCGGTCGACAGCGGTATCAGGGAAAACAGCGCTATCATCCAGAAGTCAAATGGAACCCCGGTGGCATACATGGACAGCGCTACGAACGACAGGGTGGCGGCGAGCAGCGCCAGCGCCACGACAACGAGCGATGTCCTTCGGCCCACTCTCACCACGAGGGTGTGCTTGGCAGCCCGGCGGTCGCTCTCAAGGTCGGGCAGTTCAACCGTGATGATGAACTCCAGGCCGTACAGGAGCAATGGTGCAGCCATGAACAGAAACAGCCATTCGAACCGCTGCATGAATGTTAGATAGCCGATGCCGGGCATCAAAAACGCATAGGTCAGCGCGGTCGCCAGCTCCCCCCACCCCCGGTAGGCCAGCCGCAATGGTGGAGCGGTGTAAAACCAGCCGAGGGCGTTGCCGCCCGCGACGAAGCCCACGAACCACCACGGATACTCATACACCATTGTGAAGGCGACGGCCAGCACCAGCGACATGGTGACTAGGGCAAGCGCAAAGCGGATGGCAAATGGCCTGAGCTCGGGCCGCCGCACCAGCACCGCGCTGCCTCCCGATATCGGGGTTTGCTCGCTGTACCTGTCTGCATCGACGTCGAAATAGTTGTTGCTATACGACAGGGAAAGCTGCGCCGTGAAAAAAATGATGTAGCCGAACAGAAAACGCGGCAGGGAAAACGCGGCGCCGGAGAGCAGCGCCAGCAGCGCCCCGATGATAAACAGCAGCAAGCCGCCGGCCAGGAACGGGAGCCTGCCCAGGATGACGACATCTCGCAGTGTAGCTCGGTTGACCATGTACCTCCATTTCTCAACTGCTGGAGCATACATAAGCCTTCCCCCGGAGGTCATCGCGCCATAACGGATGCGATGTAGCCGTCGACGTCGAACTTTCGCTGCGCCCCGCCATGGCTCATGTAACGGATTTTGCCGTAGACAGGACGTTCCGGCCACGCACGGTCGTGCACGCCGCCGATTGCCCATGCCACGCCTGCATATCCGTTTGGGTCGCGGCCGT
Organism: uncultured Thermoplasmatales archaeon; assembly: GCA_964514975.1. Taxonomy (GTDB): domain Archaea; phylum Thermoplasmatota; class E2; order UBA202; family DSCA01; genus CAZESS01. The sequence goes on along the minus strand of CAZESS010000004.1, from coordinate 18,694 downwards.
CGAGCTCGTAGCGGTCATTGAGATAGATGGCGATGCTCATTGCCTCCCCGGGCGATGCCGTCCACTCCAGGATTTTTTTCGCCCAGTACATCCTGAGGTAGCCGTGCATCTTGCCCTGCTTCACCATCTCCATCTGCGCTGCATTCCACAGCTCGTCATGCGTCGCCGCCCGTTCGAACTCCTCCAGCGTGTAGACATGTTCCCGCTCGTCGTCGCGGTGCTCCGCCAGCGTTTTTTGTGCCCAGTCCGGGAACCCCTGGGGGCTGTCATACCAGGGCTCGTAGAGGCAAAAGTTGTCGGAGAGCTCACGGCGGACCAGCAGCTCCTCCAGAAACGCGTCCCGTGCCTCCCGTGAAACATCGGCCTGTTGCACCTCAAGGGCCACTCGCTGCGCTGCGATGTGACCAAAATGCAGATAGGGCGACAGGTTCGACAGCCCGTCGACGGTTGGGTCGTTCCGCCGGTCGGGGTAGCCCTCGAGCCTGCCTCTGACGAAGCGCTGGAGTGTTTCACGCGCCGCGGATGGGCCGGATGTCAGCCAGTCGACCGTAGCGCTGTCATCGATGTCGAGGGATGGCCGGGCTGCCGTCCAGTCATTGTCGGGCAGGTTTTCGGATGGCGTCTGCCGCCGCAGCGCGGGGAAGGGCTGGAGAAACGTGGAGAGCTGTCGATGTATCTTCGGGCGGATGGTGTATGCGGCGTATTCTTTTTTGTCTGAGGCAACCCGGCAGGGAACCACGTTGTGCGCGTCGACCTCAAGGCAGGGTATCTCGATTGCCCGGGCGACCTGCTGTCTCCATTCCCGTTTGACCCGCAGCGGGTCGAAATCGGTGACCAGGGCACCGACGTCATGCCGTTCAACGAAGCGAGGGATGCGTTCCCCTGGCTCGCCCGACAGCAGATAAAACGGGATGCCGTGCTCGTGGAGCACAGCCGCTGTCTCCCGGAGCCCCTCGAGCATGAAATCATACTGCCGTGCCGTCGCGCCGAGAAACGATGGGACGAGGCAGAAAACGACCATCGTCGTGGTGTCATGCGCCGCGGCGAGCGCCTGCGCATAGAGGAGCGCCCAGTTGTCACGGGCGCGCTGGTCTCGGCTCATCCAGTACACCACGGGGCCTGCTCGGCGGGATGCATCGTTGAGCTGTCGGACCCGACGGTCATCCATAGGTGAACGCCCCGTTTTTCCAGTAGTCATGGTCGCGGTATTGCTCAGCTGGCGGCAGCAGGTCGGATGGATACGGGGCGAACAGGGTCTGCGCCTTCAGGGGATGCCCCTGCCGGATGAGAATGCTTCTTAGCAGCACGAACAGCCCCTGCTCGGAGAGACGATTGGCACCATATGCGTGTATCTGCTCGTCGACGGACGCCCGCTCTGCCGATGTAAGCTCCGGTGCGATGACATCCATTATCTGTCCCGCCATCGTCATGATGTTCTCTGTTGTGGGCGGCCGTGACAGCACATGTTTCATCCCATCGCGGTACCGTGCTGCATCCATGCCGCCGTCCAGTTGTGCTGCCGCCGATGGATCGTAGGCGGCGAACAGCAGCCGGTTGCGTTCATGGAAGACGGGCAGGTCGTCGCTCTCGGCTGCCTGTCTGAACGCGGCGAAGGAAAAAAGTTTGGTGAGAAAATGATGCCGTATCCGGCTGTTGCGCAACCGGTCGTCCTCCTCCATCGGGTAGCCGTGGTAGCGCTCCATGATTTTCCGGGCGAAAAACCCGCTGGTTTTGTCGACGACGGCCGGGCTGTCAACACCGGCGTAGACCCTGATGTTATGGAGGCCGATGGTGGGCGACCCCGACTTGAAGATGAAGCCGTCGACCGGCGGCAGCGTTTCGAGAAACCCATCGGTGAAGCTGTCCATTTTTTCGGTGACATCCTGCCCGGTCCGGGGCTGCAGGAGCCATTCCTTGCCCTGCTCACGGACGATGCGGATGGGGTCCCGGGGAACCCCGAGCCCTATCTCGTGCTCCGGGCAGACCGTTATATATTCGACATGGGGCTGCAGGTCCCTGACGACCCGGGAGGGCATGACCTGGCCGTTGTAGCGCACCGGCTTGAACTCGAGGCAGGCGCTGACGACCACTCGCGGCCGGACATCGTTTGCCATACTATGCTATCAGCATATCAATATATTACGTTGCCTGTACAGCCACCGCTGTTGATGGATCGAATAAAAGAATAGCTCTCTACCCCTGTCGATTCCGCATGTTTATCCCCGGTATGTCATTTAAAGCTGTCGAAATATTCTAAAAAAAAAACGGGCTCGAGGGGATTCGAACCCCTGACCGACAGGTTAAGAGCCTGCTGCTCTACCTAGCTGAGCCACGAGCCCCGAGCGCTATACCGGTATCAATATAAAAATTTACTGCTCGCCGTCGACCAGCGACAGATATTTCGCATCGATTTCGTCGGCGACGCAGACGTCGCGGCCCGCCCGCCGGATGTCGATGCCGTCCTCCCGGGCCCGGGCGGCGTCGACCGCCAGGATAACCGGGTTTTCCGTGCGGATTTTTCCGGCTTCCATGGCCTTCCGTTTTGTTCTGCTGAGATGCACCTTGGCGCGGTCGGTGGGATACAGCCCGGTTTCCACGATGAGGTCTGCCTCCTCCTCGGTCACCGGGTAGTAGAGTTCGTCGGTATCGCTTTTCGGCAGGTCGGAAAGGTCAAGGTCGATGGTGTGCGCATAGGTGGCGCGTATCCAGTCCCCGTCCACCTCGTAGCGCCCCTTCTTGTCTGTTTCAGCGAGCGCGACGATGTGCTCCGTGCGAAGCCAGTGGAAATCCAGGCGTTCGCCCTTGATAGCGTCGACGAGTGCCCCCAGGTTCACCCAGCCGTGATGGTCCATGCGGATCCCGAACTGCTCGGGGAAATGCCGCAGGACGCCGGTGACGGTGCCGCCGAGATTCCGGATTTCGCGGTCGTTCATCAAAAACTTTCCTTTTTCCTCGCATACCGGGCACTGTCCGCCCCGGTAGTAGCCGTGTTGTTGACATTTTGCCAGCATATTTATGTCTCCTTCTCTCTGAGCTCTCCGAGCGTGGTCACCCGCTCGGCGTAAGCATTATGTTTATGGATTGACTCGAGGCTGGTGCTCCGTGCGACGACCTCGACGTCGTCGGGCAGCCCGGGATATCGATCCAGGATGTTTTTCAGGAGGTCCCGCACCACGTCCTCCACGAATTTTGGGTTGCTGTGGGCGTTTACCACCACGTCTTTTTCGTCGTTCCGTTTCAGTATCTCGTAGGTCGGCGAGCTCATCGACGCCTCCGCGATGTCTATGAGGTCGTCCGCGTCGACGTCATCGCAGCTTTCCATCACGAGCGTCGCAACGTTCCGCTGGTTGTGTGTCATCCGCGCATCGACGCCCTCGCTCTGCCGGATGGCCTCCATCGCGCATGGGCAGGCGGTCATGCCGGTGACCTCGACCCCGATGAACCGCTGCACCTGCCCCTTGGTGGCGGTGACCTCCGCCATGATATGGTAGGGCTCCATGGTCTTCCGGCCGTTCGGCGTGAACCGGTCGAGGAAATAGTCCGCCGTGGCGCAGACCTCCGAGCGCGTCGCATATTCATGTTTTTCCAGCAATCGCTCGGCGATGTCCCCGCACAGGTCCTCGAGGCTCGATGACGGGCTCCGGGCGCTTCGTTCGACGACGTCCTCGATGACCTCCGAGTTGCGGGACAGGTCGCTGCCCTTTTTCGAGGCGGGCAGGTCAACGAAGACGTCCATCGACACGATGAGCTGCACGGTCCGCTCCGGTCGCTGGATGTAGACCTGCTTCTTGATGCCCTGTATCCCGACCCTGGTGAGCTTGAACCGGGACTGGGGACGCCATGACTGCACATCGGGGAGCGCCATGCTTCCCACATCGCCCTCTGAAATATTAATCTTGTGCCAGGGTGCAAATGCAGGGGGAGGGATTTGAACCCCCGGACTCCTTCGAGACAGGATGTCTCCTCGAACCCTTTGCTGCTTCGATCTTAAGTCCTGCGCCGTTGGCCATGCTTGGCTACCCCTGCCTACGATTGTATGCCCCGAGGTATATAAAAGAGATGCGCCATCCAGAGGGGCATCGGGTCTGCACTGTGTGCGGTACCTACCGCTGCATGACGGTCAGGATTCCGGCCCGGAGCACCTGCAGGTTCCATAGTGAACGATGACGCCCAGCCCGACCAGTCCCATCCCCAGCCCCATGTAGGCGGGGATATTTTCATGAAACATGTTCAGTATGACGACGAGTATGCCGCTGACGGTGAGAATGCTGGATAACAGGATGCCTCCGACGCCGTTTTCCATATCCGGTTATCCTCCTGCGAGATAAAAATGTTTAGAAAACGTTGACATTTCGGTGACCATGCATCCAAATGAGACCGGGTCGATGCAAATACCAATCTACTTATATATCCTCTGTCTATTTTCCTGCATATATGAAAAAGGCGTGCGTCGCCGTCGTTCTGCTGTTCCTGCTCACCCCGCTCGCCGGCAGCACCGGCCATGCCTCCGGTGCAGCGACAGCGGCGCCCCTTGGCAGCCAGTTCAGGGATATGCCCTCGCTGGCGAACATTTCCTCGTTCATCCATGCGCTGCCTGCCGGCATGGACATCCTGGGGACAGCGCAGCAGGCAAACATCACCATGGAGCTGGTGCAGGCGACCGGCAACATCGACATGCTTCTCAGGGACAACGAAACATGGCTCGAGGACGCCGTTGTCTCCTTCTACCGCCTGCACAACATCACGGTGAGCCAGACAGACCAGCAGCAGTTTTTCCAGCAGACCGCGGCGATGCCCGATGCATTGCGTAAAGCAGCCGCGCTGTTGCTCGTGGCCCTCAACCAGGCAACCGTGCTCGCCAGGCAGGCGACGCAGAATCTATCCGCGGATGAGCGAATATATCTCAGCCGGCACAACCAGAGCGAAACCGACCTGGGCGACCTGGTCAGGAACACCCTCGCCCAGCGGCTGAACATACTCCCCGACGTCAGCCTGTTCCAGAGCAACACCAGCTACCTGTTCAGCCTCATCGAAAAAATCGACACCGAAAAGCTCGTTGAGGGCAGCCTGCAGATGGTCAGGGCCGTCCGCATCGCCACACCCGTCATCGCCGGCAGTGTGGGCTACAACACCACGCTGCGCGATCCATCCGGCTACATCTGCATCGGCGGCAGCGGCGATGACACCCATACCGGTGCCGCAGCGCTGTGCATCGACGTCGGCGGCGACGACATCTACACAACCAGGGGATACGGCGAGGCAGCGCTGTGCATCGACGCCGGCGGCAGCGACCGGTACCAGGGCAAAACAGCCAGCTCGTTTCTCGGCATCGCCATGCAGTTCGACATCGCCGGCAACGATGTCTACCAGACCGGCAGCTGGTCGCAGTCCTACGCCTGCGGCGGCATCTCGTTCATGCTGGACGTCGGCGGCGACGACAGCTACCATGCAGGCGACCATGCACAGGCCTGTGCCCACGCCGGCGGCATCGCGCTCATGGTCGACACCGACGGCACCGACCGGTACCATGCCGGCAACCATTCACAGGGATGCTCCAACGCCAACGCCGTCGCCCTTCTGCTCGACATTGCCGGCGACGATGTCTATGTTGGGGGAAACTATGTGCAGGGGAGCGCCACGGCCGGCGGCATCGCTCTTCTGCTCGACTGCCTGGGAGACGACCAGTATCGCTCGGGCTCCAACGCGCAGGGCGCCGGCGAGGGCTGGACGACCGGCCTGAAAAAAATGAGCACTGGCCTCATGGTAGACGTGATGGGCAACGACCGGTATGAGGCGGCGGCACATGCACAGGGCTACGGTACCCTCGCGGGCGTGGGATGTCTCACCGACCTGCTCGGTGCGGACACCTACACGGCAACGCGCGCATCCCAGAGCTACGGCACCCTGTTCGGCATCGCCATGCTCATGGACTTCGAGCGCGACAACATCTTTTCCCAGCAGTTCCCCTCGCCGGGCGGCAGCGAGGGCGGCACCTCCATACACATAGATGACATCGACGCGCTGCCCAGCGACGCCATCCTCGACCTGCTCAGCTACGTCCGGGACCACGACATCATGCCGCTGTCCTCATTCCTCGAGCTCCTCAGATAGCCGGCTGAGCGTCCGCCGGACGATGTCCGGGGCAGCCCCGACATATGCCGCGGCGTCGAGCGCCCGTGTAATATCCTTCTCATCCAGCCGGGAGCGAACCGCGCTGTTTTCCATCAACACCTCCCGGAGATGACGCCCGGATTCCAGTGCTTCGAGGGAGCACCGGCGCAGCAGCTCATGGGCCTCCTGGCGTCCCGTGCCCTCGTCGACAAGCCGGAGCATCACCGCCTCCGCCAATGGCAACCCCTGGCTCCGCTCGATGTTTTCCGCCATCCGGTCGGGATGCACGTCCAGCGCCGAAAACACCTTGTTCATCCGGAATAGAATCCAGTCGGACAACACCAGCGCATGGGGCACGATGAAGCGCTCGGACGACGAGTTGCACAGGTCGCGCTCGTGCCACTGCACCGCGTTCTCCCAGGCGGGCAAAAGCTGCGCCCGAACCATCCGCGCTAGTCCGCATATTTGCTCACAGAGGATGGGGTTTTTCTTGTGGGGCATCGTCGACGAGCCCACCTGCTTGCTGCCAAACGATTCCGCTGCTTCCCCTATCTCGGTGCGCTGCAGGTTCCGTATCTCAGTGGCGAATTTTTCCAGCGAGGCGGCAATGTTCGCCAGGGTCGACAGCAGCCGGATGTAGCGATCCCGGCCAACGATCTGTGTCGCCGGCAGTTCAGCCTCAAGCCCGAGCTCCTGCATCACCCGCTCCTGCAGCATGAAAAACCGGTCGCCGAAGCCGGCGCCGGTGCCCACCGCCCCGGCCATCTTGCCGACCGATATCTCACGGCGGCAGTCAGCGATGCGGCGGGCATGCCGGCTGACCTCCGACGCGAAAACCGCCATCTTCAGACCAAAGGTGACCGGCAGCGCCGCCTGTCCATGGGTCCGGCCGAGCATCACGGTATCCTGATACCTGTCGGCCAGCTCCATCAGCGTTTGCTGCAACGTGCGCAGGTCGCCGTGGATGATGTCCAGCGCCTCCTGTATCTGCAGCGCATTCGCAGAGTCAACGATGTCATAGGAGGTGGCGCCGAGATGGACATAGTTGCCGGCATCGCCGCCACACTGCTCAGCCAGCGCCTTCACCATCGCCATCACGTCATGATGTATCTCCCGTTCTATCTCCCTGACGCGTTTCACGTCGACATGCTCAAGCGACGCCTTCTCGGATATCTCCCTGGCCGCCGCATCGGGAATCGTTCCCAGGGAGGCATGGGCGCGGGCGAGCGCCGCCTCCACCAGCAGTTGATGGCGCAGGCGTCCCTCCTCGCTGAACAGTTGTTTGATGTGGTCGCGGCCGTAGCGAAAATCAAGCGGGCAGACGTTGCTCATGAAATGACATCCGGATTGGATTATAATTCATTTTTGGCTTTTTCGCCCGTACTTCTCTATCCCTCGCCATCCCATACCCCGGGCTCTGTGACATACACGAACACGCCCATACCCTGGGTGATGGCAAACCCGAACGGCGGTGAGCATTGCCTCCTGCATCCAGCCCCCGGCAGTATGATGGAGGACATACACCGACCCGGCGTTTACGCCGTTGTCGTTGTCGTCACAGTATGCCCCGACGATGGCGGAGCCGTTGTCAACGGCAACGGAGATGCCGAACCATCCACCTCTGGTCCCCCGGAAGCAACGCATTTCGCTCGCTCGGACCACACCGACAGAGGAGTTCTGGTATCTCCCTGTTCATCCACATCCGGAGGCGCTGCAGCGGCCATGGAACACGCCGCCATGCATGTAGGGATGGTAAAGAGAAACATGCATATCATACAGAAAAGGACAGCTATACCTCTGCCATTCGTGGTAGACATCGCCCCCGCGGCCATACTAATCATATGCCGGTATCCTCAACCAGTAGTGGTTAAATATTTTTGGCTCCCGTCCTGCCAGCGATACAGACAGCAATACAAAAATGATGGAGAATGCGGGCGCCGGGATTTGCGCACGAGTTTACTAGTAAACTTTATGCTGGTGATGGCGACCGCAGATCCCCTACAATGCATATCTTTTCATCCATAAATAGATATGGGTACATCAATTGTACCGTCCCGTTTCACCTTTGCCTTCATTGTGGACAACTCATGAGTATGCTTTCATCATCTGTATCCGCTCATCAAGCTCCCCACATATCCCTGGCAGCATGTGGTAGTTCTCCAGCTCAACCGACCGCCGCCTGATGTCACCAGTCAACTTCTCCAACTCATCAAACAGCTCAAGATAATGGATGATGTTTTCCGTGATATCCTGCCGGTCACAGAGCTCGTTTAAAAACTCTTCCTTAAACCGGTTGAGACGATCCTCCACAGCGAACCGGTCGTCCGGCATCGATGAAAAAGATACCATATGGATAACATGCCTATCAAGTAATGGCCCGGTCCGAGGATCAGGCCTGAGAGAAAATACCACCTCACCATCGTCACGCTGCTTGATGGAGCCGTCCATGGCGCGGAGCCGCTCAAACTCCGCCTGATATCTTTCGAGCAGTTGCTGCGAATCCACACTCCGCTGGCAGTCCTCAATCTTGGACAACGACTTGACGACCGCCTCTGAAAAATCCCGTTCCATGTTCCATTCACTGAAGCCAACTGCCTTTTCACCGCCCTTGGTGGCCATTATTGCATCTAGTCGGCTGTGTATCTCGTCAGTCAGCCGATTGATCACTGTTGTTCCCAACTCTTGTAGCTCATGTAACTTCTTCTTATAGTGTTCCAGTTTTGTGATAAACGCGGGGACATGCTGGGAAAGATCCCGTAAACGTATCCTGTCGGCTTCGTCCCTGCATTTCACATCGCCAGGTTGAATAGATTGAGGATACCGTGACAGCACATCCGCATCCAATATCTGTTGTCGGACGACGGGAAAGATATCTTGCAGCCACCTGGTATGATCTTTTATGCAGTGGTAGATGGACAGGTCCGCATCCACAGCGTCCTTCAGCCCCTCAACATGATCCGACAATATATACCAGCCCGTGGTCTCCATTTTGATGACCTCTCCTCGCTGTTCTAGAGCCTTCAACCCCCGGTTGAGGGTGCCCGAACTAAATTTATTGTCAAATATATCGGAGAATGTCTGGAGCCCGGTCCATGTGGTGGGGCCATACCGCAGGATTTGTTTAATCTTTTCCGTCCGACGCTGTTCCATATCGTATTATCTTTTTGCCGTAATATAGTTTTTACTCCAATGTAACTCCAGACTGGCAGCGTGATGAACGGAAGAAGAACTGGATTCTGGAGTGAGCTTCTTGCTCCAATACGACAAATGATAACCACGAGGGAGATAGGCATCCATGGATCAACATGCACCCATGCTGGGCTCCTATGAAGAAGCAGTTGGCACCTTCGACCACCTGGAGGAAACCCCTCACTCCATAGCGGTCCACTTCGCATCATTTACCATCCTGCTGCCCAAGAAATGCTCCCACCTTCTGTTCCAAGCACTTTCCTCAGACGTCAAAGGACAACACATCGGAATCCTCAGAACCGATATTCCCGACCAGCCGGTGCTGGTAACCGTTGACAACGATAAAACAACGTGCAACCACCATGACTAGAGGCAGCCTGCAGGTACGCTGTCCACGCTGCGGGAAACGTTTCACCTACCAGCCGATGACCCATATCGCCGACAAACAAGAAGTCAACAAGATTATGCGCGCAAAAGAGTTGACGTGTGCAACAACACGACGGGGTTACATCCGTATCATCCTGAAAGGACACATGGACCAGTATCCTGAGCTCGACCACCTCAGCTTCGAAGAGGGCTGGCGCCGCATCCAGCAAAAAAATCTAACGGTCACCAATGGTAATGGCTACCTCCAGATAATGAAACGAGAGACAGCCGAGCGACACTACAGCACCTAAAACCCTGACATACTACCGTAGACAGATAGGACATCCAGTCCACACGAGAACCAAAAATTTTTCCACAATAACAGACGGTGGCACCATCACGACGAGGAACCTCTACCTTTTTTTAAAATTTTTTTGGACGCTGTGTGAGATAACACATGCAGTGTTACATAACACCGAGATGGACGGCCAGTGTTATACCACACAGCCCCATCCTAGAGCATCGAGACAGAGAAATCTTTGACACAATTGTTGCAGCGTCGTAAAATCCACAGAGCAATATTGCATATGTCGACGTTCGTTTCAGCGGTGTTTCCTTCTGTCAGCAGAGAATTTTTAAAAATTTTTTTCAGAACCTTAATTTATATATTATAATATATATGTGGATGCGGGGATTGGAATTTCGAGATTTTAGCCAAAATTCCTGGCAGCAGCCATGGAGCACCCCAAAGATCATTCTCGACAAAAAAAAAACAGAATAGCATCTTCAGTATTCCAGCCAGGTGTAAGACCGCTTAAAATTGATCCTGCCACCTTTCAATATATTCACTCAGAAAATTTTTCGGTTTCCCTTTACGGGCTGGGGAATGCTCCACCTGTCGTTGCCTTTTATCTAGAGGGAGGGATTTGAACTCCTGAGATTGGTGTTGCTGAGGGAGGGATTTGAACCTCTCTTTACTGGCATACTTTAAATATATCTGATAGGATAAGGTTAATTTGCTGATTTACGTTTTCTATGCAGCACAGTTAGGGCGATGAAGGCAGCGGCGAGCAGCAGCACGAACTCGAAGCCAGCCGTGTCACCACCCCTTCTTTTTCGTTGTCTATGGTGACAGTGATGGATTCGATGTTCGAGTAGTTGATTCCGTCATAGGCCCTGACGTCTACCGTGTAGTCTCCATCCTTCATTTCTGTGGTGTTCCATGTATACGTCCATGCCGTGACCGTGGTGTTGCTGACATGCATCCAGTCCTCGATAGCGGTCATCCAATTGCCATCGCCAATCCGCACCTCCACCCTGTTGTTGAATGTATCGTTTAACGCAGGCTCACCACCATCCTCATCGCTTGCCGTCCCGTTGACTACCACGGTACCGTTGACCGTTGCCCCGTCCTCCGGCGATGTAATCGATACCGAGGGCGGATGATTGTTGAACACCTTGATGTTGACCGAAGCAACATCCGAGTAGTCTTCGCCATCATAACTCCGGGCTTTGATGGTGTGATTGCCGTTATTTACATCGGTGGTATCCCAACTGTATGTCCAACTCTCTGTTCCAATCGCCGCCTGCCATGAACCATCATCAATCCTAACTTCTACGCTCTGCACATTGCCATCGCTATCGCTGGCCGTACCCGAGACCGTGACTGTACCATTGACGATGCTGCCGTCAGTCGGAGAAGCGAGGGAGACCGAGGGAGGCTGGTTCACGGCAGTAAAATGAGCGACAATGCTCTTATCGTTGTTCATGGTGACGTCGATGGACGTGCTGCTGCCACCTGCGTCGCCGCTCCAATGGTCAAACACGTAGCCAGATGATGCTGATGCCGTCACGGTGACCGTTGTGCCCTCATCGTAAGTACCGCCAGAGGGACTGAGAGATACCGTGCCACCACCAGATGGGTCAACCGATGTGGTGAGCGTGTACCGCTCAACGATTTCAGTGAAGTGAGCCGTCACGGTTTTGTCGCTATCCATGGTGATATCAATGGATGTGGTGCTGCCCGTGCCGTCACCGTTCCAGTGGTCAAACTCATATCCTGAGGACGGGTTAGCCGTCACAGTGACCAATGTACCCTCATCGTAAGTGCCGTCAGAAGGACTCAGAGATATAGAACCAGAGCCCGACGGGTCAACCGATGTGGAGAGTGTGTACTGTGGCAAGGATATTGTAAAGGTTTGCTCTGTCGATGTGTTCATGTTGTCTTTGCTGTCGTTCGCCCAGACATGGAACTGATAATCGCCGGCCATAGAGTACGTTGTCTCATAATAGTAGGTATCTGTCCCAGCAACCTTTGACATCATTAGGCTACTTGTGCTGCTATCTGGATACGTGATGTTGGCCATGACCGTATCAACACCAATGTTGTCTATGACGGTGCAGGTGATGTTGACCATGCCGCCCTGCTGCTGTGTCTCTGGCGTGGCAGCCACATCGGTGATAGCGGGTGGCTGGTTGTCGCCTGCGACGGTGAGTTTGGTGAGATGCCATGCATTGGCCCATGCATAGCCCGCATACTGTTTGCCGCTCTTGGTTATGTCGGTGGTGTTGACGCCCGTGTCATTGTAGAGTTCCCATGTCTCGCTGGTTTCGTTGTAGAAGTAGATACCCATGAGTTGATTCTCAGTAAGGCTCCGCTTGTCTATGTCCGCTTGTGTGTAGTAGATTTTGAGGTTGATAGGCCATTTGACGTTGCTGGTGTTCTCCACCTCGACCTCAACATTTTTCCCCACGGACTTGACCACATCTGACTCGTTAACAGGGGGCCCCTCATAGGATATTATTCTGATGCTGTTATTCTGCGTGGCGTTCACTGTGACGGAAATATCTGCCTCTCCAGTAGCATCAATCTCCTGCTCACCCTTTTCCAATGTCGCCTCTTTGAAACCTTTCACTGGAGCGGTCAGCCATGGCTCGAAGACAACATTGTCGCTGACATTATCACCAGTGCCATTAGGATTCAAATCAGGTTGATAAGGGCCAGCAGAGGTGTCCCACCAGTTATAAGGGGCATCAGTTGCGTATTCAGAACTGGAATTGTCATTAAAAATTCCATGATTATAATTGTCCGAAATAGTGTTATATTGGATGGTACAGTTACCAGAACAATCTAGAAAGATACCAACATGATTGTTGTCACTGATGGTATTATTAACGATAATAACATTATTAGAATGGAAAAGAAAGATTCCATCTCTATTGTTAGAAGCATTATTGCTCGTGACATTGTTGTTATTGGAGTATGATGAGTGGATTCCATAGTAATTATTGCTGATAATATTACCGATGAAAGTGTTTGCATGGGAGCCATCCAGCCATATGCCATATCCGCTGTCGTTAATTATATTGTTGATTAGGCTACAACTGGTTGAAGATTCTAAATAGATGCTATCCAGCCTGTTTTTGTTAACCTTGTTATCAATGATAGTGCAGCCGCTAGAAGAAGATAAGCGAATACCGTAGGTGTTGTTGCTAACCGAATTATTTGTAATCGTGCAGTTAGTTAAAAAGCCGAGTTCTATCCCAGCAGTGCCATTGTTCACTTCTTGATCTTCTATTCTCACATTCGTGCAATTAGCTAGGATAATCTGTCCTGCCCCTGTTGGAATGGTACCACCGTTTACGTTTTTCCAGTAGACTACTGGTTTACTGTTAATTGTATTGGATGTATCTATGGTGTGGGTGGTCCAGCTAACCAAGTCACCTCTCACAGTAATACCATTCTTCACCATAGTATTGCCAGTAATGATGCAGTCGCTCGAAGAACGCAGAGAGATGGCTCCGTACTCGCTGTTGGTAACAATATTGCTGGTGATATTTGCATTGCTAGAAGAATGAAGGTCAATACCAGCTATGTGGTCTTTCAAATTATTGTAGCCAATAGTGCTGTTGTTACAATAATATAGCTCAATACCGTAAGCATTATTGATAAAAATGTTGTTTGTTATGATAGTATTGTTACTATGATACACTCCGATTCCATCCCAACTGTTGTTGATAAGAATGATATTTTCAATGCGGCAGTTCTGGCCCCATTTGATTTTTATCCCTGCATCATACCATTCTGCTCCGCTGTTTCGCACAGTTAATAAAGAAATTGATACGCTGTCAGCGGACACGTTAATAACATCTCCGCTGCCACCACCATCGATAATGGTGGTGCTTCTGTTATTGCCCATAAGTGTGATTGATTTGTTTATCGCCACATTCTCGTAGTAGATCCCGTTTTTTACATGTACAGTCCCATTTTCTTCTACAGCGTCTACCGCATCCTGTATGCGGTCAAAGTGGTCATAACCCCAGCCATTAGTAGAAGAATTATAATCATCGTCGACGTAAACAGATGAAAGGGGGCCAGCAGACTGTACAACTATTTGCTTGGTTGTATAATTAGTTGCGCCATTATTATCTGTTACTGTTAAAGTGATGTTGTATACACCAGCATCTGGATAGTGGTGAGTTGGATGTGGTTCATAACTCATGTTGCCATCCCCAAAATCCCAGGTCCAATTAACAAGTGTACCGTCAGGATCATATGAGTCTGTCGCGTTAAAGGCAATATCTTTATGGGCAACCGGATTACTGGGGAAATATTCAAAGGAAGCAATTGGATTCTCATTTACTTCTATGGTTTCATTTGTTGAGGGAAATAGCAACTCATCTGTCATGTTATCCCCATCATAATCCATGTTTAGACAGTAATTTGTATCCCCGACTCCGAGATTAATAGATCCCTCTGTTTGATTGGATAAAGATACGTTTACAATGCTGTTTACGGAGGCAGTTTTATTGGTTATAGGGGTGATCTGTGTTACTGTAAAGTCGCCACTACCATATCCTTCTATGAATATGCTATAATTCATATTCATGGGTAAGTAAAAGTATTTGCCTTCACCAATTTTTCTATATGTTGCATTTGGTATCTCGTTTAACATCTCGTTTATAACCCTTCCGTAAGCATCAGTAATGGTGACATTTACCGGGCAGTTAAATGATACTAACTTTTTAACGCCATCATACAAATGCGGGACAAAATTGTTAATATATTGCTGTATGGAATTCTGCAACCATAAATCTATTTTTGCGCTATACACTGACACTGGAGCCAATGCATAAAAATCGCGGTATCTTTCTTCAGCATCATGCAGCCAATAAATTGTATTCTCTGTAAAATTGAAAACCATGATTCGTGATACACCTGGTTCGTTATTGTCGTAACAAACTACATGACCAATATCTTCATTCACTTCAAATGTATTGTAGGCTACAACCGCATGACCCGGGGGTTCGTTCTGGTAGCCCAAAATTATGGGTGCACCCTCTTCTATTTTCTCAAAAACACTCCTGGCACATTCCTCCTTGTTGTTATCGTTTTGTGAATCATAAAATATGTAGTCAACAATTTGAAGTATTTGATACTGAATGATATTCTCTCTTACCGTCGGGTTATCTATCTCTAGATGAAAGGTTACTTCATTTTCGGGAGAAGGTATTATATTCTTGTTATAAAGTATGCTGGTAGCGGACATGCCATAGCAAAAACCAATTATTTTTTTGCCTACTTGCTCTATTTGCTCTAATATGATTGATTCCAGCCAACTGGGGCAATTAATGTCATCCAACAACGATTTTGCATAAGTGTCAATTGAGATTTTAACTGAGTCAGTAAATTCGGTATTGCCAAAGTGATAGCCGTCTCTACAAATGTTAAAACTGGATGATGTATCAACAGGACTTTGGCAAAATGCTACATCATTATCGTCATTGTTATCCTCGTCCGTGGAGACTCGAAATTCTAAATCGTGGTTTTCATCATTGCAGATGGAAGTAGCATTCCATTTGAAGGAAACCGTCACAGTGTCCCCTGCAGCGATTCCGTCGTATAACAATTTTGCGGCATTCTCTTCTATGTATCTGATATCTATCGAGTTTTGCACTACCATTGTATTGACCCAAAACCCAATATGTACTACCTCCGAATGTACAGTTCCCAGATTGTGAATTGGTATTGATACAATTGTGGGTTGTCCTTCAACCGGATTCGGAGGAGAAAAAGCTATTTCATCACTAAAAACAGCTATATCAACATATGACTCTTCAATATTAACCTGTTTTGTGTTTGACCATCCGCTCTCTGCACCATGTTCATCTTTTGCTTTTACCTTCACCGTGTAGGTTCCTGCATCGGCCCAGGAATGTGATTTACTTGCTGTTGAATCCGATGAATAATATCCTGTCCATACATCAACCATAGAGTCTCCATTCCAGTCCCAACCATATTTTATGTTGTCACCATCAGGATCCGTGGCAGATGTTGAAAATGTAAGGAGCTCGTCAACGGTGCCTGCTGAATCGCCAGAGGGAGTATTGGGCTTATTAGGAGGATGGTTTTCAGCATTTGTATCCAGTTCAATATATATGTCTTCATCGCCCCCGTTTGAAGTAATATGGATGTAGCCGTCATGATGTTGTCCCGGCGTCAACTCAGATGTATCCACACTTACGGTGATGGTGTCTGTTTCAGTAGTAGTTGTGCCTGAAGTTGGAGTCACACTTATCCATGAAAGAGATTCGGTTACCTCCCATGACAATGTCCCGCCTCCGGTATTTTCGATATAGAAATCATAATTAGCTGTCTCCCCAACATCGAGGCTTCCAAAGTCATGATAAACTGGATGGGCAGAGAGGTTAGGTGTCTCCTCAGCCGTGACCTGGAAGCTGTCTAGCTGGTATTCGGTGTCAAAGGTCGTCGTGTCGTTTTTCAGAGCTACGGTGATGGTGTAGGTGCCCAGATCTGCATCCGCAGGAATCGTCCAATAGCTGGTGTAGCCTGTGGCATAGGTCTCCCCTGAAGACAGGGTGATGCCGTCCTCAAGGATGGTTTCTTTCACGTTGACGTCATCGGGATCGGCGATGTCCACGTTGATCTGCAGGTCTGACAGGGTGACATCGCCAGTGTTCTCAACCTCAACCGACACCGCAACGGAGTCACCGCGGAGATATTCATCATGCTCAACGGTGCCGCTGTTCACCCGAGCCATGGGATTCGATGTGACCTGGAAGCTGTCTATCTGGTATTCGGTGTCAAAGGTCGTCGAGGTGTTTTTCAGAGCTACGGTGATGGTGTAGGTGCCCAGGTCCGCGTCTGAGGGAATCGTCCAATGGCTGGTGTAGCCCGTGGTGTGGATGCCCCCCGGTGACAGCGTGATGCCGTCCTCCAAGATGCCTTCTTTCACGTTGTCATCGTCGGGATCGGCGATGTCCACGTTGATCTGCAGGTCTGACAGGGTGACATCGCCAG
>CAZESS010000004.1:0-1607 GCA_964514975.1 uncultured Thermoplasmatales archaeon | reverse complement strand
CGGAGTCACCGCGGAGATATTCATCATGCTCAACGGTGCCGCTGTTCACCCGAGCGGACGTATCTGTTGGATTCGTATAAAATGTAAAAGCATTCCATCCATATCCTCCAGTAGAATTTATGCTCATATTGCCATAGTAACGGGTGTCATAACTTAACCAGCAAGTATCCACCACAGTCACTGTAACCATATCGGTTTCAGTAGTAGTTGTTCCACTGTATTGGGAGAGAGTATAATTTAAAGAAGGATGGCTCTCATAATCGTATTCGATTTCCCAATTTAATGTTCCCCCTCCGATGTTTTCAATATAGAAATTATAACTAGCTGTCTCTCCAACATCAAGGTTTCCTAAGTCATGATTCTTTGGGTAAACAGAAAGGACAGGCGTTTCCCTATCATCGGACATCACGTCTATAAAAATAGATGCAACATCAGTCTGATTCCAGCCTCCTGGGCCGGTTCCGTTGTAAAAGGTATGTATATTCAACTGCCAAGATGAAGTGGCATTCGACGGTGAAATTATGGTGAAATTATAAGTTTTTGTTCCGTGTCCTACAAAATTTTCTATTGTTCCAGCTAGAAGTGGTCCGGCATTTCCATAAAGTTGTATTTGTCCGGCATTTTCATCAGAAAAATTATAATTTATAGTTACGGTTACCATAAAAGAGGTGTTAACACTCACATTTATTGGGTAATCAATGTCGACAATAGTAATATTATAGTTGCCTCCGCCACTCGACGGATTTGTATCTAATTCAATATGCACAGATTGGTTTCCTCCATCTGAGATCACAAATATATCGCCTTCATAATGCTGGCCCACATCCAAACCAGATGTGTCTACCTGTACGGTTATCGTATCCGTTTCAGTGGTGGTTGTCCCTGAAGACGGCGTAACACTTGCCCATGAAAGGGATTCGCTTATTTCCCACGATAATGTTCCTCCTCCAGTGTTTTCAATATGGAAATCCCAGTTCATAGTCTCCCCGACATCCATGTTTCCAAAATCATGAGCAGTTGGAGAGACGGAGAGAACAGGATTTTCTTCGCCATATGGATTTATCAAAGGATAAGCATCCTGATTGCTTCCGCCACTGATGTTGTATGGACTGTCAACTATCCCATCACCGTCGTTGTCATAAGCTCCTTCTGATGATTCATCGAAGTCACTCCAGTAGTTGCCTCCAGAGGGATAGCCGTTGTGCCAAGTGTTGCTGCCTTCGTCATAGGCGTTTATCGTATTATTAATGAAATTATTATGATAGAGTAAGTTATTGCTGGAGGCCCAAAGGTCTACGCCAACATCGTCATTGTTCTGGATCGTATTGCATGTAACGATATTATTTGTAGAACCTCCTAGAAAGATACCCTTAGCGTAATTTGAGATTATGCAAGAAAAAATGGTATTGTCAGATGAGTCCAAAATACCTATCCCCCTAAAAGCATAGGTGTCACGATTGCCATCGATCCAGCAGTTAGAAATATGATTGTTGGAGGCATCTTCATGTAGTAAAATACCGTTTGATTGCCATATGGAGCACTGTGCAATTTCATTATCCTCAATCTAGCGAGAAAACCCTTGCCTTTAGGCAAGGGATGAATCGCTC
>CAZESS010000003.1:0-132406 GCA_964514975.1 uncultured Thermoplasmatales archaeon | reverse complement strand
AAATTGGCATAGCATGTCGTACTCCGTTGTACTCATTGGCCAATCGGAACTACTGCCCGCATACAAATATTTTATTAGCCACTGACACATATAACAGCATATGACAAAAGCCAGCAGACAGCTCGCCGTCAGCCAGGAAGTCATCGCCGACACCGACCGCTGCCCCAAGGACTTCGCCTGCCTCGACCCCGGCACGCGCGCCGTCTGCCCCGTGGAACAGCGCATCATGGACATCATCTTCGTCGAGCCCGACAACAACTTTTTCTGCCCCTACAAGACATCCTTCGGCGACTCCTACGTCTGCGGGTGCCCCACCCGCCAGGAGCTCTACACCGCCCACCACATCTAAACAGCAGGGGGCACCACCAACGGCACCACAGCGCTGCCAGTCAGCCACATATTTTTTAAAAACGTTTATCGCCGACACCGGGCACGGCGCACGGCTCCCCGGGAGCGCAGCCGTTACAGCCGCTCTTCTATCTCAAGCCGGTTCTCGCCGCGCGGAAAAATAATCGGCAGATCCATCTCCTTGGCGCGCTGCTTGAGCTCATGGTCGTTGGTGACCACGGCACCCTCCATCTTCAACGCCGTCTCAAGCACGCCGTCGTCCCCCCGGTATTCTGTTTCCATCAGCCGGAACTCCCTTTTCTTGATGATGCTCAGGCCGAGCTTTGCCGCCCTGCCCACCTTGCCGTCCTGCTGCGCCAGGTATTCCATCTCCTCGATCACGGAGCTGGGCACGATGATGCGGCACATGCCGAGCAGCCGGTTGATCTCCTTCTCGATGTTGATACCCGACTGGTAGGGAATCATCAGCGCGTTGGTGTCAAGGATGACAGCTCTCATTGTATCTCCCCGTAGCCCACCAGCCGCCACCGCCGTTTTATCTGCTTTGAGATGGCCACCGTCTGCCCCTCCTCGGCGCAGACCGGCAGCTTGAGCGTAACCTGAGCGACGCCGTCATGCGCCGACGTGACCACGCCGACCGTCGTCGCAGTGCCAACGGTCAGCATCAGCGGCTCGTTGGTCTTCACCGCCCCTGCGTCGTCATCCAGTGAGTCGACCATCCGGTTGAGCATGTGCACATCGAGCTCCAGCTCGTTCCACACCGGCGGCAGCAAATCGGCACGGCCGACGACGCTGCCGGCCAGCGCATCCGCCTTTGTGAGCGACGGGTCCATCGAGGTGCCGATGCCCAGGAGCCCGCCGGGGCCGGCATCCTCCACTGTGTCGCCGCCCGTCAAAATAGATGAAATCGTAGTGAAAATCGATTCATAGTACTGCTTGCCGTGCTCCTCGACCTTGCGGCCCGGGCGTATCTCGATCTCGTTGCCGACCGAGAGCTTGCCCTGCTTCAGCGAGCCGCCGATGACCCCGCCCCGTATCTCCTCGGGCGTGACACCGGGCCGGTTGACGTCGAAGCTCCGGGCCGTATACATGATCGGGTTTTTCTTGAGATTGCGCTCCGGCGTCGGAATGTGCTCCTCTATCGCCTGGATGAGCGTGTCAAGGTTGGTCTGATGATGCGCCGACACGGGAATGATGGGTGCACCCTCCGCCGTTGTTCCCTCAGTGAAATCACGGATCTGCCGGTAGTTCTCCATCGCCTCGTCCTTGCTCACCAGGTCTACCTTGTTCTGCACGATGACGATGTCCTCGGTGCCCGTCGTGTCAAGCGCCATCAGATGCTCCTCGGTCTGCGGCTGCGGGCATTCCTCGTTCGCCGCCACGAGCAGGAGCGCGCCGTCCATTATGGTGGCACCGGAGATAACGACCGCCATGAGCGTTTCATGGCCCGGTGCATCCACGAACGACACCTTCCGGAGCGGCTCCGCCTGCGTTCCGCATTCCGGGCATTCCGGGCGCGGCGTGTAGCACCGCGGCTCGGGGCATTCCGGGCACCTGTAAAAGGTGGCGTCGGCATAGCCCAGCTTGATCGAGATACCACGTTTTAACTCCTCGGAGTGCTCGTCGGTCCATTTGCCCGAGAGCGCCTGGGTGAGCGTTGTTTTGCCGTGGTCGACGTGGCCGACCATGCCGATGTTTATTTCAGGCTGACTCATCTTTCTCTTCTTGTGCCGCCTCTAACAGCTCCTTGACGGGCTTGCTGCCCGATTCGACGACCTTCATGTTTATCTGCGATGTGTTGAGGCTGATGGTGTTGCCGCAGACCGTCTTTTTCTTCCTGACGCCCCGGTCGTCGGGCTTGAACCCCACGCTTCGGGTCAGCAAAATCTTGCGGCGTGAAATCCCGGGGATGTCCTTCCGCATCACGAAGCCATCCTGGTCGCTCCCCCCGGTGACCTGGAGCTTGTAGCCAGGCAGCGAGACGAAGATGCCGTCGACCTCGTCGCCAATTTTTTTGCCGATGAGGGAGTTGGCATGATGACCGCTCACCTCCACCTGATGCGCCTCGCTTCCGTCACTGATGTCCACCTTGAACTCTGGCATAGTATCATCCTTGCAATACACGTCCCTTTTAATATTTTTGGTGCTCGCTCCGGTGCCGCTCCCTGCCCCGCCACTCATGCAAAGGGGGCAAAAATAAATATATGTCCGCCCGATTTCGATACTATCATGGGTGACAGTATGCAATCAGGAAAATGGCAGCCAGCTTTCAGACATCTAACGCTTCTGGTCGCCGCAGCGCTCGTTTTTTCAACGATGGCGGTCGGGGCGGGCACCCGGTCGGATCCAGCGGTCGACTTCACGTGGACGCCAACGGAGCCCACCGACATGCAGGACGTCCAGTTTACCTACACCGGCAGCGGAGACGCCATCGTCTGGATGTGGGACTTCGGCGACGGCGACACCTCGACCGACAAAAACCCGACGCATCGCTTCGGGGACGACGGAACCTACACCGTCCGGCTGACCGTCTGGGACGACCAGAACAACATGAACACCACCACGCATGACATCACGGTCACCAACGTCCCGCCGGTCGCAGACGCCGGCGGAGACATCGTGACAAACAATCCAAAGGTCACGTTCAACGCATCTGCCTCCTACGACCCCGACGGAACCGTCGTTAGCTATGCATGGGACTTCGGCGACGGCGACACCGGCTTCGGCATGATACGGAACCATACCTACGATGAGGGGAGCTACACCGCCGAGCTCAACGTCACCGACAACGACGGCGCATACGACACCACCACCATCGACGTGCTCGTCGACACCACGCCGCCCGTCACCAACGCCACGTTCAACGGCACCGGCGGCGGAGACTGGTACCGCGGCAACGTCACCGTCACCCTCAACGCCACCGACGCCGCGTCCGGCGTCAACGCGACCTGGTACATGCTCGCAGAGCTCGTCAACGAAACATGGCAGAACGGCACCTGGCAGCGCTACAACGCCTCCTTCAACGTCACCGGCGAAGGTCGGCACAACCTGACCTACTACTCGGTTGACAACGCCAGCAACCGCGAGGCCAACGAGAGCGCCGCCGTCAACATCGACACCACGCCGCCCGTCACCAACGCCACGTTCAACGGCACAGAGGGCAAACAGGACTGGTACCGCGGTGCGGTCACCGTCACGCTCAACGCAACCGATATGCTCTCCGGCGTCGCCGAGATAGAATACAGCGTGGATAACGGCGATGACTGGGAGACCTACGACGACGGAATCACGGTCACCGGCAGTGGCAACCACACGCTGCAGTTCCGTGCCACCGACGTCGCCGGCAACCAGGAAGCAACAAAAAATGTCACCATCAAGATAGACAGCACCGATCCATCGGCAACGCTGGACGTCCCCGAAGACGGCAGGATATACCTGTTCGGCCGGGACTTCATCCCGACCCTGCTCGGTCACACCCTCATCGTCGGTGACCTTACTGCCAGCGTCACCGCCACCGACAACCATTCCGGCATCGACAAGGTATACTTCTACATCGACGAGGAGCTCCTCTGGGAGGACTACACCGCCCCCTACCAGGCACAGCTCCCGAACGAGTTTCCGCTGCCCGGCAGACACACCATCACCGCCACCGCCTACGACCTGGCCGGCAACACAGACGCGACCGTGATGGTGCCCTATCTCAAGATGCTCTAACCGTGCTCCCGGGCAAACAGCACCTCGCCGCGATAGCGGATTGCGATGATGCGGTGGAACGGAATCATCGCCCCGTTAATTTCAAAAAAATGCTGCGTGACATCCACGATGTCGTCGCCGCGGGCAATGTTCACGTCCCCCGGTCTGCCGCGGTCGACATATGACACCTCCAGTTGTGACAGGTTGCACCGCTCATCCCATCGTATCCTGTTGAGTAACGCGCGGATGTCACTTTCCATACACAAAATTTTATATATGAGCGCCCATTTTAATGTTGCTGTTTTAAGCGTGATACTATGGAAAACAAGAAAGGCACAACGACAGTTGGAATGGTGTGCGACGGAGCTGTCGTCGTTGCGTCCGAACGGCGAGCGACGATGGGTACCATGATAGCTCACAAGCGTGCCAAAAAACTCTACAGGATAGACGACCACCTGGCGCTGACCACTGCCGGCCTCGTCGGCGACGCGCAGATGCTCGCCCGCTACCTTGGCGTCGAATCGGAGCTCTACAAGCTGCAGCGTGAAATGGACATGCCCATCAAGGGTGCCGCGACGCTGCTCGGCAACATTCTGAACCAGCGGAAGTTCGCTCCCTTTTTCGTGCAGCTCATCGTAGCCGGCATCGACACGAGCGGAGGACATGTGTACTCCGTTGATGCAGCTGGAGGCGCCATCGAAGACGTCTACACGTCGACTGGCTCCGGCTCGCCCTACGTGCTAGGTGTGCTCGAGGACCACTACCGGGAAGACATAAGCGTCGACGAGGGGGTCGACCTCGCCATCCGCGGACTGACGGCGGCGATGAAACGCGACGCTGCCTCGGGCAACGGAATCGACCTGGCGGTCATAACCCCCGAGGGCTACACCAGCTACTCCGACGACGACATCCAGGAGCGGCAGGCGGCGATGGAAATCCAGCACACATAAATCGAGATAATATTCATGGCAGTTGAAGATATCCTGCGGGATGTCCGTGAGGAAATAGACAATACCATCCCGGCATCCATCCGCGTGACAGAGGTCACGTTCGAGGGTGCCCAGCTGGTCATCTACACCAAGGACCCGGACACCTTCGCCGAGAAAAGCGACATCGTCCGGAAGCTCGCCAAGCGGCTGCAGAAGCGCATCGTGGTGCGACCCGACCCCAGCGTGCTGGCGGACATCGAAACCGCAGAAACCAAAATACGGGAGCTCATCCCCGAAGAAGCAAAGCTCGCCAACACCTACTTCGAGCCAGACGTCGGCGAGGTCACCATCGAGGTGGAAAAACCGGGCGTCGCCATCGGCAAACACGGCTCCCTGCTCAACGAAATCAAAAAAGAAATCGGCTGGACGCCCAACGTCATCCGGCGCCCGCCCATGGAATCCAAGACCGTGCAGGACATCCGGGGCTACCTCCGCAACGCGGCCGACGAACGAAAAGAGTTCCTGCAGCGCCTCGGACGGCGGCTGCACCGCGGCGTGTCAGAGGGCGAAAAATGGATACGGATGACGTCGCTGGGCGGCTACCGCGAGGTCGGGCGGTCATGCACGCTGCTTTCCACCCAGGACAGCAAGATTTTGATCGACTGCGGCGTCGACGTCTCCAGCCCCGACAACGGCGCACCCTACATCCACATGGACGAGGTGCAGCCCCTCGAATCCCTCGACGGCGTCGTCATCACCCACGCTCATCTCGACCACTCCGGCCTGGTGCCCCTCCTCTACAAGTATGGCTACGACGGCCCGGTCTACTGCGCGTATCCAACCAGGGACGTCATGGTCCTCATGCAGATGGACTACATCAAGGTCGCCGCGGAAAACGCCAAAAAGCAGCCCTATCTCTCCGACCATGTCAGAGAGGAAATCAAGCGCTGCATCCCCATGCACTACGGCGACACCACCGATATCGCTCCCGACATCCGGCTCACCCTGCACCGCGCCGGGCACATCCTGGGCTCATCGATCTGTCATTTCCACATCGGCGACGGCCTGTACAACATCGCGTTCTCCGGCGACATCAACTACGAGCGGACGCTGCTGTTCAGCCCCGCCGCGACACATTTTCCACGCCTGGAGACGCTGGTCATGGAGTCCACCTACGGCGGCAGCAAGGACGACCAGCCAAGTCGGTCCAAAGCCATCGATAAAATGAAAGACATCGTCGAGGCAACCATCCGCCGGGGCGGCAACGTCGTCGTCCCCGTCTTTGCCATCGGACGCTCCCAGGAGGTCATGATCGTGCTTGAGCAGCTCATGCGCCAGAAGGGCATCCCCGAGGTGCCCG
Organism: uncultured Thermoplasmatales archaeon; assembly: GCA_964514975.1. GTDB lineage: Archaea > Thermoplasmatota > E2 > UBA202 > DSCA01 > CAZESS01. Next base: position 126,076 of record CAZESS010000003.1, on the reverse strand, counting down.
TCTACCTGGACGGCATGATCTATGAGGCGACGGCCATCCACACCGTCTACCCGGAATACCTGAACAAGCAGCTCAAGCAGCGCATCTTCCAGGAGGACAAAAACCCGTTGCTCTCCGATATCTTCAAGCGGGTGGACAGCTTCGAGATGCGGGAAAAAATACTGGACAGCCCCGACCCTGCGGTGGTGCTGGCGACCAGCGGCATGATGAACGGCGGCCCGGTCATGGAATACGTCAAGCACTGGGGCGAGGACGGCAACAGCTCCCTCATCTTCGTGGGCTACCAGGCAGAGGGAACGCTGGGCAACCAGATACAGAAGGGATGGCGCGAGATAACCGTCGGCAACACCGCCGTCAAGCTGAACATGAACATCGAAACCTGCGAGGGCTTCTCAGGCCATTCAGACAGGCAGCAGCTCATGAACTACGTCCGCAACGTCAGTCCCAAGCCCCGCAATATCATCGTCAACCACGGCGAGGAATCAAAATGCCTTGACCTGGCATCGAGCATCTACAAAAAATATCACATCAAAACAAGGCCGCTCAAAAACCTCGAAACCGTCCGGTTCAAGTAGTCTCACATAAACCATTTTAAAGCAGCAGCGGATGCTGTCAGAGATGCCGCCGGAATCCTCGGACCTGAAAGCGGACGCCCTCGCCGGGTACACCGCCCTCGTCCTCATAGGTCTCGCCGTCGTTCAGGTCATCTTCGGCGAGTTTTTCTCAGAAAGCGTCGCCCTCGTCGCAAACGGCATCGACTGCATCGGTGACGGGTTCGTCTCCGCCACGGTATGGGCCGGCCTCCTCTACTTCCAGCGGCCGGCGGACGACCGCTTCCACTTCGGCTACTACAAGCTCGAAAACCTGGCGTCCATCGCCGCCGCCATCGTCATGTTCATCCTGGCCGGCTACATCTTTTATCGTTCCTACCAGCAGCTCATCGACCCGCACCCCGTCACGCTGCCCGCGGTCGGCATCGCGCTGGCCCTCGCCGCCGCCATCGTCGCGCTCGTGCTCGGCCTGTACAAAAAACGGGTGGGCCGTGACACCCATCTAGGGTCCGTAAAACTCGAGGCGTACAACACCATCAAGGATGGCACCGCGTCGGCGCTCACCGTGGTTGCATTGCTGTTTTCCTCGGCGGGGTTCGTCATCGCCGACGCCATCGTCGGCTTCGCTATCGCTATCGCCATCGTCAGCATCGGATATATATCCATCAAGGAGTCGAGCGCCATGCTGGTCGACGCCTGCGACAGCCGGTGCCTGCTGCAAAGCCAGGTCATCAAGCGCATCACCAGAGGTATCGACGGCATCGTCGAGGCGTCGTTCATCCGCCTGCGCCGCTCCGGCCCCGTGCTGCAGGGAGAACTCGAAATCGTGGTGCCCCGGGATATGTCCATCGCCGAGGTCTACAGCATCCGGCAGCGCATCCTCGACCATGCAACAGAGGAGGTCCCGGAGCTCGAGCGGCTGACCGTCACGGCACATCCGGCGGATACAGACGTGGGGCAGCCCGATAACTGATGAACACCAATCTTTTCTCTGGCGACGCCTATATACTTATACCGCCCTCCGATATGAGCATGTGAAACGCCTTGTCTGCCTCCTGCTCCTCCTGCTGTTGGCCGGGATGCTGCCAGCCCCGGCGCTCGCCACCGACGACCCGGCGATATATGTGGCGACCATCGACGGCATGATTGCGGAGGGAGCCGCCGGTCGCTTCCGGAAGGCCATCGACATCGCGGAGGACAATGATGCAGCGGCACTGGTCGTCAGGCTGGACACCCCCGGCGGCCTTTCCACGGCGATGAACGACATAATCCGCGCCATCGACGGCAGCCCGGTGCCCGTCATCGTCTATGTCGGGCCGGCTGGCGCCCAGGCATTCTCCGCCGGCACGTTCATCCTGCTCTCGTCCCACCTGGCGGCGATGGCGCCCGCCACGTCCATCGGCGCATGCCAGCCCCGGGTCATCGACCCGGCGACCGGCACCGCGGAGCCGGCGTCGCAGAAAGAAATCAACGCATTTTCGAAAAAAATCGAGAGCATCGCCGGCAGCCGCAGCCGTAACACGACAGCCGCCCGCCGTTTCGTCACCGAAAACCTCGCCTACACCCCCGGTGAGGCATCGGCCAACAACACCATAGAGCTGGTGGCCGAAAACCTCACCGAGCTGGTCGCCATGGCGGACGGCATGACATTACGGGGAACGCTGCAGGGCAAAGCCAATGTCACCCTGCACCTCGCCGGCGCCGATGTCGTGCACATCGAATGGTCGTTCCGGGACACCCTGGTCGACTATCTCACCGACCCGCAGATCGCTTCCCTGCTGCTCACCATCGGCATCCTCGGCCTCGTCATGGGCTTCCTCACCCCGGGCTTCCACGTACCCGAGGTCGCCGGCGCCATCCTGCTCATCCTCGCGCTGTACGGCCTTTCCTTCATCGGGGTCAACGCTGCCGGTGTGCTGCTGCTCGCTCTGGCCTTCGTGTTCATGGCCGTCGAAGCCTACACGCCCACGTTTGGCCTGTGGACCACGGCCGCCGTCATCACCCTCATCTTCGGCATCGTTTTAATACCCGCGAGCGATGCATTATACGAGATGCCAGCAGACTGGTTCGCCTCGTTCCGCATCGCCAGCATCGCCGCAGCGATAGTCATCGGCGGGTTTTTCGCATACGCCCTCTACGCCTCGCTCAAAACAAAGCGCTCGCAGCCGCGCATGGGCAACGAGGAGTTCATCGGCCGCACCGGCATAGCGGTCACCGACATCGACCCCGAGGGACAGGTCAAGGTCCGCGGCAAGCTCTGGAAAGCCAGGAGTGACACGCCAATCCAGGAGGGCGAGACCATCGTCGTCACCGACACGGAACGGATGACCCTGCACGTCAAAAAGCGAAACACATAAGTACCGGCATCTGGATGAACCGAATGGGGAGGAACAAATGCAAGCAAACGAAACGTGGGTACGCCTATCCACCGACAGATGGGAGTACACCAAAAAGATAAAGATAGAAAGCTGACACAGGGCCATCGCGCTATGAGCCATCGAAAACACCGCCGAAAACAGATAGCCAGAGAACGCATCGAACGGCTTTTCACGCTCGCCGAGCGCCGGGCTCTCCAGAGCGACATGGAACTCGCCAATCGATACATAGCGCTCGCCCGGAAGCTGTCCATGAAATACCTCGTCCGCCTGTCAAGCAGCCAGCGGCGCCGCTTCTGCCACAGCTGCTACCGGTATCTGATGCCCGGCAAAACCTGCCGCGTCCGCACCGGCGACCGACGCCTCACGATCACCTGCCAGCACTGCGGTGCCGTCATGCGGTTTCCCTACCGTGAGCACCATGCCACATCTTAACGACCTCGAGCACACGATACAAACCTGCCGGCGCTGCCATCTCCACAAAACACGGAGAAACGCGGTGCCCGGCGAAGGCGACCATGACGCAGCAATCATGTTCATCGGGGAGGCCCCCGGCGGCCGCGAAGACCAGACAGGACGTCCATTTGTCGGACGCGCCGGCACCGTGCTCGACGAGGCGCTCACGGCAGCCAGCCTCGAACGAAACAGCGTCTACATCACCAACGTCGTCAAATGCCGCCCGCCGGACAACCGCGATCCAACACGGCACGAAATCGACACCTGTACCCCATATCTCGACAGGCAGATAGAGCTGATAGCGCCACGGGTGATATGCACGCTGGGGACCTTCGCCGCCGGCTACATCCTGTCCTCATATGGATTCGACGCAGGGCCGCTCTCCGGCATCCATGGAACCGTCTACCGCTCGCCCCTGGCGATGCTCCACATCGTGCCGCTCTATCATCCCGCGGCAGCGCTCTACAACCCCGGGCTCCGCGATGTCATCCATGAGGACATGAAAAAGGTCGCGTCGCTCGCCGGCGCTACGGGTAAAACTGGTCGCGATGCGCCATGATATAGGCAAGCAGCTTTCTCCCAAAAGCGGTGAGATGCCCCTCCTCGTCGATGTAGCCGAACTCCTGCAGCTTTCTGAGGAGACGGGTGTCTACCTGCTCCGGATCCCTGGAGCAGACCTGCGCCAGCACCTTGAGGCTCCTGGCGAACACCCGCGCGTTCATCATGGTAAAGCAGTATCAAAAAGCCAGCTCATATGTAAATTTTTATAAAAATTCTGAGCATTACGCCACTGCCGGTATGGTGGCCGGCCAGCGGGTGCCTTCGACCGGTAAATACATATAAATCCAGCCGGTAAACATGACGATGGACATGAAAAGAATTTTTCAGCAGGGCGTCATCGCCTGCCTCATTTTTTCCCTGATATTTACCGTCACGGTCGTCGCCGGCCCGGGCGCATACGACGCGGGAGAGAAAATATATCTCGATGCGGCTCCGGCCGGGGCGCGGGACGGCCGGGTGCAGTACGACCCCGTTGTTGCCGCCATGTTGCAGACAATCAACGAGAGCATGGTCACCGGGTACATACAGACCCTTGAGGGCTTCGGGCCGAGGGTTACCGGCTCCACTGCCTGCCACAATGCCGGCACCTACATCTACACCCAGTTCCAGGCCATGAACCTATCCGTCTCCTACCACAACTGGGCCAGCGGCGGATACAGCGACCGGAACATTGTCGCCGAGCTCCAGGGCACCAACACCTCGAGCGACCGGGTATATGTCATCTGCGCTCACTACGACAGCGTCAGCGGCTCCCCGGGGGCGGATGACGACGGCTCCGGCACGGCTGCGGTTCTCGCCGCAGCGGAAACAATGAGCACCTACCAGTTCGAGCACACGGTCAGATTCGTTGCTTTCTCCGGGGAGGAGCAGGGCCTCCTGGGCAGTAGCAGATACGCCAGCTATGCCGCGGCGCAGGGAGACAACATCGCCGGTGCGCTCAACGCCGACATGATCGGGTACACCGAGACGCCGCAGGGAGGCACGAACGTCAAGATATACGAGAACACCGCATCGCAATGGATGACCGACCTCGCCGTCAACGTCAGCAGCACATATCCCGAGGTCGGCCTGACCGTGCACCGTCTTTCCGGAAGCGCCAACAGCGACCATTATTCCTTCTGGTCGAATGGATATGACGCCATTTTCTATCACGAATACGAGTTCAATAATTACTATCACTCCCCGCAGGACACCATGGCGAACATGAACCTGTCCTATGACGCCGTCGTCACCCGTTTCATGACGGGCACCCTTGTCGAGCTCGCCGCCCTCGACGTACAGCGGGAGCATGACGTCGGCGTGGTCTCCATAGACCATCCGCAGGACAACCAGTCCTTGCCTGCCGGAGTGATTTCCATCAATGCCACCCTGGCAAACCATGGCACCGTCAACCAGAGCAACGTCACCGTTACATGCAGCGTAGACGAGGTGCTCTCCCCCGCGGTTACATCCCCCGTCTACAGCGATGACATGGAATCAGATGACGGCAACTGGACCGCAACGGGCGACCATCTTCTCTGGGAATGGGGCATCCCGAGCGTTGGCCCGCCCGCGGCGCATTCGGGCAGCCGCTGCCGGGGGACAAACCTTGATGGCTCCTATGGCCAGGACAATACAGATGAATATCTCTCGCTTACCTCCATGTTGATTCCCGCATGTGACGCTGCCACGATCTCGTTTTACACCTGGTATGACATCGAAAACGGGTATGACGGCGGGGTCGTCGAGGTCAACAACGGCAGCGGATGGACGCAGCTCGACCCGGGCAATGATGCGGGACAGTATGACCGGACGTTGAACACCGGCTATGGCAACAGCATAGAAGGACAGTTCGCGTTTACCGGCACGTCCAACGGCTGGGAGAAAAAAACCTTTGATCTCTCCCCATTCATAGGCCAGATGGTGCAGCTCCGGTTTCATTTCGCCACCGATTCGGGCGTCCACGGTGACCCGGGCTGGTACATCGATGATGTATCTCTTCTCGCCCGCGACGACGAGGTCACCCAGTGCGTGTATGCCAACCAGGCGACCGTTTCCTCGCTGGCAAGCAACGCCACCATGCCGGTTCACTGGACATATCTCTTTGCCAACACCTCCAGGTATTATGTTTCCGTCTCAACGGCTCTGACGGGCGACCAGCGACCCTGGAACGACATGCAAACGATTGCCGTCACCATCACCGGAGGAGGATGCACCATCAGCCTCGCGGCGGGCTGGAACCTGATGACGGTGCCCGTCGCCAATGATTACAACGCGAGCTCGCTCGGCGCCGACATACCGGGCTGCGACATTGTGGCCTACTGGAACGCCTCCGCTGGGATGTTCCAGTCCTATGTGGTTGGCATAACACCGGGCTCGGGCTTCGCTATCGAGGACGGCGTCGGCTACTTCGTATATGTGAACACGTCCGATACGTTTTCGGTGACCGGCGCGCCACTGTCAAGCGTTGCGGTTGACCTGTTTACGGGATGGAACACCATTGGATGGTATGATGCCGATGCAACCAATGCGAGCTCGCTCGCCCCGTCGGTGCCCTATTGCAGCATCGCCGCCTACTGGAACGCCACCAGCAGCACGTTTGAGTCCTACACGGTCGGTGTGACGCCGCCACCCGGGTTTGCCGTCAGCAGGGGCATGGGCGTGTTCGTCTACGTCACCGCGCCGGGCGTGTGGACAGGGCAGGGCTAGCCCTGCGTTGGCAGAAACCCTCTTATAATCTGGGTTGATTGCGAGACATGCGCGAAACCATTGCCGCCTGGGTGAAGCTGCTTCGCCTCCCCGGGCTCGGCGGACTGGCGATTCCACCGGTGTTCGGGGCGCTCACCGTCGGTGTCACCGAGCCATCGTCGCTGCTCATCCTCTTCCTTATAGGATGCATGGTCGCCATCTATGGCTTCGTGCTCAACGACTACGCCGACGTCAGGCTCGACGGTCTCATCGAGGAATTGCAGGACAAGCCGCTGGTGAGCGGCGCGATTTCGCGGACGAGCGCTGTCATGGTCTGCTTCGTCACCCTGCTTCTGGCGTTTTTCCTGGCTGCGCTGCTCTGGCATGGCACCGTTCTCTCCGACCGGAAAATGGCTGCGCTGTCCATGTTCGCGGTGGCCTGGGCGCTGGGCACCGTGTACAACCTGTATGGCAAAAAAATCGCTGGCTCCGATTTGTTTGTCGCGCTGGCGATGGCTGCGACGTTTTTGTTTGGCGTCCTCGCTTTTGCCCGGCCGTCGCTGCTGACCTGGACGGTGTTCGCGCTGACGTTTAATCAAACGTTGCACATGAACGCGGTGGAGGGCGGCATCAAGGACGCCGACCATGACCCCTTGATGGGCGTATGCAATCTCGCGCGGGTTGCCGGCGTGTCGGTGCGGGGCAGCCGGCTGACGGTCCCGCTCTCGTTTCAAATGTTTGGCATGGGCATCCGGCTGTCGTCGGCCGCGCTCGTCTTTGTTCCCTTTGTGTATGGTGTCGCATACGAGGTATGGCAGCTTGCGCTGCTCGCGGTGATGCTGGCCGGCGTGCTTTTTATCGAGGTCAGGTTGCTCCGGCTGCGGCGTTTCGACCGTTCGTTGCTCCGGCGGCTGATCGCCGGCGCCTCGTTTCTCCGCTATGCCATTGTCCCCGTGATGCTGATGGGCGAGATTGGCATCCTTGCAGCTGTCGGCCTCGCGGTGCTCCCCATTGCCTGGTATGTCGTGTTTTCCCCGCTGACCGGCGTTCGTGCCTTCCAGCCGGAGATGTAAGATGCGGGCAGCGGTTGTCGGAGCGGGCATCGGCGGCTTGTCGGCTGCGGCGTTGCTCCGTCGCCATGGCTACCAGGTCGACGTGTATGAGCGTGAGGCCGGGATGGGCGGCCGGGCGATGACCGTCGACGGCGGCCTGTCAAAGGAGGACTATCTTCACCTGTTGAGCCGGTTTGACATGGCGGTGCCGTTTGCCGAGCCCTCGTTGGATGACATTTTCGATGGACTGCTGGAGGGCTACCGTTTTGACCTTGGCTTTCATCTGATGGGCGGCGGCGACAACGCGGCGCCGATGCAGGTACTCCAGTTGCTCGGCGTCGAGCAGGAGCTCATCGGTTCACGGCTGGGCATCATCGGCGACACCATTGATTTTCCCTATCTATCTATATGGGACAAGGTCAGGATGCTCCCCCGCATCATGCAGCTGCTGTTTTCACGCCGGCGGACCATAGAGGCCCTCGAAAACGTTCCCATGTCGGAAACCATCGAAAAATACGGCCGGGGCAAGATGCGGCTCACCCTGGAGCTGTTCCCCCGGCTGATCACCACGGTCAACGACCTCGGGCGCATCTCGACCGGCGAGACGTTCTGGGCGCAGCGGGAGCTCATGGGCTCGCATCCCGTCGCCTATCCGGTGGGCGGCATGGGTGCCATCGCTGACAAGCTTGCCGGGTGGCTCCGCGACCATGGCGGCCATATCATAGCGCAGGAGGTACAGCAGGTGGTCATCGAGGACGGCGTGGCCTGCGGGGTCGTCGCGGACGAGCAAAGGGACTATGACCTGGTGGTGAGCAATCTCCCGGTCCAGGACACGTTTTCCATCGCCGCACGGGATGCCTTCCCCCAGGGATGGGCGCGCTACGTTGAAGGGCTATCGGGCACGGGCAGCCTCTGTGCCTGGTATGCACTGGCCGGGATACCCGATGACCATGTCGGCCGGGCCTACATGTTCATAGAGCGTGACGCCGGGGTGGAAGGCGGCGACGCCGTCGGTATGATCGATTTCAAGCCGTCGCATCCCCGGGCAAAGATGGCTCCCTCGGGACATGCGCTGGTGCAGGCCTACATCATCTGCTCGCCCGACGAGGCCCGTGATGCCGCGACACTGCGGCGGCTGCGGGACATGCTGGACGCAAACCTTGCGAGGCTCATCCCCGGCTGGCGGCGGAGGCTGAAATGGGCGCTGTATCCATCGATATGGCATCTCGACGCCGTTGCGAAAACCATCGACAACCCGAAGCCGTCGGTGAAGACGCCGTTGAAAAACTTTTATCTGGTCGGTGATTCCACCGAGGGGAAAGGCGTTGCCGTGAACTGCGCCGCCGATTCAGCCCGGCTGTTGATTGACGAGCTTGGCGGCCAGCGTTAGTCCTGCCGGGGTCGTCGCTGCACTTTTTCGCTGGTGAGCTCACGCAGCACATCGTTTGACACCTATCGGGCTGCCGGGCTGTCCTGCCGCTAGATGTCCCTGGCGGCGGAGATTGCTGCTTCGTTGAGCTCCCGGCCGCGTTTTCCTATCTGGCTGAGCGCCCAGCTGACTGCCTGTTTTACATGTCGCCGTTCGCCGTCGGCACCCCGTATGATGGCGGGAAAAAACCGCGTGAAAAACCCCTCGTCTGCCTCCTTCCGGTGGACGGCGAGCATGGCCATCAGCACGTAGCCGGCACGCCTGACGTATTGCTCCTCTCGCTGGCTCCACAGCAGCGCCATCGCCAGGTCATGGTCACGGCTATGCTCGCTGGCTATCCGCCGGAGCTCAGGGATACGGATCCAATATGCCCGGCCGGTGATACCATAGCGCCGCATACCGTCGATGTTTTTCCTGTTGCCCAGCGCTTCCAGCCGCGCGACGATGTCACTGCATCTCCTTGCGGTGGCCATCATACCATCAGTACAGCCCTTTTTTTAAACAATGTGTGGCGCCCGGGCCGCATTTCCCGGATGCCTCGCATCGCAATCAGTAGCGGTAGCCGGATGCCTCGTTTTCTGTAAAGGACACACCCAGGCCGAGCGCGATGCGGTTCACGAAGTTGAAATAGCAGACGATGAGGGTGAGTGCCAGAATGCTCTCGTCCGTCAGCTCCTGCATGCGGAGCCGCTCGATGTCGTCGCTGTCCACCTCGTCGGGATGCAGGGTCAGCATCCTGGCATGGTCGACCAGGTGCCGCTGCCGCTCCGGGAGCGCAGCCGAGCCGGGGTCGTCGATGAACCGCTCCACCCGTTCATCGCTCCAGTAATGCCGCAGTGCCTCCCCGTGATGCCGGATGCAGTACGGGCAGCCGTTGGCCAATGACACGGTCAGGGCGACCAGCTCGCGTTCCATCCGAGAGAGCCCCGACGGGCCGAACATGACTGCCATGTACAGATCGAGATGCGCCCGCAATGCCTCCGGGTTGAGGCTCTGCACCCGCATGATGTTAGACAGCTTCCCCCGACGTTTTTGCACCTCCTCATAAATCTCTTTGAGGTCTCCCGTGGCATCCGCGTCGCCGATGGTGCGTATCCAGCTCATATGTCGCCATCATGGCCATGCTATTTGAAGATGCCGCCGGAAAATCAGTCCCGGTCGCGCTGCCGCAGGTAGACGCGCTCCACCGTCTTCATGGTCACATAGCCCTCCAGCTTGTTGGCCGCATCGTCGGGCAGCTCGTTTTTCTGAAACGCCTTGGACAGCCCAAAGGTGTCCAGCCGGGTGAAGTCATCGTAGAGCCCCATCTCGTGCAGCAGCTCCTCGAACTCCTGCCGCTGCGGGTCATCCTTGTTGGGGAACCAGGGGTTGTGGTAGACCCTGACGTTGGCGATACGGTCGCTGCCGTAGACATGCTGTATGTCGTTTTCCCGGGCGTAGCGCACCAGCCGTTCCTGGACGTCGTCCTTCAGCTGCTCGAGCTCCGCTATCCTGTTTTTCAGCTCAGCATACCGGTTCACCAGCGCGCGGCCGTCCTCCTCCCGGGCATCCTCCGCCGGGAGCTCATCGACCTGGTACCGGTGCTTGAACAGCGGGCAGATCGGCTGGTACTCGCAGTATGGGCAGAGCGCCGACTCCCGCGGCTCAAAGTTCCCCTGCTGGATGGCTGCCTCGATGTCACGGATTGCCTGCAGAGTCTCCCGTCGCACCATCTCCAGCTCCTCGTCGCTCTTCCGGACGCGGAGCTCCTTGTCAAAGGCCACGTAGTGCCAGACCAGCGCCACCTCGTCCGCATCGTCATACATGTGCCGGACGGCCAGCGCATACAGGGCGAGCTGCCGGTCGTCGCGTAAATCATCAGTGGTGGGCAGCGTCAGCGAGGTCTTGTAGTCATGGATCTCATAGATTCCATCGGTGTCGGCAAGCCGGTCGATGTAGCCCATGATGGAGTAGCCGTCGCCGATGGGAAAGCGGACGCGCTTTTCGAGCGCGATGGTCCGCCCCCCGTCGAATGGCTGGTAGCTGGTGTAGTACTGCCGGATGTACTGCTCCCCCATCTTCCGATAGTTCGCCGGGTCGTAGCCGTCCTTGACCACGCAGATGCTGTCGTCCATCTCGCGCTCCCACTGCTCGTGGTAAAACCCGACGAGGTCTTCCAGCGACGGCGTCTTCTGGAACTGCATGTCCCGGTAGAGCTTTTCCAGCGCCTCGTGCACCCGCCGTCCCAGGAACGCCTCGATGGTCGCCCGCATCGCCGGCTTTTTGTCCACGTAGCGATACTTGAACTTCAGCGGGCAGTTCTCGTAGGCGGAGATACGCGAGGGAGAATACACGCGGGGCATACCGCACTATACACCCGGGGCTACAAATGTTTTACCATACAAAAACATTTTATGTCGCTGTTGATTATGGCGTCGATGCCAGCTATCGACAGGATTTCTGAAGCGCTCAGGAAAAGCGAGGGCGACGACACGGCCATCCGTGGCTGGATTTACCGCACCAGGAGCAGCGGCGGCCTGGCCTTCGTTGTCGTGCGAGACGAAAGCGGCATCGTACAGGTCGTCGCTGAGCAGTCGTCGCTGCCCGATGAGGACTTTGAGGGAGCGAAAAACGCGCTCATCGAGTCATCCGTCACCATAGAGGGTACCATCCATGAGGATGAGCGGGCGCCCGGCGGCCGTGAGATACATGCCACGCGCTTCCAGGTCGTCAGCTTCGCCGATGATTTCCCGATCACCGAGGATCAGAGCATGGAGCATCTGCTCGACAACCGGCATCTCTGGCTGCGCAGCCGGAAGCTGACTACCATCATGAAGATACGGCATACGATGACGGGTGCCATCCACGAGTTTTTCCGCAGCCATGATTTCTACGAGTTCCATCCCCCGATTTTGCAGCCCGGCCAGTGCGAGGGCGGTGCCACCCTGTTCGAGGTGGACTACTACGACGACGTTACCTATCTGTCGCAGTCCTGGCAGCTCTACGCCGAGGCGGCCGTGTTCGCGCTGGAGCGCGTCTACGACATGGCGCCCACGTTCCGAGCCGAGAAATCGAAAACGAGCCGTCATCTGAGCGAGTTCTGGATGGCCGAGATGGAGGCCGCCTGGATGGACCTGCATGATGTGACGGAGATGGCGAAGGAGGAGATCAAGTTCATCCTGCGGCGTATCCTCGACGAGCATGAGAGCGATCTCGAAGCTATGGAGCGCGACCCTACGCCGCTCCGGCGGATGCTGGACCGGGAATGGCCGACCATCAAGTACCGACGCGCCCTGGAGATCCTGCATGAGCGGGACGTGGACATCGCGTTCGGCAAGGACCTGCGCACCATCGAGGAAAAAGAGCTCATGGAGGAGTTCGACACCCCGGTCGTGGTGACCCATTATCCAAAGGAGGCAATGGCGTTTTACAAGCCCGCCGACCCCGAGCAGCCCGACGAGGCATTGTGCTTCGACATGATCGCTCCCGAGGGCTACGGTGAAATCGTGGGCGGCAGCCAGCGTTCCACCGATGTCGACGAGCTCATACGGGCGCTGCGGGAGGAAGGCGAGGATCTCGAACGCTACCAGTGGTATCTCGACCTCCGGCGATATGGCTCCGTGCCCCATGCCGGTTATGGCGTCGGCGTCGAGCGCGTCCTCGCCTGGATATGCGGGCTTGACAACATCAAGGACACCATTTCGTTTCCGCGGACGATGACCCGGAAGGGTCCATAAACATTGGAAAAAGGCGGCTACATTTCTGGCAGCGGCGAGATGCCCAGCAGCTCGAGCGCGTTGTGCAATGTTATCCTTGAAGCATCGACGAGCGCAAGCCGTGCCGCCTCCCGTTCGTCGCCGATAACCCGGCAGTCCCGGTAGAAGCCGTTGAACCGGGATGCCAGCTCATGTGCGTATTCGGCGAGCCCTGCGGGGCTGCATCGCTCCCGGCAATGGGCGACCACGTCGGGGAACCGGGCGAGTGTTTTCAGCAGCGCTGTTTCCTCCGCATGGCTGTACCCGCTGTCGACATCCGGCTTTGTACCTGTTTTTTCGAGGATTGAACAGCATCGCGCATATGCGTACTGGATGAACGGTGCCGACTGCCCCTCGAAGTTCAGTGCCTCCTCCCATCGGAAGGTGATGGCTTTTTCCGGGCTGACCTTGAGGATGTTGTAGCGAACGGCGCCCGTTCCCACCTGTTCGGCGATGGCTTTCGCCTGCTCATCGGGCAGGTCACGCCGTTTTTTGACCTCCCTGAGGGCGCGCTCCACCGCCTCGTCGAGCAGGTCGTCGAGGTATACGACGCGGCCGCGTCGGGTCGACATTTTTCCCTCGGGCAGGGAGACAAAGGAATAAAACACGCTCTTTGGCGTTGGGGCGTCGAGCAGGGACAGCGCGATTTCCACCTGGCGTGCCTCGAGCCGGTGGTCCTCGCCGAGCACGTTGACCAGCCGGTCGGCCTGCCGTCCCTTCCAGAGATGGTAGGCGATGTCCCTGGTGGCATAGAGCGAGGTGCCATCCCGCCGGGTGAGATAAAACTGCTTGTTCCGTCCGTGGATGTCGAAGGATGACAGGTCGAGGTAGAGGGCGCCGTCCTCCCGGGCGGCATAGGCTGTTTCCGTCAGCCGTGCTACCACGTCGCTGACGGTTCCGTCGAGCACGAACCGCGATTCCCGGACGAAGCTGTCCATGGATATGTTGACACGGCTGAGCGTCTGCATGATGCCCTTGAGCGCCGGCCGGTATGCCTGCTCCATGCGCTCGAGCATGTCGGGGTCGCCCTGCTCACCGCGCTGGATCAGCTCCTCGATGTCCCGGGCGACCTGCTCGTCCTGCTCCATCCGCCGGTTGGCCTCCTGGTAAAATGCCACGGAGCGATGGTCGGGCTTTTCCGCCTCGGGCGCCAGGTCGAGATGCTCGAGCCCCCAGGCGAGGATGGCGACCTGTTTGCCCATGTCGTCCAGGTAGAACTGCGTCTCGACGTCGTAGCCTGCGAACCGGAAAATGCGGGCCAGGGTGTCCCCGAGCAGGGGATTGCGGCCGCGGCCGACGTGCAGGGGCCCGTTGGGATTGGCCGAGGTATGCTCCACGATGACCGCCATGTTTTTGTCGCCACCGGCGCCGTAGCGCTCCTTCATCTCGAGCACACGTGGCAACAGCTCCATCGTCAGCTTTTCCATGTTGATGAAGCAGTTGACGTAGCCGTTCACTGCCTCGACCTGGCCGATCCATTCTCCGGCTATGTCGCTGGCGAGCTCCTCGGCGATGGCCGCCGGCGCCTTCTTTGCCCGACCGGCGAGCGGAAAGCAGGGAAACGCCACGTCGCCCATCTCCGCCTCGGTGGGTGTTTCCAGATCGATGTCGTCCTCGATGCCGTAGCGCCGTCGTGCTGATTCGGCGAGCCGGGTGGCGACCTGTCGCCTGAACTGCTGGAAGGGATACTCCATGGTGTTGCTCCGTGCTGCCTGAACGCCATTGCCACCTATAACGATTTCGCTCCATCCCAAGGTATAAATACCATGCTACCCTTGGACACGCGCTATGAAACGAGCTATTGTTGTATCGCTGCTCGTCTGCGTCCTGGCGGTCGTGGCGACCGCCGGGTGCCTGGAGGACGACAACGGAGACACCGGCGGCATGACGGAGACGATGACATTTTTGGAGTTCAACCAGGACTACAACAGCACCAGGGACAACCAGACGCAGACCATGGTCATGTATCTGCGGTCGCTCGACGAGGGTGACACCGTGGTCATCCGGGACAAGCTCCAAAACCTGACCTACAGGGACCAGGGCAACGAGAGCATGACGCTCATCCAGTTTTCCTCGTATCCCCGGCAGTACCAGGCCGTCCAGGGCAACATCACCGATGATTTCCAGGCCGGCGACAACGTCACCCTGACCTCCCCGATCATCAACACCACGTTCACCTACCCGATGCAGGGCCAGAACTGGACCATCCACTACGAAACCTTCAAGAATGGATGGGACACCCAGAACAACACCCAGACGCCCTTCCCGCCCGAAGCGATAGCGCACGCGGAAACCGCCGACATCGATGATGACACCGACGGCGACGGAAACGACACCGGGGACGACACAGATGACACGGGAGATGACCAGGACGACGGAGCGCTGTCATTCTACGAGTTCCAGAGCGACTACCGGCAGACCAGGGATAACGACACCGACACCCTGATGGTCTACCTGGCCTCATATGACGAGGGCGACACCGTGACCATCAGAGACCAGCTCCAAAACCTGTCATACAACAGCAGTCGGGACATCACCGTGCTCCAGTTTTCCTCGTACACCCGCAGCGCGCTCACCGTCGAGGGAGACATCACCGACGAATATCAGCCCGGCGACACCGTCACCGTTACCTCCGAGGTCTCCAACGTCACGTTCACCCTGACGATGCAGGGGACAAACTGGAACGTTCACTACGAGACCCTGACGGGATGGGATGACCAGCGGCAGACCCAGGAGCCATTCCCGCCCGAGGCGATAGCGCACGCCGACTAGCCCCGCCGCGGCGTTCACCTGCGGTAATAGAAATCGTAGATGTCCTGCAGATTCATTCCGACCGCGTACCACAGCGAACAGATGATGATTCGTAGCGTGTTGCGGAGGAACCCGTGCCGGACGAAGGTCGCCGCGCTCGTAACAGCCGTTTTCTGCAGGAGCACCGTTTTCCCCTGCTGTTGCATGAAAATGGAGAGCTCGGTGTCCTCCATGATGGGGACGTCGAGCACGTTGGGATGCCGCTGTATCAGGGGAGCGCGGACGAACATGGCTCTATCCCCAGAAAAACGGCCCATGAGATAGATGAGCAGATCGCTCGCCAGCACCACCAGCCGGAGAAACGGGCTGTCATGGTCGAATCGAAGGGAAAACCCGCCGCCGGCCACATCGCTGTCTTCCATGGCATCGCATATCGCCGTGTCCCACCCGGATGGAAGCACGGTGTCCGCGTGCAGGAACACAATGATGTCCCCCCGGGCATGTTTTGCGCCCTCCCGGAGGTTGTATCCCCTGCCCCGGTTTTCTATCCAGATGACCGTTTCACGGTCGCGCGGCCGCGGCATCACGTGCCGCAGCCCGCTGTCGACCACGTAGATGGTTTCCGTCGGCACGCTGGCCGTATCTATCATGGCCCGTATTGCCGCAATGCCGTCGACGCTCGCGTGGAACGGTACCACCACGGATATCTCTGGATGCATGCATGTCTCATCTGTCATGGTATCTGATCGGTGATGTAGCGCATCGTGGCCGATGACGCAAACGCGCTGTTCCGGGTGCGATATATGAGCGCCCATAGGTCGTCGAGGGTGTCCACATCCTTCCACGCCGGCAGCAGGTGAACATCAACATCTCCGGGCTGCCGCCGGAGATTCCGCAGCGTTTCATGCAGCACGGTGGACGTGCTCCATTCGATGCCGTCGAACGCCTCCGGCACAAAGGTATCCCTGGCGAAGCCTATCAGATAGTAGCCGCCGTCGACCGCCGGTCCGATGACCACGTCATGTTCCCCAAGCCGGGTGAACGCCATCTCGATATACCGGGATGGCAGGTCCGGGCTGTCGCTGCCAATGGCAACGGCGCTCCGGTAGCCCGCCGCATAGATGTCGGCGAAGCCATGCTTCAGTTTTTCACCCAGGGTGTCGCCCCGCTGCCGATGATACCGATGGCGGGGGCCGAGCCATCTCCGGAAGTCCTCCTCCCGCCCGGCGGGAGCGTAACATATGATGACGTCGTGTCCGGTGTCCTTTACCATTGCGAGCACATCTATGACGAAATGCCGGTAGAGCTCCGCTGCGACGCCGCCGTCCAGCGCCTCGCTCAGCCGGGTTTTCACCCGTCCCGGCTCTGGATATTTGATATAGAGAAGAATGCAGCTCTGCGTGCCCCTGCCGTCCATCCGGGTTTTAAACATGCCGGGCTACAAAAAGGCTTGCCCCCGTCATCTCGGCTTGCGTCCCAGGAACATGCCGCGGCCCACCGTGCCCGCGTCGGCCGCCGCCGTCCATCGCTGGAGCCCGTCCTCCGCTGCCTCGTACATCTCAGGGCCGTAGCCGTCGATGATGTCATCCCGCAGCTCGGTGCGGAGCATGTCCAGATAGCGATGGCAGTGCCGGGCGAACAGCTCGCCGGTGTCCTCCACCTCGACGTTTTCGAAGCCCGCCCGGCGGAGCAGCTCCACGTAGCCGTCAGGGGTCTCCATGTAGGGAAAGGCCATGAACCCGTTGAGCAGCTCCCATTCCTCCGCCGTCATATCGCCGGTCTGCAGCCAGTCGGTAAACGCGATGGTGCCCCCGGGCACAAGCACCCGATATGCTTCCTCGACCAGCCGTTTTTTGTCGGTCACATAGCACCAGGCATCCTGACCCCAGACCACCGTGAAGCTCTCCCGCTTGAAGGGCATGTCGAGCGCGTTCCCCAGCCGAAACGACACCTGCCCTGAAAGCCCTGCCGTCATGGTGTCCCGTTCAGCCAGCTCAACCATTTTTTCCGTTGCGTCGAGCCCGACCACGGTGCATCCATACCGGGTGGCGAGCTGCCGGGCCGGGGCACCGAGCGCGCTGCACACGTCGAGCACCCTGCTGTCGCCGGTTATGCGGGCTCGCTCCGCCAGCGCCAGGGTTTCCGCTTCGCCGCCGACATGTATCTGGTCGCCCATCAGCATCTGCCACAGCACGCCGACCGGGCCGGCGTAGATGTCGATCACGTCTCCGATGGTGTAATCAAGCCGTTTTTCCTTTTGGCCGTCGTTCATGCAACCACCCGGATATATCGGGCTGTGCTTCTTATCTCTTTCTGCGGTAGCAGTTGGGGTCAGGCCCGCAGACGTCGCCGGTCGCGTAGTAGGCGGCGGCGCGGCAGCCCCAGCAGACGACGTTGTGCTCGCAATCCCGGCAGTCCTTGGGGAGCCCGCTGTCGTTCCGGAGGTCGGTGAACAGCAACGTGTCACGGTGCCGCTCGACGATATCCCGCAGCGCTGCATCGTGTATGTTGCCGACGCCCTGCCGGATGACGGAGCAGGGGGTCACGTCGCCGTCGACCGTTACGCAGATGATGCCGCCGCAGTAGTACCTGTTGGTGTCCATGGAGCATATCGACAGCTTCGAGCCGGGATAGTTGACCCTGTCGCGGACGGTGCACGCGTTTTCTATCTCCTCCATGGATGGCACCAGGTCGTCCCGTTCCTCGGCCAGCCCCGTCGGGCACATCTGTGTGAGACAGGTCCGCATGCCCTTTTCCTCCTGGAAAAACCGGATGGTGCGGGCTGCATCATCTGCCACCGCCCTGGTAAAGGTGATACAGTTTACCATGTGCTCCGGGTTTTTGCCGGCTGCCTGCACGTTGTCGACCCCGGCCAGGATGGCGTGTATCTTGCCCGCAGGATTACCCGTGTGCAGCCGTCCATATATCGCTTCGTTGAGGCTGTCGAGGTGCACCGAGATGAAGCCGCCGCGGGAGACCTCGACCGCCCGTCGGGCCACCAATTCATCCTGCAGCGGCATCCCGCTCGTCCAGATGTTGTTGACCAGTCCCTGCTGCTGCGCATACCGCATGAGCTCGTACCAGTCGTCCCGCACCAACGGGTCGCCGCCGAGCCAGTCTACCGCCCGAATGTCCATGTCGACGGCTGCGTCCAAGACGGCGACGACGTCCTCCTGGGGCATCCCCTCCTCTGGTGGATTGGCATCGGAGGCGTAGCAGTACAGGCAGCCCTGCGGACAGGCCAGGTTGAGCTCTATCTGGACAGCGTAGACCCGTCCGGCATCGAAATATGCTTTTTCCTCCCTACCATCTGGGTGCAGGCCGGCCCGCGCCGCCGTCTCACATGGGCACATGATGCCCGTTCAACACACCGGGTTTTATAAACGTTCTCAACGGCGCTGCCGGTTGACGATGGCGACGCCCCCGATGACCAGCACGCCGCCCAGGAGATACATCGGCGTTATGGCGTCATCGAACAGCATCCAGCTCAGGGCGGTGGCGACCACCGGGACGACATAGAGGTAGACGCTTAATGATGAGGCGGACTGCCGCTGCAGCGCCATGTACCAGAGCGCGTAGCTCACAATGGTGGAAAACAGCCCGAGGAAGAGCACCGCGGCGGTGGCCTGCAGCGACAGGTGCCCGAGTTGCCTGAACAACGAGCCATTGACGGCGGGAAGCAACCCGAGGCTGCCCAGCAGGATGGCGTAGACGGTCAGCGACAGCGGGGAATACCGCCCCAGCATTTTTTTGCCAGCCACGGTATACAAGGCGCCCATCACGGCGGCAATCAGCACGGCGATTGCGCCTCCCACATAGTCGATTTCTATCGTGGCGGTGCCGGTGCCCCACAGCGAGAGCACGACGACACCCGCCAGCGAGAGCGTGATGCCCAGCAGCTTCCAGCCTGTGATGCCCTCGTCCAGGAACACGACGGCGAGCATGACCACGAACACGGGAATGGTCGCCACGAGGAGGCTGGCCGCCCCCGGCGACACATACTGCTCGCCATAGTTGAGGCCGAGATGGTAGACGATGATGCCAAAAAACCCCAGTAAAAAGAGCGCTGGCAGCTCCTGCCGGCCAGGCAGCGGAAACCGGTGCCGCTGCAGGCCCAGCAGCACCAGCAGCGTGCTGCACGCCACCAGGAAGCGGAGGATGGTCAGGTTGACCCAGGAGAGCTCGTCGAGCGCGATTTTTATCAATGGAAATGCAAGCGACCATCCGATCAGCGGCAGCGATACCAGCAGGATGGCTGGCACTGACGACATGTCGGCATCGCTCGCGGTCGATGGCATTCACATGGCATGTCCCCGGAGCTAAAAAAGGTTGCCGCTCATCGGACGGCAAAACGTTAAAAACTGGTGCGCCATGTTATCCTGCATGACCCATCTGGGCGGGTAACCTAGAGGCGAGGTGGCGGACTGCAGATCCGCATACGCGGGTTCAACTCCCGCCCCGCCCTCTTTTTTGGTCACGCCATCGGGACATATAATTACCCGGCGTTTTGATAGCAACCGTTTGCCCGATGTCTGCACGGTATGCGGCACAAACAAACCGGAATTTTTTTATATATTTAACATCATTGTCCATGAAAAACCGATGGAGGACGATGCGCAGAAAATACAACGTATGGCGGGCTGACATCAGATGGACCAGCATGAAAATCCATCTGCATCCACGCTGGAAAATAATGCTCCCCGTCTGGATACTCCCCGCTGTCATCGGAGAAATCATATGGCAGCTCATGGGCGGCCAAATCTTCGGTCTCATCGTCGGCCTGTTTGCGTCATCGCTCAAAACGCTCATCGACTACGCCATCGTCATGCTCGACCGCCGGACGGTCACCGACCTCAGAAAACGCCGTCTTCCCTAAAAATATGCGGTAATCCAGTCGAGCGCCATCTCGAGCGCCCGCGTGCGCACCTCGCCATCCGAAAAACGATGGTCAGCATCGAACAGCACGAGTTTATTCTCCGCCGGTGCATGGTCATGCAGCGCTCTGGCGTGCTCGACGGGCACCAGCCCATCGGTGCGGCCGTGCATGATGAGCACCGGCGGCGCCGTCGCAATGCCCTCGAGCAGATTGTAGCGTTCCAGGTCCTCCACGAATGCCTCGTCAAGCCCCAGGTCCCCCTCGATTTTATACGGCGTCGACATGAGCGCCAGCGTCCGGATGTCGCTATCTGCCGCGAGGATGGAGACCATGCCGCCGAATGAGGAGCCGAACAGCGCGATGCCCCCGCCATGTGTCTCCCGTACCCATTCGATGGCGGCTCGCATGTCCTCGACCCGCCTGGTTAACGTTGATTCGGCAAAGTCGCCGTCGCTATTGCCGCAGCCCCGGTGGTTGAACCGGAGCAATGATATGCCGCGCTCGTTTGCCATCCCGGCCAGCTGGACATATTTGTCGCTGGCCATGCTGGAATAGAGGCCGTGGGAGCAGATGACCCATCTGTCGGGCGTGGCAAGATGTGCGGTGGCCTGTATCGCTCCGTCCATCAGGGTGAACTGTTTCATTGTCCTGCCTCGTCGACCAAATGGGGACAGCAATTTATAAATGTGGGTTGTGCATTGCTACCTGCGCTGCTCCGTGATCATACCCGTTATGATTAAATATGAGGAGTATATTAGCGAACAAATTGGTGAAATCATGGGCAAAGGAATGAACGCAGCTCGGAAGCTCAAGCGAGACCGCCAGAAATTCCGCTGGTCGGATATGCAGTACAAACGCCGCGCGCTGAACCTGAAAAAGCGGACCGACCCGCTTGAGGGCGCTCCGCAGGGACGCGGCATCGTCATCGAGAAGGTGGGCATCGAGGCGAAGCAGCCGAACTCGGCTATCCGGAAATGTGTCAGGGTGCAGCTCATCAAGAACGGCCGGATGGTGACGGCGTTCGTGCCCGGTGACCGGGCGATCACGTTTATCGACGAGCACGACGAGGTGCTCATCGAGGGTATCGGCGGTGCGATGGGGAAATCATATGGTGACATCCCCGGCGTCCGTTTCAAGGTTATCAAGGTCAACAACGTGTCCCTCAAGGAACTGGTGCGGGGCAAAGTGGAGAAACCGGTGCGCTGATATCATGACTGAGAAAAAAATCCCTCCCTTGTTTGGGAAGTATGATGTGGATGACATCGTCATCGAGGACAGGGGACTGGCCCGGTACATGAATCTCGATTCGAGGCAGATACATCAGCATGCCCGGCACGCGAACCGCCGGTTCAAGAAGGCGAATCTTTCCATCATCGAGCGTCTCATCAACAATCTCATGAGGACGGGCCCCTACACGGGCAAGAAGATGAAGGCCATCACCGTGGCCAAGGACGCATTCGAGATCATTCACAAAAAGACCGACGAGAATCCGATGCAGGTGCTGGTGCGAGCCATCGAGAACTCGGCGCCGCGGGAGGAGGCAACCCGCCTGTTTCTGTCCGGCATCTATGTGCCGCAGGCCGTTGACACCGCTCCATTGCGCCGGCTGGACATCGCGCTGCGCAACCTTGGCAAAGGTGCCATCAGCACGTCGTCGGGAAGCAAGCGGAGCGTCGAGGAGGCGCTCGCTGACGAGATCATGAAGGCATCGAACGATGACCCGTCGTCGTTCGCGGTGAACAAGAAAGTGGAAAAAGAACGGATTGCTAAGAGTGCACGGTGAGATAAATGGGACGTAAGGAAGAAAATGTCAAGAAGGCGCACAGGCTGCGCAGGAAGCTGGACAGGATACGGAACATCGGTGTTATCGCGCATATCGACCATGGCAAGACGACGTTTTCCGACAATTTGCTGGCGGGCTGCGGCATGATATCGGAGGAGCTGGCCGGCGAGCAGCTTGCCCTGGATTTCGATGAGCAGGAGCAGGACCGCGGCATTACCATTAATTCCGCGTCGGCGTCGATGGTGCATGAGTTTGAAGGCGACGAGTATCTGGTAAACCTGATCGATACCCCCGGCCATGTCGACTTTGGCGGCGACGTTACCCGGGCGATGCGTGCCGTCGACGGCGGCATCGTGGTGGTCTGCGCCGTGGAGGGCGTGATGCCGCAGACTGAGACGGTGCTGCGACAGGCGCTGCGGGAGAAGGTGCAGCCGGTGCTGCTGGTTAACAAGGTCGACCGGCTCATCAACGAGCTGAAGATGGATTTCGACGAGATGCAGGCCCAGTTCGTGAACATCATCAACGAGGTCAACGACCGCATCAAGAAACTGGCGCCCGAGCTTTATGAAGAGGAAAACTGGAAGGTCAGCGTGGAGGACGGCAGCGTCATCTTTGGCAGCTCGCTGCACAACTGGGCGATTTCGAAGCCCTACATGGAGAAGACGGGTATCACGTTCAAGGACATCTACGAGTACTGCAAAAACGGCGAGGAGAAAAAGCTGGCCAAGCAGCTGCCCATCCATGAAGTAGCGTTGGACATGGTCATCGACCATCTGCCCAATCCGGATGTGGCGCAGAAGTATCGTATCCCCGTTATCTGGAAAGGGGACCCGGAGTCCAAGGTGGGGCAGACCATGCTTAAATGTGATTCCGACGGACCGTTGGCCATCATGATCACCAAGATTATCATGGATCCCCATGCCGGCGAGGTGGCCTTCGGCCGCGTCTACGGCGGCACCATCCATGATGGCCAGGAGGTGTACATCAGCGGTATGCCCAAGAAATACCGGACGCAGCAGGTGGCCATCATGGTGGGCAACGACCGCATCCCGGTGCAGGAGGTCGAGGCCGGAAACATCGTGGCTATCACGGGCCTGCGCGACGCCATCGCCGGGTCGACCGTCACGAGCGAGGAGGACATGGAGGCGTTCGAGCAGATCAAGCACATCTCTGAGCCCGTGGTAACGGTCAAGGTGGAGGCCAAGCGTCCCTCTGACCTGCCGAAGCTGGTGAAGGCCCTGCGGAGCACCTCGAAAAGCGACCCGTCTATCGTGGTGAACATCGACGAGGAATCCGGCGAATACCTGATGAGCGGCATGGGCGAACTGCATCTGGAGGTCACCGAGCACCGTCTCATCCATGACCACAAGGTCGACATCGTGACGTCGGAGCCCACGGTCATCTACCGGGAGACCGTTGACAGTGCGTCACCCAAGTTCATGGGCAAGTCGCCCAACAAGCACAATCAGCTGTTCGTCGAGATTGAACCCCTCGAGGAAGGAGTGCAGAAGGCGCTCAAGGAGGGTGAGGTCCCGGAGAACGTCAAGAAGCACAGCAAGGAGGCGGCCAAGATACTGCATGAGCAGGGCATGGACAAGGACGAGGCCAAGGGTGCCATGATGCTGGCCGGGCAGAACATCCTGACCAACGTCTCCAAGGGTATCCAGCATCTCTACGAGATACGGGAACTCGTCAAGGACGCCTTCGAGGAGGTCATGAAGGGCGGCCCGCAGGCAAACGAGCCCGTCATGGGTGTCAAGGTTCGCCTGCTGGATGCGAAGCTCCACGAGGATGCAATCCATCGCGGCCCGGCACAGGTCATCCCGGCCATGCGGAACGCCATCTACGGTGCCATGACCGCCGCCGGCACCAAGCTCCTTGAACCGATGCAGAAGGTCTATATCGAGGTCCCGCACGACCTTATGGGCGAGGTGAGCAAGGAACTGCAGCAGCGCCGCGCGACCATCCTGGACATGAAAACCCGGGAGGACATGACCATCATCGACGGCAAGGCACCGGTGGCGGAGATGTTCGGCTTCGCATCGGCGATACGCTCCGCGACGGGCGGACGCGTGCTCTGGAACACCGAAAACATGGGCTTCGAGCCATTGCCGAAAAACCTGCAGGACGAGGTCACCCGCAAGATACGGGAGCGCAAGGGCATGAAACCCGAGCC
The DNA here is from genome assembly GCA_964514975.1 of uncultured Thermoplasmatales archaeon. Taxonomy (GTDB): domain Archaea; phylum Thermoplasmatota; class E2; order UBA202; family DSCA01; genus CAZESS01. The sequence goes on along the minus strand of CAZESS010000003.1, from coordinate 101,665 downwards.
ATGGGGGCCGGAGCACTACCTGGACTAAGCCATGACAACGGAAGACCGGCGGGAATATAAACGGCGGTATCACCGATTCCATCACCATGCCTGGGCGGGCAGCATCATGCTGTCCCTGCTGCTGGCGCTCCGTATCTTCCTGGAGATTTCCGACGTCGACGTCGACGACCGGATTTTTCTTCCCATCGGCGTCGGTCTGCTGGTATACACGCTCGTCGCGCTGTTTTACACCTATCGCTACCGTAAGGGACTTGAGGCCGAGGAGGCCACCTCCGACGCGGTGGAGCAGGAGCGCATTCGAGCCGACGTGGAACGGGAGCGCATTGCCGCAGCATCCGAGCAGCAGCAGGCTGAGCTCGAGGCGGAGACCCGGCAGACCGAGGCAGAGGCACTGGCCAAGGCCCGCAAAAAGGAGGCGAAGGCGCTCGCCAAGGCGAAAAAGAAGGCTGCCAAGGAGGCGGTCAAGGCCCGCAAGAAGGCCGAGAAGGCGGCAGAGAAAGCCCGGAAGAAGGTGGAGGAGGAAGCCGAAAAAAGGGAGAAAAAAGAGGGCTCCTGAACAACGTTTTTAAATATGACTCGCCGATGAGGGGGCATGCATCAGCCATCAGTTATCGGAATTATCCCCAACGTCACAAGCGGCTTTTTGGGCACCAAGGCATACAACCTGGTGGTCACCACCGACGGCATCATCGTCGCCCGGATAACCAAAGAAATGATGCGCGAGCACGCCGCAAAGGTGCGTGAGGAAACCAAAAACGAAGGAATGCTGAAGCGCACGCTGGCAACCATGACGTCAGGGCACTCGCTGCATGAGCGCTACCATGACATGCATCCCGCCGACATTCTGGCGGAGACCCCTGGCAACGTTTTGATACCGACAGGCCAGATAACCAAGATGAAGGTCAAGCAGGGAACCCATGACCTGGAGCGCCGGTATCCCCACAAGCTGACTATCAAATGGGCCGGCGGAAAGGCCGCCTATTCGTTCACCTCGCTGCCGGTCAAGGATGTAAAGACGCTGCTCCGGCAGGTGCACCCCGCCGTGAAGTAGTTTATTCTTCCTTCCAGGTGGTGATGGCGACACCGATGGCGAACACGATGGCTGCAAAGACAAAGACGACCTCGGTGTTGAACAGCGCGCTGTCCATGTTGCCATAGATCATCGCATCGCGCAGTCCCTCCCCGAGATAGTAAAGCGGTAGATAGTGGGCGATGACCTGCAGAAACTGGGGCATCTGTTCAAGCGGGAAAAAGATGCCGGCGAGGAACATCATGGGAAATGTGACCGCATTCGCAGCGGCAGGTGCCGTTTCCTCGTCGTGGACGAAGCGGCTGAGTATCATGCCGATGCCCGCGAAGGCGAAGCTGCCCGAGATGATGAGGATGAACATGTAGGCGTTGAGCCTGAACGAGATATCCCAGACCAGGGCGCCGACCACCGTGATAACGGCGGTGGACAGAAACGCGATGAAGAGCATGTACAGCATCTTGGAGAGCAGCCATTCGCTCCGGGTGAACGGCGTCGTCGACAGCTTGCGGAGGATGCCGCGCTTCCGCAGCCGGATGTTGGTCTCCACGATGCCGAAAATGCTGTTGGTCATCACGGTCAGCGCGATGACACCGGGCAGGAAAAAGTCGATGTACTTGAATTCCTCCTGCACGATGTTGGTCGTGTTGTAGCGGAGGTAGCTGCCGCCGCCGGCGATACCCAGGTTTGCCTGCCCCATGAACTGTTGCACGACGGACATGATGACGCCGTTCCGCTGCTGCTCCCCCTGGTCGAGCATGAGCGTCATGTTCCGCGTTGCGTTCGGATTGCCGGTCTGCATCGCCCATACCAGCGACGGGCAGAACCCGTCAGGGATGACCATGACCGACTTGATTTTTTCGTCCTCAACGCGGCCGCGGAGTTCGCTGCGTGGATACTCGCTGGCATTGATGGTTTTAACGTCGATGACACCTGTGTCTTCGAGCTGCATGTACAGCGCATCATACACGTTGCTCTCGTTCTCGGGCATGGGAAACGGGCAGTACTGCCGCATGGTTTCGTTGAGCTCGCCGTTGGCGTAGTCATAGTTGGCGACGTAGAGGTCATAGGAGCCCGTCCCGCCGCCGGAAAAGATGGCGCCAAATAGCAAAATGAGGATCACGGGAAATGCGAACGAAAAAAACAGTGTTCCCTTGTTGCGGAAAAACGATTTCATTGTTGCCGTAAAGTCGGTGGCGACGATACGTGGTTTCATAGGTCTTCCTCCCCGAGCGACGTCCCGGTTATGTTAAGGAACACGTTCTCTAGATCTGAATGCTTGATGTCCACCTCGCGGTAATAGAGCCCCTGCTCCCGGAGATGAAACAGGATGTCGATGACCGCATCTTTCTTATCGATTTTCACCTCGACGGTGCTGTTCTTTGCCTTGGTGTCGTAGCCCTTGCGCTGGAGCGCCGCCATGACCTCGTCCGTCCTGGTGCCCCTGATGGACAGTACGCTTTTGCCGCCATACTGCTGGATGAGCTCGTCGAGCGAACCCTCGGCGACGATGCGGCCGCGGTGGATGATGGCGATGTGGTCCGCAAGATATTCGGCCTCCTCCATGTAATGCGTCGTCAGAAACACGGTCTTGCCCTCTTCGCGCAGCCCGGCGATAGCGTTCCAGACGTCACGCCGCGCCTTTGGGTCGAGCCCCATCGTTGGCTCGTCGAGAAACACGATGTCGGGGTCGTTGACCAGGGCGATGCCAACGCCGACGCGCTGCTTCAGTCCCCCGGACAGGGTGCGGTACAGGTCGTTTTCCTTGTCGTGGAGGTCCATGAGGTCGATGATGCGGTCTATGTCCGCATGCCGGCGGTAGAGCCGGGCAAAATACGTGATGGTCTCCCGGACGGTGAGCCGCTCGAACGACTGGAACTCCTGCGGTAAAACGCCGATGTCTTCCTTGATGGCCGCCGGCTGCCCGTGTATGTCGCGGCCGAGCACCCTCACGGTGCCCTCGTCGGCGCTGCGAATCATCTCGATGATCTCCACCGTCGTCGTCTTCCCTGCGCCGTTGGGCCCCAGAAACGCAAACACGTCTCCCGCCTCGACGGTGAACGAGATGTCGTCGACCGCCGTGACATTTCCATAGCTCTTCGTCAGATGCTCTACCTCGATGGCCTGACCCATGCCACGGCGAAACAGCGATGCTATTTAAACATATCGACAACGCTTTTTATCCCCGTTCCATTAGCCTCCCATGGACACATGGCGATGTATCATCCACGACGCCGCGGATGCGCCAACAAACATGGCCATCGACGAGTCGTTGCTCATCTCGGGCACGCCGACCCTCCGGCTGTACACCTGGCATCCATCGGCGCTGTCCATCGGCTACTTCCAGGGCATCCACGAGGAGGTCGACCTGGAGGCATGCCAGCAGCATGGCGTCGACGTCGTCCGGCGCATCTCCGGCGGCGGCGCCGTCTACCATGACCGGCAGGGCGAGATCACCTACTCGCTCATGTTGCCCGAGCAGGCGCTGCCGCATGACGTCCAGCAGTCATGCAAACGTATCTGCACCGCCCTCGCAGTAGGGCTCCAGCAGCTCGGCGTCGACGCACGCTTCGTGCCGCTCAACGACGTCGTCGTCAACGGACAAAAAATATCGGGGAGCGCACAGACACGGCGGCGCGGCCACGTATTGCAGCATGGCACCGTCCTGCTGGATGTTGACGTGGCGCTGATGTTCACGCTGCTCCGCGTTTCAGACACAAAGATAGCCGGCAAGGGCATCGATGAGGCAAGCGCCAGGGTGACCTCGCTCAGCGCACTCCTCGGCGACATTGACCGTGACGACGTCATCACCGCGCTGCGCCGGGGCTTCATGGACACCTTCTCTGTTGCCTTGGAGGATGGAGCGCTCACCGACGATGAACGAAAGCGACTGCCCGGGCTGCGGGAGAAATATGCCAGCGACGAGTGGACGTTTCAGCGCTGAGCTCAAGCCCCGCCAGGGCAAGCTCATCCGCTGCACGCTGACGCTGGATGACGGCGTCATCGCCGGCATTCGGTTCACCGGCGATTTTTTCATGATGCCCGGCGCTGCCGTGGCGACTCTCGAATGCCATCTAACGGGCAGGACACCCGGCGAGATAGCCGGCGCCGTCGACACGTTTTTTTCCAATGCCGATGTGGAAATGCTCGGTGTGACCCCGGAAAACTTTATCGAGGTGGCCCGGATGGCGATTAAAAACTTAAAAGGCGGCAGCCGTTAACAGGGCTATGAAGCGTATCATCGCTGGTTCTTCTTCACCGCATCTCGCAGGGGAGCTGTCCGACACGCTCAACGTTCCCCTGGCAGAGACCACGGTCAAGCGGTTTCCCGACGGCGAGCTCTACGTCCGCGTGCATGAGGAGCTCGACGAGGCCATCATCGTGCAGAACACCCATCCCGATGGCAACATCGTCGAGCTGTTTTTGCTGCAGGATGCCGCCCGCCGTATGGGCGCCGACACCGTCCGCGTCGTCGTGCCCTACTATGGCTATGGCCGGCAGGATCAGGTGTTCGAACCGGGCGAGGCGGTCAGCGCGGCCAAGCTCGCCGAACTCATCGAGCAGGACGCCGACATGGTGGCGACGGTTGACCCGCACAAGGAATACATATCCGAGTTTTTCGACATCCGGGCGCACGTGGTCACCGCCGTCAGCGAGCTCGCTGAGCATTTCACCGGCCGGGCGGACATGGTGCTCGCCCCCGACCACGGGGCACTGCAGCGCGCTCGCCTCGCCGCGGACACCATCGGCTGCCCCTATGACCATCTTGAGAAAACGCGCCTGAGCGGCGACGAGGTGGAAATGCAGCCCAAAAAGCTCGATGTTGCCGGTAGCCATGTGTTGATCGTCGACGACATCATCTCGACCGGCGGCACGATGGCAGCGGCGATACGGAACCTGAAAAAACAGGGGGCTACCGAGATATATGCAGCGTGTTCGCATGGCCTCTTCGCCGGGGGCGCCGTCGAGCGTATCAGGGATGCCGGCTGCGACGACATCGTCGCCACCGACACCATAGAATCCGAGTTCAGCGTGGTGAGCGCTGCGCCGCCTCTGGCAGCGGTGCTAGAACGCTAGGTGAGTTCTTTTCGCCGGAACAAGTATAGGGTTGCAGCAAACGTTATGGCTAGGAAGATTCCAAGCGCTGCGACAGCCTGTGGCACCGATACGGGCGCTGAAACTGTATCGTTCAGTATTTTCATCGCAGTATTCATATCATTGCTGGGAGATATTAGGTAGGCAATTTTACTTGCGAGTGGTGTGCCGCCTCCACCGGAGCCCGTCAAACTATAGAAGAGACTGACAAGTGGCTCGAGCATGCTGAGCCCGAACCAGCCGACAATGAGCGATAAGATAAGGGCTGTCGATGTGCTATCGGTCAGGGTGGAAAAGAGCATGGATAATGAGATATAGCAGGACATTCCCAGTAAAATTACCACAAGCATGGCATACGCTTCTACCTCGATCATTATGCCGTGGATCCCTACCGAGATTCCTGCAATAATATGGCCTATGGTGACAATCGGCACGATGACGATGAAAAGGATGCTGAAAATCCCGATAAATTTACCGATCGCGACCTCTATTCGGCGGATGGGCTTGGACAGTAGCAGAAAAATTGATTTTCTGCTCTGCTCCCGAGCGATGAGGTCGTATGAGAGGGCAATAGGGAGCATGACGTAAAAGATGGATGTTGAGGAATAGGCGAGGGCCATGGCATCTGGAAATGCATTCGGCTGTCGGTAGTAGGACATAATGCCGATGGCTGTAAGGAACCCTGCAACATATAGTCCACCCATGATGAGCAGCCGCTTCGTTTTTAAGTATACGGAGAACTCCTTGTATGCCACGGCTGTGATAGAGGAAAATGACATATCCATCATTGGTCGTCCTCCGTCAATCGCAAGAAAATGTCTTCTAGGTCTGGCGTTGACTCCTCCATTCTCGTGACGCGTCCCCCCCTATTGACCACCGCGGCGTTCAGGTCGGCGGCGGTATCCTCGGTGTCCACTAGGGCGGTAAGGGTGTTGCCGAACGCTTCGACCGAGTGCACCCCCGCCATGCCTTGGACTGTTTCAACGATGTCGTTGTCGAGATTGAGGCAGGTGAGAGTGATGTGCATGCCCTCTATCCGGAATTCCCTAACAAGGTTTTCTATGGTGTCCTTCCTGATCAATTGTCCCTTGTTAATGATGGCGACGCTCTCACAGATTTCCTGTACCTCGTGGAGCAGATGTGACGAAAGAAACAGCGTAATATCCCGCTCTGTTAGGGAGGTGATAATGTCTCGCACTGTGTAGCTTGCTCGCGGGTCGAGTCCGGATGTCGGCTCGTCCAGAATGAGAAGGTCGGGGTCGTTTATAAGTGCCTGTGCGATACCCAGCCGCTGCCGCATGCCGTGCGAGTATTCCCGCACCCTTGTGTTCTTGCGATGAAGCAAACCGACCAGCTCCAACAATTCGTCTATCTTTTTCTCTCGCCGCCGCCTGGGAATGTTGAAGAGCCGCCCATAAAAGTCCATGTGCTGATATGCGGTCAGCACGTCATATAATCCAAGTTCTTCGGGCATGAAGCCGATGCGGTGCCGGGCCTCCTTGCCATTATTGAACACATCGTATCCGAAGAGCCGGACACTGCCGGCTGTGGGAAAAATGAAGCCCATCATCATGTTCATTGTCGTGGTTTTCCCCGCACCGTTGGGCCCGAGTAGCGCGAACATTTCCCCTCGTTCGACCTCCATGCTGATGTCGTCAACTGCCAGCGTGCCATTGTAGCGCTTCACCAGCCCCTCGATGTCGATGATACCCATTGACCGGGCAAATGCGGTATCCTTTAAAAGGTTACCGTTTTAGCGGTCTCCCGTTCTACAGGGAAAAAGAAAAAAACTATTTAAGGAACGAGATATTGCGGACACATGCCCCGGCTCTCCCTGGTGGTCCCCACGTACAACGAGGCCGACAACCTGCCCCATCTGCTGGAGCAGGTGGCCATAGCGCTGCATGACGTGGACTTCGAGCTGGTCATCGTCGACGACGACAGCCCCGACGGCACCGCCGACCGGGCCGATGAGCTCCAGGCGCGGTATGACTTTCTCAGGGTGGTGCGGCGGACCGGGAAGCGCGACCTTGCGTTGTCGGTCATCGAGGGCTTCCGCCGGAGCAGTGGCGACATCCTGACGGTCATGGACGCCGATCTGCAGCATCCACCCGAGAAGCTCGTTGACCTGCTGGCGGCTATCGACGACGGCGCCGACGTGGTGGTGGGCAGCCGCTACGTACCGGGCGGCGAAATAGAGCAGTGGTCGTTCCTGCGGCGTCTGTCCTCCAAGGGGGCGACCCTCATGGCGCATCTTTTGCTGCCCGGCTGCCGGATGGTCAGCGACCCATTGTCCGGGTTTTTCATGCTCCGCAGCAGGGTCATTGAGGACGTCGAGCTTCGCCCCGTGGGCTACAAGATCCTTCTCGAAATATTGATACGGGGGCGCTGCACCGACGTACGGGAGGTGCCCATCGTGTTTCAGGACCGGGAGCGGGGGAGCAGCTCCCTGGTGGCCAACGAATATGGAAAATATCTCCGCCATCTGCTCCGCCTGTCATGGGACACCGGGGAAATCGTTCGGTTCATCAAGTTTATGCTGGTCGGCGGCAGCGGCGTCCTGGTCAACCTTGGCGTGCTGTGGCTGCTGACCGAGCAGGCGGGCCTGTATTATCTGGTCTCCGCGGTGTTCGCCATCGAGCTCTCCATCCTGTCCAACTACGCCCTGAACGAGGTGTGGACGTTCCATGACCGGGGAGAAAAAGGCCTCCGGAGCGCCGGGGCGCGTCTCTTCAAGTTCAACGTTATCAGTTCGCCCTCGTTCCCGATGCAGCTGGGGGTCATGGGCCTCCTCAGGGAGGTATTCGGCTACTACTACCTGTTTGCGGCCGTTATAGCCATCGGCGTGGTGTTCATCTGGAACTTTTTCGCCAACAACTTCTGGACCTGGTTCAGGTAGTCCCGTTCACCGCCCGGTAGACGACGTATCTGTCCGTGGAAAACCGCGGCGTGACGCCGTTGAAGAGCAGCTGTCCTTTTCCCTCGACGACCATTGCTTTCTCGTAGCGCCCGCTCCGGTTGAGATACCTCGCCACCTCCGGCATCTCCGCCAGGTGATAGTACAGCACCACGACCTCCACGCGATTGCCTTCCAGCCAGTAGGTGATGTTCGACGTCGTGGTCGGCGGATAATGATGCCGCGCCAGGTTTGTCAGGTTCGGCGGCGCGTTGCGGTCGGCCAGCACGTTCACCAGGGGATTCCCCGAGAGCACCCAGGCGTCATCATCGGACACCGCCGCAACGTGGTCCGCGACCTCGTAGGACAGGTCCGGGGGCGCCGTGCCGACCAGCGACACCATGAGAACGGTGTTGACCGCCACGAAGCCGGCCACCACCGTCACTGTTTTCCGGCTATCAAGCGACCAGTCTCCGAGTACCATGCCGGCCAGGATGGCCGCGGGAAACGCCGCGTAGGCGAAATGATGCTGAAAGGTGCGGCCCTGCACCAGGATGAAGGCAAGCAGAGACAGCAGCCAGAGGACCACGAACGCGACCCGCCGGTCCCGCAGATCCCACCGCCGCAGCGCCAGGAGATAGACAAAGGATGGGCCGATGAACAGCAGCACCGATGCCTTCGTCGACCAGTCGGCGCCACGGTGCAGCTGCCGGAGCAGCACGCCGTTGAGCAACGCGTCCGGCGAAAACAGGAAAAGCAATGCCAGCGCTGGCACCATTCCGGCCAGCGCGTAGACGGCAAAATGCTTCAACCGCCTGTGCCGCACCGCGTACCAGACGGCCGCCACCGTGAGAGCCAGGGCGCATGGTGCAGCCATGAGCTTCGACAGGCAGGACAGCGACAGCAGCAGGGCGCCGCCGGCGGCATACATCCAGCGTGGGCGCTCCAGGTAGACGATGAAGATCAGCCCGGCCATGCAGAGCAACGCGGCCGAGAACAGGTCGAGAGACGCCAGCCGCGACTCCCTGAGCAGAGTGAAGTCGAGGGATAGCAGCAGCACCGTCATCACGCCAGCCTGCCTGTTTTTTATTCGCCAGGCGATGATTCCAGCGGCTCCGGTGGCGCCCGCGAACAATAGAAACGACAGCAGCCGCGACGGCAGCACCGCGCCCTTGAACAGCGAAAACGTCAGGATGGCCAGCGGCGCCTGGTCGCCGTTGAGCTCCCCGTAGAGCGTGAAGCCGTCGGCCGCCATCTGCGCCTGCAAGAGATGGATGCCCTCGTCGATGCCGTTGGTCGAAAACGGCCGTTCAAGGTGATACAGATGGAAGAAGAGAAAGACACATGCAATGACGCCGAGAACGAGAAGCTTTTTGCGCCGTGGCGTCATCGCCTGCCCCGTCGCCCCTTCCTGGCCTTGACCGGGTGCATGGCGCCGCACGCCTCGCATTTCAGCAGCAGCGTGCGGTTTTTCTTCATGAGATTGGTGTCAGGACGGCCGCATTCCCGGCAGACCACGAAGGTGTTGACGTAGGCGTCGATGCGCTCCTGGACCTTGCCCATCGATATCTTGCCCTGGAAGATGGCGCGCTCGTTGTCCAGCTCGCCGGCGGTCCCGAGCTCCTTGAGCAGGTAGGTGAGCATGTGCTGGGGGTCCCGGCCAACCTGGTCGGTGATGTCGAGGAAGTTCCGGATGATGGTGGTGTTTCCCTCGTGGAATACGTCGCCTTCGGGCATCTGGAACCGTTCCTTCGAGGTCAAGTCCTCGGGCAGGGATTCCATCGACCGGTTCAGCAGCTCCTTGTAGTCATACGTGGTCATTACCATTGCAACATCGCCCCGTTTAAAAAGCTTATTCCAGCGTCGCGTGCCGCTCCCGCATGTCGCCCTCGCCCTCGCCGGTCCGGGCCATGAGCTCCGCGATGATGCCGTCGAGAACCACCCAGGCGCACGCCTCGAACAATGTTCCCAGCGGCGCCAGATCGCCGTCGCCGTTCGCTACATCAAGATGGAGCAGCACGTCGGCGGCCCGCCCGATATGTGATACCGGGTCGGCCGTGACAGAAACGATCTGGGCGCCCAGCTGCTGTGCGATGTCCGCGGTCATCGCCACCGGGATGGTCTCGCCGGAGCCCGAGACGAGCACGACGAGGTCGTCCCTGTGCACCGGCGCCGTGATGGTCTCACCGATGACAAAGGTCTGGAACCCGAGATGCACGAGCCTGATCGCGAAGGCCCTCGCAACGAGCCCGCTCCGCCCCGTCCCGTAGACGAACACCCGGGGCCTGTCCATGAACAGGTCGACGGCGCGCTCCACGCCTGCCTGGTCGACATGCTCCAGCACCGGTGTCATCTGCTCATGGATATATGAAACCGACCTGTCAAAACGCATGGTCTATCACGATATTTCCATAGCACGGTCCACCAGTATCTGGCCGTAGACCGCGTCATGCTCGAGGATGGGCGACTCCGAGATAATGGTCACGTTGTAGTCATGCTCAACGATACATTCCATCAGCTTGATGACCGGCATGTCGCTCTTCCGGACGGGCACATGATATATCTCTCCCTCGGCGTTGTAGCGCACCCCGGTGAGATAGACAACGACATGATCAAGGTTTAGGGGCGCCAGGCTGTTGAACACCTCCTGGAAGTCCTCTTTTTCCTGCAATCGGCCGTTCTGACGGGCATGGATGTGGGCCATGTCGAGCACCGGATGGATGCCGCGCACCCTTGTGCACAGCTCCACGATTTCCTCCAGCGTGCCGAACACCTCGGGCTTGCCGATGGTCTGCACCCCGATGGGTATCTCGATGCCCTCCATCTTTATCTGGTCGCGGAGCATCCGGAGACGCCCGGCCATCCGCTGCATCGCCTCATGCTTCGACAGCGAGCCATAGAAGCCGGTATGGGTGGTCACCATCCGCGCGTCCATCAGCTCAGCGAGACGCATGGAGCGCCATATCTTGTTCTGGCTCATCTCGACGTTGCGCTCGTTACCGGTCAGGTTGATGTAGTAGGGCGCATGGATGTAGAGGTCGATGCCGCACTTGTCGGCCGTTTCCCGGATGTCGGTGGCCTCCTCGCGGCTGATGAACCCCCGTGAGAGCTGTATCTCCATCGCCGATAGCCCGAGATTGCGCGTGTAGATAACCCCGTCGCGGTTGGTCCGGTCCTTGCACGACAGCGGGATACCGGCGGCACCTATTCGAATCACTGCAATGCATATGTCAACGGCATTAATATACGTTATGTAGCCGCCGGCAGGAGGAAGGGCCAGCAGATGGGTGCCAAATGTCAAATATTGGATGGATTTTTATCAGCAGGGGTACTTTTTACAGTCCCTTGACCATGTTCCTTTTATGTATATGAACGGCAGCCGAGAAAAATATCGCGCTGAAGGTCAATAAAGCTACTATTCCAGCACCCATTGGTAAAACGTTTTTACCTCCGATTCCAGAATGCAAGGAATCTACCAGATAGGTGAGAGGCGAGATATACGATAGGTACCTCATTGGCCCTTCCATCTGTTGGAGAGGTATGAATATGCCGCTTATGAATATGAGAGGAAATCGAATCAGGCTCGAAAGCATCATTATGGATGACGGGGATGTCGTGGCTGGTGCAGATATCACTATTCCCAGGGAGGAAAAAGTGATTGACCCTAATACTATGGAAATCAGCAGTATGGCTCCATTTGCTATCTGAAGATGTATGAAAAATGAACCGGCCACCAAGACCACGGTGTATACCGCCATGCCAAATATCGCGCCGGCCAATATGTCCCCCAGCAAGACCGCTTTTATGTTAACAGGATATGAAAGAAGCCTTTCATAGGTACCTGCCTGTCTCTCCCATGGTGTTACCAGTGGCCCTACAGAGGAAGAAGTAAAAAATAACGTCATAGCGAGGAATCCCGGAAAGAACAGACCAAAATCTATTTCCCTCCCGATATAGAACGCGAGGAACATCAGAAACGGAAACAAAAGACCGAATATGATGACGGGTGGTTTCTTGTAGTAAATCTTGATGTCCTTTTCTGCCGTGGTCAATACCCCTCTTATGAATTCTGAATATCTCATCAATTACCCCCTGTCAACCTCACGAAGGCTTCTTCCAGGCTCGGCCCTTTCGTTGTAAGGGATATTATTTTTACATTGCTTTCATCTGCCAGTTTGACCAGCTTTTTTACAGAGATATCTGGTTCATCGGTGAAAATCGTAAGCTTATCTCCCGACCGTGTTATCTTGTCGACGTGGCCATTTTTGAGCTGATCGACGTCAAAATCCCCCTCGAGGGAGACCTCGATGGACTGTGTCTTATCGAATGTATTTCGGAGTTTTTCCGGTCTATCAATGGCGACGAGTTCTCCCTCATGTATAATGCCAACTCGTTCGCAGAGCTCATTTGCTTCCTGAATATTGTGCGTCGTCAAAAATATCGTGCTTCCCTGTTCTTTCATCCTCCCCATTAATTCCACCACGAGCCTTTTACTCTGCACGTCTAAACCGGAAGTCGGTTCGTCCAGGAAGAGTACAGGCGGTTCATGGATGATGGCACATCCAATATTCACCCGCTGCTTCATACCCTTGGAGAAGGTTCGAACCGTGTCGTTCGCCCTCTCGTTCAATTCCAGCATCTCCAGGAGTTCAGATGTCCTTTTCTTTATTTCTTTTTTTGGCATTCCATAGAATTTTCCAGCGAGATAGAGATTTTCTTTTGCCGTCAGGTCAACATAGATATTGCCGAATTCGGGGATTACGCCCATGTGTAGCTTTGCATGGATAGGGTCCCGGTAGGGGTCAATTCCGTCTATCAAAGCTCGTCCTGCATCAGGCGTGACCAACCCCGTCAGCATCCGTATGGTGGTGGTCTTGCCGGCGCCGTTTGGACCCAAAAAGCCGAAGAACTCACCCTTTTGAACCTCGAAACTAACGTTTTTTACCGCCCGAACCCTGCCGAATGTTTTGGTGAGCCCGCTGGCCGCCACGGCTGTCTTCATCTGTTAGTCCTCCTCAAGGGCCAGGTCGATCTCTATTTTCTTTTTGACCAGCTTCCAGACCTTCTCTGGAGCCCCTTGGCCTTCTTCTACAAATGCAGCAACGTCTATTATGCCGGCATCTCTCAGCTCTGAAAGATGATAATACAATCCCGATTGGGTTATATCATAGCCCCGTGACTCCAGTCCTTCTTTTATCTCCCTCGTTTTAGCTGACCCCGTTCCTATTATGTCGATTATATCCCAGCGGGTGGGGCAGTGCAGTGCTTTCGCCAGGCCTTGCAGCCGCTGTATCCGTCCGCCCACCGGCCCCTTCGGCCCACCAGGACAGGGCGGATGATTTGAACACATATCTATGCACCTCCGGGAATAATGTGGCGTTTCGGTTTCCTTCGGGTGTCTCTCCATCGAGATATCCCTCGCGGCACACGATCTGTGACGGACGGCATCCCGATACAGGTAGCGGCCGTCGCTTCCGGACATCCGTTTCCACCGGAACATTCTCCCGGGCTCGTGTCACAATGCGGTTCTCCAGACAGCCGTTCAACACCCATGTTTTAACCTCAAATATTATAGCTTAAAACTGAAATATTATAGTTATATAAATATCTTTCTTCCTGCATCTGCATTATGATTACGATTATTCACCTCGAAACAATAATCCTCATGATGCTTCGATACCCTGCCCTCAAACCCCATATATAACCCGTTGGCCTCACCGACGGCGAGCTATTGCCGGGCAATCTCTGCCAACACCGTCCTGCTAATGGTACTCACTAGGGTATAATCTCTGTCGTGTTGTTGAACGGCGGGTACAGCAGCTCGTTTTCATGGTCGGGCAGCATCGACCTGATGAGGGGCAGCGCTCCCTCGATTTGTTCGACGAGATGCTTGGTGATATCGCAGAGCAGGGTGAAGCCCTCGTCGCCCCACAGTCGCTCCTTGTATGTGAAGAGGCAGCGCCCGCCGCAGACCGTGTAGATGTCACAGGAGGTACATGGCTCGCCGATGTCGATACATTGCACGTCATCAAAATCGCCCATCTGGTTCCATGAAAACTCGGCGGCGATGGGGCAGCCCACCACGCGGCCGTCGGTCGTGATGCTCATGGCGCTCCGGCCGGCCCCGCAGGGCAGCCCCGAGCCGCCACGGATGACCCGCTTCGCTATGCCGAGGAAGGGCACGATGCCCAATACCTCGCCCTGCTCCAGATGCTCAGTCCATATCCTGGCGAGATGTTCGATGCCGGGCATGTAGGATTGCTTTGTCCATCGCCGGAACGCCGGCAGATCCCACAATGATGACCAGACGGCGTCCAGCTGCCAGTGGACACGGGGAAACCATTCGAGCAGGTACATGACATCTCTGTAGATGTCGGTGTGCTTTGAGGCGGCCATCCGGGCGACAAGGTCGCCCTCGTAGTCCTGCATGGAGAGCCACCGCCGTGCCTGCATCACCCGGTCATGGCAGCCCTCGCCCCGGTATCTGTCCGTTGTCGCCTGCCGGCCGTCGATGGACAGCAGGATAGCATCGAGGTCGTGCACGTGTTCGCCGAGCCGGTCGATATAAAACCCATTTGTCTGCAACACCCGGCGGTCGGCTGGCAGCATGTCAAGCAGCTCATGCACCATGTCGGGCCGGAGCAGGGGTTCGCCGCCGTAGAGGGCGACGACCGTCTCGTCGTCTTCATCCTGGCTGATGAACGCTGCGAGGTCCTCCAGATTGTAGGTGATGTCTTTGGGCATGGTCACCAGGCTGCCCCCGCAGTAGCTGCACGCCATGTTGCACTCCGCCGTCACCATCACGATGTAGAGCACAGGCAGCAATGCACCATCTCATATCAAGATTTTGGCCCGGGTGCTACGACTCCATCTGTTTCTCAGCTCTATCGTCAGCTATAACCCTGTGATGAAGTCATCGATGCCCGCTGCTACTTCCTGCCAGTTTGTGTTGTTGAAGAAATGATGGCATCCCTCGTAGCATCTGTATCTGGCCGTTGGATATTTCTCCTCGAGTCGTTTCACCGTGGCAGGTGGTATCGCCCGGTCGTTGCTCATGGCTATGAAAAGCAGCGGGCAGGTCACCTTTTTTTCGTCGACCTCGGTTTTCCGCATCGCTAGCTCCCGGATGACGATTGAGGACTCCTCGACCATCTGGCCGTGGATGTCCCGTATATCGTCCTCCGTCAGGCCGACGCCCATGTATCTGGAGCATAGCATGCTGGCGATCGGATGGTCCGGCTTCACCGGTTGCTTGAGGAGTATACGGGGGAGATACTTCAGTGTGGGCAGTATGTCTCTGAAGCGGACGGGTGACCGGAATTTGATGTCTGCCGGCGGTGCAGGGCAGATGCCCACACCGGCCCGTATATCTGTTTCCGCAGCAACTTTCTGGACGACCAGGCCACCCATTGAATGCCCGACAACGATATCGTCATCTGAAACCATGCCCGTTACCACGTCAACATAGTCCTGCAGTCTTGCGTGTCGCAGGTCGAGTCCCTCCCGTAGGTTGACCGCCCTACATGGATACCCTCGCTCGCTGAAAAAAGCCACGACCTGGTGCCATTCCCGTTCGTCGAACCCGAGGCCATGCACGAAGTAGAGCACAGGTTAAAAACCAGATACCGATACAAATAGATTGTTCCCCAAACATTTATTAAAAATTAGCTGCATCATCTGGTGATGCTCAGGGTTTACAACACGCTCGGCAGGAAAAAACAGCCGTTTGAGCCGCTCGATGATGACCACGTTCGCATGTATGTCTGCGGGATGACCGTCTACGGCGACGCGCACATCGGTCACGCCCGGACATACCTGGCGTTCGACATCATCAAGCGCTACCTGGAATACCGTGGCTACGATGTGACCTATGTGCAAAACGTCACCGACGTGGACGACAAGATCATCAACGCTGCCCGGGAGCGCGGTATCCCGCCCCTGGAGCACTCGGCGGAGTACGAGCAGCGCTGCCTGGGCGACCTGGAGGCGCTCGGCATCCAGCCCGCCGATAAATATCCGAAGGCGTCTGAGCATATCGAGGGCATGATTGCGCTCGTGGAAGACATCATCGAGCATGGCCATGGCTATGCGGCGGACGGCGACGTCTATTTTTCGGTTGAATCCTTCGATGGCTATGGGAAGCTCTCCGGTCAGCAGGTGGAGGAGATGCGTGCCGGTGAGCGCATCGAGCCCGGCGACAAAAAGCGGAGCCCGCTTGATTTCACCCTGTGGAAGGCTGCGAAGCCCGGCGAGCCGTCATGGGAGTCGCCCTGGGGCGAGGGGCGCCCGGGCTGGCACATCGAGTGCTCGACGATGAGCACCACGTATCTCGGGGCGCCGTTCGACATCCACGGCGGCGGCCATGACCTGGTGTTTCCGCACCATGAAAACGAGATAGCGCAGGCCGAGGCAGCGCTGCGGGAGCAGTTCGCCCGGTACTGGCTGCACTCCGGCATGCTCAACGTCGGCGGCGAAAAGATGAGCAAGTCGGAGGGCAACTTTGTCACCATCCGCGATGCATTGCGGCGATGGGATGCGGAAACATTGCGTTTCTTTTTCGCCAGCTATCATTACCGGAGCCCGGCCGACTACAGCGAGGAGAACATGGAGATGGCCCGCCGGCGGCTTGAGCGCATCCACCGGCTGCGCGACGACCTGCGGGAGGCCGCCGGTGACGCCGACGGCGAGGTTGACGTGGCTGCACTGGACGAGCCCGACCGGATATTTCATGAGGTGGCCGGGCGTTATCGGGAGCGCTTTGAGAAGGCGATGGATGATGATTTCAACACGCCTGACGCTATTGCTGCCCTGTTTGATTTTGTCCGGGAGAGCAACCGGTATCTCTCGGAGGGGCAGCCCGATGGGGCGCTGTGCCGCCGTGCGCTGGACGTGCTGCTGGAGACCGGCCGGGTGCTGACATTGTTCCAGGAAAAAGGGCGACAGGTTGATGTCGAGGCGGTTGCGGCGCTGGCGCGTGAGCATGGCGGCTCCGGTGAGGGATCGCTGGAGGACGTGGTGGCCGAGCTGCTCGCTATCAGGGAGCGGGCGCGGCGGGAGAAGGACTACGGGACGGCGGATGCCATCCGGGATGACCTGGAGCGGCTTGGCTTCGAGATACAGGACACCGATGACGGCGCCCGGTGGCGTATCGCGTAGTGGCGAGCATGCATATCGATGCCTACAGCTTCGGAAAAATCGTCGTGGACGGCACCGCCTATACCAGCGACCTCGTCATCTATCCCGACCACGTCGAGCCTGACTGGCGCCGCAACCATGGCCATCACCTCGAGCCCGATGACCTTGCGGGCGTGATAACGGCGGCACCACGCTATCTCGTCATCGGCACCGGCGCACACGGCCGGATGACCGTCAGCTTCGAGGCCCGGCGACTCCTCCGCCGCACCGGCATATCCTTCGACGTACTGCCCACCGACAGGGCCTGCCGGGCGTTCAACCAGCACAGCGGGGCGGCTGCAGCGCTCCATCTCACCTGTTGAGCTATGTCTTTTTTGACTGACGAGTCGTAACGTCTCCCTTCAGGGCATTCTCGAACCATACCACCCGCTGGGGGAACGGAATCTGGATGCCGTTTTCCTCCAGGGCTACCTTGATTTTCCAGAGCATCTCCGTGTACACGCCGTACCAGTGGGTCGACGGTGCCCACATCCTGACCTTGAGGTTGACGCTGCTGTCGCCGAGCCCGTCGACGAACACCTGCGGTGCCGGCTCCTTCAGGATGAGCGGATGCGCCTCCAGCAGCCCCATGATGACCTCCTTCGCCCTGTCGGCGTCGTCGCGATACCGGATGCCGATGGAGTAGGAGAAACGTCGCCCGCCATGCGCGACATAGTTCTGGATGTTGGATGAGAACACCTTGTCGTTGGGCAGCCGGGTGTAGACGCCGTCAAACGTCCGGACCGTCGTCGACAGGATGCGGACGTTCTCGACCACGCCGTCCACGGTGTCGATGTTGACCGAGTCACCGACCTTGAGGGGCTTCTCGATGATGAGAAAGAGGCCGCTGATGAGGTTTGAGACGACGGTCTGGCTTGCGAAGCCGATGACGATGCCCATGATGCCGCCCGCGACGAGCAGTCCGCTCAGCGAAAAGCCGATGCTGGAAAGTGCCACCACGAAGCCGATGATGATAATACCATAATAGAACAGCTTTTCCAGGTTGCTGAGCGTGTTCTTGGGCACGCGCTCCTTCATAATCCGCCGGGTGTTCACGCGGACGATGCGGGCGATGACCACTGATATGGCGATGATGAGCACGAAGGTGACGAGCTCGCCGACGGTCATCCCCATGTCCCCAAGCTCCATGGTCCAGAAATCCATGACGGCGCCCTGCAGGTTTATGTGAAGATTCATTTGAATCCCCACTCGATGACGTAGCTTTTCTCAAGCTTCTTGAGCCCCTTCGCCTCGTAGATGTCGACCGCCCGGTGCATGCCCTTGGGCTTCCGGGCGTTGAACGAGGTTTCCCCGATGGTCCGCTTCTCGATGACCAGCCGGGCGTCCATGTATGCGTGGTCGTTGTAAAATATCTTCATGTCGAAGGCCCCGAACACGAGCTTCGCGAGCTCCATCCATTCCCGGTAGTTGTTGGTGATCTTCACCCTGAGCACACCCTCGAACAGGCGGTCCACCTCCGGCGCCGTGCTGTACACGTCGCTCTTCCACCACTTGCAGATGATGCCGCTCTCCGGCGGCCCGTAGAGCGTGTACTTGGGTTTCGTGAGCGTAAAGATGTCGATGCGCTCCACGTCGGTGGGGTCCACGAGGAACGAGCCGATCTCTATGGGAAACTTGAGATAAAACGTGTCCGTGGAGCCGGGCTCGATAAGCAGCGGTCGCTCGAGCTCGATGAGCAGATGTTCCGATATCGACTCGTCGGGCGCGTTGACCGGCTCGACCGGGCAGACGATGAGCTTTCCCCGGTCTGCGTTGATGTACTTGGTTATCTCGTCGTCGTTCACCTGGCGCCGGTAGACCTTCCGCTTTCCGTCTCCCTTCAGTGAGAGCTCGATGTCTTGCTCTGCGAGCTCGACGTCGAGGTCGTAGGTTCCAAACACGGGTGCATATCATCTGTTCCTATAAAAACCTTGATGCACCGGCGTGACGCACCGCCCTCCCCCCTCCAGAACACGTTTATATACCACCGGTCATTTAATTTCAGCTAGCGCACATTGGTGCATCCTGCAACGCCAACCACGACGGGCAGGCAACATGAAAAAACACGGCCATGATGAAACCGGGGAGCATCTCCACGACGCCATGGGGACGTACAGGGGACTGTTTAACAGCGCCCTCGCCGGCATCACCGTCCACGACGCCGACGGGCGCATAACCGCTGCAAACGACACAGCCGAAAAGATTTTCGGTATCCCGGAGCAGGAACTCAGGAAAAAAGACCTCGACTTCTGGACGGGAAAGCTCCTCGACGAAAACGGCGACCCCCTGGAACCGTCGATGTTCCCGCTGAACAGGGTCGCCGAAACCGGGGAGCCGCTGGAGGGAACCGTCATCGGCCTCTCCATGTCAGCGGACGACGACACACGATGGTTTTTACACAGCGCCCGCCCCCAGTTCAACGACGACGGCGACCTCGTCAGTATCATCACCTCCTTCGTCGACATCACGGAGCGACGGAAGATGCAGCGCGAGGTGGAGGAAAGCGAAAACAAATACCGGGCCATCGTGGAGAACAGCCACGACGCCATCATCATCTACCGGGGCGATAGGTTCCTGTTTGTGAACGAAAGAGCCATGGAGATAACGGGCTATACCGAAGCCGAGCTCTACGAGATGGACATATGGCAGCTGATACACCCCGACGACCGGGAGCGCGTGAAGGACATCGGGCGGCGGCGGGCGCGAGGCGAGGACATCCCCACCACCTATCAGGTGCGGGTGGTGAGCAAGGACGGAACCGTCCGGATATGCGAGTTCGCCGTCACCTCCATCATCTACCGGGGAGAATATGCCGCGCTGGGCTCCGTCAGGGACATCACCAGGCAAAAAAAGGCGGAGGAGCATCTGCAGCGCTCCGAACGGGAAAAAACCCTCATCCTGGATACTTCGCCGGCGCTGATAGCGTATCAGGACACCGACCACCGGGTGATATGGGCGAACCGGGCAGCCGCTGAATCGGTGGATGAAACGCCGGAGGCCCTGGAAGGGCGGAGATGCCATGAGATCTGGCATCAGCGTGAGCAGCCATGCGAGGACTGCCCGATAGCAAAGGCCGTCGAGACAGGTGAAATGCAGGAGGAGGAGACGTCGACGTCCGACGGGCGCTACTGGCTGGTGCGCGGCAACCCTGTCAGAGACGAGGACGGCACCATCGTCGGCGTCGTGGAAACCGCCCTCGACATCACCGAGCGGAAACAGGCGGAGGAGGAACTGCAGAAGCTGTCAGCGATGGTCATGCAGTCCTCCGACGCCATGATTTGCACCGACACCGACTTCCGCATCACCTACATGAACGACGCGGCGGAGGACATGTACGGCTACCGGCTTGAAGAAGTCAAGGGGGAAACCCCGGGCATCTTCAACGCCGAGCCGGACAGCGACGAGATACAGCAACACATATTCGACACGGTCTCCTCCGGCGGCACCTATCGAGACGTCATATTGAACAAACGCAAAAACGGAAGCACGTTTTACTGCGAGATGAAAATATCCCCGTTACTGGACGACGACGGCGCCATGCGGGGGTACATGAGCTCACAGAGAGACGTCACCGAGCGGAAAAAAGCGGAGGAGGAAATGGAGCGAGCGCTCGAACAGGAAAAACTCTTCAAGCTGAAGGCGGCGCATCATTTCTTCAATCCTATCGCTATCTCGAAGGGTTACATGGCCATCGCCATGGAGGAGCTGCCCGATGAGCATAAGGACACCATCCAGCAGGCACATGACGCGCTCACGCGGGTCCAGCGGGTCGTGGAAAACATCGTTAAGCGAGGTGAAATCCGTGAATAAAATTATGATAGTTGATGACGAGCAGGACATACAGGACCTCCTCGGCATGCGCCTGCAACAGATGGTGGATGTCGACGTGGTCAACGCCCTGACGGGCGAGGCGGCGGTGGACCGCTACCGGGAACTGATGGAGGCAGGTGAACGTCCCGTCCTGGTGGTCATGGACCTGAACCTGTCGGGCAGCAATCGGGACATGGAAACCATCGACCGCCATCGAGACGGGGACCATGCAGGGATGGACGGCGTGGAAACCACCCGGGCCATCAGGGAGATGGACCCCGACGCCGTGATATGGGGCTACACCGCGTGGCAGGGCAGCGGCTGGGAGGACGAACTCCACCAGATGGGCGTGGACCGGGTGGTGGGACGGCAGGTTTCCTTCAAGGCGTTTGCGGAGCAGGTTGCTGATTTTCTCCAGTAGAATAGACGGGATGGACAGCGTTAGCTGAACATCCCCTGCGACAATCGCGGCTTCATGTCATCGTTCCGGCGAGCATGCCGCGGAGACCAATCGCAACGTTTAAATGAAGCAGAATGTTAGCAAAAAGGTACCATGAGCAAACCCATTGGCGTCCGCATCGACGAAAAACAGGAGCACATATGGGAGACGTTCAAGACATTCGTCCAGCGGAAATACGGGAAAAAGCACACGGTCCTCGGCAACGAGCTCATCAAGGCCCTCCAGATATATCTCGAGCTGAACATGAAATCGGAGCGGGACAACCTCGACAAGATCGAGACCCAGTACATCACCCAGCGGGCGGGCGACCTCGAAATAAAATCACTCCGCGAGACCTCCTACGACCTGCTGAACATCGTCACCGCGGTCAAGGGATACGTCGACAACCTCGAGCGCAGCTACTTCGACCAGGACGAGCCCATCCCCCCGGATGAGCGCCCCAAGCTCAGCAAGATACAGCAGCGGCTGGCCGAGGCGCAAAACATCCTCCAGGACCGCATCGAAAAAATCGGATGATGCCCTCCCTCGGCTTTTTCGTCAACCCCATCGCCGGGATGGGCGGCAGCGTCGGCCTGAAGGGCACCGATGGCATGCTCGACGAGGCGCTGCAGCGCGGGGCGACCCCCGTCGCTCCCGGGCGAGCCCGCACGTTCACCGGGGCACTCACCCGGCAGTTTTCCTTTGTTACCTGCGCATCGCCGATGGGACACGACATCCTGCATGAATGCGGCATCGACGCATCGGTGGTCTACACCCCCGGGGAGCCCACGACACCTGGGGACACCAGACGGGCGGTGCAGCACATGCATGACGTCGATCTCCTGGTTTTCGTGGGCGGCGACGGCACCGCACGGGACATCCTCTCGTCGATAAACACCGATGTGCCCGTGCTGGGCGTCCCCGCAGGCGTGAAAATGTATTCGGCGGTTTTTGCGCAGACGCCGCGGCATGCCGCCCGGGTCGTCGACGCCTATGCAGATGGCCTGCCGCTTGAGGAGCGGGAGGTGGTCGACATCGACGAGGAGCGCTTCCGCCGTGATGAGCTCGCGGTTTCCGTCAGGGGATACCTGTTGACCCCGGTGCATGAGGCGGTGCAGCCGTCGAAGGGCTTCGGCATCGGCACCCAGGAGGCCAAGCAGGCCATCGCCCATCACATGGCGGCAACGATGGACGACGACGTCACCTATGTCATCGGGGGCGGCAGCACCACCATGGCGCTCAAGCAGGAGTTCGGCGTTGAAGGGTCGCTGCTCGGCGTCGACGTCGTGCGTGATGGTCGGCTCGTCGTTCGCGATGCGATGGAGTCGGAGATTCTCGACGTGCTGACGTCTCGCAATGCAATCATCGTCAGCCCGCTCGGCGGCCACGGCTTCCTGTTCGGTCGGGGCAACGAGCAGATAAGCCCGGCAGTGCTCCGCCGGGTCGACCTCGACAACGTTATTGTTATCTCGGCACCGGAAAAGCTCACCGGCCTGCAGTCGTTGAAGGTGGACACGGGCGACGCATCGCTAGACGAGATGCTGCAGGGCTACATCCGGGTTGTAACGGGCGCCGGTGAATGCCGGCTGATGCCCGTCGAGTGAGGCACAGATTTTTTCGTGTTCCTCCAGATACAGCGATATGTCACTGGTCGAGTCGTTTCTCCAGGAACCCATCGTAGATGAAACGCCGGCTGAGCAGTGCAACGCCCGGTCAGCCGGGGAAAAAGGGACCCGAGCACGTCACCATGATGTTCAACCGGTGGCCTGACGAGGCCCGCCGTCCGCACGGCTAGGCGGGCACGTCCTTTTGGTCGAAGAGCCAGAGCCCCGCAGCGAGGATGACGCCGGCGACAACGGCCAGGATGGTGAAGTCACCGAGCTTGAACACGTCGTCGAGCAACGGCGCCGCATAGTCCCAGTAGTTGAAAATACTGAGGGTCTTCATCCATGCAAGTGCATCGGTGTAATTCCCGAAGGTGTACAGGAAAAACTGGGCGAACACCGCGGCGAAGGTCACGCCCATGCCCACCTTGACCTTCTGGAATGTGACGGCGCTCAGGATGCCGACGGTGGCGATGACCAGCAGAAACGGGAAACAGCCGAACAGCGACAGAAACGCGGCATGTGGCGGCAGCTTGTCAAGGGCACCGATGCTGGCAACCCCGGCTATCAGCCCGGCGGTGGCAACCCCGATGACATACAGGGCGATGAGCGCCAGGGACAGGAATTTTTCCAGGATGTACCGGCGGCGGGAGATGGGCGTTGAGAGAAAGATGTCCATGCGCCGGTTTTCGAAGTCGCCGGCGATGACCGATACGGAGAGATAGGCTATGAACAGCCCGGCGAGCATCCACCACCAGCTGAAAAACTCGAGGATGATGAAACCTTTCACCTCGAGGGGATTGATTGCCCGGCCGCGGGAAAATCCCTGGTATGCGGGGTTGTCCATGAGCTCCTCGAACGGGTTGTCCGGCGTGCCGGTCGCGGCGATGCCGACGAGCTGCCGCTGCGCCGACAGCAGGTCCATCCATGAGGCGTTGCTCACGTTGGTGTGGATGGCCATGACCGCATAGTACCGTTTTTCTTCGAAGTTCATGGGAAATGAAATGTTCGTCATGTTGCCGAAGTACTGTACCCGGGAGGTCAGAAACGCCGACGAGTTGTCCTCGAGCACCACGTAGCCAGTTGCGTTTTCGACCGGTTCCCAGGACAGGTTTATCATGGCGTCCTGCTGCTCCGGCACCTCGATGTGGACGCGGTTTGCCCCCTCCAGGTCCTCGGTGAACGACTCGCGGTAGGCCGGCAGTATCTGGGGCATGCCTGCCGACACCAGGAGCACGAGCACGCCGAACATGGCCAGCCCCTTCCAGCCCGACCGGAGCTCCATGGCCGCCATGCGCCCCTTCATGGTTCACCCTCCGTCCTGTCTTCCTCGCCGTAGTATTTCAGGAAGAGCTGCTCGAGGCTGTAGGTGTAAAGCTGCATGTTCAGGATTTTGTGGCCGGACACCGTCTTGACGACCCGGTCGAGGTTTTCATGGATGGTCAGCATGATTTTTCCGTCCTCCCTGCGCAGATCGGTCACCCCGTCCATGTCGAACTCGTCGAGATTCACGGGGTCACGGAACTCGACCTCCAGGACTTTCCCCGTTTTTTCCTGCAGCGCCTGCACCTCCTCGACCACCTCGAGCCTGCCGTTCCGTATGATGGCCACCCGGTCGCAGACCTGCTCGGCCTCCGCCAGGATGTGCGACGACATGAAAATGGTCTTGCCGTCCTGCTGTTCCTCCCGCATGATGCGGTAGACCTCCTGCTGCATGAGCGGGTCGAGCCCCGATGTGGGCTCGTCCATGATGATCAGGTCCTGCCCGGCCATCAGCGCCTGGATGATGCCAACCTTCTGCCGGTTGCCCTTCGACAGCTCGTTGGTCTTCCTGTCCAGGTTGAGCTCCAGCCGGTCAGCCAGCGAGCGGAGCTTCTCGTCGGAGCAGCAGTCGCTGAGCGACAAAAGATATTGAAGATAGCGCCTCGTGCTCACCGCGGGGATGAGCCCGAAGTCTCCGGGGAGATAGCCCGTCCGCCGGCGAATGGCCACCGCATCGCGGTGCGAGTCCATGCCGAATATCGTTATTGTGCCGGCGGTCTTTGACAGCAGGGCCAAGCAGCTCCTGAGCGTCGTGGTCTTCCCGGCGCCATTGGGGCCAAGGAAGCCCATGATCTCGCCCCGGTGCACGTCAAGGCTCAGGTCCTGGACGCCGACCACGTCGCCGTAGTGCTTGGTCAGGCCGTCTATCTTGATGACTGCCTCTGTCCTCTCATTCATGTGCCTCACCGGCCAGCGGTGTCAGCACCAGCTCCCCCTGCTTGACGCCCTTCAGGGCGGTGATGCGGTCGGCCAGCATCTGTGCCTTCGATGCCTCTCCCTGGATAACCAGCACCTCCAGGCAGAGATGCTTCGTGACATGAATGTGCGTCGTCGAGAGTATCTCGGCCAGGTGGCCGTGCTCGAGGTGCAGCAGCTTGTTTGTCACGTTGCCTTCGTCGTGGTCGTAGACGATGGTCAGGGTTCCCATGACGTCGCCGCTCTCACGCTGCAGCGCCGCCTCGGCGATGGACTCGCGGACGAGGTCGCGTATCGCCTCGCTGCGGTTGGCGTAGCCCTTTTTTGCTATCACGTTGTCGAACTGTTCGAGCAGCTCCGGCTCGAAGGAGACACCGACCCGCTGGACGGTCATGGTAGCACCATACACCCACAAACGTGCTACCATTATTTATCTGTTGCTACCGCAAGGTTCATATAGCGGGCGGTATTACGAAAACAGAAAAATTGCTACGGTGAAACCATGAAAAAAACAATATATCTCATAACAGCAACGCTCTTCCTTGCCGCCCTCATGGCGCCCCTCCACGCAAACGCAGCAGACCAGGACACCGTCAACGTGGTCTGCACAAATACCATCCTGGCCGACTTCACAACCCGGCTGCTTAACGGCACCGACAGCACCGTCGACCACATCATGCCTGCCGGCGTCTGCCCGGCACACTTCGATACCCGCCCCAGCGACGTGCAGCGCATCGCCTCCGCAGACATCATCATCGCCCTTGGATGGGAGCCATGGCTCCAGGACCTCCTCGATGCCTCAGGGGTCACCCCCACACGCATCAACTGTGCCGGCCTCGGCGAATGGAACCTTCCAGCAGGAGCTCGAACCTACGTGAAAGCACTCCAGGACAATCTTACCGGTGCCCTGCCGGCGCACCAGCAGGTCATACAGAACAATGCAGCCCGATATCAGGAAAACATAAACCAGACCGCCGAGGAAGCACAGCAGATGATAACAAGCAAGGGATACACGGGCAAAAAAGTCGTGTGCATGCAATGGCAGCGGGCATTCGTCGCATGGCTCGGCTTCGACGTCACCGCCGCATATGCGCCGCCCGAGCGGCTGTCCACCCGGGACATACTCAACGTCACCGCCGCTGCTGCCAGCAGCGACGTCTGCGCGGTCGTCGACAACCTGCAGAGCGGCACCGACTTCGGTGCATCCGTCGCAGCCGACGCCCAAGTCTCCCACGTCGTGCTCACCAACTTCCCCGGGGCAGCACCGGGAGCCGGCACCTACCTCGAGATGCTCACCTACAACACCGAACAGCTCGTCTCCGGCATCACGGTCCACCAGCACAAACAGGGCGAAGTCAACGAGCTGGAAAGCGACATCCTCGCCCTGAAGCTGCAGCGAGATGTCACGCTCACGCTGACCATCATAAGCGCCGGCGCAGCCGTCGTGCTGCTCATGCTGTACAGGAGAAAATAACATGGATGAAAGCCTGGAACAGATAAAACAGTTCCACGGCCATCTCGGTCCCTACGCGGTCATCGGCTACCGGATGGGTCTCCTCGCCAACAAGCACCTCGGCGACGACCCCTTCGCAAAGCACGCCGTCGCACTGACCGGCATCACGACACCCATATCCTGCATCGTCGACGGCATCCAGCTGGCCTCCGGATGCACGCTGGGCAAGGGAAACCTCGCCGTCCACGGCGACGCCAAAGCCGGCGCCCGGTTCACCGGTGACGACGGCGGCTCGCTGCACCTGACGCTCAGGCCAGCAATCAGAGAGGAAATCGAAGCCGAGGTAACAGACGAAAACATCGAGGCATATTCGGCAGACATCTACCAGCGGAGCGACGAGGAGCTTTTCATCATCCACACCAACGATGCATGACATCAGCGGCGAGCCGGCGGTCGAACTCCACGACATAGCCACCATCTACGAGGGAGAACGCATCCCCGTCATCCACGGCATCGACCTCGCCGTGAAACGTGGAGACATGGTGTCCGTCATCGGTCCCAACGGCGCCGGGAAGACCACGCTCCTCGAAACCATCAACGGCCTCCTCGAATACACCGCCGGCCACGGCCGCGTATTCGGCAAAGAAATCACCGCCAACGCGCATGCCCTCCGCAAACACATCGGATACGTCATACAAAACTTCGACCTCGACCCTCGCGACCCGTTCCTGGCCCGAGACGTGGTGATGACCGGCCGCACGGGAAAAATAGGTCTCCTCCGGTTTCCACGGCAGCACGACCGGCAGGTGGTCCAGGAAAAAATGGAGCTGGTCGGCATGAGCGCATTTGCCACCCGTCCGGTGGGCAAAATGTCCGGCGGCGAGTTCCAGAAGCTCCTGCTCGCCAGAGCCCTCGCCCAGGAGCCATCGCTGCTCCTCCTCGACGAACCGTTCTCGCACCTGGACATCTCCGCAAGGCGTCAGATGGCCGAGATTATCAGCGATGTAAACGAGCACGACGGTGTCACCGTGATAATGGTCTCCCACGACCTGCAGTCCATCCCCACTGCATGTTCCCGCGTCGTCGTCATGGACAGCGGCCGCATCGTGATGCAGGGCACCAGAGACGAAATGATGTCGTCGGCTATGGTGTCACGTATTTTTTGGGAGCAGGACGCAGCATGATCGCGCTTCCCCCGGCGCTGCTGCTCACCTCGATAGCCGCGGCGGTGCTTGCAGGCTTCGTCTGCTCGACCGTCGGCATCTTCGTCGTCCGGATGAACCTGTCCTCGATCGGATACTGCATGTCCCATGCTGCCTTCGCCGGCGCCGCCTTCGGCATCATGGCCGCCATCGACCCGCTCATCGGCGCAGTCGCTTTTTCACTGGGTACCGCTATGCTCATCGGCCCGCTGGGTGAAAAAGCCAGGCTGGAAAGCAACGTGATTATCGGCTTTCTGTTTTCGGCGACCATCGCCCTTGCGTTCATCTTCCTGAGCATGATACCCGGGCAGGCTGCCTCGGGTACGGCGCTCCGCATCCTCTGGGGAAGCATCTTCGCCGTCACCCACGAGATGGTGCTGCTCCTGGCGCTGCTGGCCGCGGCCCTCACAGCGTTCACCATCCTCTTTTACAAGGAAATCGTGGCGGTGCTCTTCCACCGGAAGCTGGCCGAAGCCGCCGGGGTCAACACCACCGCGTTTTACTTTGTCATCCTGTTTTTCACCGCCGCCGCGGTCTCGCTTTCCCTCCGCCTTGTCGGCGGGCTGCTGGTGTTCGCGCTCATCGTCAACCCGACATCGACGGCCTACCAGTTTTTCTACGACTTCAAAAAAATCGTCACCGCTTCATCTCTCATCGGCATCGTCAGCTGCATTGCCGGCTTCGTGCTCTCCCTGCTCACCGATTTTCCCATCGGGGCGTCCATCGTCATCGTCTCAGCAAGCGGGTTTGCCGTCTCGATAGCGCTGTCGCCCAAGCGCCGCCGTGGCAGCGGCCTGCTCGCGGCACGGAAAGGCTTATGAAAGCCGCCGGGGTGTGCATCACATGCAGGACATCAGGGAAATCGGCGTCGTCCACAACGACATGACGGAGCCCATGGACCCGCATGAAATGCGCCAGGAGGAAAGTGTCATCGAGATACACGAGCGGTATGCGGACGGCCTCTACCGCATCGAAGACAGCAGGTATATCCAGGTCGTCTTCCATTTTCATCGCTCCGAGAGCTACGAGCTCCGGGGGCCGACCTACAGCGGGGGGGTGAAAGGCGTCTTCGCCTCGCGGAGCCCGCACCGGCCGAGCGGCATCGGTGTTACCACCGCCAGGCTGCTTGAACGAGATGGCACCACGGTGCGGGTAAAAGGCCTGGACGCCATCGACGGCACCCCGGTGCTGGACATCAAGCCATACGCGCCGTCGCTCGACGAAACAGAACAACAGCAGGTCATCCGGGAACACGTAAAAGCCAGTCCCCGCAGCGAGATAATGCGCCTCATACGCACCCATGTCCTGGAAGAACTGCTATTACGGGCCGGCGAGCTCCACGGCCATTTCTGCCCCGGGCTGGCGATGGGCGTCATGGCCGCCGCGCATGCCGTGCAGCAGATGAGCTGGCGCTCAGACGGCATGGAACACGTCATGGCAATCGTCGAGACAAACAACTGCTTCGCCGACGGCGTGCAGTACGTCACCGGCTGCACCCTGGGCAACAACGCCCTGGTGTTCCGCGACCTCGGCAAAACCGCGTTCACCCTGGCAGGCAGAGACGGCGAGGGCATCCGCATCGCCGCTCTCCTACGCAAGCAGCGGGATGACGCGTTCGCGAAGCTGTTCACAAAGGTCGTCAAAGACAGGGAGGGCACCGACGAAGACGAAGCCCGCTACCGGCGGATGGCACAGGAGCGTGCCTTCGACCTCCTCCAGCAGGACGTCGAGGAGCTGTTCACCGTGGAACAGGTCACCATCGACATACCCTCGTATGCGCCCATCCATGACAGCATCATCTGCGAATCCTGCCACGAGCCGGTGATGGCCACCCGCACCCTCGAAAAAAACGGTCGCCATCTGTGTATCTCATGCGCCGGTGCATCATGGAACGAGCTATCCGGTGACGGGATACGCCGCGCGGACTAGCCTACAGGTTTTTCTCTATCGTGGCGCCGAGCCGCCGGATGCCCTCGGTGACGTCCTCGTCGCTCGGGTTCGAAAAGTTGAGCCGCATCGTGTTGCCGCCGCCCCCGTTGACGTAGAAGGCGCGACCGTGGACATATGCCACTTTTTCCTTGATGGCATCCTGGAACATCTCCCGGGTGTCTATGTGCTCGGGCAGCGTCGCCCAGAGAAACATGCCGCCCCGGGGATGCGTCCACTCGCATCCGTCAGGGAAATATTCTTCCAGCGCGTCCAGCATGATATCCCGCTTCCGCCGGTACATGGAAATGATGTTGGGCAGATGCTCGTCCATGTGCCCCTCGGATATGAAGCGGCGGGCAATCGACTGGGTGAACGTCGGCGTGCACAGGTCAACCGACTGCTTCGCCAGCTCCATCTTGTCGACAACGCCGTTGGGAGCGATGACGTAGGCGAGCCGGAAGCCGGGTGACAGCACCTTGGAAAACGTCGCCATGTGGACCACGTTGTCGGAGAGCGCACGCAGCGGCGGCAATGCTTCCCCCTCAAACCGGAGCTTGCCGTAGGGGTCGTCCTCCAGGAGCACGAGGTTGTGTTCCTCCGCCAGCTCGACGATGCGCCGCCGCCGGTCCGCGGACATTTCCACGCCGGCGGGATTCTGAAAGGTGGGAACCGTGTAGATGAGCTTGCCCGGCCTGCCAGCGCGCTCGGCCTCAATGATTTTTTCCTCAAGGATGTCAACGTTCATGCCGTCCCTGTCGACGGGTACGCCGACCATGTTGGCCCCGTAGGCCCGAAAGACGTTGATGCCGCCCAGATAGGTCGGCAGCCCCAGGAAGATGGTGTCCTCGGGGTTGAGAAACACGCGGCCGATGAGGTCGAGCGCCTGCTGCGACCCGACGGTGATGAGCACATGGTCCATGTCGGCGTTGATGCCCTCGTCGGCTGCCATGTCCACGATTGCCCTCCGAAGCTTGGGCTGTCCCTTCGTGGTTCCATACTGGAAGGCGACGTTTGGCTCCTCCTCGATGATTCCTTCGACGATACGCTGAATCTTGTGAACCGGAAACGCCTTGGAGTTGGGAAGCCCCCCGCCAAACGAGATGACGCCGGGTTGCTGGGAGACGGCCAGCAGGTCCCGTATCTCCGAGGATTTCATCCTTTTCAGATTACTTGAATAGTGCTTTGAAACATCCATCGTGGGGATAAATACCCTACGCTCTTAAATGTGTTGCCTGATGGGTGACAGCACGTGCCATGATTGCTGGGCCGTTCCATCATCCGGTAGCATCAAGCCATGGACCAGGCACGAGGTTAAACATCACCACGGACACCTGCGCCATGTCCGCAGCATTTGTTCCCTCGACCTCGACCCTGACGTCATGGCTGAACAGCGCCACCCTGCTATACTCGTGCTCGTAGGGCGCCGTCTCGTCGATGCCCCGTACCTCGCCGTCGAGATAGAAAAAGACGCGTTCGACAACGGCGGGGCCATGCACCTCGGCGCGAACATGCGTACGGCCGAGCACGACGGTGCGATACCCATCCAGCGCCATGACCTGTGTGCTGCCAGCGTAGATGGCGCCGCGGTCCGGCTCGACGATGCGCGTGTACAGCGATATCTCCCGGCCTGCGATAGAGGCGACAGTGGCGGATGCCAGCCGGCAGACCCTGGTCAGGTAGCTGAAGTTGACATGCTCGATGGTGTCCCCCGGCGAATGATAATAGGGGTTGAACTCGTATTCAAGGAAAAATATGCCCTCGTAGCCGTAGTTGATGAACGACTGGTGGTCGCTCCCCGCAAAGTTCCGGTTCCGGTGGATGGACAGGCCGATGTCATCGCCGTGGCTGTCGAGCACCCGCTGTGCCGCATCGGTAATCCATGCGGAGGCGTCATTGGCACACAGCCGGATGGTGCTGCCGCCCTTGCTGCTCACGGCGTGGCCGACGCCGTCGAGCTGCAGAACGGCGAGGATGGCTTCATCCCGCTCGTATGCGCCACGGGCATAGGCGCCGCTGCCGTAGAGGCCTTGCTCCTCGCCGGAGAAGCAGATGAACTTGACGGTATGGCGAAAGCTGTAGCTGCTGAGCACCCTGGCGGCCATCAGCACGCTCGAGACGCCGGAGCCGTCGTCGTCCGCACCCGGCGAATCATCGACGCTGTCATAGTGTGCCGACATGATGACCGTGTAGTTCGTTTCCCCGGGAAGCGTCGCCACCACGTTCCGGCTGCTCAAACCGTTCCGATGCCATGCATGATAGGACACGTTGAGCCCGTAGCTCGCAAACTCGTCATAGATAAAGGAGGCGACCTCCCGGCATTCATCGCTGCCCGTGGGATGCGGCCCCACGTCCTGGATGGTCTTGTCGTAGTGGTATAACGCGTCGGTGTCGACGGCGGCGATGATATCCGCCAGCGTATCGTCATCTGCAGCCCCCTGGGAAAACGGCATCACCGTCGGTGCCACAACAAGGGCCAGCACAATCACGACGACCAATGCTCTCCGGTGCATGGCCGATGAAACCGGGCGCATATTTATACTTTGGCGGAATGAGAAAAGCATTTCAACCCGCTGCACATCCTAACACGGATGGACCCGCTCCTGTACCTCGGTATCCTCGCCGCGGGGCTGCTGCTGCTCGCCAAGGGAAGCGACGTGTTTATCGACGGCGCCGCAGCCGTCGCCTCGGCCACCGGCGCCTCCGAGCACACCATCGGTCTCACCCTGGTCGCCTTCGCCACCTCGCTGCCCGAGATAGCCGTGTCATCCATCGCCGCCTTCCAGGGCGAGGCCGGCATCGCCATCGGCAACATCGTGGGCAGCAACATCACCAACATCTGCCTCATCCTGGGCGTCAGTGCCCTCATCATGCCCCTCTGCGCCAGCAGGGACACCCGGCGTGACTCCCTGTTCATGCTCGCCGTCACGCTGCTCCTCCTCGGCTCGCTCTGGCTCGACGGACGCATCGACATCTACGACGGCGTCCTCTACCTGGCCGTCTACGCCTTCTTCGTGTACTACTGGTGGACAACTCATCGACGGGAACGCTGCCGGGATGAGCTGCCTGACGTCGAGCGGGATGGCCTGCTGAAGCACGGCGTGATGCTGGCCGTGGGGGGCGTGGCGGTGGTGGCGGGGGCGCAGCTGACTGTCCATGCAGGCGTGGGAATCGCCGACCTGCTCGGTGTTCCCCGCGCCGTTATCGGGCTGACGATGATTGCCTTCGGCTCGTCGCTGCCCGAGCTGGCGAGCAGCATTGCCGCCGCTTTGAAGGGAAAGCACGGCATCGCCGTCGGCAACATCATCGGGAGTAACATCATCAACATTTTGCTGGCGCTGGGTGTCAGCGGCGTCATACGCCCGGTTGCAGCGGAGGACAAGATTTTTCTCACGTTACCCTTCCTGCTCATCGTGTCCGTGGTGCTTGCCGTGTTCGCCCGCCGCCGGATGGACTGGCGGTATGGCGCCCTGCTGCTGGCCATCTATGCCGTCTTCATCGGGCTGCTCGTGCTGTAGTCTGCATGCGGTGACGGCACAGAAAACATTTAAGTATCGGAGGCAAATACCCAAACCGATACTATGACTGAAACGCAGGAATCACAGGTTTTTCCGCCGCCAGAGGAGTTCAGGGAACAGGCATGGGTGAGCGACGAAAGCATCTACGAGGAGGCCAAGGACTACGAGTCCTTCTGGGAGAAACGGGCTGAGGAGTTCATCGACTGGTATGAGCCATGGGATACGGTGCTCGAGGCTGATCCGCCCTATTACAAATGGTTCACCGGCGGCAAGCTCAACGTTTCCTACAACTGTCTCGACCGCTGGATCGAGCAGGGCCAGGGAGACAAGCTCGCATATATCTGGGAGGGCGAGGAAGGCGACGTCCGCGAGTTCACCTACCGGGAGCTCCACCAGGAGGTCAACAGGTTCGCCAACGTGCTCAAAAACCTGGGCGTCGAGAAGGGCGACGTTGTCTCCCTCTACCTGCCCATGATACCCGAGCTGCCGATTGCCATGCTGGCCTGCGCCCGCATCGGCGCTCCCCATTCAGTGGTGTTTGCCGGCTTCAGTGCTGACTCGCTGCGGGAGCGGGTCAAGGACGCCGGCGCCGACGTGGTCGTCACCTGCGATGGCTATTTCCGGCGGGGCAAGCTGCTGGATCACAAGGCAAAGACCGACGACGCCATCGACGCGCTGGACGTCCAGAGCGTCGTGGTCAAGCGGGCGGACAACGACGTCGACATGATGGCCGGCCGCGACCACTGGTGGCATGAGCTGATGGACGACGCCGGCGAGGAATGCGAACCCGCAGTTATGGACGCCGAGGACCTGCTGTTCCTGATGTACACGTCGGGGACGACGGGTAAGCCGAAGGGTGTCATGCATACCACCGGCGGCTATCTGACCGGCGTCGCGACGACGATGAAATATGTGTTCGACATCAAGGACGACGACGTCTACTGGTGCACGGCCGACATCGGCTGGATCACCGGGCACAGCTACATCGTCTACGGTCCGCTGGCGCTCGGGACGACAAGCGTCATGTACGAGGGCACCCCTGACTATCCGGAGCCCGACCGCTGGTGGGAGATCGTCGAAAAATACGACGTGTCCATACTGTACACGGCGCCGACGGCTATCCGGATGTGCATGAAACTGGGCGAGGAATGGCCCGACAAGCACGATCTGAGCAGCCTTCGCCTGCTCGGAAGCGTCGGCGAGCCCATCAACCCCGAGGCATGGCTCTGGTACCGCCGGGTCATCGGCAACGAAAGCTGCCCGGTCGTCGACACCTGGTGGATGACCGAGACCGGCATGCACGTCATCACGCCATTGCCCGGCGTCACCGACCTCAAGCCCGGCTCCGCGACGTTCCCATTCCCCGGCATCAAGGCCGAGGTACACGACAAGGACGGCGAGGTGCCACGCGGGCAAAAGGGCGACCTGGTCATCACAACGCCGTGGCCGTCGATGCTCCGCGGCCTGTACAACGCGCCCGACAAGTACATGGAGGAATACTGGGCGAAATACGGCACCGACAAGTTCTTCACCGGTGACGGCGCCATCAAGGACAAGGAGGGCTACCTCTGGCTCCTCGGCCGCGTCGGCGACGTGCTCAACGTGGCCGGCCATCGGCTCGGCACCGCGGAGGTCGAGAGCGCCCTGGTCGACCATGCCTCGGTTGCGGAGTCCGCCGTCGTCGGCGTTCCCCACGAGGTCAAGGGACAGGTACCCTTTGCCTACGTGGTGCTCCGCGAAGGCTATGAGGGAAGCGACGACCTCAAAAAGGACCTCATAGGGCATGTCAGCAAGGTCATCGGGCCGACCGCGCGCCCGAGCGATGTGCTGTTCGTCGAGGATCTGCCGAAAACCAGGAGCGGCAAAATCATGCGCCGCATCCTGAAAAACATTGCCTCCGGCGGCGAAATCGGCAACGTCACCACGTTGAAAAACCCTGAGGTCGTCGACGACATCGCAGGCAAGCTAAAACGGTAGCGCCTTTTTCCTTTTCCTTTTTCTCTTTCTTTTCGATTTATGGGTAGGATAGAAGAGGTTAGAAAAACCCCCGAAAAAGAGAGCGTGAGCCAGACACGGTAGCTAGCGGGAGACATCGCTCTCAATGTTCAATGGCAAAATGAAAATATGCGTTTTTTCATCGCGACGATGGGCTTCATCCCGAAACTATCGTGACATGCCTGTGAACAGACAATTACCTCTTCCCATTCTTCTAGGCAACTCATGTGGTGGAAGATAGCATAATGCTCGTTGTACGGACTTTCGGGATAGAGCCGCGACGATGCCAGCATATATAAAAGAGCATTGCAACGCTAAATTATAAATAAGTCCATCCGGATGTAGAGATGGAGGCACAGCATGAAAACCAAACTAATAGTTATAGGCATACTTGCAACATTGTTATGCGCAGGCATGACAGGAATTACCACTATATCAGATACGGGCGGCCCGGCCACCCTGTCCGACAGCGAGACCCCGCCAGCCGAGCCCGGCGACACGCCGCAAGAGATACCCGAGATGCGCCAGCTTGACACCATCGACAGCCCGCAAGCAACCACGGCGCTCCAGGACGAAACCGACCTGGGCTACAACGTCGACGCTGGCGACATCATCTACCAGGCACTGCCCATCTACCCCGGCGAACCCATCGACGGCAGCCCAGGCAGAGACACCACCGGCATCATCGACGCCGGCGACAGCGACGACTGGTACAGCTTTTCCGTCTGCACCGGCCAGACCATCCAGATATCCATCCAGGCGTCCGTCGACATCACCATGGAGCTCTCAAACACAGCCGGCGACATCGTCGCCGCAGCACCGGCGGGTACCACAGGCACGCTCACATATCAGGCATCCGAGACGGGCACATGGTACCTGCACCTCGCCGCAGCCGGCACCGGCAGCTACCAGCTCGACGTCACCCTCAACGGGCAAAACGACGCCGGGAGCGCAGGCGACGCCGGCGACACCATCGGCAGCGCCCTGTCAATCACCCCCGGCAGCTATGACGGCTACCTGGACAGCCAGGACTGGATTGACTGCTACAGCTTTGACGTGTCGGCCGGCCAGGGCATCACCGCGAGCATCACCCCGCCCAAGCGAACCGACTACGACATCCATCTCTACAATCCTGCGGGAGAGCGCGTCCACTACGCCAGCTATTACGGCAACGACGAGCTAGAATATCCCGCCGACACCACAGGAAAATGGACGCTCATGGTGGACATCTTTCCCGGCTGGGACACATCGCTGTGGCCCGACGACTACTACCTCTACGGCTCAGGGGCATACACGTTCACCCTTGAGCTCGGCGGCAGCGTCGCATCGCCACCGGGCCCGATACCTCAGCCCGACATCACCCCTGTCGCCCGGACCTTCATCGTAAACGATGACCCAGATGGCAACGCCGACGAATACGGCTACCTGGCAGCCATCCCGGCGGCGAACTACCTCGACGGCGGACAGCGCCATGTTTCCCCCATCGTGTACCGGGGCGTCGACCGGCAAATAAACTGGTATGGCACCGTGGATGACACCACGGGGTATCTGCTCGACGACTGGAACACCTACCTGGACAGGCATGGTATGGCGGCAGCGGAGTACATCGTGCCCGACGACCCCGTCCAGGCGGCAGCGGACATCGCAACCAGCCACTGGGATACCAGCGACACGGCGGTGCTCGCGGTCGACGGCAGCAGCTTCAACGATGAGACAACATCGGTGCTGGACACCGATGCGACGCTCACCGTTGAAACACAGGTGACCAGGGCAGCCAAGGGCAGCAGCCAGCTCAGAGATGTCGGCGGGCGGCAGGCCCTGCCCATGTTCATCGGCAGCAAATGGGCCGCCATGACCGTGTACGCAGCGCCGACATCACCGGCGCTGGGCATAATCACCCCCCGTTACGAGGTCGGCACCGAGGAGAACTGGCCGCATCCGACGGATGTCCCCGGTGACAACACCAACATCTATTATCCGATAACCACGCCCGGGCTCTGGTTCCCCTACGCCGCCAGCGACAGCGGCGACTGGACGCTCGAGGTCACCAGGTACTCTGGCGACCGGTACAAGATACCGGTGGATGACACGAGCAGCAGCATCGAGGTGACCGTGACCACGAGCGAGGCAAGCACCCTCGAGGTGTTCCTGGTCGACCCGCACGGCAACATCCGCCGGCCGTCGATCCCTCACTGGAACGACCCGACCCATGACAACATCCAGCCCATGCATACCTGGAACGGCTACCACAACCCCGACATCGGCTTCGAGGAATGGCGACGCTGGGAGCCCGTCCCCGCCAGAGAGCATACTGTCGAGGTGCACCACCCAATGGAAGGTCGGTGGGCGGTCATCGTCGCGCCGCATTATCCCTATGGCGAGGAGAAAACCAGCGACAGCATCCCCTACCATATCACTGCAACGCTCAGGGAGCACAGCGAGCAGCGGAGCAACGCCGCGCTGTCGGCGGCCAACGGCGCCGTCCTCGCATCGCTCAGCCATGCCCCATTGCTCTATGTCGCTGCGGATGAGATACCGGCGGCGACGCAAAATGCCCTGGACAGCCTTGGCACCTCGGATATCATCTATGTCAACCTCGGCGGAGTGAGCAGTGCATCCGTCAGCGGAGCGACCGAGTACACGACCATGCAGGAGATTATCGACGCTGTTAAGAGCAGCGCTGCATCCGAAAACTATATCACGGTGACCTCGCTGGCGTCCGGCGGCGGCTACTTTGCGCCGGCGGCGATGATTGCCGCCTACCATGGCAGCCCGGTGCTGAACATCGGCGAGATACCCGGCGCCTATGACCTCCTCGACAAGGCCACCGCCTACCGTCAATACGCCGGCGGCTGGTACCATGGCATGCGAGCGCAGGGATATCTCCACATGATGGCCGAGCCGTTCGACCTGGGCGAGATGCTCAGGGGCATTTTCGAGGGCAGCGTGCCCGACCCGGGCTTCGACATGCACCAGCGATGGTACGGCGGCATCCAGGAGGCCATCGAGGCATGGACCGGTGGCTACGGCCTCCACGGCGAGGGCCAGGAGGCATACATGTTCGTCGCCGACCGCGAGAACGACATAAGCCATCTGGTGATGCGCTCCCTGTCAGGCAACGAGTCCTATGCCGGGCAGATACCCTTTGACACGCCGGCGATGGACACCAATCTCATCTGCCGCGACATCCTGTACCCGGCCATCATCTACGCCAACCCCGGGCGTGATGTCACCACGTCGCAGCTGATGAACTATCCCGATGGGACGCGCTATTCCCAGTGGAATCTCAACAACGGCGAAACCGTGTACGTGTACTCGTCCCGGTCGACCAAGGAGAGCTTTTCGTCCCATGACCGCTTCTATGAGGGGCACTGCATCTGGGACAACCTGCTGGAGCGCTACAATGCGGGCGCATCGGTCAACTACTATGCCGGCCATGGCACCGGCGGCTCCGGCATATCGGCGCAGTACAAGTGCGTGGCCGACCAGTTCCCGCCCGCGGAGCACTATGTCAGCACTCCCTACCGGGAATGGTGGGACTCCTGGCGCGGCTACAGCGGCTACGACGGCCAGCACACCGACGACGCCTCGTATCCCCGATGGGGTGGCACGTCCTGGTACAACGCGCAGGAGCCCGGGCTCTACGACCTCGTCCATTTCAAATGGGTGGACAGGGAGCTGGACAACCTGCACAGCATTTTCGAGCTCTGGATGAGCTGCACCACCGGCCAGCATTTCGGCCCCAACGTCTACCTTGAACATGGGGCCGCGCTGTGGTACGGCAACGCGGGCACGGGGAGCTGTCCACCTGCGGACTACCTGGACGACGTGGCATTGCATGAGGTCATGGTCAACGGGGCCAGCATCGGCGAGGCATATTCGAAACATGCATGGCTCATCTACCGGGATTACACGACTGATGATCCCGCATCGCTCTATGGATGGTCGTCGACCTACATCAGCCATGTGCAGGTCATCTTCGGCGACCCGACGATGACGGTCTACAGCCCCGGGTGGACCGAGCCCACGCCGATAACGGCGTAACCTTTTCCCCTCTTTTTTTTCTTTTGTTGTCCCGCCGGAAAAGGGCTATATACCCTGAGCATATTGACGGATACCATGAAAGTCTTTATCGACACCGCCGACCTGGACGAGATATGCGAGGCATGTTCGTGGGGTATCGTCGACGGCGTCACCACCAACCCGTCGCTCATCAAAAAAGCCGTCGCGAAGCACGGCGACATCGACATGGAGGAATACATCCAGGATATCTGCCGCGAGGTGGACGGCCCG
This sequence comes from uncultured Thermoplasmatales archaeon, assembly GCA_964514975.1. Classification (GTDB taxonomy): domain Archaea; phylum Thermoplasmatota; class E2; order UBA202; family DSCA01; genus CAZESS01. The sequence goes on along the minus strand of CAZESS010000003.1, from coordinate 61,995 downwards.
GTCAGCCTCGAGGTCAAGGGCACCATGGCCGACGACATCGTGTGTGAGGCAGAAACGCTCTACGACCTGTTCAACCCGGTCAACGGCAACGTCGTCGTCAAGGTGCCCGTCAACACCGCCATGCAGGACGATGACAGCAACGTCGAAGGCCTCCGGGCCATCCGCCGCCTCGCAGACCAGGATATTCCCACCAACGCAACACTGGTCATGACCCCGGAGCAGGCGCTGATGGCCGCAAAGGCCGGCGCATCCTATGCCAGCCCGTTCCTCGGCCGCATCGACGACTACATCCGCAAGCAACTGAGCGTGGCGTTTGACAAGGGCGACTACCACGACGCATGGCTCATGCAGACCATCGAGGAGCATCTCGCTACCGGGACATGGAACGGCGACCCCGGCGAGCTCTACAAGGCCATGCAAAACGCTGCCATGCACGACAACGGCATCTACAGCGGCGTGGAGCTCGCGGCGAGCATCATCGCCATCTACGCCGCCTATGATTTCCCGACGGAGATCATCGCGGCCAGCATCCGCAACGCCCGGCAGGCTCGAGAAGTGGCGGAGATGGGCGTCGACATCGCCACGCTGCCCTTCCACGTCATCAAACAGATGCTCACCCATTACAAGAGCATGGAGGGGATGCAGCGCTTCGTCGACGACGTCGTCCCCGAATACGAGGCATTGTTCGACTAACACAGCAATCAATATGTAGCAATGCCGCATTGCAATCTATGGCTCCACGCATCCACGCCATCGAGACCGTCGAGACCAACACAGCATTGCATAAAACCTTCTTTTTTTCCGACGAGCAGTGCAGTCGTGCCCGGCCCGGCCAGTTCGTCATGGTATGGATCCCGGCCGTCGACGAGATACCCATGTCGCTGTCGCTCATCGAGGCCAGGCAGGCGATAACCGTCGAAGCAAAGGGCGAGGCAACCCGGGTGCTGCATGACATGCAGCCCGGCGACAGGATTGGCGTCCGGGGCCCCTACGGCCAGGGCTTCACGCTGGAGGGCACACGGCATCTGTATGTTGCAGGCGGGACTGGTACGGCACCGCTCCTGCCATTGGTACAGCAGAGCAGCGATGCCACGGTGTTGCTCGGCGCGCAGACCGCAGACCGGCTCCTGTTTCCCGGGCAACTATCGGGCATAGCCGATGTGCAGATAGCGACCGATGACGGCACCCGGGGCCACCATGGCTATGTCACCGACCTGCTCGACGAGATAGGGCAGCATGACGTGGTCTACACGTGCGGGCCGGAGCCGATGATGAAAAAAGTCCTGGACTGGTCGCAAAAACATGGCGTGGCATTGCAGGCCAGCCTTGAACGGTACATGAAATGCGGGATTGGATTGTGCGACTCCTGCGCCATCGACGGCTATCATGTCTGCCGTGACGGACCCGTGTTCACCGGCGACGTGCTCGCCGGGCTGGATGACTTCGGCCATCGCAGGCGGGCGCCGTCGGGCCGGAAGGTGCCGCTCTAGCTGTATAGTTCGATGAATCGCTCAAGCGAGCGGTCGTAGGATTGTTCGACGTCGTCGGGGAACAGGCAGGCGGGCAGCTCCCGGTTCTGCCAGTGATGTTGCAGGCAGTCGCAGCATTTTCCCTTTCGCGGGCAGCCCTCCCATGTGCAGTTGCATCGCTCCAGGTTGTCATCCTGTTTGCATTGCATGCCATAAAGCCAGTGCATCCCTTATAATCTTTGCATGGTCAAAGGCCAGCTCCGGCAAAGCAGCGATGTCGAACCATCGTGCCTCGGCGGCGTCGTCGCCGCCCTGCGGGCTGCCGCTCTCCACGGTGAGCAAAAACACGACAGAAACGGTATGGCCCCGGGGGTCACGGTCCGGGTCGCTGTAGACGCCAACCAATCGTCTGATGGATGTATCAAGGCAGGTTTCCTCTCTGACCTCCCGCCTGACGGCTCTCTCCACGGTCTCTCCATATTCGACGAAGCCGCCGGGGAGCGCCCAGGTATTTTTGAAGGGCGGGTTGCCGCGGCGGATGAGCAACAGCTTGCTGCCACGAACGATGACGCCGTCGACCGTCAGGCGGGGGTTGCGCATGGACATGCATACCGCTGGCCCTACAAATCGTTTCCGCTGTCGAAAATCCTTATAACGCCTGGTGCATTGCCATGATGGATGCATATTCTCCACATGGCGGACACCCATCTCGGCTACTCTGCATACTACAAAACAGCGGACAACGGGCTCAACCAGCGGGAGGTCGACGTCTACGACGCCTTCGAGCGTTGCATCGACTACGCCATAGAGGCAAAGCCCGACCTGGTCGTCCACGGGGGCGACCTGTTCGACACGGTGCGGCCGACCAACCGGGCGCTAAACGTCGCGCTGCAGCAGCTCATCCGCCTGTCCAGGGCCGATATCCCCGTGGTGCTCATATCGGGCAACCATGAAACGCCGAAGCTCCGGGAGACCGGCAGCGTCTTCCGGGTGTTCGAGCACCTCGACAACGTGTATCCCGTCTACCGCGGGCAATATGAGCAGCACCGCTTCGACAACGTTCTGGTGCACTGCATTCCCCATTGCTCGACGGGTGACATGCTGCGGGACAACCTCGCCGCTTTTTCCCCCGAGGATGATGCATACAATCTCCTGATGCTCCATGTCGGCGTGTCCGGCATCAAGGAGTTCCGGACCGGGGACTTCAACGAGCAGGTTGTTCCCACCGGCTCGTTGCCGTCGGAGGCGGACTACATCGCCCTGGGCCACTACCATCGGCAGACCAGGGTGACCGACAACGCCTGGTATGCGGGCTCCGCCGAGCATCTCTCCTTCGCCGAGGCGGGCGAGGACAAGGGCATGCTCGAGCTTGACACCGACACCGGCGAGATACGCTCCCTGCCTGTTGAAACGCGGTCCATGATAAACGCCGGCGCCATCGACTGCGGCGACTGTGACGCCAACGAGATAACCCGCGAGGTCATCGACACCCTGCATGACTCCGTTGTTGAGGGATGCATCATCCGGGTCGTGCTCCGTGACATCAGCCGTCCCGAGTACCGGAGCCTTGATTTCCATGCGATACGCAGCGCTGCCTCTGAGGCGTTACACTTCGACCTTTCCTATGACATGGCGGAGGCGGAGCAGGAGCTCATCCGGCAGGGGCGCCTGGGCTCCCTGGCCGAGGAATGGAAACAATATATGTCCAATGTCGCCATCGAAGACGACAAAGAAGAACTCCGTGACCTCGCCCTATCATACCTGGCGGAGGTGAGCCAGTGAAGCTCCGCCGTATCGTCCTGCACAACTACCGTGCTTTCCAGCATGAAGAAATCGAGTTTCCCGAGGGCATCACCGCCATCATCGGCAACAACGGCACCGGCAAGTCCACAATAATCGAGGCCGTCGGCTGGGCGCTCTACGGCAGCCGGGTCGCCCGGACAAACAAGGAAAACATCAAGCGCCAGGACGCCCCGCCGGCCGAGGAATGCTATGTCACTCTCGCGTTTTCGCTGGGCGACGACGACTACGAGATAACGCGCATCATGACCGGCAGCTCGCTGTCCACAGATGCGACGGTCAAGGTCAACGGGCTCGTATCTGCCTCGTCGGCAAGCGGCGCCACCGAGCTCATCGAAAAAAAGCTGGGCATGGACCACGACGCCTTTTATACCTCGCTGGTCGCCCGGCAAAAAGAAATCAACGCGCTCTCCAGCAAGACCCCCGGGGAGCGCAAGCGGAGCATGCTCCGGATGCTCGGCATCGACGCAATAGAGGAAGCCGTCAAGCGGGTCCGGCAGGACAGGCGCGACACACGCCAGCAGGTCGAGGCGCTTCGATCCGCCCTCAAGGACATCGACGAGCTCAAAGAGCAACGCAAAGAGCAGAGACAGGCAAAGGAAGACGTCGACAGCCGGCTGAAAGCAACCCGGAGCGCGCTGTCATCGCTCACCAGCCGGGTCGACAGGCTCAAAGAGCAGCGCAACGAGGAAAAACAGAAACATGAGCGGTACAACGAGCTCCAGAAACAGAAGAGCACGGTGGAGGAGCGCCTTCAGTCCAGGCGGCAGCAGATGGAACAAAAACAGGATGAAAAAGAGGAGCTGCAAAAAAAACGCCGTCGTCTCCAGGAGCTCCAGCCCAAAATGGAACGCTACGAGGAAATCAAACAAAAAAAGGAGGAGATGGAGCAGCAGCGGGAGCGCCATCGCACCCGCCAGCAGCTGCAGGAGGACGTCACTGAAATCAAGAAAGAGATAGCGGAGCTGCGGGAGACCACCTCATCGCTCAAGGAGGCGCTCGCTGACAGGGAGACCGTGAAGGAGCAACTGGACAGGGTTGCCGGGCAGCTCGAGCAGCAGCGGGAGCGCCGCAGCGAGACCACCAGCTCCCTGAAGGTCACCGAGACGAAGCTCGCTTCAGCCCATGACAAGCTGGAAGAGGTGCAGAAACATCGCTCCACCATCGAGCAGCGGGGTCCCGAAAGCGACTGCCCGACCTGCGGCCGCCAGCTCGGCGAAAGCTACGAGGACATACTCCAGGACTACCGGGGCAAAGCCACCGAGCTGCAGGACCGAATAGACACGCTGGAGGAACACAGGGAAAAGCTCCAAGAGAAGCAAAGCGAGCTCGACGAGCAGCTCCGGCAGCTCCGGGACAAAAAACAGGAACTCGAGCAGCGGTACGAGCAGCTCAAGCAAAAAGCGCAGCGCCACAGCCACCTGCAGGAGCAGATAACGGACAAACAGGAGAAGCTGCAGGAAAAACGGCACCGCATCCAGGAAATCGGCGAGGTAGCCTTCGACGAGGAACGCTACAAACAGATGGCCGAGGAGCTCACAAAACTGCAGGACACCAGGGAAACAATCATCGGGCTCCGCAGCGAGGTCAAACGCTTTGACACCCTGCAGGAGCAGCTCGAGCAGACCACCAACGGCATCCAGCAGGCCCGGCAGCAGCTCGAGCAGCTCAACGACGCCGTCGAAGCGCTGGATTTCGACCGGGAGCGCTACCGACAGCTCGAGGAAACCTATGAGCAGAAACGGGAGCAGCTCCAGGACATGCGGGAGCGACGCATCCAGCTCACCGCCCGGCAGGAACAGGTCGACCGGGAGATTGAACGACTCAAAGCCGAGATAGCGGAGCAAAAAGAAAAACGGGAGGACATCGAAATGTACAGGCAAACGATGCGGCAGCTCGAACGGCTGGCCGGGCCACGCGACTCAGGTCTCCTCAACGAGTTCAAGCACTACCTGATATCGCGCATCGGTCCCATGCTGTCCCATTATGCATCCCATTTCTTCAGCGTGTTCACCGCCGGCAAATACAGCCAGATAGAGGTCGACGACAACTACGACATTTTTATCTATGACGAGGGCGAACAGTTCGGCATCGAGCGCTTCTCAGGCGGCGAGGAAGACCTCGCCAATCTTTCGCTCCGACTCGCCATCTCCCAGGTCATCGCCGAGCGGGCAGGCGGCGTTGACTTCCATTTCATCGTCCTCGACGAGATATTCGGGTCGCAGGACCGGGAGCGCCGCACAAACGTGCTGAACACGCTTGGGGAGCTCTCCAGCCAGTTCCAGCAGGTCTTGCTCATCACCCACATCGAGGAAATCAAGGACAGCATGGAGTACGTCATCCGCACCTACGAGGACGAGCAGGGCATCTCACACGTCGAGATAGAATAGCCTCCTCCCCGTGCAGCGCAAATTTAAAATGGGGGCTGCTATTTCCAGATTCAGATGGGCCGGTAGATCAGCGGAAGATCGCTTCCTTCGCAAGGAAGAGGCCACGGGTTCAAAAACAGCGATGCTGGCATGGCCGGTGCCGCACTTGAAAATCCCGTCCGGTCCATTTCTTTCTTTCCCGTATCCATACCGGAACGGCGCCGTCGGATGCCCCGGGGTCTGCTGCACGTAAAATAATAAAGTATATAGCATGCAGCGTGTTATTATCATCCAGGGTCCATGACCATTGAGCTCGATGTAGAACAGAGAGACACATACCTCCAGGTGACACCACACGGCGTCTACACCCGCGATGAGGTGTTCCCCATATCACATCAGGTACTTGATGAATGCCGGCAGCATGACCTTTCAGGTATCCTGGTTGATACGACGGACTTCGACATCGATTCCATTTCTCGTTCTGAAACACAGTTTATCGGCCATCACATTGCACGGACGTTTCCTGCAGCTCGTGGTATCAAAATAGCAGTTGTCGCCAGTTCCGACACACAAAAACAGTTGTTCGACGCGATCGCAGGCAAGACCGAAGCCAAGCTGTCGGTGTTCGCGGCAAAGGACGACGCGCTCGACTGGCTGCTCAAATAGCCCCTCGTAAAAAAGAAAACAAAAAAGGAAAAAGCTATCCGAGGAGCTCCACGGCCTTCCTGGCACCCTCGGTCATATCGTCGACGACCTCGTAGCCTTCCTGGCGGAGCATCTCCTTGCCCTGTTCCTCGTTGGTGCCCAGCATCCGTATCACTGTCGGCTTGTGCGGCGCGGCCTCGATGATGCCCTCCGCTATCTTGTCGCATTGCGTGATACCGCCGAAGATGTTCAGGTAAATGGTGGCAACGGAGTCCTTCATCTGGACGATGTCCAGCGCATGCCTCGTGTCTTCAGCGGTGGCGCCGCCGCCCAGGTCGAGGAAACAGGCCGGGCTGCCGCCGTATTCTGCCACGGCGTCCAGCGTCGCCATGACCAGGCCGGCGCCGCAGCCGATGATGGCAACCTCGCCGTCGAGGTCGACATAGGCGAGGCCATGCTCGCTGGCCTTTTTCTCCCGCTCGGTGACAAGCGGGCTTTTCTCTTTGTCGAAGTCCTGGCGGTAGAGAGCGTTGTCGTCGATGTTGAACACGGCGTCGATGGCCAGCAGCCCGTCGGGCGTCGCGACCAGGGGATTGATTTCGGCGAGCTCGCCGTCGTATGCGTCGAATGCCTGGTAAAGTTTCACGGCGATGCCTGCCATCTGTTTCATCTTGTTGCCCTGCAACCCGATTTTTTCGGCGAGGTACATGGCCTCGTAGCGGCGCAATCCCATGACCGGGTCGACGGGATATTTTGCGATGCGGTCGGAATGCTCTGCTGCCACCTCCTCGATGTCCATGCCGCCTTCGCTGGTCATAATGAGCACCGGCCGCTTTGTTTCGCGGTCCATGACCATGCCGACGTAGTACTCATGCTGCACGTCTGCTTTTTCCGCCACCAAGACCTCGTTGACGTCGAGCCCCTGTATCTGCATGTCGAACAGCTTTGCTGCCTTGTTCATCGCCTCTTCCCGGCTGTCGGCGAACATGATGCCGCCGTGTTTGCCGCGTTTTCCGACGCGAACCTGCGCCTTCAAAACCACGGGCCGGGTGACGTCGCGTATCTCCTCGGGAGCGGTGACGAGGTAGCCCTCGGCGACCGGGATGCCTGCCTGCCGGAAGATATCGGCTGCCTGGTATTCCTGGAGCTTCATCGTTGCCTCACAGCGGCGGGGCGTCCTCGATGTAGCCAGCCTCCATCATGTGCTGCGTTTTCTTGCGGCTTGACATGATGATCGCTTCGGCTTTTTCTCGGAGCTCCTGCTCGCTGAGCTTGACCCGGGCGAGGCCCTGCTCGATGGCCTTGAGGGCGACGCGGACGGCCTGCCGGATGTAGACCTCGGTGTTCTCCATCGTCGGCACGAGATGTTCCTCGTCGAGCCCTGCCTCCTCGGCGACCTCGGCGATTGCATAGGCTGCCTCGATGTGCATCTCGTCGGATATGGTTTTGGCGCGGACGTCGAGGGCGCCGCGGAAGATACCGGGAAAGCCGATGGAGTTGTTGACCTGGTTGGGGAAATCCGAGCGGCCGGTGCCCACGATGCGGACGCCTGCCTCTTTCGCTTCCCAGGGCCATATCTCGGGGATGGGGTTGGCCTCGGCGAACAAAATGGCGTCGTCGTTCATGCGCCGAAGCCATTCCTTTTTGATGGTGTCCGGGCCTGGTTTCGACGCGGCGACGACGACGTCCTTGCCGGCGATGAGCTCGGGGAGTCCACCCTCCTTTTGCTCGAGGTTGGTTTTCTGGGCGAACTTGTATTTCTCCGGGTCTTTTTCCGGGCTGAGGTCATCCCGCCCCGGGTGGAGCAGACCGGTCGAGTCGGCCAGCCAGAGATGTTTGGCGGGCACGCCGGCTTTGAGCAATGTGCGGGCGAGGCACAGGTTGGCGGCGCCGCTGCCCACCAGGCCGATGTCCACATCCTCGAGCTTTTTGCCGACGACCTTGAGCCCGTTGATGATGCCGGCCAGCGTGATAGCGGCGGTGCCCTGCTGGTCGTCATGCCATACCGGGATGTCGAGCTCCTCCCGCAGCCGCTCCAGCACGTAAAAGCACTTGGGCTTCGAGATGTCCTCCAGGTTGATGCCGCCGAACGACGGCGCTATCCACTTGGTCGCCTGCACGATGTCCTCCGGGTCATGCGCATCCAGGCAGATGGGGAACGCGTCGACGCCGCCCAGATACTTGAACAGCAGGCCCTTGCCCTCCATGACGGGCATGCCCGCCATGGGGCCGATGTCGCCCAGGCCGAGCACCCTGCTGCCGTCGCTGACCACCGCCACGTTGTTCCACTTGTTGGTATGCTCGTAGACCTTGTCCGGATTCTGGTGGATGTCCCGGCATGGCTCCGCGACTCCGGGCGTGTACCAGACGCCGAAGTCGTCGAAGCTTTTCACCTGCACCTTGGGAGCCACCTCGATTTTTCCCCGATAGAATGGATGCCATTTCATGGCTTTCTTGGCGGGCTCCTTCGCTTTCTCCAACAATTCCTCCTTGGTGACCTTTTTCTCGGACATGATATCCTCACATCTGGATGAAACAACTGTATAAATAGATATGGCACTGGCAGGGGTGTGCTGTAAGGGCGGCAAGGGCTTGATACATTCCCCGGGATAGCATGGCATGAAAACCCGCATTTTGGTGGCAGCGGTGGCCTGCGTTATCCTCGCTGCGGCAATCGTTGCCCCGGTGGTGGCGAACTCCCAGGACCACAACCACAACACCAACGGCGAAGACGACCACTATGAGGAAAACAACAACAATCCCTACGACGACGATGACGCTCCCGGCGAAGACATGCGGCAGCGAAGCGGCCAGGAATGGTAGCTCTCTTCCCCTTCTTCTTTTCGTTATAACACGGACGAAACATCTCCGGAAGATAGACGAAACCGTGGGATAACCACATGTCCGGCCGGATAACCAAAAAAGAGGAAAAGCTATTCCTGTTCCTTCGCCCGCCGGATGCCTTCGTTCAACGCCTTGAGGTTGAGCTCGGTGAAGCGCGATGGCACGCTGTCCTCCACCGCCTGCTCCAGCGCCTTCTGGGGCACGAACGCGCCGGCCTGGTTGAACGCGCCGAGCATGACGATGTTCGCCACGATCTTGTTGCCGAGATCCTCGGCGATGCGGGTGCCCGGCACGGGGACGACGTTGCCGTGCTCGATGCTTTTCACCAGGTCGGGATCGGCGACCACGATGCAGTCCTCCTTGAGGTCGTCGCTGTACTTGGTGTACGCCTCCTGCGACAGCACCATCATGCCATCCGCGGCTTCGATGCCGCAGTACCCGATTTCCTCGTCGGCGATGATGACCTCGGAGCGTGCGGCGCCGCCCCTCGCCTCGGGGCCGTAGCTCTGGGTCTGCACCGCGTTGTAGTCGTGGAACACGCTGGCGGCCTTGCCCAGGATGTAGCCGGAGAGCATGATGCCCTGGCCGCCCTTGCCGCACAGTCGAAGGTTGATTCTCATTTTTCCATCACCTCCGCGATGAGCCGCTTGATGCGCTGGTTCAACGGGAGCTTGTCCTCCCGGTGGAGGACGCCCATGGTGATGATGTCCCGCAGCCGGGCTTTTTCCTCCTCGCTGCCGTATTTCTGTATCATTTCGTAGTCCTCGATGAGCATGGTGTGCTCGGCGTACCATCCCCACATCTCTTCTATCTTCCGGAACTTGTTCCGCCGTCCGAAGGCGGTCGGGCAGGGCGACAGCATCTCTATGAAGCTGAAGCCTTGATTCCTGAGCCCCTCACGGATGGAGTTGATGGGCATCGAGGGCTTGTTTATCGGCCACCGGGCGACATAGGATGCGCCCGACGCTATCGCCATCTTGCTCATGTCGAACGGCGGCTCGATGTTGCCATAGGGCGCCGTCGTCGCCTTCCTGGACTCGGGCGTCGTCGGGGCCACCTGCCCGCCGGTCATACCGTAGATGAAGTTGTTGACGCAGACCACGGTAACATCAAGGTTGCGCCGGCAGGCGTGGATGAAATGGTTGCCGCCGATGCCGATGCCGTCGCCGTCACCGGTGAACACCACCACGTGCAGGTCGGGGTTGGTCAGCTTGACCCCGGTGGCGAAGGCCAGCGCCCGGCCGTGCGTGGTGTGCAGTGCGTCGACGTCGACGTAGCCGGGCAGCCGGGATGAGCAGCCGATACCGGACAGGAACACGGTGTTGTCCATGTCGATGTTTTCCCGCTCGAGCGCCCACAGGGTGTAGTCCAGCACATTGCCGATGCCGCAGCCGTCGCAGAAGATGGTGGGCATCATCTCTTCGCGCAGATATTTTTCCTGTATTTTTTTGCCGTCTATCACGTCCACGCTATCCTGTTCCATTGTTATACCTCCGCGAGGATTTCGTTCGGGGTATGGATCTCCCCGCCGATTTTGCTGGCCAGCGTTACCGGGCAGCTGGCATACTCGTTTACCTTGTGGTACAGCTGGCCGAGGTTCATCTCCGCGACCACGATCCGGTCAACCTGCCCGGACAGCTTCTCGATGGCGTGGCTGGGAAACGGCCAGATGGTCCTGAGCCTGAAATAGCCGACCTTTTTGCCCTGCTCGCGGGCCTTCCGCATCGCCTCCAGCGCGCTCCGGCTGGCGATGCCGTATGATACGATGGCGACGTCGGCGTCGTCGATGTTCCGCATCTCGATGTCTGTCAGTGCTTCCCTGTCGTCGGTGATTTTTTCTATCTGCCGCCGTATCAACCGATCGTGGTCCTCCTGGTCGTCGGTGGCCGGGAAGCCCATCTCGTCGTGGGTTAGCCCCGTTACATAGGTATGGTAGCCGGTGCCGAAGGTCGCCATCTCGGGCACCTTTTTTTTGCCATAGGTGCCTTCGCCGAAGGGCACGTATTCATCGCGCGGTACCTTCGGCTTTTTGCGCTCGAAGAGGTCGACCTGCTGCGGTATCTCGACCATCTCCCGCATGTGGCCGAGGTCGGCGCATATCATCAGGAAGACGGGACAGCGGTATTCCTCCGCCAGGTTGAACGACCGGATGGTCAGCTCCAATGTTTCTTGAATGGTGTTCGGGGACAGCACGATGGGATGGTAGTCGCCGTGGCTGCCGTACCGGGCCTGCATCATGTCTCCCTGCGCACCCAGCGTCGGCTGCCCCGTCGAGGGGCCGGAGCGCTGCACGTTGGCCAGCACCAATGGTGTCTCTGACATGGCCGCGAAGCCCAGGTTTTCCTGCATCAGCGAGAAGCCGGGGCCCGAGGTGGCGGTCATGGCTTTGGCGCCTGTCCATGATGAGCCGATGACGGCGGCGATGCTCGCCAGCTCGTCCTCCATCTGGATGTAGGTGCCTCCCACCCTGGGCAGCAGCCGTGACATCTGCTCCGCGATTTCCGACGCAGGTGTGATGGGGTAGCCGCCGAAAAACCGGCAGCCGGCCAGCAACGCGCCGTATGACACGGCCGTGTCGCCATGTATGAACTGCTTGGATGACCCGATGACCTTTTTCGCTCGCTTGAAATCTTCATTCATCGTTTTCCTCCTCGTCCTCTATGATGACGATGGCGAAGTCGGGGCATATCTGCTCGCAGAGCCGGCAGTTGTTGCATCTGCCCTCCACCTCGACGGGTGGATGCACGCCTTTTTCGTTGATTTCCTCGGCTGGCTCCAGCGCATCTCTGGGGCAGAACTCGATGCAGAGGTTGCAGCCCTTGCAGTATGTCTCGTTTACTTCTATCATCCTGGTCCACCCTACAGCGTGACCTCGACGTCGAGGTGCCGCTCCAGCACTTTTTTGCCGCGGTATTCGGGCAGCAGCAGCGGCGCCCTCCGCTCGATGTCGACACCCGCCTCGCGAAGCTGTTTTTCATATGTGGTGATGTGGTCAAGCGTGAGCGTGCCGACGGACGCTTTTTTGGCATGCCGCGCCGCGGCGACACCCGCCCGCCTGCCGAAGACGTTGTAGTCGAGCAACGAGTTACCCATCAGCCGGTTTTTGCCGTGGACGCCGCCGCTGACCTCGCCGCCGGCGTAGAGGCCTTTGACGGGCGTCGAGCCATCGGGATTGATGACCAGCCCGCCGTTCTGGTAGTGCAGCGTCGGAAACACGAGGATGGGCTGCTCGGTGATGTCGATGCCGAACCGCTGGTACTGCCTGACCATGGCGGGCAGCCGTTTTTCGATTGTACCCTCGCCTTTTTTCTCCTCGATGAGCGGCGAGTCCAGCCAGACGCCCTTCATGCCGGTCAGCGTCTCCACGCCGTTGTCCCGGCCGTAGCATTCCCGGATGATCGAGGCGGCTTCGACGTCGCGGGGCTCCAGCGGATTGACGAAGAGCTCCCCATCGCGGTTCACCGGCTGGGCTCCCAGACTCCTGACCTTTTCGGTCACCAGCAGCCCGACGATTTGCTCCGGGTATGCGGCGCCGGTGGGATGATACTGCACCGAGTCCATGTCCCGCAGGGGTACGCCGGCGCGGTAGCCCATGATGAGGCCGTCCGCCGTCGCCCCGTAATGATTGGTCGTCGGATACGACTGGATGTGCAATCGTCCGAAGCCGCCGGTCGCCATGATGGTCGACTTTGCCCGGACCACGTAGTATTCATTGGTTTCCAGGTTCATGAGCAGCGCCCCGGCCACGTTGCCGTTGTCGTCCTTCAGCAGCTCGATCGCCGGCGTGAACTCGAGCACCGGGATGTCCATGTTGCGTGCTTCGTCACGGATGACCCGCATCAGCTCCATACCGGTGTAGTCGCCGGCCGCATGCAGCCGGAAGCGGGAGGTGCCGCCGCCGGGCAGCTCGACGAAGTCGCCGTCTTTTTCCCGGTCGTACATGACGCCGAGCTTCTCGTGCCACCGGATGATTTCGGGGGCGTCCATGGTCAGCGCTTTGACGAGCTCCGGTTTGTTGGTGAAATGCCCACCGCCGATGGCGTCGAGATAATGCTTGACGGGCGAGTCGTCCTCCTTGTCGGCGGCCTGGATGCCGCCCTGCGCCATCATGCTGTTCGCATCGCCATGGCGGAGCTTCGTCGAAATGAGAATATTTTCGGGCGTGATGCCCTCACGGACGGCCCATAATGCTGCGACGGTGCCGGCCCCGCCGCCGCCGATAATCAGGATATCGACGTCGTAGTCGATGGTGCCGAGGTCGATGTCCTCCGGCGAGACGAGCCCCCGGGCCAGGAGCTGCTCCACGAACTCCATCGGCGCTTTTTCGCCCTTGCTCGGGCCCACGGGTATCTCCCGCTTGCCCTCGGGGCGATAGTCGGGATGATAGTTGTTGAGCACCTCGTCCGCCTCATCCAGGTTCATCCGCTCATAGGTCTCCTCGACGCGCTGCGCGCGGGTCGCCTCGACCTTTTCGATAGATTTTTTCATATACTCGGGGTAGCCTTCGCTCATGATTTATCCCTCCGTGATGTCGCGCTTCTCATAGCGCTCTTTCAGTGATTCCTCGTCCATCTCGACCAGCTTTTGCAGCTCCTCGTCATACGCGCCCTTTTCGACCTCCTCAACACGCTTCGTGAGCGTGTCGCTCTTGTCCTGCTGATAGCGGCCGTAGATGCGCCGGGCCAGCTGTGCCAGATGATAGTGCTTGATGTCGGCGGGGCAGCGCATGCTGCACAATCCGCACTGGATGCAGTCGAACGACAGCTCGGCGCAGCGCTGCACGTCGCCGCGCAGGGCGGCCTGCACGAAATCCATGACCTCGAGCTCCTGCGGACACGACTTGGTGCACGTGTTACAGGACACGCACCGGGCGATGGCGGGATAGTATTCCAGCAGGATGTTGTCATTGTCTGCCGGGTCCATCTCCTCCAGGTCGTATTCCTCGCGCACCGCGGGCACAAAGGGCAGCTGCACCAGGTACATGCCGTCCTCCACCGCGGTCTGGCAGGCCAGGTCCATCCGGAGCTTGTAGTCATCCTTTTTCCGGTACACCGTTGGACAGGCGCCGCAGAACCCGCCGCGGCAGCCGCAGCCACGGGTGAACTTGTAGCCCGCATATTCCAGCGCGGTCATGATGGTGAGGCCCTTGGGCACCTCGTATTTTTTGCCCATCACGTATATCTCGATCATCTCCTGCTCTTCTTTTTCTCCCATATTATCTCTCCAAAACACCTCGTTCTTTTAACATAATGCCGGGGTCAACCCGATGCTTGTGCAGGCCGGCCTCCAGTCCGAAGGCCAGCGCGATGAGCTCGGTGAGATACAACACGGGGATGTCGTATCCCGTCGAGCGCTGATAGGAATCAAGATTGTACTGGCAGAGCGGGCAGGACAGCGCGATGACGTCGGCGCCCATCTCGCCCATGCGCGACACCAGCTCTTCAATGCGCCGCTCCACGATGTCCGGTCGGTTGACGACGTGGTAGGAGCCACAGCACTCGGTCCGCTTGGGGTTGTCGAGCACGTCGGCGCCGATGTTTTCCAGCAATCCTTCCATAATGCTGGGGTTCTCGGTGTCGTCGATGGCGACCTCGCTCGGGCGGAGCAGCATGCAGCCGTAATAGGGAGCGACGGTCAGGCCATCCAGCTTGTGTTTCACCCGCTTTTTGACGTCATCCTTTCGCTCCCGCAGAATCTCGAACAGGTGGTAGACCTCGACGTTCCCCTCGTAGTCGGGGTCCTCGTCGAGGAACTCGTTCATCGTCTCCAGGTCATCGGGATGCTCCCGCATCCACAGGTTGGCACGCTTCAGCACGTTGTAGCACATGTCGCAGAGCGTTACCACTTGCCGCTCGTTTTGTTCCTGCGCGCAGATGAGCGTCCGGATGGGCGCAATCTGGTGCATGATGTCGTCCGCCGTCAGGCTTTGGACGGCGCCGCAGCAGTACCAGTCGTCCATCTCCATCAACGGCGTGTCGAGCGCCTCCATGACTGCCATGGCGCTCTCCTCGTAGTCGGACGCCTTGGTCTTCAGGGTGCAGCCCGGGTAGTAGAGGTAGCCGTCCATGTTATCCCGTCTCCTTCCTGAAGCAGCCCACCACGGCCAGCTGTGGCAGGTCCTTGATATGTTCGACGTGTTCCACGTCCACCATGTCGACATTTTCCCTGAGCACGGTCTGCCGGACGGCCTCCATAATCTTGGCGATGTCGATGTCCCGGGGGCAGCGCACGCTGCAGGTGTAGCAGGCGGCACATATCCACATCGTGTTCTGCTTGAGGATGCCCTCCGTGTCGCCGAGGATGATGCGTTTGAAAATCCGCTCGGGCAGCTCGTCCATGTCCTGCACGAAGGGGCAGCCGGCCGAGCAGGTGCCGCACCTGATGCAGGCGTTGACCGACTGCTCGGAGAGCTCCTCCACCTTGTCTATGAAGGCGCGCTCCTTTGCTCCGCGCCTGACCTTCATGGTGTACCTCCCAGGTTCTGGCTGACCTCCCGTATCTTCCTGTGATTTGTGTCATAGATGTTGATTTTGAGCGGTGTCTCCCCGGTGAGCGAGTGCGTTGCACAGGCAAGGCAGGGGTCGTAGGCGCGGAAGGCCCGCTCGACGCTGTTCAGCATGCCGGGCTTGACGTCGCCGCCGTCCACGTATTTCCGGGCAGCATCTCTGACACTCATCGATATCGGGGCGGCGTTGTGCACCGTCGCGACGATGAGGTTGACGTTTTCCATCAGCCCCTTTTCGTTGAGCTCGTAGTCGTGGATGAGGGTGCCCCGGGCGGCTTCGACGATGCCGACGCCGTTGCCGGGCTCGCCGACCTCGGCGCGGATGTCGTCGCTTTCCAGCGCTTCATCGTGTGCAAGCTGCCGGATGAGCTCCGCGGACTGCATGACCTCTATCAGGCGGGCCCAGTGGTAGGCCAGCGTTGAATGTACCGGCCGTCCGAGCGTCTCGTACATCTCGTCGTAGTGCTGTTGTGCCAGCTCTGTTTTCATGCCCCGGGCCGCGTTGAGCCGTCCGAGCGGACCGACGCGGTAGACGCCGCTGTCCGGGCCGTCGGTGAAGCCCTGCCAGCCGACCTCCTTTAGATAGGGGAACTTCATGTAGCTCCACGGTTCCACGTGCTCCCGGATGACGTCCATGTAATCCAGGCCGCTGAACGACGCGAAGTCGCTGCCGTCAGGGTCGACCACGTTGACCACGCCGCCGGTGTGGCTGACGTTGCCGTCCTCGGTGAGCCCCATGCTGTACGTTTCCAGCGCATCTGCAGTGATGACGTCCTCGTAGTTGGCGAGCACCTGCTCCTTGAACACGTCGAGCGTAAACGAAGCGAAGTCGACCATGCCGTCCGCCAGCTTGACCACCTCGGTGCGCTCCTCATCTGACAATGATTTACTCACGCCGCCGGCGATGCCGAACGACGGATGCACGGCTTTGCCGCCGAGCATCCTGATGATGCGCTGCCCGTTGCCCCGCTGCCGGATGACCTTTTTGCCGATGTCCAGGCCGACCTGTTCGATGACACCCAGGATGTTCCGGGTCTCCCGCGGCGCGTCCACGCCAACGATGAAATCCGGGCTGGCCAGGTAGTAAAAGTGAAGGAGATGGTCCGCGTAGATGTAGGCGTTGTAGAACAACTCCCGGAGCTTCACGGCCGGCTCGGGCGGCGTGACATTGAAGGCGTCGTCGAGCGCCTTGGTGGATGCTAAATGGTGAGCGACGGGGCAGACGCCGCAGATGCGGCTCGTTATCGTGGGCATGTCCTCGGCTCGCCTGCCGCGGCAGAACTGCTCGAAGCCCTTGAACTCGGGGACCTGCAGGTAGGCGTTTTCGACCTCCCTGTCGTCGTCGAGAAATATCTCGATTTTGCCGTGGCCCTCCAGTCTGGTTATCGGGTCAATCGTTATTTTTTCAGTCATCTATATCACCTCGCCGGTAGCGAAGCATGCTGCTGGGCAGCGAAAACCGGTAAAACGCGCCCGTGGGGTCCAGCACCGACGCCATCGCCTCCCGGATTTCCTCCTCGGTCTTGCGCCCCTCGCCCTCGATGCCGATGACCGATGCAAGGGCGGAGGCCATCCGAGCTCCCTGGTCCTTCACACCGCGGACGGGGCCGTTGCAGCCGATGCAGGGATAGCCGACCGAGGGGCAGGCCGCCTCGCACATGCCCGCCGTCGCGGGGCCCATGCAGAGTACACCCTGGTCCAGGATGCATCGGTCGGGGTCCAGCTCGACCTCCTGGATGGGCCGGAGCCGCTTGATGCGCTTCTCCTCCCGCTCCAGCGGGCATACGTCGCAGACGCTTTTCCGTGAGATAAAATCATATTTCTCTGCGCTGCCGTCCAGCAGCGCCGGAAAGGCTTCCTCAAGCTGGTTGGGCAATGGCGGGCAGCCGGGGATGTAGTAGTCGACGTCGATGACCTCGTCCAGCCGGACCACGTGATGCAGCAAATCGGGCAGCTCTAGCGTGCCCTCGTCGACCTGGCTTTCTTTTTGCGGCGTCACGTCTCCGTCGGTCGACCGGGTATGATAGGCCGTATCCAGCAATTGCTCCTTCGTATACAGGTTGCCGAGCCCGAAGAGCCCGCCGATGCTGCTGCAGGAGCCGAAGGCCACGATGTTCTTGGCTTTGCGCCGCAGCAACCGGACCATCTCGCGGTTTTCCTCGTTCCGGACGGAGCCGTTGATGAACATGAAGTCGATGCTGTCGTCCTCCATCTTCTTCAGGTCCTCATACTTTGGGTCCATTGCGCATGGCCAGAACACGATGTCCGCCTGTTCGGCCACGTCGAGCAGCATCTCATCGATGTCCAGCACGGCGATTTCGCAACCGCCGCAGGCACCGCACCAGTAAAACCCAATCTTCGCCTTGCTCATTCAGACACCTCCCCTTCAAGGTCGAGCGGACCCAGCTCCAGGATGTCGTCGGTCATCGCCTGCATCACCTCTGCAAACTTGCCGCCCTCCGCCGACGAAATCCATTCCAGGCGGAGCCGCCGCGGATTGATGCCCATGTCCTCGAGCATCCGGTGCAGCAGGTCGACCTTTCTGACGGTCTTGTAGTTGCCGTCGATGTAATGACAGTCGCCGGGATGGCATCCAGCGATGAGCACGCCGTCGGCGCCGTCCTGCAGCGCCTCAAACACGTGCTCCGGGGACACCCGCGACGAACACATAACCTTGATATTCAAAATGTTGGATGGATACTGCTGCCGGTTCACGCCCGCCAGGTCTGCGCCCGCATAGCTGCACCAGTTGCACAGAAACGCGATGATGCGTGGCTCAAAATCCGCCATCAGGCCACCCCCTCGAGCAGCGCCGTTTTTATCATCGCCGTCAACTGGTCGTCCTCGTAGCCCTTCTGGGTGATAGCACCGACGGGGCAGACCGAGGCGCAGGAGCCGCAGCCCTTGCACAACACGTCGGTGACCTCGGCGACGCCGTCCTCCTCGTTGAAATCGATGGCGCCATAGGGGCAGACGGCGATGCACATCTTGCAGCCCGAGCAGACGTCGCTGTCTATCTCGGCGATGATGCCCTCGCTCCGCGCGTAGCCCCGCATCATGGGGATAGCCGCCTTCGAAGCAGCGCCGTCCGCCTGCGCGAACATGTCCGCCACGTTCTTGGGGTAATGAGCACCGCCGGCCAGATAGACGCCCTCAGATGGAAACTCAAGCGGCCGGAGCTTGGCATGCGCTTCCATGAAAAAGCCGGCAGGGTCAGCCGAGACCTTCAGCATCTTTTTGAGCCTGGCAGCGCTGCTGTCGCCCTGCAACTGCATGGCCAGGACGACGTAGTTAGCATCGATTTCCACGTCGTCGTCCAGCAGGTTGTCATGCACCGCAACGTGCAGCTTTCCGTCCTCATGGGTCACCACGGGCTTGTTATCGGTGGAATAGCGAAGGAAGATAACGCCGTCTTCGCCCTCGACCTCCATGTAGTATTCCTCCTCGTCCTTGCCGAAGACCCGCAGGTCCTTGTACAAAATGTAGACGTCTGCATCGGGGTAGCGCTGCTTGACGGCCTTGGCGTTCTTCAGCGAGTTGCCGCAGCCAACCCGGCAGCACCAGGGACGTTCCTCCTCCATGGCGCCGACGCAGTTGATGAAAACAACGGTTTCAGGGTCTTCCAGGTCATCTCTGGCCAGCGCTTCGTCGAGCTCGAGCTGCGTCATCACCCGCTCGCCGTCGTAGCCGTACCACTCGCCCGGGTCGATTTCCTGGAAGCCCGTGGCCAGGACGATGGTATCAAAATGATGTATCTCGCCGTCGATGGAGACCTCGTAGTTGCCGATGTAGCCCTCCACATCCTGTATCTCGGCGGAGGTCATAACCGTGATGTTTTCCTCGTCCATGACGTCGCGTGCCAGCCGCTCGGCCAGCTCCCGCGCATTGATATCTGTCGGGAAGAGCGTGTTAAGCCTGAGCAGCTTGCCGCCGAGCTCATCTTCGCGTTCAACCAGGGTGACATGCTGCCCCGCCCGGGCCAGGCTCAAAGAGGTCTGCATGCCCGCCGGGCCGCCGCCGACAACGAGCGTGTGGTCGCCGACGTCTATCTCGTGTTCCTGCAATGCTGCCAGCCGCGCCGCTTTCGCCACGGCCATTTTGGTGAGCAGCTTGGCTTTCTCGGTCGCCCGCTCTGCATCGTCGCTGTGAACCCAGCTGCACTGGTTGCGGATGTTGGCCATCTCGAACAGGTAGCGGTTGAGCCCCATCTCTTCCATGGTGTCCTGGAACAGGTTGGCATGGGTGCGCGGCGAGCAGGCCGCGACCACGATACGGTTGAGCCCATGCTCCTTGATGGCATCCTTTATTTTGGCCTGGGCGTCCTCGGAGCAGGCGAACATGGTATCGTCAACGTGGACAACGTTGGGCATGTTTTTCACCGCGTCGGCCACACCCGGCACATCCAGGTAGTTGGCGATGTTTTTCCCGCAGTGGCAGACGAACACGCCGATGCGGGGTTCCTCCCCGGAGACGTCGCGCTCTGCGGGCTTCTCCGGCCGGCCCTTCCGGGGACGGTTCCTGATGGGCATGAGCGCCCTGGCTGCGGCGCCGCTGCCCTGCGCGACGCTGTCCGGGATGTCCTTGGGGGACTGTGAGCAGCCGGCCAGGTAGATACCATCGCGGGTCGACTCCATGGGTGCCGTCAGGCTGTCCCGTGACTTGAAGAAGCCGTTTTCGTCGAGTTCGACGCCCAAAATGTCGGCGAGCTGCCGGTTGCCCGAGGCGGGAACGATTGCTGCGGAGAGCACGACCATGTCGACCTCGTTGGTGGTCACCTCGCCGCGCTCCGTGTCCTCGTACTCGACGGCGAGCTTGTTCTCCCCGGTTTTGTACACGCGGGACGGCCGGCCCCGTAGGTAGGTCACGCCTTTCTTTTTCGCCTGGTCGTAGTATTGCTGGAAGTCCTTGCCATACGCGCGCAAATCCATGTAATGAATATATGTCTCGATGTCGGGGTTGTCCCCCACGGTAATCGATGCTTCCTTGGTGGCGTACATGCAGCACACCCTGGAGCAATACGGCATGCCCTTCTGCTTGCAGCGGGAGCCCACGCACTGTATCCATGCCACGCTTTCGGGTTCCTCACCGTCGGATGGCTTCCTGACCGTGCCCTCCGTGGGTCCCGACGAAGACAGCAGGCGCTCGTATTCCAGCGCGGTGACCACGTCGTCGTATTCGCCGTAGCCGTATTCCTCCCGCCAGACGTCGGGCTCCATCATCTCGAAGCCCGTTGCGACGACGATGCTGCCCACTTCTATGTGGTATTCCTCTGATTTTTCGAGGAACTGGATGGCCCCTGCGTCGCAGACGCGCTCGCAGGCGCCGCAGCCCACGCAGTTTTCGTAGTCAATGGTGTATGTGAGCGGGACGGACTGCGGGTATTCGACGTAGATGGCCTTCCGGCTGGACAGCGATTCATCGAACTCGTTGGGCACCTCGACCGGACAAGCCTCCTCGCAGTCGCCACATCCCGTGCACTCGCCGGGGTCGACGTATTTCGTGCGCTTCCAGATGGTGACCTCGAAGCCGCCGGCGTTGCCCTTGACCTCCTTGACCTCGGAGTAGGTGAGCAGGTCGATGTTTTCGTGCCGGCTGGTCTCCACCATCTTGGGCGCCGAGATGCAGATGGAGCAGTCGTTGGTGGGGAACGTTTTGTCGAGCTTGACCATGTTGCCGCCGATGGACGGCTTCCGGTCGACGATAACAACCTCGTATCCTTTATCGGCCAAATCCAGCGCTGTCTGCACGCCGGTGATCCCTCCGCCGATGACTAAAACATCTTTTTTCATGGTATTCATGCGGGTGCGATTGGGAAACGTGTTGCTCTCATGTCAAAGGTGATATAAATACTATTCGTGTGACGTGTTCGTATACAAACGGCGGGATAATTGATTAAAAGGTTAAAAAAATAATATATATTTAACAATATATCCAAATATTGCCGGTTTTTTGTTATTTTTTACGATATAAATCTTAATGATATATAAAAATTGCGTTTTTCGGCGACTCGTTCACGCTGCGGCCATCCAGCCACGCCGAGGGCCAAATGTTTATATGGCCATACCGGCTTCCAGCGCTGATAGCATGAGCAACACATCGCTCGAAAACCAGCTTGTTGCGGCCATCAAGCAGGCCGTCACCAGCGTGACCCCAGAAACGCAGGAGCGGCTCAGGGCAGCGGTCGACACCGAAACAAGCGATGCATCCAGGGTGCAGCTCAACGCCATCCTCGAAAACATCGACGTCGGCAGAGAGGAAAGCAGGCCAATCTGCCAGGACACCGGAACCCCGACCTTTTTCATCCAGGCGGGCAGCGACTTCCCCCTGCTCGGCCAGCTCCGCAACACGATAACCGGCGCGGTCCGACGAGCCACCAAAGAAGTGCCCCTCCGCCCCAACGCAGTCGATCCCATCACCCACGAAAACAGCAACGACAACACCGGCCGCCACGTTCCTGTCATCCACTGGGATATCGTCGACGGCGACGAGGCGACCATCCACGTCATCCCAAAGGGCGGCGGCAGCGAAAACATGAGCAAGCTCGTCATGATGACACCCGGGCGGGGCATCAAAGGCGTCAAAGAAATCGTGCTCGAACACGTCGCGGCCATGGAGGGCAAAGCCTGCCCCCCGACCATCATCGGCATCGGCCTCGGCGGCGGCTCCGACCTGGCTCTCGAACTCGCCAAAAAGGCACTGCTCCGCCCCGTCGGCCAGCGACATCCCGAGCAACAGGTAGCAGCGATGGAAGAAGAACTGCTGGAAAAAATCAACCGGCTCGGCGTCGGCCCCATGGGCGTCGGCGGTGCCACCACCGTCATGGACGTCAAAATAGAATATGCGCATCGCCATCCTGCATCATTCCCGGTGGGCATCGTCCCGCAGTGCTGGGCCAACCGGCAGACCACGGTGCACGTTGACCCCGACGGAAAGGCGGAGGTGACACAATGAAGACTCTCGAGACGCCGATAGACCCCGAAGCGGTCAAGAGACTCCGCGTCGGTGACGCCTTCTACATCACCGGCATCATTTTTACGGCGAGGGATGCAGCCCACGAAAAACTCCTCGGGCTCGACGACAGCGAGGTGCCCTTCGACCCCTCAAAATATGCGATGTTCCACTGCGGCCCGGCCATCCACAAGGTTGACGGCGAATGGCAGGTCGTCTCCGCAGGTCCGACGACGAGCATTCGCATGGAGATATTCGAGGACGAGTTCATCGAGCGCTTCGGCACAAAGATCATCATCGGCAAGGGCGGCATGGGCGACCGGACGCTCAAAGCGCTGCAAAAACATGGTGCGGTGTATGCGCAGTACACCGGCGGCGCGGGCGCGCTGATGGCCAACGCGATAGAACAGGTCGAGGATGTCTACTCCCTCGACGAACTGGGCATCCCCGAGGCCTTCTGGATGTTCCGGGTCAACGAGGCAGGGCCGTTCCTGGTGACCATGGACTCCGCGGGAAACAGCATCCATGCCGACGTCGCGGCCAGGGTGCAAAAAAACCTGGAGCAGCTGAAAGAGGAGCTGTAAAGAGGGCTCTCTTCTCTTTTTTTCTCATACCCCTGGGACTGGTAATACATGCTGGCACCCCCGGCATATTAACAATAGTTAATTTTATATATGGCGGCGAGTTGGTAGCATATGTACAAACCCGCCACATCACTCGCGTTTACCGTCATACTGGCCTTCATACTGGCCATCGGCCCGCTGGCCGCCGCAGTGCAGCCGCCATATCCGGAGGAAGACACCACGGCGGGGCATCCACTGTACCTCAAGGCAGCCACATTCGTCCCCGGTCAGGAGGCACCGCCTCTAGACCCGGCCGATATGATAACAGCCGACCAAAGCCAGTATTTCATCATCCAGCTCGACGGACCCGTGCACCCCGACGAGATACAGGCACTCCAGACGGCGGGAGCCACCCCCGTCGACTACATCCCCGAATATGCATACGTCGCACATATCGACCCGGCAACGCTGGCAGCCATACAGCAGCTCCCCTTCATCACATGGACGGGGCCATATCACCCCGGGTACAAACATGCCGGCGACCTCGCCGGATCGCACGGTACCACCAACATCACCGTGAAGACATTTGAGCAGCCCGGCGCCATAAACGAGGCAGCACTCGCACTGCAGCGCCTCGGCGGACAAATACATTCGGTTGACGTACACGCAGCAATGCTCACGGGAGCCGTCGACGCCGCTCTGCTTCCCGAGGTGGCCCGCATCCCGCAGGTTGCCTTCATGGAGCGAACCCGGGAAAAATATTCGATGATGGACACCATACGGGTGACCACCGGTGCCAGCGCGCTGCACCTGGAGGGTTACAACGGCACTGGCATCGTCGGAGAGGTCAAAGACAACGGCTACGACAGCAGCCACCCGGAGTTCGCCGGACAGATACTCGCCGAGGACGGGATCGTTACACAGGAATCCCATGGAACGAGCACCTTCGGCATCGTCTTCGCCAGCGGCATCGACCAGCAGGCAATGGGCATGCTGCCCGGCGCCCAGGGCGTGTTCTGTGACTGGAACGTTCCCATCTATGCCTCCGTGCAAAACCTGGTCAACAGCTGGAACGGCGTCTTCCAGAGCAACTCATGGGGGTACACTTTCAGCGAAACCGGTGAATACGAAACGGAGTCCGAGCAAAGCGACCAGGCCGTCTACGACATGGATGCCACCGTGTTCTACGCCGCCGGTAACAGAGACTACGGCGACTACATCACCACGCTATCAGCGGCAAAAAACGTGATTAGCGTCGGCGGAATCTACCATTACGACACCCAGGACAGAGGCGACGACGAATGGAACGGCGCCTCCTGCTACGGACCGGCTGCCGACGGCCGCATCAAGCCCGACCTCACCGGGCCATACGACCACGTGTACACGACCGATATCGTCGGGGCAGGCGGATACACAAACGGCGACTACTATGCTTCCTTCGGAGGAACGAGCGCCGCAACACCGGTCGCTGCGGGAGCCGCCGGTCTGGTGTACCAGCTCTACGGGGACAACCACTATGGCAACAACCCCAACGGCTCGATGCCGCACGCAGCCACGGTGAAGGCGCTGCTCATCAACCATGCCTACCAGTACCCTTTCAGCCAGGCGACACGCTACCAGCAGGGCTGGGGATACCCCGACGTGCAGGCCATCTATCAGAACGAGAGCGATTTCATCGTGGACGGAAACCACAGCCTGTCCACCGGCGAGTCAGTCGAATGGAATCTGACCTCAAACGGCAGCAAGCCCATGAAAGCCTCGCTCGTCTGGACGGACGTGCCGGGGGCGCCCTCGGCGAGCAAACACCTGAAAAACGACCTGTCCCTCAAAGTCATCGGGCCGAACAACACCGTCTACTGGGGAAACCACAATCTGACCTCCTCACGATGGTCATCCCCGGGCGGAACCGAAGACCATGCCAACAACGTAGAGAACGTTTTCATACAGCATCCCGCTCCCGGGCAGTACCAGATACGGGTCATCGGTGCCAACGTTCCGGAGCCGGCCGCCGACCCAGCGCAGGATTTTTCGATGGTCGTATCGGGTGCAACCCATGCCGTGTCGGCCAGCAAGACCCTGCAGAGCGGCTGGAACCTTCTCACGGTGCCCGTCGCCAATGGGTTCAACGCGAGCTCGCTTGGCGCGGCGATCCCGAACTGTGAGATTGTGGCCTACTGGAACGCCTCGGCGGGGATGTTTGAGTCCTATGTCGTGGGTGTGACACCTGGCTCTGGTTTCGCTATCGCGGACGGCGTCGGCTACTTCGTATATGTGAACGCGTCATCGTCGTTTTCGGTAACCGGCGCTCCATTGTCGGCCGTCGCCGTCGACTTGTACCAGGGCTGGAACACCATCGGGTGGTTCGACGCCGATGCGACGAACGCGAACTCGCTCGCGTCTGCGGTGCCAAATTGTAGCATCGCCGCCTACTGGAATGCCTCGAGCAGCACGTTTGAATCGTATACGGTGGGTGTGACGCCGCCGCCGGGCTTCACCGTCGAGCAGGGTATGGGTGTGTTCGTCTACGTCACCTCGCCGGGCACGTGGACCGGGCAGGGATAAAAAAGAACTGCCGGCCCGTTAGCGCACGTCGTCCAGCAGCTCGCCGAGCTCCGTCGGCATCCTCGCAACAGAAACGCCGGCCTGCTTGAGCGCCTGCATCTTGGATTCCGCGGTGCCCGTCCCGCTTTTGGAGACGATGGCGCCGGCATGCCCCATCCGTTTGCCCTTGGGGGCGGTCCGCCCGGCGATGTAGGCGACCACGGGCTTGTCCACCTGCTGCTCTATATACGCTGCGGCGTTTTCTTCGGCTGAGCCGCCGATTTCGCCAACCATGATAATCGCTTCTGTTGCATCGTCGTCGTTGAACTGCTGGAGAACGTCGATGAAGTCAAGGCCGACGATGGGGTCGCCTCCTAATCCCAGCGCGGTCGACTGGCCGTAGCCGTGACGGACGATGGCGTTGACGATTTCGTAGGTCAGCGTCCCGGAGCGTGATACCAGTCCGATGTGGCCGGGCCTGAAAATGTGGTTTGGCATGATGCCGAGTTTCGTCTCGCCGGGGGTGATGATGCCCGGCGTGTTCGGGCCGATGATGGTGGTTCCGTGCTGCCCGGCGATGTGCATGATGGTGGTGCTGTCATGCACGGGGATGCTCTCGGTTATGACGACCACGGGGTCCATGTCCGCCTCGATGGCCTCGATTGTTGCATCTTTGGCAAACCGGGCGGGCACGAAGATGATTGATGCGTTGCATCCGGTTTCCTCCCGTGCCTGCCGGACGGTGTTGAAGACGGGGACGTCGTGCACCTCGCTGCCGCCCTTGCCCGGGGTGACGCCTGCAACGATATCGGTGCCGTAGTCCTGCATGAACCTGGCATGCGTGCGACCCTGGCCGCCGGTGATGCCCTGGACGACGACCCTGGTGTCCTGGTTTACATAGATTCCCATGGATATGCTGATGTGCCATCTATTCTTAAATGGTTCGCCCGCACAACGTTTTTATGCATCCTCCGTGCTGCTGGTCCGTGGCAACGATTGTGGTCGGGGTGGGCAACCCCATCTGCGGCGACGACGCCGTCGGGCTGCATGTGGTACGGATGCTCCGGCAGCGGATTGACGACCCCGGCGTGGACGTCGAGGAGGCCATGACCGGCGGGCTGCCCCTGGTTGAACGCCTGGCCGGCTACGACCGAGCGGTCATCGTCGACTCCATCCGGGATGGCGAGGCAGAGAGAGGCGACATCTGCCGGCTGACCCCCGACGCATTCGCATCTGCCTCGGACTCGCATCCCCACGGCATCGATTTCGGAACCGCGCTGGAATACTTCAAAAAAATCAGCGGTGGGCTGCCCGACATCGTGGTCATTGGTGTGGTGATAGGAGACTGTGAGCTGTCGGAGCAGCTGAGCCCCGTCATTGCCGGGGTGGTGCCCCACGCCGTCGACATGGTGCTGTCGGAGCTATGACGGTAGCTATGCCGTGAACAGTGCCTCGGCCTCGTTTTCTTTGCCCTCTGGTATAATCCAGAGGCTGGTGCAGCTCGATGCCATGTGGTCGGTCATCCATTCTCTGGAGACCACGACGGGGAGCGCCAGCACGCCGGGGTTGGTGTCCCATATCAGCACGTGGTTTTCCGAGGCGCCGAGCACGGTGAGCACATATTGCTCGCTCGTCGTGCTGTATGACGGCAGATAGAGGCAGGATGGAAAGTTCATCTGCACGATGACCGGAATGTCGAGGTCTATCGCTTCCTGGATGATCGCCAGCATGTCTTTTTCGCTCGATATGGCGGGACAGTTCCGCACGTTTTTTACATGGTAGGAGAAGCCGTCGCCGTAGGTGTCTTCCATGACCTGTCTGGCCATGTTGAGGTCGATGTCGTCGGTGTCGCCATACCGTTCGGTGCACCATGCTCGTATGTCCTGCTGCGATACGTCGCCGCCGTGATACCGGACCACGTTTTCGATGGATGCCGGGACGCAGCACGGCCCTGCGCCCTGCAGGTGTTTTATCTTGGGAAAGCGAGCCAGCTTGACAGTTTTCATCGCCGGGTAATGCGCCGCCGTGGTTAAACGTTTTGCCCTCGCATCGTGCGCGCGGTTGTTATCGTCGCAGGGTATGAGGTATGGGCCGGCGAGCGGGCTGTCCGCGATGCGGCAGCGACGAGCTGGCTGTCGTGGCGCGTGTTCCCTGGTCGACGAACGGCATGGTACCGGAGCAGCATCTGTATCTGCAGTGTGAGCAGTGCGGCCATCGATGGCCGGTTGACGCTCCATGCGTTGATTGACGGACATTTTTTGTTAAATTGTAAAATATATTTTGTATTTTTTTAACAAAATATTATTATTTACAGTTTTTTTTATTATTTGATAAAAAACTTTTTATATGGCATGTCCTATTCGCCGACCAGATGAACCTGACACGCAAAATATTGAGGGAACATTTCGTGGATGGAGAGCTGAACACGGGCGACGATATCGCCATCACCATCGACCAAACGCTGACCCAGGACGCGACGGGCACCATGGCATACCTCGAATTCGAGGCAATGGGCGTCGACCGCGTGCAAACCGAGCGATCAGTCAGCTACGTCGACCACAACACGCTGCAGACCGACTTCCGCAACGCCGACGACCACCGCTACCTCCAGTCTATAGCGCAGCGCTACGGCCTGTATTTCTCCAGGCCGGGCAACGGCATCTGCCATCAGCTTCATCTCGAGCGATTCGCGCAGCCCGGCAAAACATTGCTGGGCAGCGACAGCCACACTCCGACGGCGGGCGGCGTCGGCTCGCTGGCCATCGGCGCCGGCGGGTTGAACGTCGCCGCAGCGATGGCAGGTGAACCGTTCACCCTGAAATGCCCCGAGGTCGTCGGCGTCAGGCTCACCGGCGAGCTCCCCGACTGGGTGTCCGCAAAGGACGTCATCCTGGAGCTGCTGCGCCGCGTCGACGTCAAGGGCGGCGTCGGCAGGGTCTTCGAATACTATGGTCCCGGCGTGCAGACGCTGAGCGTTCCGGAGCGCGCGACGATCACCAACATGGGCACCGAGACAGGCGCTACGACGAGCATCTTCCCCAGCGATGAGATAACGAAGCAATGGTTCAGGGCGCAGGACCGCCTCGACGAATGGCAGCCGTTGCAGGCAGACGAAAATGCAGAGTACGACAAGGTCATCGAAATCAATCTCAGCGAGCTCGAGCCGCTCATCGCCCTGCCGCACAGCCCCGGCAACGTCAAACCCGTCAAAGAAGTTGAGGGCATGGAGGTGGAGCAGGTCGCCATTGGCTCCTGCACCAACTCATCGCTGCGGGACATGAAAATGGCCGCGCAGATTTTGAAGGATAACACCGTTGCAGCGAACCTCGCGCTGCTTGTCAACCCCGGCTCCCGTCAGGTCGTCGAGCATCTGGTGCAGAGCGGCGAATACACTCATCTGGTCGACGCGGGTGCGCGCATCATCGAAAATGCCTGCGGCCCCTGCATCGGCATGGGCGGTGCGCCCCCGAGCGCGTCGGCGACGGTGCGCACATACAACCGGAACTTCGAAGGACGGAGCGGCACCGCCGACGCTGACATCTTCCTCGTCAGCCCCGAGGTCGCAGCCGCGACGGCCATCCAGGGCGAGCTGACCGACCCCCGGAGCATGGGCGAGCAGCCGGTCATCGAGATGCCCGACCATTTTATCATCAACGACAACCTCATCATCCCGCCGCTGCCGCCCGAGGAAGCGTCACACGTTGAAGTGCAGCGCGGTCCCAACATCCAGCCATTGCCCGACTTTCCGCCGCTGCCGCAGACGCTGGAGGGAGACGTGCTCATCAAGGTCGGCGACAACATCACCACCGACCACATCATGCCCGCCGGCGCAAAAATCCTGCCGCTCAGGAGCAACATCCCTGAGATATCCAAATATGTCTTCTCCGGCATGGACCCAGATTTCTACGAGCGCGCCACGGCACAGGACGGCGGCTTCATCATCGGCGGCGAAAACTACGGGCAGGGCTCCAGCCGCGAGCATGCCGCCATCGCACCAAAATACCTGGGCGTCAAAGCCGTCATCGCGAAATCCTTTGCCCGCATCCACCGCGCCAACCTCATCAACTTCGGTATCGTCCCCCTGACGTTCGCCGAGCCAGACGGTTACGACCGTATCGACCAGGGTGACGAACTCGAGCTGCACATCGGCCGGTTCACCGGAGACATCACGCTCACAAACCACAGCAAGGACGAAACATACGAGCTGCAACACGACCTGGGCCAGGAGGAACGGGACGTCATGCTCACCGGCGGCCTGCTCCCCTGGATAAAGCACAAAAAAGAATGAGGTAACAATATGACCGAAATAAAAAGAGAGGTCATGGTCGGCACCGACAGCAAAGAAGACGCCGCCGTCACGCTATCGCCCGCACCGGCGGGCAGCGGCATCTCGGTCGAGGTCACGGGCAAGGGCGCCCGGCAGTTCGGCGAGGAAATCGAGGCAGCCGTCCGGGCAGCGCTCGACGAGATGGACGTCCAGGATGCAGCCGTCACGGTGCAGGACAACTGGGCCTATGATTTCACCATCCGCGCTCGAACCAAGGCCGCCGTGTTAGAGGCGAGGGAGGAACAATGACATACAGGCTCCGGCGCAGCCGGATATACGTGCCAGGAAACGTTCCCCGGATGCTGTCCACGTGTGCGTTGTTCGGCGCCGACGTCATCACGCTCGACCTCGAGGACAGCGTCGCCCCCGACCAGAAGGTGGCGGCTCGCTGGCTGGTTACCGAGGCGCTCCGCGACCTCGACCTCGGCGAGTCAGAGATAACCGTCAGGGTCAACGCGCTCGACACCCCCTGGGGCGAAGATGATGTCAAAACAGTCGTTGCTACCGGCGCCGTCGACGGTATTTACCTCCCCAAGGCGGAGACGCCGCAGCAGGTTGTCCAGCTCGCCTCGCTGCTCGACCAGGTGGAGGCAGAGCACGACCTTGACACCCAAACATCGGTCGTGCCGCTCATCGAAAGCGCCAGGGGTATCATCCATGCCTACGACATCGCGCTGTCCGGCGACCGCATCGTTGCCCTGTCGTTCGGCGGCGAGGACTACACCCGCGACGTCGGCGGCGAAAAAAGCAGCACCGAGGAAGAGCTTGCGTGGCCCCGGCAGCGGCTCATCGCCGCAGCGAAGGCAGCCGGCAAACAGGCGCTCGACACCGTTTACAGCGACGTGCAGGACCTCGAGGGGTTGCACAGGCAGGCCGTCAAGATGCGCCAGCTTGGCTTCGACGGCAAAGCCGCCATCCATCCCAACCAGGTCGACGCAATCCATCGAGCCTTCAACCCCACCCGGGAGGAAATCGAGCACGCCCTAAAGGTCATGCAGGCCATCGAGGAGGCCAGGGCCAGGGGAAGCGGCGTCGCCTCCCTGGGCAGAAAAATGATCGACAAGCCCGTCGTCGAGCGGGCACAGCGCACCCTCATGATAGCGCGGCTCGGCGGCCTGATAGACGCAGAAAAGATTCCCGACATCGTGGAGGAGATGTAAACCATGCCAGAAAACGCAGTTGGACGAGATATCCCCGAAAAAGCCGGCGGCCAGACGCTGCAGCCCTTCCAGGGCGCGTTTGCCCATACGCCGTCGGGATGCAAAGCCGCGCCCCGTCTCGGCTACGTGGCCTCGCCCGGCCGGCGGAACAAGACCGTGAAGGCCGTCAAAAAGGCGATGCAGCAGGTCGACCTGGAAGATGGCATGACCATCTCGTTCCATCACCATTTCCGCAACGGCGACCGGGTCATGAACCTGGTGCTCGAGGCAGCCCACGAGCTCGGCCTGAAAAACCTGACGCTGGCGCCGTCGTCGACATTTCCCTGCCAGGAGGATATGCTGCTCAGGAGCATCCGGGACGGCACCGTGGGCTACATAGAGGGCGGCTCCTACCGCGGCAAAATCGGCGAGGCCGTCTCAGATGGCGTGTTCGACGAGCCCGTCCGGGTGCGCAGCCACGGGGGACGCGCCCGCGCCGTGACCGCCGGCGACATCCACGTCGATGTGGCATTCATCGGCGCTCCGTCATCCGACTATGCGGGCAACTGCACCGGCCGCTTCGGCCCCAACGCCTGCGGCTGCATCCAGTACAGCGTGCCCGACGCGCTCTATGGAGAAAAAGCCGTGGTGGTGACCGACAATCTCGTCGAATATCCATGTATGCCCGCTGAGATAAGCGAGCAGCACGTCGATGCGGTGGCGATGGTCGACCGGATCGGCGACCCCGAGCACATCGTGAGCGGTACGTTGCGCATCACCCGCTCGCCGACCCGTCTCAAGATTGCACGCGACGCGGTTCAGCTTGCCCATACAGCCGGTGCCATTTACGACGGTTCATCGTTCCAGGCGGGCGCCGGTGGTATATCGCTCGCGTTCACCAAGTTTCTGGGCGAGCTGCTGGAAAACGAGGACCACGTTGCCTCATGGGCCATGGGCGGCACCACGGAATACATCGTCGACATCCTGCACAAAAAACGGGTCAAACAATTGCTGACCGGGCAGGCGTTTGATCCCGCCGCGATACAGTCGCTGCAGGAGGACGACGACCACCACATCGTGGGCATCGATCATTATAGCAATGTGCACGGCAAAGGCTGCCTGGTCAACAATCTGGACGTGGTGGTGCTCGGCGCCACCGAGGTAGACACGAGCTTCAACGTCAACACCGTCACCTTTTCAAATGGCGTTCTCGCCCATCCCATCGGCGGCCATCAGGACACGGCTGCCGGCGCCGCCCTGACCATCATCACGGCACCGTTGATGCGCGGCCGGCTGCCCATCGTCGTCGACGACGTCACCACGGTCACCACGCCCGGCGAGACCGTCGATGCAGTAGTGACGGAGTACGGCATCGCCGTGAATCCCGCGAGGGACGACCTGCACGACAGGCTGAAGCAGACAGACCTCACACTGGTGGACATCGAAGACCTCAAAAACCTGGCCTACAGCCGTGCAGGTATAACAGAGCAAAAAGAACCAGACTGGGGCGACGACCTGGCGGCGCTGGTGGAATACCGCGACGGCACCATCATCGACGTGGTGCCCCGCGTGACATAAATCTCACCACAAGGTGAAAAAACCATGTATGAAAAAGATATAGAACAGGCACGAGAACACTTCGGCACCATCGCCGAAGAACAGATAGAGCGACTGCAGCGCCTCCGCACGGAGGAGGACTGGATAGACTACGGCCAGCTCACGCCCATAAAAATCGGCATCGTGGGCGGCGACGGCATCGGCCCCTACATATGTAAGGAGGCAGAGCGCGTCCTCCGATTCCTGTTGCAGGACGAAGTCGAACAGGGCAAAATCGAGTTCAGAAACATCGAAGGCCTGACCATAGAAAACCGTGCGGAAGCATTGCAGGCCATCCCCGACGACGTCATGGAAAAGATAAAGCAATGTCACGTCCTGCTCAAGGGACCGACGACGACCCCGAAAAAAGGCGATAAGTGGCCGAACATCGAGAGCGCAAACGTGGTCATGCGCCGCGAGCTCGACCTGTTCGCCAACGTCCGGCCCGTCAAGGTACCATCCAAAAACATCGACTGGGTGTTCTTCCGGGAGAACACCGAGGGCGCCTACACCCTGGGCCGCAAGGGCATCACCCTGGCAGACGACGACCTCGCCTTCGACTTCGCCGTGACGACCTCGCCGGGATCTGAGCGCATCATCCGCCTTGCCTTCGAGCACGCAAAGAAAAACGACATCGACCGCGTCACCGTCGTTACCAAGGCCAACGTGGTCAAGACCACCGACGGCACGTTCCTCAGCATCGCGGAGGAAATCGCCAGGGAATACCCCGACATCGACTGGGACGACTGGTTCGTGGACATCATGGCCGCCAAGCTCATCGACCCAGCCCGGCGAAGCCAGTTCCGCGTCATCGTCATGCCCAACCTGTTCGGCGACATCCTCACCGACGAGGCAGCGCAGATACAGGGCGGCGTCGGCACCGCCGGCAGCGCCAACATCGGAAAGCGATACGCGATGTTTGAGGCCATCCACGGCTCCGCGCCCAGAATGGTCGACGAGGACCGGGCGCAGTATGCCGACCCCACGAGCATCATGAAGGCCGCGTCGATGCTGCTCAACCATCTGGGATACAAGGAAAAAGCTCGCAAGCTGGACATGGCACTCGACATCTGCAGCCAGTACGAGAAAAAACACGTGTGCACCGGCCGCTCCGACGGGGCCACCGGCGCCGAGTTCGCCGACTACGTGATGGACACCATCCAGCGAGAGGATTTGCAAGAAGCGTGGCAGAGCTACCGATGATAGCTCTCCTCTCTCCCTTTTTTTATACAAGTTTTTATACAAACATCATATTCCCATCCGTCGTGTTCACATGACCACAAAAGTATCACCGCATGACCTGCGAGACCGCCTGGATGCAACGCTGGACGGCCATGCCAAGGTGTACCGCAACGCCGCCCGTCGGCAGCTCATCGAGGACGCGGTCGACCAACGCGAGGCGATCATAAGCGAGAGCGGCGCGCTGGCCACCTGGACGCCGCCCGAGTCAACCGGGCGCAGCCCCAAGGACACCATGATCGTCCGTCGGCCAGAGAGCCAGGACACCATCGACTGGGATTCACCCAACAACATCCCGCTCGACCCCGAGACATTCGAGATGGCGCTCCACGACGCCCTCCAAACCCTGGAGGACAAGGAACAGGTATATGTCACCGACCGGGCCATCGGCGCCGAGTCATCTTGGACGCTGCCCGTCACCACTATCACGGATAGAGCGCTGACGGCGCTGTTCACCGACAACATGTTCCGCCCAACGCCCGGGGACATCGACGAGAGCGTCTTCGCTGACCAGCCGTTCACGTTCATCGCGCTGCCCTACGACAAGCTGCCGCGGGAGCGCTACCAGGGGCAGCTCCGCACGCTTGAGGACGGTCGCACATCGGGCATGCTGGTGGCGATGGACATGGACAACCGTATCGGCCTGGTCTACGGCTCCGCCTACATGGGCTCCGTCAAAAAACTCATGTTTACCGTGATGAACTACCTGCTGCCCGGCGAGGGTATTTTGCCGTTGCACTGCTCCGCCAACGAGGGCGCTGCTGGTGACGCGGCATTGCTGCTCGGGCTGTCGGGCACGGGCAAGACCACGCTGTCCGCCGACCCATCG
The DNA here is from genome assembly GCA_964514975.1 of uncultured Thermoplasmatales archaeon. Classification (GTDB taxonomy): domain Archaea; phylum Thermoplasmatota; class E2; order UBA202; family DSCA01; genus CAZESS01. The sequence continues at coordinate 27,181 of CAZESS010000003.1, read as the reverse complement.
CGTGCGTTGCTCGGCGACGACGAACACGGATGGAGCGACGACGGCGTCGCCAACTTTGAAAACGGGTGCTACGCGAAGATGATAGACATCGACCCCGGGAAGGAGCCCGAAATCTATGATGCGGTGATGCACCACGACGACTACCGCCGGCATGGCTCCATCGTGGAAAACGCCATGGTGTATCCCGACGGCACCTTCGACTTCAACGATGACCGGTTTACCAAGAACTCCCGGGCATCCTACCCGCTCACCTATCTCTCCAACATCAAGCATTCATCAACCGCGGGGCATCCCTCGACGATTTTGTTTCTGACGGCGGACGCAAACGGCGTGATGCCTCCCGTTGCGAAGCTCACCCGCCATCAGGCGATGCTCTGGTTCCTGATGGGGTATACCAGCAAGCTCGCCGGCACCGAAACCGGTATCGACGAACCCGTATCCGTATTCTCCCGGTTTTTCGGCGAGCCGTTCATGCCCCGCAACCCCGACACCTACGCGGAGATGCTCGGTGACAAGATGGAACAGCACGGCACCAACGTGTATCTCATCAACACCGGCTGGACCGGCGGGCCCTATGGCGAGGGCCACCGCATCGACATCGACTACACACGCAGCATGGTCGACGCCGCGCTCGACGGCACCCTGGAGGACGTGCCATGCCGGAAGCATCCCTATTTCAAGGTCATGGTACCCAAAAGCTGCCCCGGTGTTCCCGACGACCTATTGTGGCCGAAAAACACCTGGAAGGACAAGGCGGCCTACGACGAGCGCGCCCAGGCCATCGCCAATGATTTTGCCGAGCACTATCGCAGCGCCTACGGCGACAAAAACATCGCCACCGGGGTAGCAAGGGAATGCCCCGGGATGGAGTAGTTAGCTTACCTCTATGCGTTCGCCGGTGACCATGTAGTGAACCTTTTCGGCTATCTTACAGGCATGGTCGGCGCAGCGTTCGATGTACCGGGAAACCATGATGTAATGGGCGCACCTGGTGATGTATTTGGCGTCCTCGACCATGTAGGAGATGCATTCCCGGAAGATGGAGTAGCGGAGCGCGTCGACGTCGTCGTCGCGGTCCTCGAAATCCTCGATGATCTCCAGGTTTTCGGTTTTGAACGCCTGCAGCGCGTCCTCGACCATCCCGCAGGCCTTCTGTTCCATGTATGGGAGGCTGACCAGCTTTGAGACATGGTCGACATTGGCGAGCTGCTTGGCGATGTTGCTGATGTCCTTGCCGTAGCGGCCGATGCGTGTCAGATATGTTATCATTTTCAGGCAGCAGCCGATGCTCCGCATGTCCTTGGCCATGGGCTGGTAGAGCGCGATGAGCCGCAGCGCGTCCTCCTCGATGGTCTCGTCCATCTCCGCCAGCCTGTATTTCCGCCCGTAGACGTCATTGGCCAGCTCGACGTCCTGCTGCTTTAGCGAGGCGACGCCGTCGTGGAGCATGTCCTTTGCCAGGTGTCCCATGTCGAGCACCTGTCGCTTGAGTTCGTCCAGTTCATCATGAAATTTTTCTACCATTTTATCTCCTATCCAAACCGTCCCGTGATGTATTCCTCTGTGAGTGCCTCTGCAGGGTTTTCGAATATCTGGTCGGTGTCGCCGAACTCGACGAGCCGGCCCAGGTACATGAAGCCCGTGTGGTCGCTCACCCGGGCCGCCTGCTGCATGTTGTGGGTCACGATGATCACGGTGTAGTTAACCTTCAGCTCGTTTATCAGGTCTTCTATCTTCGCCGTCGCGATGGGGTCCAGGGCGGAGCAGGGCTCGTCCATCAGGATGACCTCGGGTTCGATGGCTAGGGCCCGGGCGATGCACAGGCGCTGCTGCTGGCCGCCGGAGAGCCCCATGGCGCTGTCTTCCAGTCGGTCGCTGACCTCTGTCCACAGCGCCGCATCCCTGAGGCTCTGCTCGACGATGCCGTCCAGCGCATCCTTTTTTTTGATGCCATGGATTTTGGGGCCGTAGGCGATGTTTTCGTAGATTGACTTGGGAAACGGGTTGGGCTTCTGGAACACCATGCCGACGCGTTTTCGTATTTCCACCGGGTCGACGCCCTGGTAGTATATGTTCTCCCCGTCGAAGTAGACGGTGCCCTCGATGCGGCACTTGGGGATAACGTCGTTCATCCGGTTGAAGCACCGGAGCAGCGTGGACTTTCCGCATCCCGACGGCCCGATGAGCGCGGTCACCTGGTTCTGCGGCACCTCCATGGTGATGTCATCGAGCGCCTGCGTTGTGCCGTACCACAGGCTGAGGTTTTCGGTTGCTACCTTCCTGTCCATGTTAAAACTCCTGTCTGTATTTTTCTCTGATGAAGAGCGCGACGATGTTCATGGTGAGAATGATGATGAGCAACACCAGGGCTATCGACCATGCGTTCTGCATCCGGGCTGCCTTGTCAGCGGCGCCGCCGAGCCCTCGCATCCCGAACAGCGTGTAGAGATGGGTCTGCAGCGAGGTAATCGAATCCGTCAGCGGGTTGGGGGGCATCCGTGAAAGGCGGAGGGTGGCGAAGAACATGATGGGTGCTGTCTCCCCGGCTGCCTCGCCGACGCCGAGCACCACGCCGGTGATGATACCGGGCAGCGACGGCGGCAGTACCACGCGGCGGATGGTCTGCCATTTTGATGCTCCAAGCGCGAGGCTTCCCTCACGCAGTTCCTCCGGGACGCCTTTCAGGGCTTCGACTGACGCCCTGATTATCATGGGCAGTGCGTAGACGCTCAGGATGAGCCCGCCGGTGAAAAACGAGGCGCCGAAAATCGGCTCGAAAACCGCGAAGGCGAACAGGCCGAACACGATGGAGGGCACGCCCCGGAGGACGGTCACCGCGGTGTTGATGATACGGGTGAGAAAATGTTTGCCCGCGTATTCCTGCAGGTAGATGGCGGCGCAGACGCCCAATGGCACGGCGATGAGGAAGATGAGGGTGATGAGCAGCAGCGTGCCGATGATGCCCGACAGCGCGCCGCCCTTGGTGCCCAGGTCGCGGATGTCCTGGGTTATGAACTCCCAGGAGAGACCGGGTGCCCCGTTGACGACAACCTCGCCGATGATGACGGCGAGCGGGTAGAGCACCAGGAACAGGCAGAACAGCAATACGAGGTAGGCGCCCTGCTGGTTGCCGATGGGCCGGAAGTTGTGGAACGCGCAGATGGCCAGTGCGCCGCCGACGATGCCGAACAGGATGAGCCCCACGCTTATGACGATGAACCGGGTGAGCCCCGCGGTAAAGCCGAGATGCCGGAGGTCGATGACAGCCGGGAGCCCCGTTACCATATATGCGAGCACCAGCATGGTGATGGCGTACAGCAGCAACCGCACGCTCTTCCGCCTGTCGATGAGAAACAGCCGTATTTCCTCCATGACAAACAGGATGCCCATCGTGAGGAAAAAGCCCGCTGCTATGATGGGGTCCAGCTCGATGGTTTTTGCCAGCGCGGTGAAGCCGACGGCTGCGGCGGCGATGGAGACCAGCAGCGCCGCCAGCGAGGGTATCTGCGACGGTTGCACCTGTCTGATGCCGCTGCGCAGCCGCCGGTGTACCGCTGTCATATCCCTGTCATCCATGGTTACTGCCCCTTGAACTTCTTTATCACTCGCTGCTGCATGATGTCGGTGATGATGGCCAGTGTCCCCACGATGAGAAAGAGGAAGACGCCGGCGGCGAACAGCGCGCTCCGCGCCACGCCGGGGGCTGATTCGCCCATGTGCCCGGCGATGAGCGCGGTGAGCGTGGGGCCCGCCTGAAAGAAGTCGAACCAGGGCATCGGTGCGTTGGTGGTGGCGCTGATGATCATGAGCACGGCCATGGTCTCCCCGATGGCCTTGCCCACGCCGAGCGTCGCCGCGGCGAAGATGCCAGACGAGGCGGCTGGAAACGTGATTTTTTTGGTGGTCGTCCAGCGGGTGGCGCCCAGCGCCAGGGAGGCGTCCTTGATGTCCCGGGGCACGGCCTTGAGCGAGTCGTCGCTGATTGAGATGATGATGGGAAGGGTCATCACGCCGAGGATGATGCCGCCGGCGAAGTATGACTGTCCCTGCAGCATGTCGAAGGCGTTGTAGGCGAACGGCACGAGCAGGACGGCGCCCAGGAAGCCGTAGATGACTGATGGGATGCCTGCGAGCACTTCGATAATTGGCTTCAGCATGCGGCGCACCCAGGCCGGGGCTATCTCCGACAGGAATATGCCGCCGCCGATGCCGAGCGGGTAGGAGATGGTCAGTGCGCCGGCGGTGACGAGCAATGACCCGGCGATGGCACCGCCGAGGCCGTATTTGCCTGAGGCCGGCGAGTATTTGCGGCTGAGGATGCTCCAGCCGAGTTCCTGGAATGCGGGGATGCTTTTCTGGAAGAGATATATGAAGATGAGGAAAATAATAAAAACGGAAAAAGATGCTGCCGCTAGGAGCATGTACTTTATGACATTCTCTCTGGACAGCGTTGGGTTCATGGGTCAGGCCCTTTAGTACAGCGGAATGAATCCTTCGTCTGCGACGATTTCCTGTCCCCGGTCGCTTTTCACGAAGTCGATGAACGTTTTGACCGCTCCGCTGGGCTCGCCGTCGGTGTACATGTGCAGCTGCCGGTTGATAGGATAGTTTCCGTCCTTTATCGTGTCTTCTGTCGGCTCTACGTCATCGAGCTTGACGGCGGGCGTGCTGGTGTCATCGACGTAGCCGAGACCGACGTAGCCGATGCCGTTGTCTGATTCGCCGACCGCTGACTGGACCTCTGCGTTGCTGGTGTAGGCGGCGGTGGCGTTGGTGGTCATGTCGTCGTCGCCGTAGATGGCCTCCATGAAGGTGTCACGGGTGCCGGAGCCTTCTTCTCTCTCGTAGACGGCGATGCCCATGTCGGGGCCGCCGAACGCCTGCCAGTTGGTTACGGTGCGATCATATATCTGTTTCACTTCTTCCGAGGTCAGTCCTTCGACGCCTGTCTCGTAGACCTCCATGCTGACGATGACGGCGACGCCGTCAGCGGCAACGGGGTTGTCGGTGAAGTCGACGTCGGGGTATTCATCTCGTTCGCTTTGCTTGATTGCTCTTGATGCATCGCCGATGTGTACCTGTCCCTGTCCGAGCATGCCGATGCCGCCGCCGGACCCGACGGGCGGGGCGCCGACCTGTACCTGGATGTCGTCGTGTTCCTGGTTGAATATCTCGGCGCATCGGTCGGCTATGGGGAAGACCGTTGATGAGCCCTGTATCTTGACGGTCGTCGTGTCGTCTCCCCCCAGACAGCCGGCAAATGCCGTTGTCAACATCGTCAGTGCTATAATTGCTATCGCTGCTTTTCCTATTTTGTTTCGGTTTTTTTCCCACATGAGTGAGTCACCATGCCCCGTAAAAGTTTCCGCCATATATATCTTGCCGCCATAACATATATATTTCTATATTTAATATATACTTTTTACATATGGCTGTCACGTGCCGGTGCGGCCGGCAATCGTTCCCCCCTTGCCTCCATAGTGATGCAATGGGGAGATGCTCCGCGCAGCCGCTCTCGGCGGACGGAACGCCACTATACCACGCCATAGCGCTCTATACCATCCGTCACAATATCGTAGATGTCGCCATGCCACTCCGAGAAAAAAAGCCGACAGAGGTATATAATCCTATATACTTTCCATTGGTATATCTATTTGAAAACAAAAAGTATAGAAAAATTAAAAAATATATCGCCGATTGCCATACATGGAAACACGAAAAGTACAGGTAACCGGCGGCGCATCGTTCATCGTCTCCCTGCCCAAGAGCTGGGCGCGCACACAACACCTCCAAAAAAACGACCAGGTCGGCGTCATCCCCCGGCAGGACGGGACCCTGCTCATCACCACCAAAATATCCGGTGAACAGGCGCAGCGCACCAGGGAATTCGACGTCAGCAGCATCGACGACACCACCTGCCTGTTCAGAATGCTCCTCGGCGCCTACATCCGGGGCTACAACGTCTTCATCGTCACCTCGGACAAGCGCATCCCGCCCTCGGTCCGGGAAACGCTGCGCGCCTTCATCCGCGACGCCATCGGCCTCGAAATCATCGAGGAAACCTCGACCTCGCTCACCATCAAGGATTTGCTCGACCCCGCCGAGATGCCGTTCGACAAGGCCATCAAGCGCATCACCTCCCTCGTCATCAACATGCACAAGGACGCGCTGTTCGCGCTCTCCTACAGCGACGAGGAAATGTCCAGGGATGTCATCGCCCGGGACACCGACGTCGACCGGCTGCACTGGCTCATCTCCCGGCAGTACAACGTTGTCTCCCGCGACGTCCTGCTGGCGGACACGCTCGGCTTCGACACCGAGCACGGCGCCAACTACTCGCTCATCAGCCGGACCATCGAGCGCATCGGCGACCACGCGGTCACCATCGCGTCCAACAACCTGGCGCTCGTCGACGACGACCTCGAGCCAAAGGCCATCGACACCATCACCACTGCGGGCAACGTCGCCCTTGACATGTTCTCCGAGAGCATCGAGGCCTTCTTCAACAAGGACATCGCGGCGGCGAACAAAAACATCGAGTCGGTCAGCCGGCTCAAGGACATGTGCGAGGACATCGAGGCCATCGCCCTGGAAAAACAAGGGGCCGTAGCTGTCTCCATCGGCTACATCGGCGAGAGCATCCGCCGCGTCGGTGAATACGCTGCAGACCTGGGAGAATACGTCATCAACTACCTAATCGAGGAATAGCTACGGCGCCACGATGCGCTGAAGGTCACCCGAGGTTCCTGCGGGGCCGAGCGAGGTGCTGCTCAGCACGTACAGCTCCCCGTTTTCGTCCTGGCCGAAGCCGAGCAGGTATCGGTTAAACGGCTCCGCCGGCTCCAGCGTGAAGCGCTCCCACCGTCCGGGCTCCCGTTCCTCGAGATAGAACAGGGAGCCACGGGGCGGAACGAAGCTGCTGCTCCAGTCCCCGAACACATAGGTGCCATAGAGGTCCGGCAGCGCGCTGCCACGGTACACGTAGCCGCCGGTGACGCTCCGGCCGACCTCGTGGCTGTACTCGTTGATGGGCATTTCGAGCTCGGAGATGTTGATGCCGAGCTCGTCGGCCAAGGCTGCATCGTACATGTGGGTGCCCTCCATGATGCGCCAGCCATAGTTGCCGCCCTTTTCCACGATGTCGACCTCCTCCCATTTGTCCTGGCCGACGTCGGCGAGAAACAGCCGCTCCGTTGCAGGGTCAAACGAAAACCGCCAGGGATTCCGGAGGCCGTAGGCATAGATTTCGTCGCGTCCCTCGCTGCCCACAAATGGATTATCGGCAGGAATATCATAGGGGTCGCCGTCGACGTCGATGCGCAGCACCGAGCCGAGCAACGTGGAAACGTTCTGCCTGTTGCCGATGTCACCGTGTTTATCTCCGGCACCGCCGCCGTCGCCGACGCCGACATAGAGATAGCTGTCGGGGCCGAAGGCGAGCTGGCCGCCGTTGTGATTGCCCTCCGGCTCCCCGATGCGGAGCAGTATCCGCTCAGAGGCAGGGTCAGCCTTTGCAGGGTCATCCGAAACCCGGTATTCTGCCAGGACGCTCTCATGGTCCATGTCCTCCATGTCGGATGGAGCGCTGTAATAGACATAGAAGCGCCTGTCATCGGGATAGCGAGGATGGAAGGCCAGGCCGAGGAGACCGCGCTCGTCGTAGGCCTGGTTGAGGTCGACGAGCCTGTCGGACAGGTCGAGGAAGCGCTCGTCCAGCACCTCGCCGTTTTCGACGACCGAGATGACGCCATCCTGCTCCGCCACATAAAACCGTGTTTCGCCGTCCGGGGGGTCTGCCATTGTCACGGGGGCGGTAAAGCCCTCCGCCACCGTCTCCAGGCCGATGGATACCTCGGGCAGCATGATGGTGTAGAACAGCAAAACAAAGGCGCGGTAGGAGCGCTCGACGTCGTCGACCCGCACCGTGATGGTGAACGGGCCGAAGCCGATGATGGGGCCGAGGCGGACCGTTGTCGTGCTGCCGCCGGGCAGGGTGTCGATGGTTCCCCCGGTGCTGCGGTTTACCCGGCCGAGCAGCCCTCCCTGCACCTCGATGCTCCAGTCGATGGTACGGGCGTCGCCGTCGCCGATGTTGGCAATGGAAACGCTGACCCCGATGCCGCCGCTGACATCTTCGATGCGGACGTCGGGCTCGCCGCCGCTCACGCTCAGCGACTTTGTAACGGAGCCGTAGAGGCTGCAGTAGGCGGTGACAGTCAGCACGTCGCCGACCTGTGCTTCCACATTGTATGTGTCTGTAAATGTGTTGTCCGGCTGCTCGTCGTATCCCCGGTCAAGATACAGCTCGCCGTTTTTTTCCATCTCCACCAGATAGACGCGGTGTGACTGCGGCTCGATGGTGACATGGGTTACGGTGACGGTAAGCGTCTGATTTTCCAGGTCATAGGAGAGCTCCATCTCCGACGGGGGATGGGCCTCCGCCACCGGCGCGATGGCCGTGCATGCGGACAGTATCAACAATATTGCGAGCAGGATGCCTCCGGCCTGTGGTGTATCTACCATGTTCCGTACCTCCATGATATAAACGGCGTCGCTGTTTTAAATGTGCTGCCCATTGCTGTGGGACATCCTGCATTCCAAACCATTTAAATAAAACGCCTGGTTGTGGAGGGGTATCCGGGGCCATGAACCCAAAACCGATTCTGGTGAAGTATGCATGGGGCATCCTGCTGGCCTATCTCGGCTTCGTGACCACCGGCCTGTATCTTTTCCATCAATACCTCTACGGCGATTTCGAGCTCGTTTCCTTCATGGGGCTCCTGCCGCTACCAGCCCTGCTGGCCATCGCCTACCTGTACGAGCGGCTCGTGCACCTCAAGCGGACGCTCGACGACACGGTCGAGGAGCGAACCAGGGAGCTGCGGGAAAGCGAGGAAAAATACCGGACGCTGGTCGAAAACATCAGCGCCGGCATCTTCCGTATCACCGCCACCGATGCCCCGGCATTCACGGAGGCGAACAGGGCGATGATGGAAATATTTGGATACGCGGACAAGCAGGAGTTCATCGACACGCCACCTGCCGTGCTGTTCCGGGAGGAGGACGCCGACGCGTTCTTCAGCGCCCTCCACGAGCAGGGATACATCTCCGGTCGCCTGTTCGAGATGCAGCGGAAGGACGGCACGTCCATCTGGGTCAACATGACCGCCCGCCTCATTGAAAAAAACGGCGTTCCCATCTCCATCGACGGGTTCCTCGAAGACATCACCCGGCAAAAAAAGGCGGAGCACCGCATGATGAAGGCGTTCCAGGAACGGGAGGCGGCGCTGCAAAAAGAACATGGTCTCCGCAGAGCGGTCGCCCACCGGTACATCAACCCCCTGTGCATCGCGCGGGGGTACATGGACTACCTCATACTCGAGGAGGACATCTCCCCGCGGGTCAAGCAGACCATCTGGAAGATGCGCCGGGCCGTCAAGCGCATCGAGCATTCGGTGACCACCATGCTGCGGGGCACCGAGAGGGAGGAGGAACAGCGCCCCGCTGCGCCGCAATCTTCGACCATTCCCGGGGACATGTCGGACCGTGTCGTGCTGCTCGTCAACGCCGACGAGGCCATCGTGGACATGCTGTCGCAGCACATAGCATCGCTTCACGAATCCATCACCACCTACCAGGCCTTCGACGGCGAGGAAGCGATCACCCGGTATCGGATGCTGCAGCACAGCAACCGCTCTCCGGATCTCGTCCTGGTTGACCTTCGTTTCCCCGGAAGCGGCAGCTCCCTCGATGGCGTTGCCGTCACCGGGAAGTTCCTGGACATCGACCCCGATGCCACCGTCTACGGGTACACCAGCTGGTGCAATACTTCCTGGGTGCAGCGGCTCTGCGAGGCCGGCGCCGTCGACGTCATCGATAAAACGATGCCGCTGCCCAAGCTCATGAAAAAAATCAGCGACATCCTGGCGGGGTAGCCGCCCCGGGGGCAGACGGCAGCCGCAATACCACAATGGTGCCCTGTGGCTCGTTGTCCTCGATGGCTATGGAGCCGCCGTAGCGCTCCACGGTTTTTTTGACGATGTATAGGCCGAGGCCTGACCCCCCATGGACGCCGTGGCTGAACCGTTCCTCGAACACCCGCTCCTTGATGTCGTCGGGGATGCCCGTGCCCTCGTCGGCGATACGTATCACGCATTGGCCGTCATCGCTGATGCCGACGTCGATATGGTCGGTGCCGCCGTGGACGACGGCGTTCCGCACGATGTTGTCGATGACCGAGTGGAAGGCATCATCCGCGCAGACCCGGCCATCTCCATGTATGGCAGCGGCGACGTCATAGGCGTCCAGCACCTCCCGTATCTCGTCCCGGGCGTCGTGCACCTCCGGCGTTCCCTGTGACACGATGAGCGCCTCCAGGTCCTTCATCCGCCGGATCAGCCGGACGCTCTTGTCAATCCGCGTGAACACACGGTTCAGCATCGCGGGGTCGTTGTCCTCCGTGTAAAGCTCCGCTGCCCCTCTGATGACATTGAGGTCGTTGAGGATGTCGTGCCGCAGTATCTTGTTCGTCAGCCCGAGCACCTCGTTGAGCTGCCTGATGCCCTCCTCCCGCCGCATCCGCTCGGTGACATCCCGGGCGAAGGCGAACACGACGTCCTGGCCGAAAAAACGCCCTCTGGACAGGCGGACGTCCTTGGGGAACACCTCGCCGTTGCTGCGTTGGCCCCAGAACTCGAACTGCTGCGGAACCCCGTCGAACGCCTGCTCGACGCGCTCCAGCGTTCTCTCCATGTCGTTTTTGCCCGGGGCTGCCAGCATCTCGGGCGTCCTGCCGATAAAAGCGCTGCGGGGATAGCCGTACATCTCCGCGGCGCCCCGGTTGACGTCCACGAACCGTCCCTCCCGGTCCTGGATGTAGATGGCGTCGGTGCCGCTATCGAACAGCTCCCGGTAGCTTTTCTCGGACATGCGGAGCTCCTCCTCGGTTTTCTTCCGCTCGATGGCCATGGCAACCTGGATCGACACGAACTCGAGCACCTCCCGGTCCGCCTCGTCGTAGACCATCCCGGGGGTGTAGCTCTGCGTCGCCAGGACGCCGATGATGGCATCATGGCTGCGTAGCGGGACGCCCAGCCAGCAGACCGACGGCGTGCTGATGCGCTCGATGTCCCCATGGGCGATGAGCTCCGCCGCTTTCTCGGGCGTAGCGAGCAACGACTGCCCGGTGCGGCGCACGTAGCCCGTCATGCCGTCCCGCAGGCGCTCCGGCGGTGGACGCTCGCCGTATGCATCCACAAAATAGGGGAGGCTGTACCCGCTGCCCTCGTCGTACAGCGCGATAAAAAAATTCCGCGCTGGCATCAGCCCGTCTATGATTTCGTGGATGGTCCGGAGCAGGTCGCTGAAATCTCTCGTGGCATGGGTCGCCTCGGAGATGCGGTAGAGCGCGCCGCGGATGTTTTCCTCCCGCTTCTGCCGGGTGACGTTCCGGATGATACCCTCGTACCCGGTGACCATGCCATTGTTGTCATACTGCTCATGGCAGGTCTCGAGCACGGTGAGCACCGTGCCGTCCTTCTTTTTGATGGTGACCTCGTAGTCCTGCGCGTAGCCCCGTTGCGCGATCTCCTGGAGCAGCCGCTCCCGCTCCTCGGGGCTGGCATAAAATTCATGGGCGATGTCGATGGCGCAGAGCTCCTCCGCGCCGTCGTAGCCGAGCAGGTCAACCATCGCCCGGTTCACCTCGATGAAGGCGCCGTCCCGGGTGCTGATGTACAATGGGTCGCGCATCCGCTCGAAGAGGCGCCGGTACATGTTCTCGTTGTCACTGGCTCGTCCGGCGGACTGCCGCCCGGTGCCCGTTTGCTCCGCGCCCGGCTGACGGTCGTGGCCGCCCGTTTGGTCCGTGTGATGCCCGCTGGGGCACATGTTACTAAACCACGTGTCTTTATATATCACTATCGCCGCTGGGTGTGGCATGAGTGGCTTTGTATGGCAGGCGGGTGATATCCCATGGGCGTTGTGCGTGACGCTCAGGCCGGATGCTGTCGCAGCGCTTTTCCTCTGTCAGCCTCTGGTTCGTCTGCCCAATATTTAAATATCATTCGCTCTTTCCCCCCTCATGATTGGCATAGAGATTATACCACCGATTGCAGGCGCTGCCGCTATCGCCACGGCGGCCTATCTCGTCTACTACATCCTGGCGAAGCCCGTCGGTACCGACCGGATGCAGGAGCTGTCCGACAGCATCTATCGGGGTGCGATGACGTTTCTCAACGAGGAATACCGGACCATCGCCGTCTTCGTCGTGGTGGTTATGGGCATCCTGCTGGCCATCTCGCAGATCACCGGCGATTTGCCATGGGAGAGCTCGCTTTCGTTCCTTGTCGGCGCGATTTTTTCGGCGCTGGCTGGCAACATCGGCATGCGTATCGCCACGCGTTCCAACGCCCGGACGGCCGAAGCCGTGAAAGGCCATTTCATGGAGGGGCTCCGCATCGCGTTTTCGTCCGGCGCCGTCATGGGTCTTTCCGTCGTTGGCCTGGGCATCATCGGCGTCTCCCTCTTCTACTGGGCATTCGGTACCTGGCTGAACGTGAGCGGGGAGGCGCTCCGCAGCATCCTGTTCAGCTTTGGCTTCGGCGCCAGCAGCATCGCGCTCTTTGCCAGGGTCGGCGGCGGCATCTACACCAAGTCGGCCGACGTCGGCGCGGACATCGTCGGCAAGGTCGAGGAGGGCATCCCCGAGGACGACCCGCGCAATCCCGCTGCCATCGCGGACAACGTCGGTGACAACGTTGGCGACGTGGCGGGCATGGGCGCCGATTTGTTCGAGTCATATGTGGACTCAATCATAGCTGCCATTTCGCTGGCCCTGCTGCTCAGTCTCTCTGCGTCAGAGGAACTCTATCCGCTCGTCATCGTGGGCCTCGGCGTGTTGTCCTCTATCGCTGCGATGCTCTTCGTGCGGGGCAAGAACGCCTATGCTGCATTGCGCAACGGACTGTTTGGCTCGGCTGTCATCTTCGCCGTCGTTGCCTTCATCGCCACCTATTTCATGCTCGACAAAAACATGGAGCCGTATTACGCCATCCTGGTTGGCCTCGTCGACGGCATCATTATCGGGCTTGCCACGGAGTACTTCACCTCGGACGAGCGGCGGCCGACCCAGTCCATTGCAGAGGCGGCGCAGACCGGCCCCGCCACGAACATCATCAGGGGTATGTCCGTCGGCATGCTGAGCGTCGTCATCCCCATCATCGCCACCGCCGTGGCCATGGTACTGGCCTATCATTTCGCCGATTTTTACGGCGTTGCCCTGGCGGCGGTTGGCATGCTCTCGACGCTGGGGATGTCGCTGGCCAACGACTGCTACGGCCCGGTGGCCGACAACGCGGCCGGCATCGCCGAGATGGCGGACATGGGCTCCGACATCCGGGAGAAGGCGGAAGGGCTCGATGCAGTCGGCAACACCACGGCGGCGATGGGCAAGGGCTTTGCCATTGGCTCGGCGGCCATCACCGCCCTTGCGCTCGTTTTCACCTTCGTGAAGTCGGTGGACACGGACGTTATCATTGCGCTCGACCGGCCGGCGGTCATGGCCGGCCTGTTCATCGGCGCAATGCTTCCATTCCTGTTTTCGGCACTGACCATGGGCGCCGTCGGCAGGACGGCGCAGAAAATGGTGGACGAGGTCCGCCGGCAGTTCCGGGAGCTCGGCATCCTCGAGGGCAGGGGCGATCCCGACTACCAGCGCTGCGTCAAGATTGCGACGCGTGGTGCCCTCGTCGAGATGATTTTGCCCGTTGTCATCGCCATCGCCGCACCGATAGCCGTCGGCCTGTGGGATGTCGGCGCTCTGGTCGGGCTGCTGGCTGGCGCTACCGCTACGGGGTTCCTGCTCGCCATCTTTCTGGCCAACGCGGGGGGTGCCTGGGATAATGCCAAAAAGTATATCGAGGCCGGCAATTTTGGGGGCAAGAACAGCGAGGCGCACAAGGCGGCCGTGGTCGGCGACACCGTGGGCGATCCCTGCAAGGATACCTCGGGCCCGTCGCTGAACATCCTGATCAAGCTGATGTCGATTGTATCGCTGGTGTTCCTGCCGGTCTTCCTGTGAGGCTGCGGTAATCATTTAAAGCACCCGGGGATAGTGTCATGTGCTATCCACCGACGACGATGAGGGCATCGTCCTGCGGCGTCGTGCCAACATCCGCATCAGGGGTGGCAGGTCGGTCGGTATCCTGTATGTGACCACGTGGCGGCTGTCGTTTTGCCCGATGCGGGGCGCCCGGCAGGTCGACGTCAGGCTGGGTGACATCCAGTCGGTTGAGACGACGGGTCTTATTTTCAAAAAACTGCGGGTGTGCACCGCGGATGCCACCTACACCATGTTTATGAAGGGAGCCGCCAACGTCGTCAGCCTCATCAGGGCGCTCATGGACGTCCCTGCGACGGGGGAACAGCCTCCCACGCTTGAAGGGGACTAATTTCTTATATCCCCGCCCTTATTACCACCGTGCATCCATCTGACATCCGTATCGCCATTCTTCGCATCGAGGGTACCAACTGCGAGGAGGAATCATACCGGGCGTTCGCCGAGCTCGGCGCCCATCCCGAATACGTGCATCTCAACATGTTCAGCCGCGGTGATGTATCGCTGTTCGACTACCAGGGCGTGTTCATTCCGGGCGGCTTCTCAGCCGGCGACTACGTCCGGGCGGGCGCGATTTTTGCCGCGCGCATCAAGGCGCTGCTCAGGGAAGAACTCTGCTCCTTTGTCGGCGATGGCTATCCCGTGGTGGGCGTCTGCAACGGCTTCCAGGTGCTGATGGAGCTCGGGCTGCTGCCCGGCCTGGACGGCATCAGCATGACGCCCGAGGCATGCCTGGCCGTCAACGATTCAAACCGGTTTGAATGCCGGCCGACGCTGCTTCGCCATGACCATGCCTGCCCGCTCACCTCGCGTATCCCGGAGGGCGACATCCGGCTGATTCCTTCGGCGCACATGGAGGGCAAGCTCATGCTGCCGCAGGGACGGGAGCAGCGCATCGTGGAGCGGCTCGAGGACGAGGGATGTATCGTGTTCCACTACGTGGACGACCGAGGCACCCTTGAAGGCTATCCCTGGAACCCCAACGGCTCCATCGGCAACATCGCCGGGCTGTGCACCCCTGCGGGCAACGTGCTGGGCATGATGCCGCACCCTGAGCGCTCCTTCCACAGCTGGCAGCATCAGGACGACGGCGTGGCCGGCGGACGGGCGCTGTTCGAATCGATGCTTGACTACATCGGGACGCTGTAACCATGCCGGGCTATCTGCAGGGAAACGAGGTCGTCGTCGACGAGCAGTCAGAGGCCACCCGGCATTACAACAAGGGCTATTTTGGCCGGATGGAGAACGGCGCGCTGCATCTCGACCTCATCGAGGCCGCGTTTTTGGTCGAGTCAGAGCGACTGGAGGTGCTGCGGGACGGTGCTATTAAGTCGTTGCAGGAGCTCATGCTCCACGGCATCCGGCAGGACCCGGCATATGAGATACGCTATCTTGTCTATCGCGATTTGCGGCAGCGCGGCTACGTGGCCGACACCAGCCAGCAGGCAATGAACCTGTACCCCCGGGGTGGTGCGCCGCATTCCCACGAGCCCGATTTCCTGGTCAAGGCGCTCTCGGAGCGCTCCCCGTTTTCCATCCGCGCCATCGCGATGCTGCTCCACGCGCTGCAGCGTCGCCGGCTGATGGTGGGCATCGTGGACGAGGAGGGCGACCTTACCTATTACTATGTCAAGTTTTTCCGGATGCAGGGCACTCTGGAGGAGCATGACGGCTACCAGGGCGTTATTACGCTGCTGGGCGACCGGAGCATGGTCTGGGATGCCGCCCTGGCGCGAGAGCTCCAGGAGCAGTACGTCGGCCGGACGTTCGGTGACACCGTCGTCCAATTATCGCTCATGGAAACCGCCTACGTGGCCGAGAAGGGTGCGACGCTGCACCGCAACGGCGAGGAGCTGTCACGAGAGGCGTTCATGGCGCATGCGCGGGAGATACAGCCCGACATCGAGCGCCGCCTGCGTGCCTATAAAAGCCTGCGGGATAAGGGCCTCATTCCCAAGACGGGCTTCAAGTTCGGCTCCCATTTTCGCGTCTATCGCCGTCCCATCGGGGAGGGACATGCACCCTATCTCATCCATGTTCTGCCGGAGGATTTCACGTCGACCTGGACTGAGGCCAGCCGCGCCGTCCGCCTTGCCAACTCGGTGCGCAAGGAGATGGTGTTCGCCCGGGTCGGCGACGACATCGAGTACATCCGGCTGAAGCGCATCACGCCCTAGCACAACGCTTTTATACAACAATTGTTAACACTGGTATGAGATTCATACAGGCGTTGCTCGTTACCGCCCTTTTGATCCTCCCCGCCGCCACGTCGCTCGAGGCACACCAGGTTCAGCAGCAGGACGCCGGCGCAGCCACAACCCAGGTCATACATGTGGCGCTCTATGATTCCATCTCCCCGTCGGTCCGGCAGCTCACCGAGGCGCTCAACTACAGCTGGCAGGCACCGCGGGCGTATGCGCTCCAGGTCGACCTCATCGACTGGCGGCAGGTCATCGACGGCTCCCTCGACAGCTACGACGTGCTGGTCGTCGGTGCCAGCGGACGCCAGTATTTCCATGCGCTCCTGCCCGCATGGCGTACGGCGGTGCGGCAGTTCATCGCAGACGGGGGCGGCTACCTGGGCATCTGCGGCGGCGCAAACCTCGTCTCCCGGGGTATCGAGCAGCCGCGTGTTCCATTCGACCTGTTCATAAATGCGGCGTCGCTCGACATCGTCGACGTCTACATCAACGACGGCCAGCGCGAGGAATGGCAATATCTCTGGAAGGACACCGGCGAGGACCACATCCCGCTGCTCACCGGCATCGATACATCGCACCCTGTCTTTTCCAGCCACGGCGGCGACACCCGCCACATCGTCTACGGCGGCGGCCCCGGCATGTACCTCGCAGGCGAAACGGACGTGGTGCCCATCGCAACCTACCTGGAGGAGCCCATGGCGGTAGCGCCGCTGCACTACTACAGCCTGCTCGGCACCGAAAAACGGGTGGTTCCCACCGACATCAGGGGCCAGTGGGCAGGCGTCGAGGCATCCCACGGCGACGGCACCATGGTACTCTTCGGTCACCACCCTGAGATACCGCCCATGCGCAACGGCAGCATCCACGAGTTCTTCGGCACCACCATCTACGGCATACCTCGCTACGTCTACGCCTGGCAGAACGGCGAGCAATTGCCGGAAGCATACAACTGGTGGATCATCCGGCGGAGTGCCGCCCACGTTGCAGGCGTCCCCGCCGGGGAGCTCCCGCCCATCTGAAGGTCTCTCGAAGCATCGGAGAAAGATTTAATAACACCGAGCAATTTATGGTCTCCTACACCAGGGAGAACATGTACATCTTGATAGTAGGGGCAGGGGGTATCGGGCAGAAGCTCACCGAGTTCGCCCTCGACCACAAGGACGACGTCGTCGTCATCGAACGAGACAAGGAAAAATGCGACGAGTTCTCCAAAAAATACGATGCCGTCATCGTCAACGCCGACGCAACCGAGCAGGAAACATTGGAAGATGCGGAGATAGAGCGGGCCGACGCCGTCGTCACCACCGCCGACGACGCCACCAACCTCATGGTCATCTCCATCGCCCAGAAGCGAGGCGTCCTGTCGCTCGTCTCCGTCGTCAACAACGAGGAAAGCAAGACCATGTTCCGGGAAAAAGGTGCCAACGTCGTGGGCAACCCAAACGCGCTGATGGCGGAATACCTCTACCGGGCGGTCAAGCGCCCCATGATACGTGATTTCATGAGCCTGGGAGGCCACGCCGAGATTTTCAAAATCGTGCTGCCGGAGGGAGCAAAGATAGCCGATAAAACATTGAAAGAGGTAAAGCTGCCGCGCCGCGTCTCAATCATCGCCATCGAGCGGAACTCCGACATCATCATCCCCATCGAGGACACCCGGCTGAAGGTCGGCGACTCCGTGACCGTCCTCGCCCGCGAGGACAAGATAGACAAGGCCATGGAACTGTTCTCCACCTAAACGTGGCTGAATGTTATGAAAGACCTCAAACTCATTTTCCGGGATACGGGAGCGGTTTTGCTGACGGTCGGCTTTGCCACGCTCGTCGCGGTCATCCCGCCGCTGGTCTACGGGGAGTATGCATATGGGGTCTGGATCATCGTGACCGCCCTCGTGTTCTTTGGGGTCGGCGGCCTGTTCTGGCTCACCGGGCGAGGCGACGGAGAACCCAAGATCAAGCATGCGATGGTCATCGCAGCCCTATCCTGGCTCATCATCTCGCTCATCGGCAGCATCCCATTCTGGCAGATACCCTACAACCTCGATACCCTCGCATACATGGATCCATTATCGGCGTTTTTTGAATCAATGGCCGGATGGACGGGAACCGGCCTCACGATGGTCGCCTATGAGTCCAAGCTTCCGCATACCTTGCAGTTCTGGCGCACCTTCATCCAGTGGATCGGCGGGGTCGGGGTCATCGTGCTCACGCTCATCATCCTGGCGCGGCGTGGCACCGGCTCCTTCACGCTGTACCGCTCCGAGGCCCGGGAGGAAAAAATCCATCCGAGCATCATCTCGACGGTGAAGAGCATGTGGTGGATACTGCTGCTGTACACGCTCATCGCCATCGCCGTGCTGTTCATTGCCGGCATGCCGCTCTGGGAGGCCATCAACCATGCCATGACCGGGCTGACGACCGGCGGATTTTCGGTCATGGACGACAGCATCACCTCCTATGGCACCTTTGTCCACATCGCGCTCATCCCCATCATGGTGGCCGGCGCCATCTCCTTCGCCGCCCATTATGACTTTTTGCGGGGCAGGATAAAAGAATTTTTCACCGACGTGCAGACGCTGGCGCTGCTCGTCCTCGTATTCAGCGGCATGGTCGTCCTCGCGCTGCTGAACATGGACCTGTATAGCTCGTTTGCGCAGTCGTTCAAATATGCCGCCTTCCAGTTCGCCTCGGCGCTGACGTGCACCGGGTTCAACACCGCCGACCTGAGCCTCTGGGGCGCCGATGCCAAGATGCTGCTGTCGCTCGCCATGATCATCGGCGGTGCCGCTGGGTCGACCGCCGGGGGTATCAAGCTCTTCCGGGCGGTCCTGTTTACCAAGGGTGTCGGCTGGAAGATCAAGAAGATATTTCTGCCGCCGAAGAGCACCTTCGGCCACAAGCTCGGCAGCAAGACACTTTCGGCGGAGCAGGCAAACGAGGAGCTCAGCCAGGCTGCGGTGCTGTCCTTCATGTGGCTCATCCTGCTCTTCGTGGGCTTCATGGTGCTGCTGGTCACCCTGGGCGACCCCGGGCTGGACAACGCCATTTTTGAGGTATGCTCCGCGCAGGGCAACGTCGGCCTCTCCACCGGGATAACGGACATCGGCATGAGCCCCGTCGCGAAGACGATGCTCATCATCAACATGTGGATCGGCCGCCTCGAGATTATCCCCATCCTGGTGCTGCTCCGATCGCTTATCTCCGGCCACGGGTTCTTCTGAACACGAGCCATGCTTTAAAATACCGACATGTCTCTCATGGACATGGGCCACCCGTCTTTTTCGAGCTGCACAGCCAGCTTCCCCGCGAGAGCCCCGGCCGCGCTCACTATACCCGCCAGGCCTTCAACATGCTTCCCGCGATGGAGGCACCGCGCGTTCTCGACGTCGGCTGCGGTACGGGTCCCGCCACGTTCGAATTGGCGAAGCTCACCGGCGGTGCCATCATCGCCATAGACACGCATCGTCCCCACCTGGATGAACTCGAAAGAAAAGCCGAGCAGCGCGGGCTGCAAGGACGCGTGCAGACCCGGTATATGTCAACGCTCGACATGGATTATCCCGACGAGTCATTCGATATCATATGGGCAGATGGATCCATCTACATCCTCGGCTTCGAGCGCGGGCTCCGGGGATGGCGGCAGCTGCTCCGGCCCGGCGGGTTCATGGCTGTCCACGATGTGGTCTGGCTGCAGCCCGACTCCGCTACGGAGATACATGACTACTGGCAGGAGATGTGCCCAGACATTGCCTCTGTCGATGAGCGCGTCGAGAGCATACAGAGGCAAGGCTACCGGCTTCTCGGACACTTCACCCTGCCCGAGCAGGCATGGTGGGACGAATACTACGGGCCGCTCGAACAACGAATCGACCTCATCCAGGAAAAATATGCGGATGACCCGGACGCGCTGGCGGTGCTGGCGCAGGAGCAGCGAGAGGTGGATATGTATCGCCGCTACAGCGCATGGTACGGCTCCGCCTTCTTCGTCATGCAAAAAATGAAAAACACAAATAATAAAAGCCGCGGCATGCTTTCAGAGCCATGAAGGCTGTCATCCCCGCCGCTGGCCTGGGCACCAGGTTTCTGCCGGCGACCAAGAGCACACCCAAGGAAATGCTCCCCGTCGTCGACAAGCCAGCCATCCAGTACGTGGTAGAGGAAGCCCTCGATGCAGGCATCGACGACATCCTCATCATCACCGGGCGGGGCAAGCATTCCATCGCCGACTACTTCGACATGTCCTACGAGCTCGAGCACACGCTCCGGCAGCGAAACGACCACGAGCGCCTGGCCACCATCCGGCGCATCGCCGACATGGCCGACATCCACTACATCCGGCAGAAACAACCCAGGGGGCTCGGCGACGCCATCAACTGCGCCCGTAAACATGTCGACGGCGACGACTTCGTCGTCCTCCTCGGCGACGACATCATCTTTTCGGAGACGCCATGCACCGGGCAGCTCGTCGAACGCTTTACGTCATGCAGGGCGCCGGTCATCGCCGTCGGACAGGTATCCCGGGAGGCGGTCCACCGCTACGGCATCGTCGACGCCGAACAGATCGAGGAGCGCCTGTACCGCGTCCATGACATGGTCGAAAAACCATCGATGGCGGAGGCGCCATCCCGGCTGGCCATCATGGGCCGCTACGTGTTCACCCCGGAGATATTCGAATACATAGACCGCACAGGCGAGGGCAAGGGAGGCGAGATACAGCTCACCGACGCCATCCGCATGTACAACCGGGACAGAGAGGTCTACGCCTACGAGTTCATCGGGCAGCGCTTCGACCTGGGCAACAAGCTCGACTGGCTGCGCACCAACATAGAGGCGGCATTGCGGCGGGACGAATTCCGGGATGACATGTTCACGTTTCTCAGGAAGACGGTGACGGACACGGCAACCGATCACGAAGATATGTAGCATATGTAGCGAGCGTACAATACCACATCACCATCCGTTTTTTCGGACGTTCCCGCTGCATGTTCGCCTGCAGGAACCATGTTTCGCCTGCCGGTATGTGACTACGCTCTCGATGTCCTTATGCTGCGAAAAAGCAACAAACCTAAATACAACGATTGGTTAAATCAGGTATGGGGGATGTGGTTCGCACCATCGGGCTGGTCGGTTTCATATTGCAGGAACTCGAGCGGCAGCGGCATCGCACCAGGCCGTCTGGGCATTAGGTCCGTTTGCGGTATCATTGCCGATGCGCATTTTATCAGCCGAGCAGCCGGAAGAGAACGGTGATATGAAACGGGGCCGTATGCCCGCAAAGATATTTAACGCCTTTTTGCATATCCGTCCATGAAGCTGCCAACCCTTGACGACTGCGACGTGGCAGGGCAAACGGTGCTCCTCCGCGTCGACGTCAACGCCCCACTTGATCCTGACACGCTCGATATTCTGGATGCCTCGCGCATCGAGCGCATCATGCCCACGGTGGGGGAGCTCCTCGACCGGGACGCCCGGGTCGTCATCATGGCGCATCAGGGCCGCCCCGGCGGCTGGGATTTCACCGACCTCGGGCAGCACGCGGCAGCATTGTCCACCATGCTGGACAGAGCAGTTGGATACGTCGACGACGTCTACGGCGAGGAGACACGGCAGGCAATCGAGTCGCTGCAGGACGGCGAGGCGCTCATGCTCGGCAACGTCCGCAGGTTTGACGGCGAGCGCGACGAAAAAACGCCGGGGGAGCACGCGCAGAGCGAGCTCGTGCGGTCATTGTATCCGCTGGCCGACCTTTTTGTCAACGACGCGTTCGCGGCGGCGCATCGCTCCCATTGCTCCATGGTCGGCTTCACGGCGATGCTGCCCTCCTATGCCGGGCGGCTGATGGAAAAAGAGGTCGGGATGCTCACCCGGATAATGGAGCAGCCTGACCGCCCGAGCGTGTTTGTCTTCGGCGGCGCAAAATACGGCAACGCCATCCCCGTCATCCGCAACCTGCTGGAGCGCGAAGCCGCCGACGCCATTCTGCTGGGCGGTGTGCCCGGCAACGCGTTCGCCGCCATCGCCGATGTCGAGGCAGATGAACAGGAGACTATCATGTCGCTCCTCGATGACCATGGCAATGCAATTCTGCTGCCCTCAGACGTCGCCGTAGACGACGGCAGAAAAGCCGTCTCACTCGGCGACGTGGACGACCCTGACATGGTAAAGGACATCGGCCCGGACACCATCTCTCGCTTCAAAGAGGTCATCACCGATGCGGCAACGGTGCTGCTCACCGGCCCGATGGGCGTGTTCGAGGAAGAGGCGTTTGCCACGGGAACGAAAAACGTCCTCGAGGCCATGGCCACGTGCGATGCGTTCACGGTCATTGGCGGCGGTCACACCGTCGCCGCCGCCCGGCAGTTCGGGCTTGCAGACGACCTCTCCTACGTGTCCACAGGCGGCGGCTCGCTGGAGCGCTTCCTCATGGGCAAAACGCTGCCCGCCGTTGCAGCTCTCGAGGAGTGCACGAAACGTTAAATATCGCTATGGCATACTTGGCTCGATAGCATGACCAACATCGTGCATGTTGTGGGGACCGGCACCATCGGGGAACCCCTCATCGGTCTTTTGTGTGACATGCGTACCCAGCTGGGTATCGACGAGGTAACGTTTTACAAGCACAGCCCCGTGCTCACCGACCGGCCCAAGGTCAAGGGCCTGCTCGACCGCGGCGGCCATCTGGTCACCTCGGACAAGAAAAAACAGCAGTTCCGCGAGCTCGGCCTGGAGCCGGAATACGAGGCGGAGGAGGCCATCCGGCGGGCCAGCGTCGTCGTTGACTGCACGCCCAGCGGCATCGGCATGCAGAACAAGGAAAACTACTACAAAAAATACGAGGACGAGGTCAAGGGATTCCTGGCACAGGGCTCCGAGTTCGGCTTCGGTAAAATGTTTGCGGCCGGTATCAACGAGGACGCGCTCAACCAGGACAAGTACATCCACATTGTGAGCTGCAACACGCATAACATCGCCGTGGCCATCCAGAGCATCGCGCTCGACGTTTCACGGGACAACTTCCACAGCGGCCGCTTTGTCTGCATCCGGCGGGCTAATGACATCTCGCAGGACGAAAAATTCATCCCGGCGCCGCAGGTCGGCGGGCACGACGACGAGCGGGGCACCCATCACGCCAAGGACGTCTGGCATCTCTACAACACGCTCGACTTGGACCTGGACGTGTTTTCCTCGGCCATGAAGCTCAACACGCAGTACATGCATTCCATCTGGTTCGACATCAAGGTCAACGAACCGACGAGCGAGGAGGAGGTCATCAACCGGTTTCTCGCAGACCCAAGGGTGGCGGTGACCAACAAGAAAATGTCCAACCTGGTGTTCTCGTTCGGCCGCGACCACGGCCACTACGGCCGCATCCTCAACCAGACGGTCATGGTGCTGCCCACCATCTTCGTGCGCAACGACAAAGAGGTCTTCGGCTTCTGTTTCACCCCACAGGACGGCAACTCATTGCTGAGCTCCGTGACAGCCATCGAGCATCTGCTCTACCCGGAGGACTACCAGGACCGGATAGAGGTACTGGACCCGTTCCTGTTCCAGGAAGTATAGACGGCCAGGAGGCCGCAAACAGCGAGCCGTTCATTGTGTCAGTGTAGCATACAAAAAGAGATACAAAAGAAAAATGGGAAAAAAAGAGCCGGGCTAGTCGAAAATCATGCCCATGCCCTCGCTGGCGCTTTCCTCCTCCTCGGCGATCTTGTCATAGATATCTTTTGCGTCATCGTTGGATAGCTTTTCGCCGAGCTCGTTGTCCTCCACGATCTCCAGGGCGCGCTCGATGGCCGCCTGGCTGCCCTCTATCTTTATGTAAGTGCTGTCGCCCTCCATGCCGAGCGCCTTCGCGTTGCGGATGGTGATGGTCTGCCGGCTGACCAGGTCGTCTTTTTCCAGCGTCTTCGCGTCGTCTTCTTTGCCCGATTCGATTTCAAATATCGCGTATTCCATGGAGGGGGCATCGCGTCCCCATTTATGAGGGTTATGGTTTTAAACCATGCAGCATTGCGCACCCATGGAGATACATGTTGAGGCGCCGGTCACCGCCACGGAGGAGCCCGACCGGGTCATCGAGGCCATCCATACCGTGTTCCCGGATGCAGCGCTTTCGGTATCAGACGACCGGGTGACCGGCGAGGCGCAGTCGCTCGACGAGCTGCGGGAATTGCTGGCTAGGCACCAGATACTGGACACGGCCCGGATGCTGCTCAACCGGCGCATCGACGACGGCCGGCTGTGCTTCCGGTTGAACAAGCAGGCGGCCTACGCCAGCACGGTGAACTTCAGCGAGGTCGGCCACCCCCTGGGCGACATCACCGTCACCATAACGGGCGATGATTTACCACAACTCGTCGACTGGCTGACCGAGACAGAGTAATCCGGGGCAGCAATTGCCCCCGGCATCGCGGAGCGCTCACATCACCTCTTTTTATCACCTGTCTGTGCGAATTCCTCAATGGAGGAGCCGCTGATGTAGCGTTCTCCACGGTTGGGAAGGACGGTAACGACGGTTTCATGCTCCTGTGCTACCTCCCGTGCAGCCAGCATGTTGGCCCCCGAACTGGGTCCGACGAGCAGACCATGGCGGCGAGCAAGCCGTCGCTGCATTGCAAGAGCTTCTTCGCTTTTCACTGGTATGATTTCGTCTATCAGGTTCCGATTGTTCTGTATCAGGCCGGGAATGAAACCCTCACCGATACCCTGTATCCTGTGGTGGCCGGCCGGACCGCCAGACAGTATCGCCGACTCAGCAGGCTCCACCGCTACGATGTGTACCCCCGCATCGAGTGCCTGCGCAATCCCGAGCAGGGTCCCGCCGGTTCCGACGCCGGCGACGACGGCGTCCACGTGCTGCATCTGCCGGGCTATTTCCCGGCCGATGCCGTCACGATGAGCGGCGATGTTATCCGGGTTATCGAATTGTCGCGGCAGCCACATGTCCTCGTGCGCTGCGGCACATATCTCGTATCGTTTTATGGCCCCTTCCATGTGCTCTTTCGCCGGCGTCAGGATGACGTGTCCGCCAAAGGCCCGTATCATTTTTCTCCGCTCCGAACTCGTCGAGCGGGGCATCACGGCCACGAACCGATAGCCCCTTACGGCAGCCACCATCGCCAGAGAGATGCCCGTGTTGCCGCTCGTCACCCTCAAAGAATGGTGTCTCCCCGCCGCAGTTCACCGCGTTCCTCGGCCCGCTCTACCAGGTATCGAGCAAGCCGGTCCTTTATGCTGCCTGTGGGATTCGTCGTTTCAAGCTTGGCGTAGATGCCGGCCAGTGCAAGCAGCGGCGTACAGCCGATGGTGTCCAGAACGGAGCCGGCAAACGTACCTCCGTTTCATAGGTGTTTCCTTCATTTTCATTTCACCTCACAAAAACTGCATGGCTACTGGACGCTCAACAACAGCGGATGGTGCGACGTCCAGGTGTGCCGTGCATTATACGATGAACGAGAGATGCTATAAAACAGTTTTCGTCGACCCTGCGACGTACAGGTTTACCACGAATGATAGTTCGACGAAAAAAAGAGAAGGGAAAAGGGGTTTTTACGGGCTGACCGGTGTCGGCTCCGTCCAGCCCGGGTTGTAGCATGTCATTGCGGGGTCGCCGAAGAGCACGTTGACGTTGGTGAGCCCGCCCATCGAGGACTGGAAATGCGACGAGCGGCCGTACAGCGTCGTCGGGTCCATCGTGGTGAAATCCCGGTTGAACAGCCACAGATACCGGGAATGCGCCTCCCCGACACCCTGGCCGAGCACCAGCACATCATGGAACATCCAGCTGTTGTGGAGGTCGTCCTGGACGCCGTAGGAGGAGCCACAGCATCCCTGCCAGAGCGCCGAGCCATGCGCCAGGTACACCATGGGCCCGAAATGTGACCCGGTCGTGCAGGAGCTCCAGAACTCGAGTTCGCTGTGCAGGTTCCCGAACGCCTGGTCAGCCCATTTGAAATGGATGATGTCATACAGCCCGGGCTCCGAGGCGCTGTATCCCGAATCGCCGCCCCAGCGCGGTGTCTTTGTCTGCTGGTCGTCGTAGCCGCTGTATCCCCGCCAGCCGTCCCACCATTCGAAGTCCTTGAGCTCCTCGTGCCGGAGGTCGCAGTCGGGGAACTGCTCGGCGATGCACTTGTACTGCGCCGATATGCCGGAGCCGCCGGTGCCGTGGCCCGAGTAGTAGGATAGAGCCGCGCCAGCGTTGTAGCGCTCCAGCAGGTTGTCCCAGATGGTATGCCCCTCGTAGAAGCGGCCGTGTGAGGAAAAAATCTGTTTGATTTCCTGTGTCGCATAGTTGGGATACTCGTTGCCGTCGTTGGCCCGCCAGCGGTAGCCGTTGGGATAGTTCATCATCTGCGACGTGGTGACATCGCGCCCGGGGTTTGCATAGATGATGGCCGGGTACAGGATGTCCCGGACGATGATGGCCGATGAGAACCCTGGCGTCTCGACGGGAATGTGGCCCGCATATGAGTCGTTTCCGAGCATGGCTCTGCATATCATGTCCCGGATGTCGGTGTCCCGCGGCGACACGAAAAGATATGCCTCCTGCCCGTCGCGGTCGAGGCCGTAGTCGTCTATCATGCCGTGGACGCCGTCATGGATGGCGCCGAACCACCGGAGCTTCATGTCGAAGCCGGGTTCGGGAATGCTCTGGTTCTGCAGCAGGTCGCGCAGCGAGGGTATCACCTCGAACGGCTGTTGCATCTGCGGGAGATGTCCAAGCGCGCGGCAGCCATGGTACCAGCCGCCGGAATATTCGCGCCAGGCCATCGCCTTGTCCAGCGTGTCGTATGCATCCGGCGCTTCGCCGATGTTCAGCACCGGGCTGCCATGGTAGGCGGCAATCATCGCCGCCGGCG
>CAZESS010000002.1:0-160058 GCA_964514975.1 uncultured Thermoplasmatales archaeon | reverse complement strand
GCACCGATTGAAACCTTCTTTTTTGCCTTTGCATCGGTCATCGTATCAGACTGCCACCCCCACGGCATAGCCATCATTGGTTCGCAAAATGGCAACTCGCTTTCCTTTCAGCCCAAGTAGCTTCTGATAATGGTCGTCTTGGTACGGCAGCACCACGATGCCGACTTCAGCTAGGGTAGCCTGAATCTGTCCGTTCTGGAGAGAGACCTCTGTAAGGGGCCCAACTGCTTCCTGCCAAACGTGTAGTTGTATAGAGCACATTTTATTCTCCTCATTTGCGTATGTCCCCTCCTGCAAGTCTAAAACCGCAACCCCTTTATAAGTTTACTGAAGATTAATTTACTCACGCATCACAGATATTGTGATAGCAGCCGATACTATATACAGTAAACGAAAAATTTAAATTAAGTAAAAAACGATAATCGGGCTCATTCCACCGACCACGAAATAAGCCGCGGCTTTCATTCCAGGCCGAGCTGGGGGATATGCGCCAGGTACTGCTTCCGCAGGTCCTCGTGGTCGATGTGGTTGTAGAGGTCGATGGCGCCCTTGGGCGAGTCACCGCGAAGCTCCGCCACATACTCCCGGGACATCCCCGCGCGGAACAAATGCGTGGTGAACCAGTGACGGAAACAATGCGGCGAGAAATGATCCTCTAATCGATCGGAGTTTGTGTCATAGATGCCATATTTTTTCGCCCATTTCACGATGCTCCTGTAGACGCCGTTGCGATGCAAGCGGCCGCCGTACTGGTTGAGGAAGATCGCCTGGCTGCCACCATCAAGCTTGCTCCTGAGGTGCAGCCACCGCTGCAGCACCCTGGCGCATTCATCGTCAAAATAGACAAGGAGGTTGCTCCGCTTCCGTGTCGGATGCAGCCTCACACGCCGAATATCCCAGTCGATGTCGTCCATGTTGAGGGCGAGCATCTCGCCACGTCGGATCCCTGTCTTCGCCAGCAATACCGCGATCGCGCGGTCACGGGGATTCATAATTGAGGTGACATAGCCCGCCATCTCAGGAACGCTGATCAGCATCCGCTGTGCCTGCCGACCGTCATCGCTCTTGTATTGCTTGAGATATCGCTTGCGGATAGCCGGAACGGGATTCTGGTCCGTCTTGTCGGTGTAGACGAGATAATCGTAGAAGCTGTTGAGTGCCGTGAAATAGTATTTCACGCGTTTCGTGCAGTTGTCCCGCTCCTCACGGAGATACCGGATAAACGACAGCAACGTTTCGCGGTCGGGCTCCAGGACCTCGCCGCCATTGCGTTCGAGATAGTCAAGATAAATGGTGACCATGCCATGATAGTTGCGGATGGTCTCATGGGTAAGATTCATGGCCTCCAGGTCCTTGTGGTAGTGCTTGCTGAGCTGCTGATGGCTTAGCCGTTCCATCGCCATCCCTCCCCTGTCGGCTCCAACAGGCCATAATCTTCCAGCTGCGCGATCTGCCGGTGGATGGCCTTGACGGTATCGGTGTCCTGCGGGCTGACATCGAGATGGTCGAGCAAATGGTCGCTCTTCACCGACTGTCTCCGCTTGAACAGGTCGATGAGGTCCTTGTCATACCGACGGAGTCCCTTGTATCCGTCCTCCTGAAAGGGCTGCTGCCGATAGCCCTTCAATTCGTCTTCCAGCCGCTCATAGGCTTTTTGGAGGATGTCGTAGTCTTTTTGGAGTTCCTTGTTGTGCTGCTCCAGCTCCCTGACACGTTCGACGAGCTCGCCCCTTGGCGTATAGTCGCTGTCATCCTCCCGCAACGAATTCTCGACATGTTCCACGACAAATTTGGAGATGGAGACACCGGCCTTGTTGGCACGCTGCTTCCATTCCTCGGTCATCTCCAGCGATGGCAGATAGACGTAGATGGCCCGCTGCTTGATGGTCTCCGTCTTCCCCTGTCCACCCTGTCCATCGTGTTGCTTCTTGCTCATAGCCCCATAACAGCACCTACAATAAAAGGTTTACTAGTAAAAAGATGCGGGCGCCGGGATTTGAACCCGGGTAATAGCCTGTTTGCGCCCCTTTCTTTGCGATGTAACGCTTTTTGAAAGGGTTACCTGGCAAGGCTATGTGATACCAAACTACACTACACCCGCGTTGTGCAGCCTGTAAATGGCATGTTCATCCAAATACTTTGCGGTTTATCCATGCCTCGCACGCGATGCGGACACCGGAACGTTTTTATAACTTCCTGGCTATTCATCGGATGCTGGGAATGGGGTTCAAAAAAAAAATGAAAACCATTTCATTTTTTTGCCTCCCAACCTCCCCCCATTCCCGCCTTTTCATCAGATACCTTTTTTTCCTTGCCGGACGGCAACGTCATGAAGGTTGCTGGCGCGGCTGCTTGAGATACCGTTCGACCTGCCCGGCGAATGCCTGAAAGGACGTTGTTCGCGGCACGATTTTCTGGATGCCCGCATTGCTCATTTCCTCGGACCATTCGGTGCCATACCAGGCGGTGTATCCCCAGATGACCGCGTCGGAGTGCACCGCCATTATCCGCTCCGCGGTCTGGGCGCCGTCAAGCCTGCCGTCCAGTCCCTTCCGGGGTTGACGCCGCGCAGGGCGTTGAGCACCCGGTTGAGCCGCCCGGTCTTCCCGACGTATACCTGTGCGATGATGCCCAGCCCCGCGATGAATGCCATAGCGATCGACCGCATCCACAGCTCATGTAGTGATGGATTGAGCAGTTGCCTGAGAAAGCTATCGGAGGAAAACACAAAGGCGTCGAAGGTTGCCTCTAGGGTCCAGTACAGCAGCGCCGCGCATATGGCTAGCACTAGGAGGCGTTTGCCGGCCAGCCCGGCGGTGATGTCCGAGTCCATGGTATTAGCTAACATATCAACATCGGGCATATATACCTTTGTCGATTGTTAAGTGGGTGAGGGGGGAGGGAAAAGGAGACCACCAAGCAAAAAATTTATAATTGTAAATGGCCTGCCAGCAAACGGTTTAACATAAAGGATTTCTTGTTAAAAACATTGTTTGATATAACTCTTGTTAACGACCAGCCAACTGAATGTTAACATTGGCTGTTTCGGCTATTAAGCAAAATCAAAAATATCTGCCGTTAAGGCTAGTTAACTCAGAAAAATCCACTACCATACCCTCTCCCCTGCTGGGGTTCTTTGCCATAATTTTCCTTTTTCTTGTGAACAAAAACAATCTGTCGGGATAATCCAAAACTAGGCTGGGAGTATTTCTTTTTAAGTTTCCGCCAGCCACTCATGTCATCTATTCCGCAGGCACACACGATGACATAGTTATAATGGTCGAAGTAATCTTCTATCTGTCCTCTTAATTTTTTGTTCTGGCTATTTGTTAAATTCCTCTTTAACTCTATCCCTATTACTCCGTCCACGGCTACATCCGCTTTGCTAGAGCCATGCTCTCTACTGACTACATGTTCTTCTTGCTGCCCTAACATTAGTCCACCTCCCCTGCTTTCATTCAATTTTTCATCGAGATATTGCTGTAATTCTTTAGAAAACTTTGTTTCATGGCCATACTTTTTCGTGGGAATCCAATGTTCTACAAGCCTAGCGACTTGATTAAACAGATTTTGGGCGCCAACTCTGATTCCTGGTCCAAAATTCATTTTTATCTCCCATTTAATGAAACAGCTGACTGAATATTAACTTTGGGCATTCTCGTTAATAGACTGTGGACTGTATTTAATTGTTTAAATATTTCTAATGGCTTGCTTTTTCAAGGAAATAAATTATTTTATTTTTCCAGAACTAATCGGCTCGAATACATTTAGTATCAAATTCTCCAAATGAGCAGCAGCTTGATTTTCTCTTATTTGTAATGAATTAGGATGACCACAAGAATTTCTTAATCGGAGACATCCTTTGAGCTCATTCTTCACATTTTTACCGATGATAGATAATTTTGGCAATATATCTAAGAAATCACTCTCTTTCATTCGGCTCAAATCATCTGGATTTTTTGCTTTTTTCCATTTTGAATTTATCCGAATGACCTCTGAGTTAAATTCTTGGAGGTGATTATCAGCAACGATTTTGTGTAAGAGTCCAATTGTCCCTACCCAAGACAATACGACAGCTGCTCTATAATTACAGTGCTCGAAACATGATATAGCTTCCTCAACAAAGGCAGCAATTCTATCATCATTGATTTTTTTGGCATGTTGCCGGAGGCTATCTTCGACCTCCGAAATTCTATCTGGTTTTTGTTGTAATATATCTGCACCCACAGATTCTATCATATCTGAGACATCAGCTTTCCCAGTTGAGGTGAGAGCCCATCCTTTTGGTGTTTTTATAGTAGCTTTTGACATACTTAAAAGTGCACCCACATTCTTGTCCTCAGATATCTCCCAGCAAGAAGCTTCTCGAGCTATATTCCTGACTTGAGTGGCGGTTTTTGGGCAATCGTTGTATGATAGAATTAAGAGTATCCTATCAGTTTTAGATAATCCGGGCTGGAGCAGAAGTTTTTTTAAGTCGCCTTTACTTAGTGAGTGCATTTCTCAATTCCTTAATTGCGCCCGCTCTTAATGCATAAACCTCTTTTCCGATTTCATTAAGCTTATTATTCTTTACCAATTGCTGCAGGTAGTGAGATAGGTTACTACCGTAGCTCTGTTTATAATAGTTAGTGGCCTTTTTCATCTCCTCAAGAATTTCTTTTCTAGTAAATTTATCCTTCCCATCAATAATTTGTAGCTTTACTGCTGACGCTAAAACTATATCTCCACCTTCTTCAACTCCGCCTAATCTTGAAGCAACTGAATTAACAGTTAATTTGGGCGGTTTCATAGTTGGTGTTTCTTGCATTGGCTCAGTTGTTGAAGTGGGCGGTTGTTTCAATTCTTCAATGTCAAAAATTTCTTTTATATCACCAACAAAATCAAGAAGTTTATTTTCGATAAATTCCTCTTCTCCTTCAAAAAGTATTTCAACGTGTCCGACCTTTATTTGTATCTTACTGGGCATGATTCATTATTATCTACTGATATTTAAACGTTACATAGCTTAACAGTAGTTCGGAAAGTAATAATTTATTAGCT
Source organism: uncultured Thermoplasmatales archaeon (assembly GCA_964514975.1). Taxonomy (GTDB): domain Archaea; phylum Thermoplasmatota; class E2; order UBA202; family DSCA01; genus CAZESS01. Next base: position 155,015 of record CAZESS010000002.1, on the reverse strand, counting down.
ATTTTTTGGAGGTATATGATGGCGCTATAGGAGGCGAAGAACGTGCTGAATGTGTCTTAACCGCAGCTTTTACCATCTTTTCCTCCACATTCCGAAGTACTGGCTTAATTGAATACCAACAAATTGTAAAAATAGATAAACGATTGATACTTCTGTCGGCCTCGCCGTTAGGCGAGCGATTGCTGGGGCAATCTGTGCCGACGCCCCCCTATCCCGGAAGCTTGCAGAGTGCCGTCATGGAGTGGCTGGGCACGTCTGTGAGGTAAATTTACGGACCGTAGGTCAGGGCAATTGCCAGACCAAAGGCCGTAAAGCATACTCGCAGCGTGGGCATGACGACGCGGTATCGCACGCCAAACGGCGTGCTGTATCCGCTCACGGAATGTTTTGACGGACGCTTAACAAGCGTCCCGTCCGTGCTTGTATGGCATATTGCCATATTTCGATCACGAGCGAAATTTGGCTTTGCTGCCCTCTCGCGCGCGTGAGCGCGTGTTTCTTCTCGCCGTTACAAGATATTCTCAAGATACTTTGCAGATTTATAGAGGCGAGAGGGGTGTTTTGAAGGTGCTTTTTCGGCCCGTTTTTTGCTCGTTTTTGTTGGTTTTTGGGTGATGGAAATTGTTATGTAGTGTTTCTCTGTTTCCGTTACTGGGTAACGACAGGTTGATAGTATGGCTGGAAAAATGAAGACGGGTGTTGACTTGGATTTGGATGTTGTTGAGCGGTTGGATGCGTTGGTTGCGGAGTGCTGGGATTTGCAGATGTCTCGCTCGGAGGCGATTAATGCGATATTGGATGCGTTTTTATTTCAGTCCCGGCTGGATGATAAGAGGCGTCGGGAAGAGCTACGGCGTAGGGTGATTGTTAAAAGAAAGAGGTAGAGGGGTGGTTGTGGTTTAGCGTTGGTGGCTGCTGATTGCTTCGGTGACGAGTTGGTTGTATTCTTCTTCGGTGTATTTGTCTCCGGTGAGTTGTAGTCCGCCGAGTTCTCGGTTGAATGTGGCTCGTTCCCATGTGCCGTCTGGGTGTCTGAAGAATGGTGGTATGCCGTGTTTGGGTTGGGTTTCTTGTTCGAGGAGGTCGAGGACTCGGTTGAGGTCTTTGCGTAGTTCGTAGTTTTCGAGTTTGACGTTGTTGAGTTTTTTGTTGATTTTGTTGGGGTCGAGTGGTGTTTGGAAGACGATGATTTTTTGTTCTCCTTTTCGGTATTCTTGGGCGAGGTAGTTGTCGTCGTGTTTGGCGTATATGCGTCGGAGTTGTTTTTCGTGGCCCATGAGTGTTTCGACGATGTCTTCGCTGACCTCGGTGCTCATGTAGGTGCGGAAGTATTTTCGGAGTGCGTGTGGTGTTATTTTGCGTCTGCCGGTTGTGGGGTCTTTGTCGTCGTATCCTGCTTTTTTGAGCATTGTGTTCCATGCTACTCGTATCATGCCGTCTGAGAATGGGAATAGGCGTGGGTCGTTGAGTTCTTTTTTGTGTTTGAAGTTGGTTTTTTTGGCTGCTCGTTTCAGGTAGTCGTCTCGTTGTCTGAGCCATACTTTGAGTGCTTCTGTTGCCTCGTTTGATATGAATGTTATGCGTGGGTTGCTGGTCTTGGTGTATTCGCTGCGGAGCATTATTTTTGTTGGCTCTGATTTGAGGTCTATGTCGTCGAGTTGTAATTGGAGTGCTTCGCCGATGCGCATGCCGGAGCTGCTGAGCATGAGGTAGAATGCGCGTGCTTTGAGGTCGCCGTGTTCGAGTATTTCTTTGAGCTGGTGTGGTTTCGGTACGTCGGTCTTGGTGGCTGGCCGTGTGCCCTGTATTCGCCGCATGAGGCGTTTCCATGTCTTTCGTGAGGGTTCATGCTCGTAGTCCACGAGAAACGATTTAACGGCGTGCAACGTGGTTCTGATGCTTGTTCCGGGGCGTCCCTCGTCCTGCAGGTGCTTCAAAAATGTGGCAAGGTCGTGCTTGACGTCCGGGTTTCCATCAAAATATGTTTCTGGTTCTTTACCGATTGCTGTAAAAAAATTCCATACGTGTATCCTGTATGCTTTTTCTGTTGGGGGTGGATACATTGTCACAAAATTTTCTATGACTTCTGAGCTCGTGTCTGGCATGACAAGGGAATACAGAAGTTTATTTAAACCTATTGCGAGCAAAAGGTTTATAATTGTTAACTTCATTGTAGTGTAGGAGGTGAAAAACCGTGCTAGATAATGATGTCTACAACCTGATGGAGCAGCTCGTCGAGGAGAGCAAAAGCCTCTGGCAGATAAAAAACCACTACAAGGAGGACGCCTGCGACTGCGACGAATGCCGCCGGTTCTGGGACAAGCTGGAAAAGGACAAGGAACAGCACATCGAGGACCTCGAAAAACTGCTCCGAAGCCACATGTAACCACCTTTTTCTCTCTTTCTTTTTTTCGCCAACATTTTTATGCAAATTCCGGTTTTGTGTGCCACCATGGTCCAGCTGTCGGAAGACGAAAAAAAACAGCTCCACAGCCTCTCTGAGCAGGAGGCGGCAGAAAAAATCGAGGGGCTCCGCGACGAGATACGCCACCACAACTACCTCTACTACGTCAAAAACGAGCCAGAGATATCCGATGCAGAATACGACCGCCTGGTCAAAAAGCTGGAGCTGCTCGAAAACGAATGGCCGGACATGGTTACCCAGGACTCGCCGACACAGCGGGTCGGCGCTCCGCCCGCCGACGAGTTCCCGACTGTCGAACATGTGAAGCCGATGCTCTCGCTCGACACCGCCGACGAGCAAGAGGTCCGGGCGTTCCACAACCGCGTGCTGCGAGAGCTCGATATCGACACAGTGGAGTACGCGGTGGAGCCCAAGCTGGACGGCCTCAGCGTCGAGATCATCTATCGCAACGGCTCCTACGAGCGCGGTGCAACCCGCGGCGACGGTGTCAACGGCGAAGATGTCAGCAACAACATCAAGACCATCCGTGCCGTCCCGCTCCGGCTGCGCACCGATGACGGGGAGATGCCGGAGATGCTGGCGGTCCGCGGCGAGGTCATCATGCACATCGACGCCTTCGAGCAATATAACAAGGAGCTGATACAGCAGGGAAAGGACCCGATGGCCAATCCGCGCAATGCGGCCGCCGGCTCCCTGCGATTGCTCGACTCGAACAAGACGGCGGAGCGCCCCCTGGACATTTTTTTCTATGAGGTCATGAACTACGAGGAGTTGGACGTTGCCACACAGAGCGAGGCGCTTGAACTCCTCGAACGGCTCGGCCTGAAAACCAACCCCCTCGTTGAGCAGCATTCCAGCATCGAGGGGCTCATCGAGTATCATGACGGAATGGAGGGACAGCGGGAGCAGCTCGACTACGAGATAGACGGCGTTGTCATCAAACTGAACCGCTTTGACTTTCAGGAGCAGATGGGCACGAAGACCCGGAGCCCCCGGTGGGCCGTCGCCTACAAGTTTCCGCCACGGCGGGAGGAAACCCGGATACGGGACATCACCGTCCAGGTCGGCCGGACGGGCATTCTCACCCCGCTCGCGCTGCTCAGGCCGGTTGACGTGCAGGGTGTCACCGTCTCAAGGGCGAGCCTCCACAACCTGGATTATGTGCGGGAAAACGACATCCTCATCGGCGACTGGGTGAAGGTCGTCCGGGCGGGCGATGTCATCCCCGAGGTGCTCGAGCCCGTCGAGGAGCGGCGGAGCGGCGACGAGGAGGAGTTCGTGATGCCCGACGAGTGTCCGGTGTGCGGGAGCACCGTGGTCGAGGACGGGGCCTACTACCGCTGCTCGGGCGGGCTGAGCTGTCCCGCGCAGCTCAAAAAAAGCATCGAGCATTTTGGCTCGAAGGGAGCGCTGGACATCGACGGGCTGGGCGAGCAGACCGTTGCATTGCTCGTTGACGAGGGCCTGGTCGAACGGGTCAGCGATTTGTATCGGCTCAGCAAGGACGACCTGACCGGGCTGCCCCGGTTCGCCGAAACATCCGCCGACAACCTCGTCGAGGCCATCCAGAGCAGCACGGAGCAGCCGCTGGACCGTGTCATCTATGGGCTGGGCATCCCGCATGTCGGGCGGCACATGGCGCATGTTTTGGCGGAGCATTTTGGGAGCATGGACGCGCTGATGGATGCCGACGAGGAGCAGCTCCATGACATCCGCGAGGTCGGCCCCGAGATAGCGCGGAGCGTTGTTGATTTCTTCGATGAGGAACGCAACCTTGAGGAAATCATGCGGCTCCGGAGGCATGGTGTCACGGTGGAATACGAGGCGCCGTCGGGCGCCCTCGACGGGCTGACGTTCGTGTTCACCGGCGCCCTTGAAAGCTATACCCGGGGCGAGGCCAAGGAACTTGTCGAACGGGAGGGGGGCCGCGTCGCATCCGGCGTGAGCAGCAGGGTTGACTACGTCGTCGTCGGCGCCGACCCTGGATCGAAGCTCGACAAAGCAAGGGAGCTCGACGTCGAGGTCATCGACGAGGATGCGTTTGAGAAACTCCTGAGCGAACAGTAATCAATGATTATATAAACGCGGCTCGGAAACCATTAAACACCTGTGAACGCTATAGTATGGTCTCCTGCCACGGCGGGAACACGCGAGCAGCTGCCATGATACGCAAGAGAGCAGGCGGCGGGGACAGCGAAGCTGAGATAGCGGAGCTCAGGCAGCGCGTCAAGGAGCTCGAACACGTCAGGAACGAAATGGACGAGCTCCGGTTTTTTCATGCCGCGCTCTCATCCTCGGTCAACGGCGTCGCGCTGACCGACCGGCAGGGACGTGTCATCAATGCCAACGAGGCGCTCCGCGACATGCTGGGCTATGGACGTGAGAGCAGCCTCGTCGGCAGCCCGGCCGCCGTTTTGTTTGCCTGTGACGAGCTGGCACAGCTGATGGACGGCCTTGCCAGGGGAAAACGGGGAATGAAGGAATGCGTCCTCCGCCGTCGCGATGGCGCTTTCCTGCCCGTCGAGGTATGTGCCTCGCCCGTCATGTCAGAAAACGGAAACGTCATCGGCGGGATGCTGTCGCTTGTTGACATCTCCGCGCGGAAAAAAAGCGATGGAGCGAGCCCGGCATCTGACCAAGGTGTTCCATGCCATCCGATACGTCAACCATCTCATCGTCCGGGAGACCGACCGGGAGCGACTGATACAGGGCGTCTGCGAGCGACTGATTGCCGACCAGGGATATACTAGCGCCCGTCTCGTGCTGACCGACGGGGATGGCACCGTCGTCGACACTGCCTTCGCCGGTCCGGAGGGCATGTTTTCACGGCTGGTCGACGGCTGGCGTCGGGGAAACCCGCCTGCATGTGTCCGCCGCGTGCTGACCTGCAGGGAACCGGTGGTTATCCGGGAGGCTGCTGTGGAATGCACGGGCTGCCCCTATGTTGAGGATGACGGACGATACGGCGTCTTCGTCACCTCGCTCACCCACATGGAGACATGCTACGGCGTCTTCTCGGTCTCTCTGCCCGCGGACAGGACGGAGGACCCTGAGGAACTCGGCCTTCTCCGGGAGGTCGTCGCCGATGTCTCGTTTGCGCTCTACAGCCTCGAGCTTGCTGAGCAGCATGAACGGGCGGTCGAGGAGCTCCGCCGGAGCGAGGAAAAATACCGGCTCACCAGCGAAAACATCCCCGTGCTCGTCTACTCGGCGCTGCCCGACGAGCATTCAACGAACCTTTTTATCTCCGGCAGAGCACGCGACCTCACCGGATATGCGGCGGAGGATTTCATGGACAACCCGGAGCTGTGGTCATCCGTCATCCATCCCGATGACAGGGCATTTGTATGGAAAACCATGCGGGAACACCGCTGCAGCAAAACCAAGCTCGACGTCGAATACCGCATCATCACACGGGACGGCGACGTCAGATGGGTCAGGGATACCGCGACGCCCTCGCTCGACGACAGCGGCGACATCACACGAATCGACGGCTTCATGCAGGACATAACCGGGCGCAAGCGGGCCGAGGAATACTACCGCACCGTCTTCGAGAACACCGGAGCGGCCACCTGCATCATCGAGGAGGACACCACGCTGTCGCGGGTCAACAGACAGTTCGAAAAGCTCAGCGGCTTCCCGCGGGAGGACATCGAGAGATAGATGAGCTGGACGGATTTCGTCGTCGACGAGGACCTGGAGCGCATGAAGCGCTACCATGACAACAGGCGGAAAAACGGGGGCAGCGCGCCCACCCAGTACGAGTTCCGGTTCGTCGACCGAAACGGCCAGGTGAAAGACATCCTGCTCACCATAGACGTCATCGAGGGCACCACGAAAAGCGTGGCCTCCCTCCTCGACGTCACCGCGCGGAAAAAAGCCGAGCAGCAGTACCGGTGCGTGGTCGAAAACGCGCATGACGCCATCTATCTCATTCACCCGGAGCAGGGCTTCCAGTATGTCAACCCGGCCTTCGAGGAGCTCACCGGGTACAGCGCCGACGAGATACACAGCGACACATTTAGCTTCTGGGATATCATCCATCCCGACGACGTCGCCATGATACGAGAGCGGGGCGAGGCACGCGCACGGGGCGAAACCCTTCCCGGCCGCTACGAGTTCCGCATCCTCGCAAAAGGCGGCATGGTCAAAACAGTGGAGGCCGTCACCGTCGACATCGCAGCCGAGGACATCCTCGTCATGGGCATCCTCCGCAATGTCACCGAGCGCCGAAAAGCCGAGCAGGAACGGGAGCGCGCCATGGCCGCGGTGGAACGCGCCCTGGAGCTCGAAAAACGGTTCAAGGCCGACGCGGCGCATTTCTTCCTTAACCCCATCGCCATCTGCAAGGGATACCTGGAGCTCCACATGGAAATCCTCGACGGCGACACCGGAACGATAGCGGCTGCACGCGAGGCCATCATGCGCATCGAGGCCGTCATCAAAAACATCGTCGAAAAAGGCGAGATACACGAATAACGGGATGGCAACGTTTTTTTAATCCCTCCCCGTTTTTCCATGTGGCGCTATGAAAAACCGTGAGATGGCAGGGATACTGTACGAGATAGCGGAGCTGCTGGAGATGAAAGACGTCGACTTCAAGCCCCGTGCCTACCGTTGGGCGGCGCAGAACATCGAATCGCTCGGCACCGACATCGAGGAGCTGTATGAGCAGGGCAAGCTGCAGGACATCTCCGGCGTCGGCAAGAGCATCGCCGAAAAAATCACGGAATACCTGGAAACCGGCTCCGTGGAAACCCTGGAGCGGCTGCGGGAGGAAACCCCGGTCGACATCCAGGAGCTGTCCGCGGTCGAGGGGCTCGGGCCCAAGCGCATCGAAACCCTCTATGAAAAGCTGGGCATTACCACGCTGGACGACCTCGGGGAGGCCGCAGAGGCAGGAAAGATTCGCGACATCGAGGGATTCGGCGCGAAAACCGAGCGGAACATCCTTGACGGCATCGCCTTCGCCCGGCAGAGCCACGACCGCTTCCTGCTGGGCTTCGCGCTCCCCGAGGCCGACGGCATCGTCGCGGTGCTCGAGCCGCATGTCAGCCGGATAGCCGTGGCAGGGTCGCTCCGCCGGCGGAAGGAAACCATCGGAGACCTGGACATACTGGCCGTGGCGGACAGCGACGATATCATGAACATTTTCACCGGCATGGACCGCGTCGAAAAAATACTGGTGCAGGGAGACACCAAGACGTCCGTCCGTCTGGAGGGCGGCCTCCAGGTCGACCTTCGCATCGTCGACACCTCAAGCTTTGGCTCCGCGCTGCAGTATTTCACGGGCAGCCGGGACCACAACATCGCGGTGCGGAAGCGCGCCATCCGGCAGGGTTACAAGCTCAACGAATACGGCCTCTTCAAAGGCGACAGCCGGGTGGCCGGCGGGACCGAGGAAGAGGTCTACGGGGCGCTCGGCCTTGCCTGGATTCCGCCGGAGCTTCGGGAAAACCGGGGAGAAGTCGAGGCGGCCACGGATGGCACGCTGCCCGACCTCGTCGACCTCGACGACATCCATGGGGACCTGCAGATGCATACCGCCTGGAGCGACGGCTCCAACTCCATAGCCGAGATGGTCGAGGCGGCTCTGGATATCGGCCACGAGTACATCGCCATCACCGACCATGTCGGCTCGCTGCGCATCGCCGGCGGGATGGACGCCGACGAGGTCGCGGGGCAGGCAGAGGAGATACAGGACGCCCGCGACACAGTCAACGGCATCCATGTGTTCCACGGCGTCGAAGCCAACATCATGAAAGACGGCAGCCTCGACGTCGGCCCCGACATCCTCGACCAGGTGGATGTAGTCCTGGCGGGCATCCATTCCGCGTTCCGGATGGACGAGCCATATATGACCGACCGGCTCGTCAAAGCTATAAAGCATCCCGCGGTGGACATCATCCCGCATCCGACATGCCGGCGGCTCCAGAAACGGGAGCCCATCAGCGTTGACCTGGACGCGGTGTTCCAGGCCGCCGCCGACAGCGAGGTCGCCATGGAAATAAACGCATACCCGGAGCGCCTGGACCTCAACGACGCACATGCCCGGCGTGCCAGAGAGTACGGCGTGATGCTGTCCATCGGCACCGACGCCCACCGGGCCGACCATCTCCGCTACTATGAGCTCGGCGTGGCGGTCGCCCGTCGGGGCTGGCTCGAGCCCGGCGACGTCATCAACACCCTGAGCGTGGCGGAGCTGGAAAAACGCTTCTCGCGCTAGCATTGTATAATAAATCATTAATACCCCTGTTTCGTTGTGGGGGCATGGAGCTCCGCAGGTATGTCATGCTCGCGCTGCTCGGCGTTTTGGTCATCGCTGTCGCCGTGTACCTGTATGGACAGGGAGATGGAGGCGATGGCGCCGAGGCCCGGGAGGTCATCGGTGACTATGACCCGATGGTCGACCTCGAGGTTATTTTCCGTATCGACCGCATCCGCATGCTTAACGTTGAGCGAGGTGCTTCGCCGCTGTATGGGATGGATATCACCATCGATGGGCAGACCATCGAGGGCGTCGGTCCATGGGGCGGCATCGACGCATATCCCCGGTGGCGGCACGTGCAGGACGTCGACGACTCAGATGAAAATGTTTCCATCACGGTCCGCCTGTACACGATAGACGGCGACGAGCAAACCGACATGGACATCAGCCCGGGTCATGGTGCCGGACGGGGACAGACCCTGCACCTTGTGTATTCGTTGAAAACGGGCCGGTGGACCGGTGACGACCGATTGCATGACCCGAACGGTATGGGGCACGTCTCCGGTGCGGAGGACGGTAGCCTGGACGACCATGACTGCGAGCTCTGGTTTTCCATCTATCAGACCGACGCAGACCACGACCGCCTGACCTGGTACGAGGAAACCTACATCTATGGAACTGACCCGGCGGTGGACAATACGGGCGAGGACATGGACGGCGACGGCGTGCCCATCGAATGGGAAGATCAATGGGGATACAGCCCGCTGCGGGCTGACAACCATAGCAGCCTGGACCCCGACAAAGACGGCATACAGAACATCGAGGAATACCGCATGGCCTTCTACGGCGCCGACCCCTTCCGGCAGGACATTTTCGTGGAGGTCGATTACATGGAAAACCAGTTTTTTGGCCATACAACGCTGCCGGAGTATTCAAAGCAAATGGTCATTTCGGCGTTCGCCCGGCACGATATCATGCTCCACGTTGACGACGGGCTGATGGGCGGCGGCGGGGAGATACTGCCCTTCGAAAAATTTTACACGCCGGAGAAGCTGGCCGCCTACTACGACCAGTATTTTTTGCATGGCGGCAGCGAGGCATGGCGGCAGGACGTGTTCCGCTACGCGGTCATGGCCTACTATACCATGGAGGGCAGACGCAACGTTGCTGGATACTCCTACTGGCCGGACCGTGACGACCAGTTCAACTGTTTCGTGGTCGCCCGGCGCGCCATCAAGAACTACCGGTGGACGCCGATGGCCCGTGACACCGCCACGGCGAGCCTGTTCATGCACGAGCTTGGCCATACGCTCGGGCTGTTCTGGCATACCTACCATGGTATCGACAACACCACCAACATCTATCCCTGGCTGTCCGGCTGGAGCATCTACGAAAACTACCGGAGTTGCATGAACTATCGCTATGCATGGGGACTCGTGGACTACAGTGATGGCAGCCACGGCGAGGGCGACTTCGACGACTGGAGCCATGTCGACCCCGCTTTTTTCGAAAAACCGTTTTTCGCGGAGCCGCCGATTATTTTGTAGCATGAAACGGAAAATGTTATTAACGGGAATGCTATACCAGTCTGAGCCCCGGTAGTGTAGTGGTTATCATGCGAGCCTGTCGAGAGCCCCGCGGGGCTTGCAGCAAGCTCGCGACCCGAGTTCAAAGCCGTGTCGCATCCGGCGGCATGGATGAAAATCTCGGCCGGGGCGCTCCCTCTTTTTTCCCGAAACATACTTATACACAGCGGGGATATTTTTCCCTGTCAGGTGACGAGATGAAAGGAAAGCGGCATATCCTGGTTGTGGTCGGTCTTGTTTTTTTCATTGTTGCCCCGTCGTTCTCGTTCGTGCTCACCCCGTCGATGCAGCGGATTCCCGACGACCTGCACAAAACCGTGGTCTACGAGGGCGACCTCGGCATCTTCAACACGTCCACGATGCAGATGGACTACATCGACGTGGAGATACACCGTGAGCTCACCGCGATGGAGGAACGGGACGGCGTGCTGCTCATCCGGGAGGACATATCGGTTCTGGGTGCCCGGTCCGGCCAGCCGATACCGGACCTGGCCGACACCAACATATGGGGTATCGACCCGTTTACCTCCAAAAACGTCCGCGGATACGGGGACACGGAGCGGGTCGGCCAGTACATTTTCCCGGTCGGCGTTGATAAAAAGGCATACGTGGTCTGGAACAGCGACATGGACGACGTGTACCGCCAGGGATATGTCGACGTCGAGGAGGCCACGGGCACCGCCCATTACCAGGGGGAGGAAACCGTCGCGGGCGTGACCTGCTACCGGTTTTCCGGGAGCCAGGAGGAAATCTGCATTGGCCCGGGCATAGAGGGCACCCCGCCAGGCACGCAGATGTTCTACGAGGGCGAACAGTCCGCCTGGGTGCACCCCGAGACGGGTACCATCGTCGACTATGACAAGCACATCCGCCAGTACCTGGAGTTCCCCGACCTCAACCGGATGCCATCCAACCTGGATACCACCGCCCGGCTGAGCGGCACCATCGCCATGTTCAACCTGTCCAACGCGGCCAGCGACGACCCCTATGACAGGTGGAACGCACGGGTGCAGCAGCACATCTGGGTGGAGGACGCGCCATCCGACAGCGTGTACATGGTCGGCAGCGAAACCACTGCGCGTGACGCCAGCGGAAATCTGCTGCCCGCCGACTTCCAGGCCCAGAGCATAGACGGCGTCGGCCCAGATACGATGCGCTACGACCCGCATTTCAGCAACAAGAGCGGGCGGCTGACGTTTCCCATCGGCATCGAGCCCCGTGACTACGAGCTGTGGAACAGCGACATCGGTGCCCCGTCGACCGCCCGGTACCTGGGTCGGGACACTCTGGGAGGCTTGCCCGTCTACCGCTATGTTGTGTCCGTGGAGGATCATCCGCGGGGTGTCATGGAGATACCCGGCATGAGCGACCGGCACATCGACCTCACATACAGCGGCGACACCGTTTATTATGTGGAGCCGACGACCGGGGGCATCGTCAACGTCGAAAAAACGGGGACGGTCAACGCATCGTTTCCCGACCTGCATACCATCCCGGAGAACATCCATTCCAATCTGGAGATGAACGGCGAGCTCTGGATTCGGGGGGAGGGCGCCACCGACATCCGGATGGTCCGGGAGGTCACCGCAACGGATTTCCATTATGATGAGGGACGCAAGGTCGTGCTGCTGGAGGACAACACCACGGTCTACGACACCGAAACGGGCAACGTGGTCGACATGGCATCGGGCAGCGAGACCCATGGCGTCTACGCGGACACTGCAGAGGAGGCACCCGACTATGGCGACATGTACCGCGAGGGCATCTTCACGTTTCCGCCCGGCGTCGAAAAACAGACCTACCAGATGTGGAACACCGAGATATCCGTGACGTCGCCCGTCCGCTATGTCCGCGAGGAGGACCACGAGGGCATCCACACCTACCTGTATGAGACGGAGGAAACCCGCCAGGTCTACGACCCGACGGAGGGCATCGAGCAGGAGGTCAGATACACCACGACGACCCGGTACTGGGTGGAGCCCAACAGCGGCTCGGTTGTCGACATGGAAAAGCAGTCGGAGAAAAAGGTCAACCTGTTCAACTATCTCATCGGCATCCCCGGCCCGCTCTGGGTGAAGGCCTACGAGCTCACCCTGTCGTTTTCCGATGCCACCGTCACAGCAAACGTCAAATCCGGGCGTGACGCGGCAGCGCAGATGCAGCTTTCCGGCACCACGATGCCCGTCACCCAGGTCGACCTGTCAACCCGGGATTTGCAGGCAAGCATCGATGCGGCGCGCCAGCAAAAACAGCAGGTGCAGGAACTCGACGAAAGCAGGGTCAAAGCCGTTGACTTCCATTACTGGATGAGCCAGGCATCGGTGGAAGAAATGGCCGACGACGCGCAGACATCCGGTTTCCTGCTGATGCTGTTCCAGGTCATCGTGCCCGTGCTGCTCGTCATCTTCGGCGTGGCGCTCGTCGTGCTCTGGTACGTCAATCGACCTGAATGACCTACCGGAACTGCGGCCGCCTGCTCAGCCGGCGTGGCAGCGAAAGCCGCTCAAATGGCCGGTCAGTCATCTGTTCTGATATCAGTTTGTTGAGCTCCTCGAGCGACAGCTCATCGGGGCAGTCAAACCGGCAGCGGGGCTGAAACACGCCGTCCCGCTCGCGGTCGCCATATACGATGATGACGGGTACCCATTCCTTTTCGGCGGTCCGGATGCGCTTCGACACGCTCGCATCCCGGTCGTCGACGTCCACCCGTGCGGGGATGCTGTCGGCGAGCTCCAGGCAGTCGTCGATGAACGCGTCGCGCACCGGGATGAGCCGTACCTGCGTCGGAGACAGCCAGAAGGGCAGCATGCCCTTGTCGCCCTGCCGCATTTTTTTCGCCTCGGTTTCAAGCAGCGCGCAGACACAGCGGTCGATCCCCCCCGAGATGGAGGTATGCAGCAGCAGGGGATGCTGTTGTTCGCCCTGCTCGTCGGCGTAGGTGATGTCAAACGACTCCGGGTTTTCGACGTCTATCTGCACCGTCGACAGCGCAAACGATTTACCGACGGAGTCGTTCATGTTGAACTCGTACTTGGCGACAAAGTAAAAATAGCGCTCGTCCCACATCTCCACCAGGATGGGCCGGCCCCATTCCCGGGCGAGGTCGATGGCGAACTCACGGTTGTCCTCATAAAACGAGCGGACGAACCTGACGGCGATTTCGCCCTCGAGCTCGTTGAGCCGTATCCATTCGAGCGAGAGCATGAACTGCCGCCGGAACTCCTCGAGCGCCTGCTCCCTGTCGCTACAAAGCGTGTGCATGTCGGGCATCGTGAAGGAGCGGAGGCGCTTTATGCCGGACAGCTCGCCGTGCTGCTCACGCCGGAAGGAGCGGGCGAGCTCGAACAATCGGAGCGGCAGCTGCCGATATGAGATGACCATGTCATGGGCCATCAGGTACTGGCCGAAGCAGGCGGCGAACCGCATGAACAGCTCGTTTTTGCCGCTGCTGACCCGGTACTGCCGTGCGGGAAACTTTGACAGATATTTTTTCAGGGCCGGGTGCTCTGTGTCGTACATCAACGGCGTCTCGACCTCCATTGCCCCTGCGTCGAGGCACATCTGCTCCACCGTGCGCTCCAGCAATTTTTTGACCAGCCGCCCCTTGGGATACCAGCGCATGTGGCCGGGGCCCGAGCCGGGCTCGTAGTCGACCAGTTCCAGGTCCTGCATCAGACGGATGTGCGCCGGCTGCTCAGCGGCGGCGCGGCTGCCGTGCGCCTCGTATTCATAGAACTTCTGGAGCTCCTCGTGGCCGTTAAAGTCGAAGCTGTCGGCCTCTATGAGCTCGCCGTCAGGGGTGAGCACGTAAAACGTGGACGGCGCCGCCGTCTCCCCTTTTTTCTTTTTTTCTGTCTCCGGGGTTATCGTCCGTGAGAGCTCCGCCAGGGGATGACCCTTGCAGCGCAATGCGAAGGCCTTGTACCAGCCGAAGGGCGCCTGCCGGACCGTGAACGTTTCGCCGAGGCGCTCGTGAAGCAGCGCCAGCGTTTCCTGTGCCGCAGCGACGCCGGCCAGGTTCGACGACAGATGCGCATAGGGATACAGCATGACCCGGTCGACGCCAACCCTGGCGGCGACGTCGGATATCTCCCCGGCTGCGTTGTCGACCACCGCCGGAATGTCCTGCACGTCGGGCTGCTCGACGGCGACGAACACGGCCAGCGCCTCCTCCAGCCTGTCCTTCGGTGTTTCCGCGTCTGCTGCGCTGTCGATGGCCTTCTGTTTTGCCTCGTATTCGATGTAATCGGTGTGGAGCAGCAAAAGCTTCATGGAGGTAAAGCAGCCCTGGATATAAAAATCTTACAGATATGGCCGCAGTGTCTCGCGCAGCCCGTCGAGATCGGCCAGGCCGGACAATGTAACCGCCCTGCCGTCTCCATGGATGGCAACGTCTGCGTAGCCCAGCAGGTCGCCCATCCATCCCCGTGATATGTTCATCCCGGTGATGTCGCCGAGCAGCATATCGCATGTTTCCACCCGGAGCAAAAATGCATAATGCTCTTCCACTTTGATGACCCGCCGGCTGGTGACCAGGTAGTGCACCCTGACCCATTTCACCGTCGCGTACAGCCAGAAGAGCAGTCCAAGGCCGTAGAGCCAGAGGGTGGCCAGGCCGAGCAGCCAGAACGGCCACAGCGCCAGGGGTGACATGCGCTGCCGCCAGACAACATGTTCGTCTTTGAGATGCAGACGGGTGTGCAACGGCATCAGATCCCCCATCAGATCCCCATCAGGATGCGGAGCAGGTCGCGCAGCCCCGGCGACAGCCCGAGGACGAGCACGAACAGTTTTATCAGCCCCGTCAGCGTGTTCCTGCCCGCCAGCTCGTCGCGAAGGTAGACGTCAAGCGCGTAGATGATGCCGAGCACGATGCCGAGCTTCGCCAGCGGGTAGGCGATGCCGCCGCCGTGTTCCATCAGCAGCAGCGGCAGGGGATGTTTTTCCCCGTAGCTGATACCCATGCCCAGCGGGTCGACCACCGCCAGGTAGCTCACCCAGCCGTCCACCATGTGGCCGAACACCAGCGACAGGTTGACCGCTGCCATGCCCGGCTGCCAGCGCCGCCATCTCGATGCCAGGTAGACCAGCCCGGTGATACCCGTCGCCAGCGCGGCGACTAGCGGCACGACCATCAGGTGCACCTCGCTGTAGCTGCTCCACTGGCCGCCCAGCGTCCATCTGCCGATGAGATACAGCGAGGGCAGCACAAAAATCACCCAGCCGTCCACCATGTGGCCGAACACCAGCGACAGGTTGACCGCTGCCATGCCCGGCTGCCAGCGCCGCCATCTCGATGCCAGGTAGACCAGCCCGGTGATACCCGTCGCCAGCGCGGCGACTAGCGGCACGACCATCAGGTGCACCTCGCTGTAGCTGCTCCACTGGCCGCCCAGCGTCCATCTGCCGATGAGATACAGCGAGGGCAGCACAAAAAACAGCCCGGACGAGAACAGCCCGTTCATCCTTTCATGGGGCAGCAGCATGAAGCAGATAAAGGCGGCTATCGCTCCCAGGGCGACGATGAACGGCGAGAGCGCCGCGGTCATCCATCCCGACAGCGCCAGATAGGCCAGCGTGTAGCCCGCGGTCAGAATGGACAGCGCCGCAACAAAGATACGGCGCCCTCTAGCTCGCGACGCTCGGCCGGCGAGGATGCCGATTGCCAGACCCAGGGCGAGGTAGACGCCGATCTGGATGTAGATGACCGGCGAGATGAAGAGGTAGGTGAGCGGCCGCTGGAACAGCCCGCTGTCCTCGAGCGTGCGGAGCGTCGCACCCAGCACGATATAGGGCATGGCGGCGCCGATGAACCGTGCGTCTACCTCGATGCGCAGTCGCTGGAGCACGCGGTACATGCCGTAGAAGGCGACGAGGAGCAGCAGGCCATAGACCAGCTCGGAGAGCAGGGTGTAGCCCGCCGCTGCCTCGACCCCATGATGGCTGACCGGCTCGCCGACCGCATCGGCGACCACGGGCCCGACAAAATATTTCCAGATGAACCGGTCGTAGAGCAGGTCCGGGACGAGGATGAACCCGGCGACGAGCGCTGCAGCGATGCAGACTCCTGCGATGACGATGGTGCGGCGGTGCATCCAGTGGGAAACAGCGACGGGCTAAATAAAGATGTGCACGCCCGGAAAAGGATATAAAGCCGGGTGGTGTTGCCGGGGGATGGACGCCGGTTTCGTGTGCCGCCGATGCGCCCGGTGCTGCACGGCCACCCCGGGCGATGATATGGGCGATGATGTCCGCCGGGCACGGGCGGCGCTCGCCGCGCGGGATGGCCTGGTCTGGACGCCGGGGGAGGGCATGCACAATGTTGCATTGTTCACCGACGAGATCCGACGGCTCCACGCCATCGCGGTGCAGCAGGATATTGCGTTTCGTCCCGTTCCCCTGCTCCATGTACATGACGAGCGCTCCCAGCAGCGTGTTGTCCTCGTCTGGACGTTTGGCGCATCGGATTGTCCCTTTCTCAGCGATGCGGGCTGCCACGCCGACGGGGTGAAGCCCCTGGTCTGCCGTTCGTTTCCCGTGATAAAACACCCGGGGCTGTCACGTTACACTGTTTCGGAGCGCTGCCCCGCAGCCGTTCCAGGTGGCGACATAGAAACCATGTATCCCGGGGAGGTATGGGCGCTCCGGATGGCGGATGCACGGATGACGGCGCTCCATGGATGCTACGACATGCTCCGCAGGACCGGGGTCATCCAGCCCCGGATGACGGCACCGCTGGCGAAGCCCTCGATATGGCCATCTGGCCGGGTGGTGTCCATCGAGGACTATCTGGCCGGTCTGTCCGACAACATGGCGGCGATACAAAAGGTTAAAAAGGGGGCCTGCTTTCCCTTCCATGGCTCGATTCCCTGAGGCCGAGGCGCGGATTCTCAACAAGCGCATCTGCATGAAATGTAACGCCCGTAATCCGCCGAAGGCAACGCGCTGCCGCCGTTGCAAGTCTCCCCATCTCCGTCCCAAGTCACGTGGCGCCTAGTCGTTGGACGGGCATTCCAGGTTGACGCATTTTGTCCATTTTCCCCGGTATATCGTGGTGACCATGGGGGCGCCGCATTCCTTGCAGTAGTTGCCCTCGAACAGCACCCGGCCTTTTTGCGGTAGCGGGTAGCTGTTGGTGCAGTCCGGGTAGTTGTCGCAGCCGATGAACCGTTTGCCCCGGCGGGAGCGGATGACCATGAGGTTGCCATCGCATTCGGTGCATTTTCCCATGAAACGCTGCTTGAACATCGCCTCCTGGATGACCTCGCCGATGACGTCCTTTCGCTGCTGGAGCTGCCGCAGTGCCTCTTTGAGCAGCCGGCGGGAGTCTTCGACGACCTCGTCCAGCGTTTTTTGTCCCTCGGCGATCTCGTTCATTTCGTGTTCGAGCTCGGCGGTCATGTCGGGCATGGTGATCCGCTCGGCGCTTCGCTCCAGCGCCTCGATGACCGCCCGGCCGGTATGGGTCGGCGAGATGTATTTGCCCTTGATGTAGTTGCGGGCGTAGAGCTTCCCGATGATGTCATGCCGGGTTGACTTGGTGCCCAGGTTGTTTTTTTCCATCATGGCCAGCAGGGTGCCCTGGCTGTAGCGGCGGGGCGGCTTGGTTTTCTGCCTGTTTTTGTCGATGCCTTCGACGGTGACCTGTTCGCCCGTGGTGAGATGCAATGGATGCTCTTTTTTGTTGTAATGGGGATAGATGGCCCGCCAGTTGGCTTCGAGCAGCTCGTATCCTTCTGCTTCAAAGGGCTCGCCGGCGATGTCGAGCGCCGCCGTTGAGACGGCGGCCAGTGCGTCCATGGTCAGCGTGGCGAGGAACCGGCGGACGATGAGCTCGTAGATGCGCCATTCCTGCTTGTTGAGCTTGTCCTTCGACGCCTTTCCAACGGGATGTATCGGCGGGTGGTCCTTGCTGAACTTTTTGCCCCTGGTTGGCTTGTCCCTCCGGTGCTGCCGGGTATGCTCCACCAGCTCGGGGAACACCTCCTCGAGCTTTTCGAGGATGCCGGTGATGGGAAGCCCGGGCGGGTAGACCGTGTTGTCCGTCCTCGGGTAGGAGATGTAGCCGCGCATGTACAACGTCTCAGCGATTTTCATGGCGGCGCCGGCGGAAAAGCCCAGGCTGGATGCCTGTCGGAGAAACGTGGTGGTGTTGAACGGCGATGGCGGATACTCGCTTTTTTCCTCCCGCTCGTAGCGCTCCACCATGCCGTGCTCCGCCCGCTGGACCTTTTTGTATATCCGCGCTGCCTCGTCGCCGTCCCAGAACTTGCCCTGCCGGTGCTCCGCATCAAATGATGCCCGGTCGGTGCAGTGGGCGATGAGCCGCCAGTAGGCCGTCGGCTCGAAGGCCTCCCGTTCTTTTTCCCGGTTGACGATGAGCGCCAGCGTGGGGGACTGCACCCGGCCGACGGACAGGAAGTCCCTGCCGAGCTGGTTGGATGCAAGCGAGATAAACCGAGTGAGCGTGGCGCCCCAGGCCAGGTCGATGATGCGCCTGGCTTCGGCGGAGGCGGCGAGGTTGCGGTCAAGGCTGTCGGTGCTGCCGAACGCCTGCCGTATCTCGTAGGGCATCAGCGAGCTGAACTTTGCCCGCATGACGGTGTGGCTGCCGTTGAGCAGGTCAACGCCCTCGGCGCCGATGAGCTCTCCCTCGCGGTCGTAGTCGGTGGCGACGATGACCCGCTCCGCTTCGTCGGCGAGCTTTTTGAGCGCCGTGGCGATACGCCGGTTGCTGGTCTTCCGGATGGGTTCCACGTCGGCCAGGTCCAGCGGTGAGACCTGGTCCCAGCGGTTGTACTGCTTGGGATAGTCCAGGGAGACGATGTGCCCGCGCAGCCCGATGACCGTCCAGGCGCCGTCGTTGAACGTGTAGCAGGGCACCCCGCTGATCTTGCTTCGTTTCGACCCGCCGTCGGACAGGATGTAGGCGATGCGGCTCGCGGCCATGTTTTTCTCACATATGACAAGCGTGTTCATTGTCGTGCTAACACCTCGTTGAGTTTTTCAACAAAATCATTCTCTCTGTCGGGAGGGATGGAGGCCCCGGCGGCGACGGGATGTCCCCCACCCGAGCCGCCGACCGTCTCCGCCGCCTCGTGCATGCCCGTGGCGAGGTCGAGGCCTCGGTCGACGAGCCGCCGCGTCCCACGCCCCGATATGTCGATGTGGCTGTCCTGCGAGGACAGCGCCACGACGGGTCGATCGGACGGAAAATGGGGCAGGTATTCCATGGACAGCCCGGCGGCGACGCCCTTGAGCGATGCATCCCTTATATGGAAGGCGGTGAGATGGCTGCGCACCTCTGGCTCCTCTTTCTCCAGATTGTGTATCTGATCCCGGATGCTGTCCCGGTAGCCCTGCTGGAGCTCCCGCGCCCGCTCCGCCGCCGTATCACTGCCCAGGCACATGGCGATGCCGACGCCGGGGCTGCCGCTCCGGGCGCAGGCGTTCATCCGGGAGGTCAGATCGGCCAAGATGCCGCAGCGCCGACCAACCGGTATCGTCTGCACCAGGGATATCTCGGCGGCCTGCTGCTCGAGGAGTTTCACCGCCAGGGCGGACAGCAGCTTTTTTTGCATTTTTTCCGGCAGATCCGTGTAAGGCTGCATGGGGTCGAGGCCGAGGTCTTTGAGAAACCGGATGGCACCGCCGCCCGAAAACCCCGTGAAATAGGGGTCGATGGACTGCTCGAGGGCGTCCATGAGCGGCACATCGGCGGGAAACACGGGCTGTTCCTCCATGCAGATGATGTCCGTCTCGACGGCCCGGTCAAGCAATGTTTTGTTGAGCCCAATGTAGCCGCCGACGTGCTGCCGGTCGCCGATGGCACCCGCGATGGCGAGCTCCACCAGGTCGAGGTTTTCCCTGTCGATGGCGAGCGACAGCGCCATAGTGGCGGTGGCGCCGCATGCCTCCCGGCTGCCGTCCATCCCGTAGCTCCGGACGTTTAGGTTGATGCCGTTGTCCAGGCCGCCGTCGATGACATGGTGGTCGACCAGGATGGCCTGGCAGGGCAAACTGTTGAGCTCGTCGAGATTGCTGCTGCCGATGTCACAAAAAACGGAGAGGTCGTGCTCCCCGGATATGCCGGCGGCGACAGAACCACCGGTATGCCGGATGGACACGTGATGCCGGAGCCCGAGACGGGTGAGCGTGACAGCCATGACAGCCGCGGCTGCGATGCCATCTGCATCGCTATGGGAGATAACCCTGACCCGTGCCCCTTCGGCGAGCGAGTGCACCAGGTCAGCGGCATGCCCGGCAGCCTGCTCAAAATCCATGCCGGATACATCGGCTGCCATATTAAAATGTTGGGATATGCCGCCACAGCCGGTGCAGCATCGCCACGACATGACGGTGCTGCGCCCCGATGAGCGCTATGACGCCCAGAACGGCGAGCCAGAATCCGGATGCGGGCATCCAGCGTGTGTCCAGGCGCGAGCTGCCATCGAGCCCGGGCAGCGAGATGGCGACGGTGCCGCTGCCCCACAGGTCGCCGACGATGACCTCAGACGCCAGCGACATCCCCAGGGTGAACAGGACGACGGCTGCAACGCTGGCGCAGACGGCCAGCAGCGGAAGCCACGTTTGCCGGCGATACCAGTATACCAGCAGCAGGCCGGCGGCGGCGACAAGCAGGCCGGCAACCGTCATGCCCATGGTGTAAAACAGCCCGGGGAGCTCTGCTATGCTGCCGCCCGCGTAGCCTGGGGCGTGGCCCGTGGTTATCATCTCCGCGGGAAGCAGGTAGACATTGGTTTCCACCTCGGTGGCACCATTGCCGCCGTTGAGCTGCCACCAGCCATGGAGCGGGGCGATGAGAAGCAGCGCGATAGCGGCGATGAGCAGGCCCCGTCGCCATGTCAGCCGTGACCGCTGCAGCAGCAGCGCCAGGCCCGCCAGGGCGATGACGGCGATGGTGACCAGCAATGGATACAGGGGCTGCTGCATGGTGACCATGTCGATTGAGGTGTCGCCGGTGACCATTATGTCCCGCTCTGCCACCCTGTCGCCGCCGTCGACCACGGTGACATGGTACTCGCCGGGTGGGAGCTCCGCTGCATCGACACGGCGGCCGTTGCGCATGAGCTCGATGCCGCAGCTCCGTGGCAGGCCCCGGCCGTCATAGCAGCTGACCCGGAGGCGGTATGCGGCGGGAAACGTTACCGCAACGTTGTCGGATGGCACCGTGACCTTTTGCTCGACGAGGACGGACTTGTAGCGGATGCGGAGCACGTATCCCCCGGCGGGCAGACCGGTGAAGCGATAGCTGCCGTCTCCCCGGTGTTCTCCCTGGAGCAGCGTCGGTGATGCCATGTCGGGGCTGGTGAGCACGGGCTGCAAGGGCACCCCCGGCGGCATGTCCAGCCTGTCCCTCACAACGACGTCGAGGTCGTGGAGCTCCGCCGTGACCTCTATGCCCGAGAGCCGAGGCAGCTGTATGTCCCGCTCATGCAAAACGAAGCCCTTGTAGGATGCCTGCACAAGGTAGGAGGCGGGCATGGGTGCATGCAGCATCACCGTGCCATCGCTACCGGTCGTGTTGCCGGCGATGGATGCATCATCATCGTCGAGCAGTCTCACCGTAACATCGGGGATGCCATTGCCGTGCTGGTCATACAATGCCACCTCTAGACTGCCCTCCAGCCGGCACCACACCCGGGCTGACATGTTCCCGTCAACCGTGATGACCCGGGTGCCGATGTACCGCTGGCCGTCCAGTCCGCCCCTGACACGGATGACATAGCGGCCCGGGGGGACACGGGGAAACACGGCTGTCTTGAACGCCGTTGCGTTGCGCAGGTCGAGCCCCAATGGCGCACTGGCATCCAGCGGTATGCGGCTCGCGATACCCGAGGATATCATGCTGTCGTTCCGCCAGAGCTCAACCGATGTCGCGGGCAGCCGCCGGCCGGTGAGCAGCGACAGCGCAGGCGCCAGCGGCAGCGACGGCGCCAGATGCGCTGCCACGCTGAGGCGGTATCGCTCCCCGGTGCCGCCCGTGATGTCGGTGCCGCTGCACAGCCGGCAGTCCTTCAGCCGCTCAAATGCATCGACCTCCCGCCTGACGGCGCCGACACCATTGGTTTGCGTGGTGTAAAACTCGGAGGTGAACCGGGCGGTGAACCCCGCCGGGATGACGAGGTCGTGCTCGCCCTTGCGCTCGTAGGCGTTGCGGCCCAGCGAGATGCCGCCGCCGTCGACCTCGAGCCCGGGGACGCTGACCTCCTGCCGGCCGACGGCCCGGACCTGCATGCCCGGCAGCGATGGTGCGGGCGTGGTGGTGTTGAACAGCAATGCGTAGGCGGTGCCCGTGGTGCCGCTGTCGATGGACACCCAGGCGGGGCTGCCGATGTCGATGTCATCCCGGGTGTCGAGCAGCCATGTGTAGTCGCTGCTCTCGGGGTCCTGATCGAGCTGGTATTGGTGGACGACGCCGTCCTCGGTGTTGACATGGAGATAGGGCGGGATGGCGCCCAGGTTGAGCCTGTCGATGGAGGAGGAGCGGGCTTTGACCGTCAGCAGGTAGGCGTAGACGCCGTCCTCGTCGGTGATCCCGTCTACCACGCATTGTTGTTTGACCTCGTGCTCCACCGCTGCCATCAACCTGCTGTCGCCTCCGGGACTGTGGTAGTAGGAGTAGGTGGCCGTGGTTTCGGCCTTGCCGTCGGTGCTGGTGCTCCGGATGCCCACCCGGGCCATCAGGGGGCCGTCGACCATGATTTCTTTGGAGAGCAGCTGTTCGTCGGTGCCCCTGTCCCGGTTTTCGTACCAGAAAAAGGCGTAGGAGGCGAGCTGCCCCCAGTTTTGGACCTCGAAGCTTTGTCGGCCGGGGAGCTGCTTGATGATTTTTTGGGACATGTCGATGCCGAAAAAGTCGCCCTGCTGCCCGACGCCATATACAACATCGCCGTCGTCGCTGATGCTGTAGTAATCGAGGTCTATGCTGTAGCCGGGCACGGGCTCATAGAAGTAGCTGCCCTCGTCCACCGTGACGTGGTCGGTGTAGCCGGGCGCCGCTGTCTCATCGTCGGTGTAGGCAAGGATGTATTCGCCGGGCCCCCGGAGCAGGAACACCAGCCGGCATCCAGTTATATGCGAGCTGTCGCTCCATTCCAGGCTATAGATCTGGCAGGGCAGCTCCACCGCGCCGGAGCCGTCGTCATAGAGCACCCTGACCGCGTGCCTTGTTTCATTGAGCGCATAGCATGGCTGCTCGAACTTTACGGCGATGTCTATGGGCTGCCCCGCCATGTCCGGGCTGAGCTCGGGCAGAATGATGGTCTGCCGATATGGCAGCATGTCGGGCTGCCCATCCACCGGCGGCACCCCGCCGGTTAGCATTGTCGCCAGGAACAGCGTGATGACAGCCATGGTACAGGCGCCATGTCGGTGCACATCCGCTCATCTCCCGGGCGCTATAAGTGCTTTGCGGGATTTTTTATACTGGCATGTTATCCCAATGTTCATGCCAGCCAAGACACCTGATGAGGGCGAGGCCAACAGGCGCTGGAACCGCATCCTCAGCAGCGATGATTTCATCCCGCTGGAAGACCTTTAACGCTACATTTTCACGTTTTCCCGGGTTTTCCGGTAAAATGTAGCAGTAACTAGTCGAGGTATCGCTCATGTTCGTTGCGGTACCGCCGGAAGAACCATTCCATGAAAACGTGCTCCTCTTCGTTGACCTGGCTTCGCTCCAGCGCGTTATAGTAGCTGCGCCGCTCCCGGTAGTCGATGACCAGCATGGGGCAGCCGTGGCGGTGGAGCACGTGGTTCATAAGCAGCCGGGATATCCGGCCGTTGCCGTCGACGAAGGGATGAATGGTGACGAACCTGAGGTGGACGAGTGCTGCCAGGTGGACGGGATGCAATGTTTCTTTGTGTCCCCGGTGCCAGGCGAAGAACTCGTAGAGACGGCCATCGAATGTTTCCGGGCCGGGCGGCTCATACGTGCTGCCCGATATGCCGACGCGGTACTCCCGTATGTCCCCGGCGATGTCTTTTTTGGTCTGCTGGAACAGCTGATGGTGCCAGTCCCGCGCCATCCGAAGGGACAGGTCGCCGTCGTATGCGAGCATGTCGTAGAACACCTCGCGGTGCGCCATGGCTTCTTTGACGTCCTCGACGGGGCGGCGGGACGGCGTGATGCCTTTTTCCAGCAGGTCGGCGGTTTCCCGGCGGGTGAGCGTGGAGCCCTCTATCCGGTTGGTGTTGTAGGTGAAGTCGATGGCGAACTGCTCCCGCTTTTTTTCCTGGAGCGAGGGAGGCATCGACGCCTGTTCCTCCTTGTAGCGTTCCCGTATCTTGTCGAACAAGGGATACCATCGCTCCATGTACAGCTCATGGAGCACCTCTCGTTTTTGTTCCTCGATGTCGTCTGGCACCTTGGTGCCCAGATATCGGGTTTTTTCTTGACCGTGCCGCCCTCACGGTAGCTGTGCCCCAGGTAGTAATACGTGTTGCCGTTGATGGTCTTCTCCTGCACGGACGCCATACCCTTATTAACGCTACAAATTTAAATATTTTACTATAAATGGTAAAATGTAGGGTTAAATTGTGGAAACGGCAAAAAGCCAGAAACAGCAACTCTCCCCTAGCAGCGCCCCTTTTTCAGGGCAACATACTCCGATATTTTTAGTTCTACATTTACAGAAAAAAAGTAAAATTGCAGAAATTGTAGCGCTACATTTTGCTGTCAGCTATAAGTAATTCATATGAGGCAATCTACGCAAATTTTTAAAATGATGAACAGTTATTATGCTCGTGAATAGAAATGGCTAAGAATGGATTTAAGACCTATGAGGAATACATAGATGGTGCATTGAAAATAGGGAAGACAAACCGACTAGTTCTCTCATTTTGGTCTCGGCCACCAAACAATTGGACAGAAAAATATGATGCCACGATAGAGGAAATCAAAAAACAGGAAAATGCTCGTGGAGTAAAAATTGTTGGTGAAGATAACATAAAGAAATTTATTTCAAATGAAATGCCCGCATTTGAGGCCTATATTGACTCCGCAAAGGAACGGCTAGGCGAAAGTGGTGGAGTCCTCAGATTGGCAAAACAATTGCTTTTTGACAACGATTACCAACGAAAAGAGAGACTATCTGAATTTAGGAAATGATATATTTATTCTAAATCTCTGTCTATTTTTTTCATTATCCCAAATATTTCTTCCCCTTTTTTGGTAAGCTCATACAGTCTGCCCATTTTTGCATCAGGGTTAAGACATTTCACTAGTTCGCTATCTCCCAGGCGGATTAGGTAGTTACTTACATGATTTATTCGTATATCCGTGCCGATTGAGATTTGTTTCGGCGTGGCCGCACCTTTTGACAGGTAATACAAAATTTTCCTTTTGTATTTGCTTGCTATCACGGATCCAACAATGCTCCATATCTCATCTTCTACCATTTAGACACGATCCAAACAACAGAAAGTTATCTGAATTGTATTATTTAATTTTAGACACAAAAAATACAACATTTTGTTGTTTTTATCGTGCATTTTGCCTTATATCAATTATTTTTTCAAGTAATGCAATATGTCAAAGCTCTTTCTGGTGTCTACCAGCAACCAACTTGCCTTTGACCATCTAAAAGATACCCTTGACGGAGGCCATAATCGGGAAGATATTGTGCCGTTTCTGAATGATGCAGACGAATCTCTTTTAGAAAAGAAGACTGAACCGATTCGGATATGGGGTACAAAAAGGGGGGAGAAAGACGTAAATCTCTCGGCATGGGAGAAAATGGAGCAGGGGGATTGGTGCCTTTTTTATCGTCAAAAGCAATATATCAGAGTAGGCAGGGTTTACCACAAGGTTACTGATGAGAATTTGGCAGAACAACTATGGGGGAGAGATGAAGATGGCGAAGTTTGGGAATTAATTTATTTCATTGATAATTGGCAAAAAATCGATGTTCCAAAGGACATTGTCCATGATTACCTTGGTTACAAAGAGAATTTCACTTTACAAGGATTCCTTTGTCCTACCTCAGGAAGGCAGGATTCAATCAGAGCAAGAATTGGATCCATTGAAAATTTTATCGAAACGATTACGACCGAAAACTTGGAGGATTTGAAGAGCCAAGACGAAATAGAAAATGAAATCATTAAGTCAGTTAAGAAAGACGTTGAAAGGGAAAGAGGGGAAAAATCTGACCAGGAATGGAAAAGATATTTAGAGAACAAAGCGAAAGAATTGGCGGAGGAAAGTTCCCCACGGACAGTAGTAAATAAAACCAAATCTACTGAACGTAATCCCAGACTCTACGAATATATCAAGCAACGCCATGATTACAAATGCCAGGTAGATGAAAGTCATAGATTTGAAACTCAGAGTGGCGGATATTATGCAGAGGTACATCATATCGTTCCGTTATCTGAATGTCAGGAGGAAAGAATAGAAAATATCTTGGTTTTATGCCCAACTTGTCATAAAAAATTTCATTACGGCAGCAAGCGGGTTTTAAAGAATCTGATACAAGAACTTCCAGAGCCGCAGAAATCCATAGCTAAAGAGTGTCACAATGTTGAGTCCGCTTGACGATGACCTCGAATATTTATCAAAGCCCCTTAAATATTCCAAAGACAGGACACGAAATTGTTACCTGCCATTATCCTCTCCGTTTAGATACATACTCCGGTTGTTCGCATAATTGTACTTATTGTTATGCGAGAAATCTGCTTTCCAAAATGGGGTATTGGGATACTATCCGACCTGCGGACCCCGGTCAGATACGAAAATATTTTGAAAATCCAGATTCTATAGGAGATAGAAGAATTAGAGACGCATTACGCCGTCGAGTCCCTGTAAGGCTAGGCGGACTCACAGATTGTTTTCAGCCGAAGGAAAGAGCGGCAAAGGTAACATTAGAGGTGCTGAAGATTTTGTCTGAGCATCAATATCCCCATATGATTGTAACAAAAAGCGATTTAGTTGCCCAAAAGGAATATACTGATGTTTTAGATCCAGAGTTGTCTTATATCCAGGTTACGGTGGTATCAAATGATAAAGATACCACAGGTAAAATCGAAAAGGGGGCACCTCCAACAGAGAGAAGACTTCGGACGATAACAAAATTATCTGAAAGAGGGTTCTTTGTTGCTGGTCGTATTTCACCGATAATTCCAAATGTTACCACATACGAGACAGAGGAAATGATAGGTATGTTGAGAAAGCATGGTGCAGAGCATGTGCTAATCGAATTCTTTAGGGGAAATAAAAGTATGGTCGAGGAGGTTGAAAATAAACTTCAAATAAATATCTTTGATAAAATGTACAAGAGAGGGTATTATTATCGATTTAACCGAAAGGATAAATTGAATTTCTATAAACGTGCAAAAGATATTGTTGAACGGCAAGATATGAGTTTTAGTATATGTTCTGATGGGGATCCTATCCATCCGGAACTCAATACCACGCATAATTGTTGTGGAACGGACTCGCTCTCGAATTTCCAAAATTGTGTTGGATGTGTGGCAAACAATATTTACTTCGAATCTAAAAATGGTCGAGTACGGCTTAGCGATATGAAGAAGAAATATTGGAGTCCAGACTATAAAAAATTTGAGGAATACTGGAAATCGGGAGAGATGGAGAACATGGTCGATGGTGTGCGGAAAGTAAAAAACACATATCGGCGTGACAAGGATTGATTTTGTATGCCCTCCTGTTTCTTCTGCCTGTATTTTGACGGCGTTGCCTGTACGGAGCCGTCCGGGGTGAGCTATGGCGAGGAGATAGAAGATCCAATGGTCGAGGTGGACTGCCCGGCCTTTTTGGACAAAGCGGCTGCCGGTGTCCTGTCGCCCGCGTTTGACGACATGTTTTTTGATATGTTGTAGCACCGCAGCCGGGGTTCACCGTTCCTCCAGCCGGACACGATGCTCCCGTTTTCCCTCCTCCACTGCCGCCCGGGCTGTCCTTTTTACAAACTCTTGGTGCCAGCGGGCATGGTAGACAGAGGAGGTCAGCACCAGGGCGGGATAGATATGCGAAAAAAACACCACAAACTTGACCGCCGCATCCTGGAGGCTTCCCGTGACCGTGTACAGGGTGAACAGGAACAGGCCCAGCGCGGTGACGCCGCCGACCGATTTCAGCCGGATGCCGAGCTGCCGTCCCATCGAGATGACCTCCCGCGTGCCGGGGTAATGGTAAAACAGGGGGCTGTCCCGGACGATCCACAGGGGCACCATGAACACCACGATGACCGGTGCGAGGTAGAGCACGAGGAACACGTCACGGCTGCCCAGGCTGCCGATGTCCCGCAAAACGTAGCCGATCAGGGACAGCGCGATACCCGTGGGAAACAGGGACAGCCGGAGCGAACGGTACAGCGCGTTCCAGCGTTCGTCGTTGCCGTCGGTGCTGTCGACCAGTGCTATCTCCCGGGAAACATCTGCTGCCCCGGCCATCCGCTCGTGCAGCCGGAGATACATGGTCATCAAAAAAGGGGTGAGCTTTCCGGCGGTCCACCAGACAACAAGGCCGCCGGCTACGCTGGCCAGGATGAGCAGCAACAGCAGGGGGACGCCGGACCATATGATGACCGGCACCGCGGCCGTGCACAGGGCGAGCAGCACCGCGAACAAAATCTTTTTCCCCGGCGGCCAGTCTGTCATCCTATCACTCCATGGCATATCCAAATAAACACGTCCAATATAAAGGATATCCCCGGGTTACATGTGTTTCCATCTATCCCGTACACCGGAGGCATCGCCCGCAGCGGGGGCAGCGCCATGCTATCTTGCTCGAGGTGTAGCCGCACCGGTCGCAGACCATGCCATGCATCATGCTCACGGTGTATAAACGGATACCGGGGGCACCTGCCCTGTTTTTAAGCCTTCCGTCCGCCCAGGCCAGGAGACCAGGGAGACGTTCATTGTAGTTACTCAAATAAATCTCTCATGTTCAGCAATGTCAATGTACATGCCTTAACGTCGTCGAGACGCCTGACCTGGTTTCATCGTCCGGTGAAACTATTTCAATAGACTGAAACGCTGGGTGGGCGGTCACCGTTTTATCTCCGGGTTGAGATGATACCGCCGCGGACCGACCTTCACCAGGATGCCCTGCTCCTGGAGATAGCGGTCACGCATCCTGATATACTGGATGGAGTCACGGATCTTCCATCGCGGCGTCGGCCGCCGACGAACCGCCCGCTCATGTTTAGGGCCACGGATGCGTCCCCGGGTTTCATCGAGTTGCATCTCCCTCATGCTATGCCTCCTGCAAAACCTGGTCGAGCACGTCCTCCGAGCTCTCAGCGCTGCATTTTTTTCTGACATATGCCCAGTCGATGTCGTCGTAGTAGAGCGACGCTATTCGTACTGCCTGTTCGTGGTCGCTCTTGCTCTGCCAGTGCTTGGCTGCCTGTATCCGGTCGAAAACGATGTCTTCCAGACCGACGACATAGGCGTAGCCTGCATTGGTTTCAACACGCGTTACCTTCTCCGTGTCGATGTCATACAGGTCCCCCGGTATTTCCATGTAGAGCCCGAGGTCCTCCCGTACCCACATCCGGCCGGTTTTGCTGAATCCTGCATTCTCCATCACGCTGTAAAATATATCTCGTTTGTCCTTGTTGATCGCCAGGTCGATGTCGCCGGTGGCATACCAGTTACGGGTGTAAAACTCCACGGCTGCCCCGCCGATGACCACTGGCATGACCTCGTGTTCTTCAAGCTGTGGGGTCAGCACCGACATCACGTGGAGCATCCTCTGGAATCCTGGCTCCATCTCTCGTGCCCGCTTCAATGGGTCTTCTTTTCCCTTGCTTTCAGGGTAGTCCAGCCGTCGCTTGCACCGGGGACATGCCTTCGGCTGCTCCGTCCGAGGTGTCCATGTGTAGCCACAATACGGACAATTCATAGTAGTAATAGTAGTAGTAATATAAAACCATTGTGCTGCCATTCCCTGAGCCTCCCTTCCTATGCGAGACCAATAACCTTTTAATTGGAGCTCCGTTAGGTATCCGCCGTCGATACCATGAGCAAGAACAATGACAAGGAGGATGAATACATACGCGTCCGGCGTCCGGACAGGAGCAACAACGAGATGTACGCTATCATCGAGTCAGTGTACAAGGGCTCCCGGATGAAGGTCGTCGGCGAGGACGGCACCGTGCGTATCGCCAGGATCCCGGGCAGCAAGCGCCGGGGTATGGGGCGCATCCGCCGCGGCGACCTCGTCATCATCGTTCCCTGGAACATCCAGCCGGAGGAAAAAGCCGATATCATCTGGCGGTACTGGGAAAACCAGGCCCGGTTTTTAAGCCGGAAGGGGCTGCTCCCCGACCAGGTCGACATTTTTTAGCCATCCTGCTGCCGGCCAGCCTTTTTTGTCCGCGAGCAATCCGACGTATTCGATCGACGCGGTGAAAATGTCCATGTCGTCGCGGTAGTCCTTCGATCGCTCCCTGTTTATCAGCACCCATTCCCGCATGGTTCTGCCCATGGGCTCGAAGGGAACGATCCCGTCATGTTTGAGCAGTACCTCTTTCAGCGCCGTGGGCACCTTGATGCAGACGCCGTCCCTGTGGAGCGAGGCAAACAGCTTCCCGTTGACGTAGTATGCGGGATGGCCGTACATCGTGCCCGGCGTTACCCGTGGGTTTTCCAGCAAAAACGAGTCGAGGACGTTCTTGTGTTTCTCGTTATATTGCACGGGACGCATAGGTACCTCCCTATAGCATTTAACCACCGCGGCGTATATAAGCATGGTGTCCGTAAGCCGTTCAGCAATGGCAGGATGGTCTGTTTTTCAGCATCCTTATCCAGTGCATCCTTTTCGCCTTTGTCTATGCATACGTGCATCCGGGAGGTCACGCTGTCCTATGGTCTCCTCCTGACCGGTGTGAAAGTCATCCCCCGGTTTTTTGACATGGGATGTGGTAAACGGGACGATAGGGGGCTTCGTGGTCGCTTTCGTGTTCGCCGTGACCATATAGACGTGGGCGTCCGGCACAACAAAATAAAAGGGCGTGGATAGAGAGGAAGGCAAAAATCTCTCTACCCGGCCCCACATCCTGCAACACCAACAGTTTTATAAATTATTTTGTCCAATGTAGTTTACATCCGCTATACCCCGGGTTATAATCCCAGCCTGTCATGAACATCCTGGAGCGCCGGCAGCGCTATATCAACAAACTCCCGCGCCCCCATGTTCAGCATGGTACACTGCCGTATCCTCCCCCGGTCGATACTGCTGGCGAACGACCCGTCATCGATTTTTTTCAGCACCGACCCCGGCCGGACCTCTCCCAGCGTCCCGTTCGGCATCACCAGCGCCGTCGCCACGATCAGCCCCGACAGCGCATCGCTTGCAATCAGCCCATAGTCCAGTGGCGAGGCAGGCTCGATGCCCGTATGACGCCAGTTGTGCGCCCTGATCGCCCGCAGCGCATGACCGGGCAGCATATCCGCCAGCATCTCCGCCGAGCGCGTTCCGTGCAGCTCCGGCCTGTCCCTGGTCTCTCCGTAATCGATGTCGTGCAGCA
Organism: uncultured Thermoplasmatales archaeon; assembly: GCA_964514975.1. Classification (GTDB taxonomy): domain Archaea; phylum Thermoplasmatota; class E2; order UBA202; family DSCA01; genus CAZESS01. The sequence continues at coordinate 123,281 of CAZESS010000002.1, read as the reverse complement.
GTCCGGTCAGCCACCACACATCGGGGTCACAGTCCAGCCGGCCGGCGAGCGCCTCCATGATAGCCGCCACCGCATACATGTGCTTCCGCAGGTTTCCCGGCTCGACATGACTCCGGAGCATCTCCAATGCTGCCTCCCGCGATATCATCCCCGGTACATGGCCGGACGGACAGTTAAATGTTTCGAACAAAAAAAGAAAAAAAGGGAAAAAGGGGCTACGCGAGCCGCGGCAGCCGCAGCTCGACATAGTAGTGCGACACGGTACCCGGGAACCAGTCCGTCCTGATGTGGCCGACCGGCTCATACTCCTCCATCCAGGGCCCCCAGAGCGCCGTGTAGTTGCCGTCATACTGTCCGTTCCAGATGGTGTCGTTGTCCACCCACCTCATCTCCAGCCGGTGGCCGTCCATGTACAGCCGCATTGTCCCGTTGGAATACTCCAGCAGCGTCACGTTCCACAGATGCCGGTCCAGCGGGTCGCCCAGGCCGATCTTCAGTGCTATCTCCAGCGTTCCCGTGCCCTCTTCGAGCGATAGGTTGGCGTAGTAGGTGCCCGCATATTCGAAGCCGCCCTTGGGGCGTCCGCAGTCGTTGATGTAAAACGTTCCATTTGCATTACCGGTCAGGTCCACCGTGTCGTCCGTGTTGTCGAAATCCATTGCGACCAGCGTAACGGCGCCGACCGCGACCAGGCCAATGACGGCGACAACAACCGTCAATATTTTTCGGCTCATTGCCCCGAAAGCGACATGTATTTAACGCCATTTCGAAAACGTTCACCTGGCAGTGAACGCCACATGGCATATGACATATATAATGCCAGCGCCATACCCTATCATGGCGCTGCAGTGGCTCATCCTCGTCCTCCTCGCGTTTCTCCCCCCACTGGCGTATACCATATGGATACGGAACACCGAGCGCTACCATCGGGAGCCCTGGCTTCCCGTCATGGTGTGCTTCATCTGGGGGGCGACCATCGCCGTCGTCGCGTCATTGTTCCTTGAAAATATCGTCGGCGTGTCCCTGGCATCGCTGGGCAGCGCCTCGCTGTATACATTTGCGATGGCCGTGATCGTGGCGCCCGTGGTCGAGGAGTTCACCAAGCCGCTCGCCCTCAACATCGGCACCGTTCGCCGGGAGCTCGACGAAATCGAGGACGGCCTGATTTATGGAGCTGCGGCGGGCCTGGGCTTCTCGGCGACCGAGAACCTGTTCTACGAGATCAGCTTCATGGACGAGGGCCTGGCCATATTTGTCACGCTGGTCGTCCTCCGCACCGTCGGCGCCTGTCTGCTCCATGCCTCGGCGACCGCGCTCACCGGCTACGGGTACGGGCGCTCGCTGCTCCACCAGGACGGCAGCGTGCTCCCCTATTTCGGCCTGGCGATCGTCGTGCACGGGGCATACAACTTCATGGCCTCGTTCCAGATAGCCGGGATAGCGGTCGGCGTGGTCTTCGCCCTGCTGTTCTCCCTGTTCGCCATCCAGTGGGTCAGGCGCAAAATCCGGGTGTTCGACCGGCGGCATCCCTAAAACGGTATGCCGAACCAGGACACCCCGAACAGCGCGATGCTCCCCGCGAGCAGGCCGCCCCAGACATCCTTCCGCCACCGGAAGATTTTCCGGCCGTCCATCGGCCCGAACGGGAGCAGGTTGAAAAACGCCAGGAAGGCGTTGATGGCAGCGATGAACAGCGCCGCCGCTCCGACCAGGCCGCCCGTCACCGTCCAGAGCAGCAGGAACGCCAGCCCTATTGCCACGTTGGTTGCCGGGCCGGCCGCCGAGATACGCCCGCTTTCCTCCCGGCTTGGGCGACCAAAAATCTGCACGGCGCCGGGCGCAGCGAACACCAGGCCGACGGCGACGCCCAGCAAAAGCGCGAACAGCAAGCCCTGGGGATACATCCGGAACTCGGACCAGTATCCATAGCGCTGCCCCATATACTTGTGCGCGAGCTCATGGCAAAAAAAACGCCGTCGCGATCGCCAGGAACGACAGGGGGAGGTTTTCCAGCGCCGCCATCGGCTCCGAAAGGGGCGGCGATGCCGGGACAAATGCGAACGCGAATGCGACGGTCAGCACGGCCATCGCGATGCCGATGTGCAGCAGCTCCGTCCGGCTAAAGCTGATGCCGCGACGCTGCCGCTGCATCGACGGTCCGCCCGATGGAATGTCATGAAATGAATAGTAGACCCGCCGGTTGTCCATGGGCATGCAAAAGCCCCCCGTTTATCAATGTTTGCTCGCCCGCACCGCGTTTTCGAGCATGCAGGCGATGGTCACCGGGCCCACGCCGCCGGGCACCGGGGTCACCATGCCCCCCATGTCCTTCACGGAGGCAAGGTTCACGTCGCCGTGGACGTCCCCGTCGTCGCTGATGATGGCCACGTCGACCAGGACGGCGCCCTCCATGACCATGCCCCCGGATATCAGCCTGCGGACGCCGGCGCCGGTGACAACAATGTCAGCCCGGCGGGTATAGGTAGCAAGGCTGTCGGTGTACACATGGCAGACCGACACCGTCGCGTTGCGGTTCAGCAGCATGTCCGCCAGCGGCTTCCCCACGATGTCGCTATGGTTGACCACCACCACGTTTTTTCCCTGCAACACAATATTTTCATGCTCGAGGATGCGGAACACGGCCCGGGGCGTGCAGGGCGCCAGCCGTTCGTCGCCGAGCTGCGTTGCACCGAGATTGCAGGGATGCACCCCCTCAACGTCTTTTCCGGGGTCGATATGGTCCACAAGCGCACGATGGTCGATGCCCGGCAATGGCAGCTGCACCATCACCCCGTCCACCATGTCGTCGTCGTTGAGCTCCTCGACGGCGGCCACGAGATCCTCCATAGAGGCGCTGCGGGGAAACGATACCGTCTCCGCGGCGATGTCCACCCGGCCGCAGGCCTGCTCCTTCAGCCGTGCGTACAGCGCTGACTCCTCGCTGCCCTCCATCAACACCGTGGCGACATAGATGTCCTCTCCCTCGGCCTGCTCGCGAACCTCGGCCTCTATCTTGGCGGCGATAGCTCTCCCGTCGATGATGTGCATAGCTCAAAAAGCGGCAGATGGTAAAAAACGTTTGCCCGGCTTAGCCGTAGATGTGCAGCGCGGTGATGACGATGGCGGTGCCGATGCCCATGGCAATGACCAGCCGGGGGTCGATCTTCACCCCGGTTTTTTCTTCCTCGAAATAGCGGACCAGGCCGGCTGCGGACTGAAAGCCGCTTCCCTTTTTCTTCGCCATAGGCAGGCAATAGACTCCCGTTATTTAATTATTGCCCCACCTGCAGGTCGTAGCCCCACCGGTCGACGGTCTCATGCAGCTCGGCATAGATGTGCTGTTTGACCTCCTCGGTGGCCCTGTAGGGATGCGACAGGTTCGACTGGGAGGCGAGATACCCTGCAAAGGCGTCCCTGGCCTCTGCATACCCGGAAAGCCCGAGCCCGTCATAGATGTCCCCCACCACGGCAAGCGGTCGGTCGACCAGGTCCTCGAACCGTACCTCGACGAGGTTGCCGTCGGGGATGAGCCGCCGTTCCGCAAAAAATTTTTCATACATACGCCGGTACAGCGCGGTCATCTGCCGCTCCAGCGATGACCAGTCCGGCGGCTGCTGCACACAGTAGAGCGTCATCTCGGTCATGATGTTCCGCTTCATGGAAAAAAACACGTGGTAGGGGTTCCGCCGGATGTGCACAAACTTCGCATCCGGGTACATGTCCAGCAGCAGCCGTATCCGCGCCGTGTTCGCCGGGTTCTTTACCACAAGCCGCCGTCCGTCGCAGGCCAGCGTGACCTTCCGCAGAAACAATCGGTAGCGACGCTTCCATTCCTGCACCATGTGCCGGGGGACGTCATCCATGCACACATAGCGGTGATACCGGGCCATGTTCCGGGGAAAACACCATCCATTGTAAAACGAAAACGGGCACAGGTTCCCCATCGCATACTCGTCCTCCTGCGGCAGATCCGCGCCGAGCGCCACATCGTCCTCCGGCCGCTTCTCCGGCAGCGAGGACGACACCAGCGGCTTCACCAGGCCCTCAAACCACAAAAACAGGCCGGGGGGTAACAGTCTGAAACGTCGAGGGATAACCGAACTGGCTGTCCTGCGCGAGGATGTTGTGCAGAAACGTGGTGCCGCTCCGCCAGTGCCCCAGGATGAACAGAGGCGGTTTTTCCACCCGCATGGTCTCGATGGCTCTGCCATATCGCAGCCGCTCAAGCAGGTTCAGCGGGCTCAAAACGAGGCTCATCAGCAGCGAATACAGCACCCGCGGCATCGCCGAGCAGGCCGGGGCGGCCATTCCCTACCACATGCTCCACTGCTGGCTCGGCGAGGTACCCGTCTACCGCAACGGGCAGCGCAGCGTGAAGCGAGGGCTCGTCGACGGCGAACAATACGTTTCCTTCCCCGAGCCCTTCGGCCAGGCGCCCGTCTACTACTTCGGGCACCCCGAGACGGTGACCATCCCCCGCTACATTCCCGGCGTCCGGAACGCCTGCTGCAAGGGAACGTTTTTCCCCGCCACGTTCCGCGAGGCGCTCCTCCGGGCGGAATCCCTGGGATTGCTGTCCGAGACACCCATAAACGTTAAGGGCCACGACATCGCCCCGCTGGACTTCATGGCCGCCTATGTTTCCTCGCTCGGCGGCGCCATGCTCAGAAAGCACCAGGATGTCCCGTCGGGCGGCGCGGTCATGGTCGAGGTCGCCGGCACCCGGGATGGCGAGCCAAAAAACTTCCGCTATGCCGGCACCTCGCACATGCGGGAGGGCACCGCGACCCCGGCGGCGCTGGGCGCCATGATGATAGCCGATGGCGACATCAGCTCGCCGGGCGTCCAGGCTCCGGAGGCATGTGTTCCCCCGCAACATTTTCTCAACCGGATGATGCGGGAGGACGTGTTCGGCGACATATGGATGTCCACGACGGAAAAAATCACCGGGGAGCTCTAGCCTGCAGTCCGGCCGTTACATGCCGGTATGCGCCAGGCCGACAACGTCGTCAACATGGTCGTAGCCGTGCTCCTGCAGCCAGCGTCGCAGGTCACGGCAGATGTCCTCAAAGACAGCGACGCCAGCATAATGCAGCCCGGAGCCAATCTGCACCGCCGCGGCGCCGGCCATCATGTACTCCACGACGTCACGCGCCGACCTGACACCACCGACGCCCACCACGGGAACATCGAGCGACGACGAGAGCTCATAGACGCATCGTATGCCGACCGGCCTGATAGCCGGGCCGGACATCCCGCCGGTCCGGTTGGCCAGCACGGGCATCGCCACCTCGACGTCGATGGCCATGGCCTTCAACGTGTTGATGGCAACAACGGCATCGGCGCCGCCCGCCACCGCCGCGCTGCCGCGCTCCAGCACGTTTTCGGCGCCCAGCTTCACCCAGACGGGCACGCTGACAGCCTGCTTGACAGATTCGACCAGCCCCTCGATGCTGCCCGTGGGCACCCCGGCGCCATAGTCGCCGGCATGGGGACAGCTCATGTTGAGCTCGAGCGCCGCCACCCGTGGCGCCATTTTTTCCGCGACCGCGACGAACTCGTCGGCAGTGCGACCGAAAACGCTGCCAACCAGGACGTCGACGTCGGCCAAGTCGAGCTCCGCCAGATAGCCATCGACGCCGGGATTGGGCAGCCCCATCGCGTTGAGGATGCCATGCTCGAGCTCAACCACCGAGGGGTTGCCATAGCCGGGGCGTTCCTCCAATCCGACGGACTTGGTCACCACGGCTCCGGCGGCGCGGCAGCGCTCCATGCTCCCCGCGGTCATGTCGGCGATGCCCGAGGCAAGTATCAACGGGTTGTCCAGGTGCAGCATACCGACCGAGGTTGCCAGACACATAGTTTTTAAATGCAGTGCTGTATTTAAAACAATGCCGAAATATGTGAAGACCACCTGGTACGGAACGTTTCTCTACAATGACAGCGACGTCATCGACGCGCGGCTGTTCCCCAAAAACGCCGAAGCAATCGCCGACCGGCTCCAGCAGATACGCGCCGGCAACATCCTGGAAGAAGAGCAAGCATGGGAGCAGCACGACGCCGTCGCCGGGGAGCAGCGCCTCAGCCCGCTGGCGTCCATCGGCACCATCCCCGACCTCGACACCTCCCCGGAGGAACACGGCTACGACCACGGCCTGCTCCGCGAGGCATCGATCATGCTCGCCGAGCGGCAGATGGAGCAGGAGCGCAGCAAAAGAAGCAGCCGCATCGCCGGTGCCGTCCACGCGCTCGACGACCTTCTCAAAACCCGCAACATCCTCATGGAACACCTCGAGGACTGGTATGGCTACTTTGCCGGCCACGCCGTCGACGGCGACACCCTCCCCTATGACATCGTCAGCAGATGGAGCATCCCGGGAAGCGAGCCGCTCGACCGTCAGGAGGAGACATCCCTCAAACAGCTCGCCCGGCTCACCATCGACATGCAGGAGACACGGAACACCCTTGAGGCATACATCGCAGATGCAATGCAGCAGATGGCGCCCAACGTCAGCGCGCTCATCGGCGAAGCCATCGCCGCCCGTCTCATCGCCGCCGCCGGGTCATTGCGGCGGCTCGCCGAGCTGCCCGCAGGGACAATCCAGGTGCTCGGCGCCGAAAAAGCCCTGTTCCAGCACCTTCGCAAGGGAACGCCGCCCCCAAAACATGGCATCATCTTCCAGCATGAATGGGTCAACACGGCACCGAAAAAAAAGCGGGGCAAGATAGCCAGGAGCCTCGCCGGCAAAATCGCCATCGCAGCCCGTGCAGATGCCTTCACCGGGAGAAACATTGCAGGGCATCTCCAAGAGGAGATGCAGGAACGCCTACGGGAGATACGAAAGCAGTAGCCAGGTTACCAGGGTATGCCGACAGCCGCGGGTGAAAGCACCAGACCGACAACCAGGGCGCCGGCGACCAGCATGCCGGCCCGCAGGAGACGGTCACACCCGTCGTTGACAAGCGGGCCGAGGAGCAGCGCTCCGCCGAGCACGAACCCGCCGAGGTTGTAGATGACAAGGCCCGCCTTGCGACCGTCGCTGCCATCCGCAACGGTGCAGGCAACCGCGCCGACAAAGGCGACAAGGACGCCGACGGCGACGGCGAGACCGATCATTTTTCGGGAGAAAAAACGTGACAGGTCGACATCTGCCGTGGGCGCTGTTACCGGATGTTCCTCCGATGATGGCTCGCCGATGGCCGTACCGCATCCGGGGCAAAATTGCATGTCCTCCTCGATTTTGCGTCCACATTCCGGGCAGTACATGTATTCCAAAAAAATAGCGGATTAAAAAATTTTAACATATCTGCCAGCCACCGGCAGTCCCAAAGATATTTATGGGCGAGATGGTTAAAAACATGAGTAACGATGGACAGAACCCATTTTGAACGTATTTTGGTACCAGAGAGAGCAGACCATCCCGAGCGGAGCCACGCAACGCTCGAACGGATCACCGAGGTCCTCACCGACGTCCTCGGCGACGACGCAGCAGCACACATACAGCACCTCAACGAGCAGCTCGACGTCGACCCCCGGGCGCCGCTGAACCGGGAGCAGGCGTCCGCCATAGCCGCCATAATCGACACGGCAGCGCTGCCGCACCCTGTCATCAGGGACATCGTCGGGCGGCTCCAGGAATCAGAGATAGCAACCGCAGAGGCAAGAGATATACACCACAGGCACAAGATACCCGTCTCCGCATTGGAGGAGGACATCGTGCCCGTCCGGGGCGATGGCTGCTGGATACGCGACACCCACGGCCGGTGGTATCTCGACATGGACAGCAACTACAGCGCCACCAACCTGGGCATGGCGAACAAGGAACTCGCGCGCGGCCTCTCCAACCAGGCCAGGCTGCTGGTCTCAATGAAGGAAGACCGCGTCCAGATAGCCCGCACCCGTTTCCTCAAGGAAATCGGGCAGATGATGCCCCCCGGGCTGGAGCACTTTTACTGGCAGAACTCTGGCGGCGAGGCGGTCGACAAATGCATCAAGTTCGCCAAGGCCTACACCGGCTGCAAGGATGTCGTCGCCTTCAAAAACGGCTTCCACGGCCGTACCCATGGCGCCGTTGCGGTCACCTGGAACGAGGACTACCGCCGGCCGTTTCATTTACACGACGAGAGCTGGGTGCACTTCGCCGAGTTCAACGACATCGATTCAGTGAGGCGGGCAATGGACGACAGCGGCGCCCGGACCATCATCATGGAAATGGTGCAGGGCGAGGAGGCAGGCAATACCCCGGCGGAGCAGGGCTTCATCGACCAGCTCTGGGAGCTCGCCGATGAGCGCGACGCGGTCATCATCGACGACGAGGTCCAGGCAGGTTTTGGCCGCACCGCGGTCAGCCAGGGCGACTGGTTCGCCTGCCAGAGCTACAACGTGACGCCGGACATCATGGCCATCGGCAAATCCTTCGGCGGCGGCTACCCCGTCACGGCGGTGGTCACCACCAGCGAGATATCCGATGCGATGCAGCCCGGCTGGGATGGATCAACCTTCGGCGGCAACCCCATGGCCATGACCGCCGCGCTCATCGCCACCCGGCAGATGCGCCGCCGCAACATCACCCAAAACGTCATCGAACGAGCAGCGCAGATGCGCGACGGCTTTGCCAGGCTCCAGCACAAACATCCCGTCATGGAGGACATACATGGCAGAGGCCTCATGCTCGCCGTCTCCCTCGGCAGCGAGGAAAACGTCGAAGAGCTGCAGCGGCATCTCAGACAGCACCACGTCAAATCCACGCTGTCGACCGGCCCATACATCCGCTTTTTGCCTCCCACGATTATCAGCCAGGGCGAAACAGCGTTCTTCCTGCAGCAGCTCGACCACGCGCTCAACGACCTGTCATGTTAGCCCGGCAGGATAAAGCATATATGGCCTGTGGCCATACCGTTTAGGATGGCAACCGTCGACGAGATTCTGGAAGAACAGCGCAAGGAAGGACGCCGGATCATCGAGCGCAGTTCGACGTCCCGCGAGCTGTTCAAGGAGCTCATGGATGAATGCCCGCATGTCCCCGAGGAGGAAATCATCCGCCTGTTTAAGTCGGTGGCCGCGGGCACCAAGATGGTGGACAGCGCCATCGTCGCCGCGGCGCACAACATGGAATACAACGCGACGCATCCCTCGCTCGGCGACCGGACATGGATAGATTTATATTTTACGGATACCGCCCGGGACATCATGTCTCCATGGGAGCTCATGCAGCACGAGGAGCTTTACCGGGAATACATCGAGATGATCAGCTCACTCGAGGCAAAATATGACGGGGAGAAGGAGCCGCCCAACCTCGCCGTGTTCAGGCGGCAGACAACGGTGTTTCTGAAAAAACAACGTGAGGTGAACGCGTGCGGATAGAGCGTCATCCCGTCCTCAGCTTTGATCGCACCGACTCGTTTACTTTTTTATATGACGGATGGAAGATACCCGCCTACCGGGGCGAGAGCATCGCTGCGGCGCTCCATGCAGCCGGCGTCCGGGTGCTCTCCCGGAGCGTCACCCATGACCGGCCGCGGGGGTTTTTCTGCGGCATCGGCAAATGCTCTTCCTGTCTCATGCGTGTCAACGGCATCCCGTCCGTCCGGACCTGTATCGTGCCCGCCGAGCGGGACATGCAGGTCGAGCCCGGCCGGGGGCGGCTTCCCGAGGTGTCCTTTGAGTCGCATCCACCGGTCGACTTCGACGTCGAGGTGCTCGTCATCGGCGCCGGGCCCGCGGGCATGATGGCGGCGTTATCCGCGGCGGAACACGGCAGCCAGGTGCTCATCCTGGATGAAAACCCCCGGATGGGGGGCCAGCTCGTCAAGCAGACCCACAAATTTTTCGGCTCCCGGGAGGAACAGGCGGGCACCCGCGGCGTCGCCATCGCCAGGGAGCTCGAGGAACAGATCATCTCGCTTGCCGACGACGGCCGGGTCGACATGCTGCTACAGACCGCTGCCATCGGCTACTATGGCCGCAGCAGCGAGGCGCATGTCATCGCCGCCGCCAACCGGATGGAAAACCAGCTTTATCGAATCAATGCCCGGCAGGTCGTCATCGCCACCGGCGCCATGGAAAACATGCTGGCATTTCCCGGCAACGACCTTCCCGGCGTCTACGGGGCGGGCGGCGTCCAGACCCTGATGAACGTCCAGGGCGTCAGGCCGGGCGAACGGGTTATCATGGTCGGCGCGGGCAACGTCGGCCTCATCGTCTCATATCAGCTGCTGCAGGCCGGCGTACAGGTCGAACGTGTCGTCGAGGCCATGCCATCTATCGGCGGCTACCATGTCCATGCGGCGAAGCTCCGCCGCCACGGCGTTCCCATTCAAACGAGGCATTCGGTGAAAGAGGTATACGGCGGCGACGTGGTAGAAGGCGCGGTGGTGGTGGAGCTCGACGACGACTGGAACGAAATCGAGGGAAGCGAGGAAGACGTTCCATGTGACACGGTCTGCCTCGCCGTCGGGTTGACCCCGTCCGCCCGGCTCCTGCTCCAGGCCGGCGCAGAGCAGCGATATATCCCCGCGGCGGGCGGCCATGTGGCATTGCACAACCAACGGATGGAAACCTCCGTTGCAGGTCTCTACACCGCCGGGGATGCATCGGGCATCGAGGAGGCATCGACGGCCATGGTCGAGGGCACCGTCGCAGGTCTCGCCGCCGCAGACACGGTCCACGGCGTGGATGACATCGAAACATTGCTGGAGGACTGCCACGCTCGCCTCAAAGACATGCGAGCCGGGCCGTTCGGCGAAAAACCCCGGGAGGCAAAAACCATCATCCACAGGGAGGCAGACGATGCAGGAATATGACCGAACGGGCGTGCTGACGGAGGACGACCTCGACCTGCCGTCGGAAAAACAGCTCCACAAGGGCGTAGCCGTCATCGAATGCATACAAAAAATTCCATGCAATCCCTGCGTCGACATCTGCCCGACCGACGCCATCTCCATGGAAAACATCAACGCGCCACCCCGCGTTGATTTCGAGGCATGCATCGGCTGCGGCAAATGCGTGGCAATCTGCCCCGGCCTGGCCTGCTTCGTCATCAAACTCGAGGATGACCACGCGCTGGTGACCCTTCCCTACGAGATGCTCCCGCTTCCAGGGGAGAGCGACACCGTCGCCGCGTTGAACCGCCGGGGCGAAAAAATCGGCGAGGCCATCGTCCACAGCGTCAAAAAAGATGACACCCCGGCCATAACCGTCGAGGTCGCGCCGGAGCTGGCGATGCAGGTCCGCGCCGTCGAGGTGGAACCATGACCACGATAATATGCAGATGCGAGGACGTCACCCGGCAGGACATCATCAGCGAGATAGAGAACGGCTGCCGGACGCTCGACGAGCTCAAACATCACCTCCGGCTGGGCATGGGCCCCTGCCAGGGTCGCACCTGCCTGATGCTGGCGGCGCGCATCCTCGCCCGGGAAACAGGGCAGTCAATCGACGAGCTGCAATGGCAGACCACCCGGCCGCTCATCGTCCCCGTGTCGCTGGGAACCCTGGGAGGCGAATGCGATGATTGACCATGCCACGGTGGTCATCGTCGGCGGCGGCATCAACGGCTGCGCGCTGGCCTACGAGCTCGCGAAGCGCGACATCAACGTGGCGGTGATAGAGCGCAGCATCCTGGCGGGTGGCGCCACCGGGCGGTGTGGCGCGGGCATGCGCCAGCAGTGGTCAACCAGGGAAAACATCGGCCTGGCCATGAAAAGCGTCTCAATCTTCGAGGAGCTGTCCGAGGAATTGCAGGCGGACATCGGCCTCCGGCAGGGCGGCTACCTCGTCGTCGTGCATGACGAGGAGGGCATGGTGCAGGCGGAGCGCAACGTTGAGCTACAGCGTTCCCTCGGCCTCGACGTCGAGCTGCTCGCTCCCGGGGAGATACCCGATGTGGTGCCCATCCTGGACGTCGACGGCATGGACGCCATCGGCGCCACGTTTTGCCCCAGCGACGGCCACGCGGACCCGTTCAAGACCACCTATGCCTATGCCAGGGCGGCGGAACGAGCGGGCGCCCGGTTTTTCCGGTTTACCGAGGTCGAGGACGTGCTCACCGACCACGGCGAGGTCACCGGCGTGCGAACCGACAAAGGGGACATTGCTGCCGAATATGTGGTCAACGCGGCTGGCGCCTGGTCAAAGCAGATAGCCGGGATGGCCGACGTGAAGTTGCCAAACGTTCCGATCAAAAAAGAAATACTGGTGACGGAGCGGATGGCCCGGGTGTTCGACGCCATGGTGATATCGTTCAAAGACGGCATCTATTTCAGCCAGCAGGAGGAGGGCCAGGTGCTCGGCGGCATCCCGCCGCCTGAAAAAGTAACGGGCTACGACGACACCGCCACCCTGGGCTTCCTGGAGCACATGTCCAGCACGCTCATCCGGTATGCGCCGGTGCTCCGGCACGTCAGGGTGCTGCGGCAGTGGACCGGCTACTACGACGTCACGCCCGATGCACGCCCCATCCTGGGCGAGGTCGACAGCCTCCGGGGCTTCCTCCAGTGCAACGGCTTCTCCGGCCATGGGTTCATGCTGGCGCCCATCGTCGCCCGGGTGCTCGCGCAGCACATCGCCGGTGAGCAGCCCGATGTGGACATCTCCGGGCTGCGCTACGATCGCTTCAGCAAAGCAGACTTCGAGCGGGAGCAGTCCGTCGTGGGCTGAACGAGGCCACCATTATATTTATAAGCAATGGGTCTATTTCAGGTAGGAGATTTCATGTATTATATGGTTAAAAAGGACGATACCATCCGCATCCAACCCGACCACATCGGAGAAGACCTGGAAGAGGTCAGCACCAAAATTGTCCAGGAAACCTTCGAGGGCACCATGGACCGGCAGCACGGTCTCATCCTGGTCACCGAGAACGTGGAGCGCCTGGGCGAGGGCAAGATCATCCATGGCGATGGTGCCATCTACCAGGATGTCTCCTTCGACGCGCTGACGTTCAGGCCCGAGCAGCATGAGGTCATCGACGGCATCATCTGCGACGTCGTCGAGTTCGGCGCCTTCTGCCACATCGGGCCGCTCGACGCGCTGATTCATAAGAGCCAGATCATGGACGACCACATCGTCATCGACGCCGAGAACAAGCGGATGGAGGGCCGGGAGACCAAGCATTCGCTGAAGGTCGGCGACGTGGTCCGCGCCCGCATCGTCACCATTTCGCTCAACGAGATGAACCCCCGGGAGAGCAAGATCGGGCTGACCATGCGGCAGCCGGGCATGGGCAAAAAAGAATGGCGCAGGGAGGAGAACAAATGAAGGCCTGCAAAAAATGTCACATGCTTACCGAGGACGATGTCTGCCCATACTGTAATGCGCCGACGTCGGAACACTGGCAGGGATACATGGTCATCATCGACCCGGCGCGCTCCCGCATCGCGGAAAAAATGGGTATCAAGATGCCCGGCAAGTATGCCCTGAAGGTACGATGACCTATGTGCTGCCCGACGACAGGCGGAGCATGCTGCGGCACCCGATCGGCGCGGTCATCCAGGAAAACGATCTTGATGGGTCGCTGTCACGTCCCCTTGTCACGGTGGGTGACATGGTGACCGCGACCATGCAGCGACATGGCATCGAGCCCGACCTGTCGGTGGTCGACTTCCAGGTTGAGAGGTCGCCGTGCAGCCCCGCCGTCGAGCGGGATGTCAGGCAGACCGGGATAACGGTGCGACGGGTCAGCAACCCGGCCGGCATGATCACCGACGAGCTCTGGTGGGCCATCGAGCAGACGTTTGCCACTGATACGCCGACGCGGATAGAGGTGGACGGCGAGGAGGACCTGGCGGCGCTTGCGGCCATCGCGCTTGCCCCCGTGGATGCGACGGTTGTCTACGGGCTCCCGGGAGAGGGCATCGCCCGTGTCATGGTTACATCTGAGTCAAAAGAAAAAGTCAAACGTGTCCTGCGGGACATGGAGGAATAAAATGGAAATCGAGATATCGTCAAGAAAGGAAAACAAGATCCTGGAGCGAGAGGAAGTGGCCTTCACGCTGCATTTCGAGGGAAAAACGCCCTCCCGGAAGCAGGTGCAGCAGAAGCTGAGCGACGCCGTCGGGCGAAACGTCATCGTGATAGAGTACATCAGGCCGACCTACGGCGCCAGCCAGGCGACCGGCTACGCCCGGGGGTATACCTCGGCGAAGCAGGCGAGAGCCGTCGAGCAGCAGCACATCCTCGAGCGGAACAACCTCGCCGGCGGTGGGGAGCCATCCACGGCGGAGCCAAAAGCGGAAAAGAAGGCGCCCGCTGAACCCGAGGCTGAACCGGAGAAAGCGGAAGCAGAACCCGACATGGAGGAATAACATGAGCAAAAAAGACCTGTACAAGATAGAGGACGGCAAGCTGGTGCGCACCAGGAAGACCTGTCCCAAGTGCGGCGACGGCGTGTTCCTCGCCGAGCACAACGACCGGCTGAGCTGCGGTCAGTGCGGGTACACCGAATTCAAGTAACATGGACGACATGCTCGGCGCGCTCGGCATCAGCGACGTCGACGAGCTCTTCATGGACATCCCGGAGGACATCCGCATCGACGGGCTTGACCTGCCGGCGGGCATGACCGAGCAGGAGGCCGAGCGACATGTCGACGGATTGCTCAACAGGAACCGCTCCTGTCGCGACATGCCCATCTTTCTGGGTGGCGGCATCCAGCCGCATTACGTTCCATCGGCTGTCGAGCACATCGTGGCCCGGAGCGAGTTTTTAACCGCATATACCCCCTATCAGCCCGAGTTTTCCCAGGGCATCCTCCATGCAATGTTCGAATATCAGTCCATCGTCTGCGAGCTCACCGGCATGGACGTCGCCAACGTGTCCATGTATGATGCAGCCACCGCCCTTGGAGAGGCAGCCGGCATGGTCGCCCGGAGCACCGGCGGCGGCCTTTTTCTCATCCCGGAAAACCTGGCCCCGGCGAAAAAATCCGTGCTCCAGAACTACCTGTGGAGCACCGACCTCGAGGTGAGAGAGATACCGCTCAATGATGGCCGGATCGACCTGGACATCGTCGCCCCACTGGCGGACCGGGCGGCCGGCCTGTATCTTGAAAACCCGAACTACTACGGCCTGATAGAGCCCCGGTATGATGCCATCCGCACGCTCAGAGATGAAAGCGACCTCATGCTGGTCATGGGTGTCGACCCGCTCCTGATGGCCGTGATGCATCCCCCGTCATCATATGGCTCCGACATCGTGATCGGCGACGGCTGGTTTGGCTGCCCGCTGAACTATGGCGGTGTCCGCCTGGGGATGTTTGCCTGCACCCGGGACAATGTCCGGCAGATGCCCGGCCGGGTCATCGGCGCTACCCATGACAGCGACGGCAAACGCGCCTTCTGCATGACTCTGCAAACCCGGGAGCAGCACATCCGCCGGGAGCGCGCGACGAGCAACATCTGCACCAACCAGGCCCTGGCGGCCGTTGCGTTTGCCACCTATGCGGCGCTGCATGGGACAACGGGGCTGCAACGGCTGGCAGCGGTCAACATGCACAGTGCACGCTATGCCATGGAGCAGCTCGCGGACATCGGATTCATGTTTCCCTATGATGACATGGTGTTCAACGAGTTCGTGGCCGTACCGCCCATCGATGCACGGAGGCTCAACGAGCGGCTGCTACAGCGGGGCATCCATGGTGGCCTGCCGCTCGGCAATGGCCCGGACAACGCGCTGCTTTACGGCGTCACCGAGATGCACACCCGGGAGATGATAGATGACCTGGTCGAGGCATCCGCCGCCATAATAGGAGGCGACGATGTATAGGATGGCCTCCTACGACGAGCCGTTGCTCGGCGAGCTCTCCCGGAATGATGGAGACGAACGGGAGGATGGAAACATGCCGTTGCTTCCCAGGTATCTGCAGCGTGGCAGCCTCAATGTTCCGGGGCTGGATGAAAGCAGCCTTCTCCGCCACTATGTCCATCTCAGCCAGATGAACTACGGCGTTGACACCGGCCCCTATCCGCTGGGCTCCTGCACCATGAAATACAACCCCCGGCTTGGCGAGCGCCTTGCATCGCGACATCGGATGACAGGGCTGCATCCCTGGCAGGATCCATCCACGGTGCAGGGCATCCTCGAAATCCTGTATCATCTCAAGGACATGCTCTGCACGATTACGGGCATGCACGCGTTTTCGCTGCAGCCAGCTGCCGGTGCCCACGGCGAGTTCACTGGCATGCTCATCACCCGTGCCTACCACGAACAGCGCGGCGACCGGCGGAGCGAGGTCATCCTGCCCGACAGCGCCCACGGCACCAATCCCGCGTCGGCGAAGATGGCCGGCTACGACGTCGTCGAGATACCGTCAAGGGAGGGACGCGTCGACCTGGACGCACTGGAGGCGGCGCTGTCCGATGACACGGCCGCGTTCATGCTCACCAACCCCAACACGCTCGGCATCTTCGAGCGAGACATCCTGGAGATAGCGGCCATGGTCAGAGATGCCGGCGCATTGCTCTACTATGACGGCGCCAACCTCAACGCCATCATGGGTAGAGCCCGGCCAGGTGACATGGGCTTCGACATCGTCCATCTCAACCCCCACAAGACGTTTGCGACGCCGCACGGCGGGGGCGGACCCGGAGCCGGTCCGGTCGGTGTGTCCGCGGAGCTGGAGCGCTTTCTGCCGGTCCCCCGCGTCGCCAGCACCGACGACGGCTACAGCTGGAGCTATGATTACCCGCAATCGGTCGGCCATGTCTCACATTTTTATGGCAACGTGCCCGTGCTCCTGAAAACCTATGCATATCTGCTCCGGATGGGCAACGGGCTGCGCCATGTCTCGGAACGAGCCGTGCTCAACGCCAACTACCTGCTCGAGCAGCTCGACAGCAATGCCTACAGGCTGCCCTATCCCGGGCGGCGGATGCACGAGTTCGTCGTCAGCGCGGAGCCGCTCAAGCAGCGGGGCGTCAGAGCGCTCGATGTCGCCAAGCGCCTGCTCGACCACGGGCTGCATCCTCCCACGATGTATTTTCCGCTCAACGTTTCCGAGGCGCTGATGATAGAGCCCACCGAGAGCGAACGCAGCCAGTCGCTCGATGCATATGCGGAGGCGCTCAACGCCATCGCCCGGGAGCCATCAGAGGTGCTCCGGCAGGCGCCGCAGCGGACGCCGGTGAAGCGCATCGACGAGGTCAAAGCAGCCCGGAACCCCATCCTGACATGGCAGGACCTCCAGCGGAAGCGATAACGCCGTAAAACGGCAGCGGTTGCAGACCCATGGAGGCCAAAAATCGGCATCCGCGACCGCCTCAAAATGCGGACGCTGCACGACCTGGTCGTCATCGAAATTATGCAAGAGAAGGACAGCGGCAGCTACTCGGTGGTCATGGGCATCGACATCGAAAAAAAAAATGCTGACCACCAGGCCGCGGAAGATAACATGGATTACCTGCACCCACGGATACCCCGGGGCATGCGTAGCTACTGTTCCCATCGGTCGAGCTCGTTGTGCACCAGGGTGATACACTGGTCGGCCTGCAGCGACAGCGGGGACAGGGCAACCGTCCTGTCAGCACGGCTTTCCACGACGTCCCGGCAGATGGGCGGCAGACCGCCATGGTCGCCCAACACCCAGAGGCAGCCCCCGGGAACCTCTGCCTCGCAGATATCCACGCCCGCTTCGTGCAGATACACCACGGGATGTGACAGCTCGTCGAGCAGCCCTGCAAGGTCGCGCCGGGCAACAAACACGCCCGGGGTGCTCTCCCGCCAGCTATCATCTGCATCGACGTCGAGCGCCCTCCGGATGAGACCGGCGATGTTCCGCTCATCGGGCCCCAGGTAGCGAACCCTGTCACCCCGGATATGAAGCGCCTTCGGCGGATTGGGCGGCCCCAGCAAAAGCAGATACAGCATGGTGTCCCGCCGCACGCCATGGGAGATACACAGCGCCTGGCCGACACATCGACAGAGCACGTCCATCCGCCCCGCGTTGGGCAGCCCGTTGAGGTTGAACGGCGCCGTGGCGGCCTGGCTTCCGACGACCAAAAAGGTGCGCATATTGCTGCATCGTCCCAGGCGTCATATAGCTTACGATGGCTGCCGTTCCCGCCCGTTTTCGATTTTCCGCTGCATGCTGTCCAGGTAGGAGGGAAGCCCCTCGATGTCCTTCACCATGGTGTGCCCGGCCAGCCGGCCCCGGAACTCGGTGATGCAGCGGGTGCGCCCCGACAGGTTTTTTTCGATGGCCCGGGCCAGCCGGCCGCCCTTCCGGTCCCAGTCGGTCAGCAGGATGATCTCGCTGTACAACATGGCGATGTGATCGCAGACGTCGACCAGGGAGACCCCTGCATGGACGGTCAAAATGGTCCCGGTGACACCGAGACGGCGGAGCGCCGCCACGTCTTTTTCGCCCTCAACCAGGATGGGAACGGTCTCGTTGCGGCTGCGTATCTCCGCGATGATGTCCCTGACCTCCTCCAGTCCCTCTCTATAGTCCATGGCTGAGCCGCTGTTCCACGTGGTCGATCGGTCGCCCTATGAGCACGCCCTTCTCCCGGCCGGTATGGCCATATGCCAGCGCGATTTCATCGGATGCCAGGTCAAAAAAAGCAGATGCCAGCTCGAGTAGCTCCCTGTTCGCCCTGCCGCGCTCCGGCGGCGCCGTTACCGCTGCCTCGATACAGTGGCGCCATTGGTCGTAGCCGGCGGGAAACCGGGCGGTGTCGCTCCCCGTGGCTACCCGGACCCTGACGAGCGTGTTGTTGCCCTGTTTTTCGAGGGCTGCCGTGATGTCGCTGCTGACCTGTGCCACTGACACAAAAAAACGCCCGCTCATATAAACATTTGCCGCCGCGACGTTTTTAAAATACCCGGCGCTTTACCATGCATGGACGTGCTCCTCGGCGTGGGGAACGACGGCAACGGCGACGACGGCATCGGCCCATGGATAGCCCGCCGTGTGAGCATGGAGGGATGGCACGCCGTCGACTGTTTCACCGTCCCGGAAAATTACACCGGGGAGATACGGCGGCTGAAGCCCCGGCGCGTGGTCATCGTAGACGCGGCCGACATGGGGCTCTCCCCTGGAGCCATCCGGCGGATACCCCGGGACAGGATGGGAACGGCGTCGTTTTCCACCCATGCGATGCCGCTCAGCGTGTTCATCGACTACCTCGCAGACACAGCGGATGCAGACATCATGCTCATCGGCGTCCAGCCCCGATGGTTCGACCAAATGAGCAGTGAAGTCATGCAGGCAGGCGAACGGCTGCTCGACGTCCTCCACGCCGGCGAGCTGGACACTCTCCCGCGGCTGTAGGGATGGCTGTGCACCCCACCGTCTTTTTTCGTCCCTCTGGCGTGTAGCCCCATCGGTCAATGGTGTCATACCGTCGCGGGGTGTAGTCACGCTGCCCGGCGATGTAGTCCATGAATGGGCGTCGCGCATGGCGACATCGGAAGGTATAAAAACCATGTGGCAGATGAACGGACAGGAGGCACAACATGAACAACAGGATATTGGCTCTGGCACTAGCAATCCTTTTCATCGCAGCCGGCATCGCCGGCGGCCATGCAGCCGGGACGGCGGCATCCATGGACGACGACACCACGCCGCCGGACGTCACCATCCTCAGCCCCGAGGAGGGATACATACATTTTGCCGGCATCCAGCTGTTCCGCAATCCATTCGGCCTGACCATGACCATGGGCGCATTTTTGTTCAGGCCAGGCGTCGCCGTCGCCGTCGACAACGTCGACCATCCAAGCGAGCTCACCGTCACCGTATCACTCGACGACAAGCCCGGCATCGACGCCTACTTCGTCCCCTGCAACAACACCTTCGAATGGACGGGCTCCCTCGGCCCCGGCTTCGGCGTCTACACCCTCACCGTCACCGCTGAGGACACCAGCGGCAACAGCGGCAGCGCCGAGACCCAGGTCTTCTACGACTGCATCCTGCCCGCCAGCAGGTAACATCTCCACACGGAGCGACCACGCATCTCCGGGCAATCCTTAAAAACAGCCGGTCGATGCAATACCCATGAGGTTGAGAGCACAGATTCT
The DNA here is from genome assembly GCA_964514975.1 of uncultured Thermoplasmatales archaeon. Lineage (GTDB taxonomy): Archaea > Thermoplasmatota > E2 > UBA202 > DSCA01 > CAZESS01. The sequence goes on along the minus strand of CAZESS010000002.1, from coordinate 103,269 downwards.
CGGTATTTTGATGGCGGGGCTTTTCGTGGCGAGCGCGGTCAGCGTTGGCATCCCCGGTATCGATGAACCAGCAGGGCGGCAGCATGCGACAGATGACAGCGGGCCATCGCGGCATATCTCCATGGAATTCGCGGCACCCAGCCTGATTGAAAAACAGGGATACCTGAACGTCAACGTGGACGGATGCCGTCTCACGCGGAGCGCCGGACGACCCATTTTGCCCTATGCGACCAGGACGCTCTCGTTTCCGCTGGGCACCCGCATATCCGATGTGCAGGTCAGCACAGGTGACGTCGCCACGATGGAACTGCAGGGCACGCCGATGCCCGCCCCACGCCTTATCTCCCGCGACGGCGACCTGTCCAGCGAGGTACACGAGGGGTCAGTATATCGGGGCAGCGAGCCGTTTCCATCCGACTGGATACGATGGCGGACCAGCGGCGGCCTGCAAAACGGCGAGCATGTCACCTTTTTCACGCTGAACGTGTATCCCGTGCGGTATCATCCCGCCGATGACGCCATCGAGTACATCCGCAGCGTCGACATATCGGTCTCCTACAAGCCGGGTGCAGGGCTCGAGACCGGCGACGGTGCCGACATGGTGGTCATCAGCCCGCTGACGTTCTACCCGGCCGTCACCCGCCTCATCGAGCACAAGGAATCGCTGGGCATCACATGCCGGTGGGCGATGCCATGGCAGATATCCCACGGCAGATTTTTCCCGGCCGAGGGCAGCGATGCGGCGGAGCAGATAAAATATTTCATCAAAAACGCCGTCGAGCAGTGGGGCACCCGGTACGTGCTCGTCATGGGCGGCCCGGGCCGCGTGCCGATGCGGGCCGTGTATACGCAGCCTTCAGCCGACAGCTCGGAGACGTTCACCAGCGACCTGTACTACGCGGACATCTACGACGGCAGCGGCGGCTTTGTCTCATGGGACAGCAACGACAACGGCTACTATGGCGAATACAACCATTCGGGCAACATAGACCAAATGGACCTGTACCCGGATGTGCACGTCGGCCGGCTTGCGTGCCGCAGCCTTATCGAGGCATGGCTGACAGTCGACAAGATCATCACGTATGAGAGCACCGCGGCCGGCGACTGGTACAAGCGCTTCGTCGTGGCCGGCGGGGACTCGTTCAACGACATGCCACAGTGGGGAACAGACTACTACGAGGGAGAGATCACGGTGAACGCCTCAGTTGGCTACATGGACGGCTTCACGCCGGTGAAGCTCCTCGGCTCCAACGGCGGGCTGACCACAGAGAACATCAAAGACGAGTGGAGCCAGGGCGCCGGCTTCGTAAACCTGGAGGGACACGGCAACTATCTCTCCTGGGCGACCCATCCCCCGCACGACTACAACACATGGATCGGGATACAGGTACAGGACATCCCCGACTTGGGCAACAGGGGCATGTTGCCCTTCGTCGTGCTCGGCGGCTGCCACATCGCCGACATGAGCCACACCTATCAATGCTTCGCCTGGCAGCTCGTCCGCGCCCCGGGGAAGGGTGCCATCGCCACCACGGGCTATACCAGCCTGTCATGGGGCGCAGACGACGACGTCAACGGCAACGGCAAACCGGACATCATCGAATATGCAAGCGGTTACCTCGACACCCTGGTGTTCAAGCAGTACGGCCAGAAGAACATCGCAGTTGCTGGCGAAATGTGCAATGCGGCCGTCACCGAATATCTTAACACGTCGCCGGTTGAATGGAACAACGCCTACCTGGACATCTGGGACTGCAAGACCGTCTCCGCCTGGGTGCTCCTCGGCGACCCGTCGCTGCAGCTCGGCGGTACAGCAAGCTAATCCTGCCGTGCCTCATGCCTCGTTCCCGGCGCAATGGTTTCCTTCAGCTCCCGCCCCGTCATCCGGCGGTACAGCCATTCGATGCCAAAGGCGGCGGCCAGCATCACCACCAGGACAGCCAGGTCCTTCGGCGCATGCACCGCCCTGTTGTAGATAAGCGCGACCAGCGAGCCCAGGCAAACGGATGCGCCAAGCAATGCTATCCACCGGTTGCTGTCCGTCTCCTTGCAGCGACGCGCGTTCGCCACGTTCACCATCGCAAAGATGATGAGGAAGCCGGCGCTGCCCATCATCGAGATGGATGACACGTCGAACAGGTTGGCAACGACGAGCGCCAGCGCGGCGGTGATGAGCAATCCCTCGATATGTCGATGCCAGACCTTTTTGTCCAGCTGCCTGGGCAGTTCGCCGTCCTTCGCGATGATGTAGCTCACCCGGGCGGTGCCATACAATGTGGCGTTGATGGCGGAGCCGGTTGAGAGCAGCGCGGCGATGGCGATGAGCACGAAGCCGGCGTTGCCGAGAAACGGGCGGGCTGCCTCGGCCAGCGCGTAGTCCTTTGCAGAGACGATGTCCGCGATGGCGAGGTTTCCCACGGTGACCATCGATATGACCACATAGAGCCCGATGACGAATACCACTGCGGTGAAAAACGCCCGGGGAAGCGTCTTCTTCGGTTGCACCACGTCGTTTGCGGTGTTCGCGATGAGCTCGAACCCCTCGTAGGCGAGAAAAATGACCATGCCTCCGGCGACGATGTGTACCGGGTCGCCCCATGCGGACGGGGACAGGCGGCCGCCGTCGATGCTCCATATGCCGACAGCGATGAACAGAAAAAGGATTGACAGCTTGATGGCCACCACGGCCTTCTCAGCCCGGCCGACCAATGTCGACCCCAGGGCGTTCAGTCCTGCAAAGAGCAGGATGCCAACGCTGATGAGCAGATGTGTCCACAGCGTCTGGTTGCTGTTGAAAAAGCTGGCGCCGTAATGGCCGAATGCGTACGCGTAGAGGGACAGCATGACGATGTAGCTGATCCAGAGGAGGACGTTCAGCCCGCCGGTGAAAAACCCCGGGCCAAACCCTTTGTTGAGAAACTCGACGGTGCCGCCCTCGCTGGGATACCGGACGCTCATCCGGGCATATGAATACGCGGTCAGCACCGCCACGATGCCTGCCACCAGAAACGAAACCGGCGTTGCCCCCCTGCCGAGTTGCACTGCGAATCCGAGCACGGCGAAGATGCCGCCGCCGACCATGCCGCCGATGCCGATGGCGACCACCGACCAGAACGACACGTTTCCCTTTCCTCCGGAGTCTGTTTCCTGATGTACCATACGAAAAAATACCCCGAGGATATATCAACATATCTATTTTTTTTTGTGACCGCATCCGCCGGCCGCATATTCCCTGGTGGCATAAAACCAAATAAAGCCCTGCTGTTTACCGATGGACATGACCATGAGAAAAACAAAGATCGTGGCGACCATCGGCCCTGCATCGGAAAAACCGGAGGTCCTCCGTCAGCTCATCGACAGTGGACTGGACGTCGCCCGCCTCAACTTTTCGCATGGCACCCATGAGCAGCACGGCCGGAACATCGACGCCATCCGCGAAATAAGCGACGAGGTGGCCATCATGCTTGACACACAGGGACCGGAGATACGCCTCGGCGTCATGGAGCAGCCCCGTGAGCTCAGCACGGACGACACTGTCTCGCTTACCATCGGCGATGCATCGAGCGCAGAAATGCTGCCCGTCGCCCATCCCGGGCTCCTGGCGCACATTCATCCCGGGGACGAAATACTGCTGGATGACGGCAACGTCGCCCTCGTCGTCGAACATGTCGATGACGCCGCCGTCTGCCGCGTCCGCCACGGCGGCATGGTGGGCAGCCAGCAGTCCGTCAACGTCCCCGGGCGACACCTGGACCTACAGGCGCCCACCGACAAAGACCGCCGGGACATCCGGTATGGCGTGGAAAAAAACGTGGACTTCGTTGCGGCCTCGTTCGTGGAGACCGCCGGGGAGGTCCGGGAGATACGGGAGCTGCTGCGCAGCCAGGGCTCCCGTGCCGGCGTCATCTCGAAAATCGAAAGCATGCAGGCGCTTGAAAACATCGACGCTATCATCGCTGCTGCCGACGGCGTCATGGTTGCCCGTGGCGACCTGGGCGTCGAGATACCCGCCTCCGATGTCCCGTTGACGCAGAAAAACATCATCCGGAAGTGCAATGCGCGGGGCACCCCGGTTATCACGGCGACGCAGATGCTGGAGTCGATGACCGAGCATCCGCGGGCATCACGGGCTGAGGCATCGGATGTGGCAAATGCGGTGCTGGACGGCACCGATGCGGTCATGCTGTCCGAGGAGACAGCCATCGGCTCCTATCCCGTGGAGGCGTTCATGTTCATGGCCGAGGTGCTGGAAAAGGTGGAAATGTTTTTCCGTGACCATGTCCATCGGACCGTCGAGGGCGGGAGCAACAGCGTGGCGGACATCATCTCCAAGAACGTCTGGCGGGCCTGCAACGAAATCGACGTCGACTACATCGTCGCGCATACCTCGTCGGGTTCGACGGCTCGGAACATCTCCAGATACCGGCCGATGACCGACATCATCGCGTTCACAAACTCGCGGGAGGTGCAGCGGCAGCTCCGCCTCGTCTGGGGGGTCCGTCCCTATCATATCGCGTTCAAGGAATACTTCGACGATCTCATCTACGACACCACGTCTTTTTTGAAGAACCAGGGTGAGGTCACCGACGACGACATGCTGGTCATCACCGCCGGTGTTCCCAACTCGGTCACCGGCATCACCAACCTGATGGAGATACGCCAGGCCGGCAGTATCCTCGGCGCCGTGTAAACGAAAACCTTTTAGGCATTGTGGAGCTTGCTACCCGTGGATGCATGCGTCCTTCCACTGGACTGCCCGTCGCTCGACCGCCTGCTTGGCGGCGGCCTTGAATGCGGCATCGTCACCGAGATACACGGCGAGGGCGGCAGCGGCAAAACCAACATCTGCCTGCAGGCAGCCCGGAACTGCGCCGCCAGGGGGGACAAGGTGGCCTATGTGGACACCGAGGGCGTGTCGGAGGAACGGCTGGGGCAGATATGCAACGGCAGCCAGGAGCTCACCAGGCACATCCTTTTTTTCCAGCCCTATTCGATGGACGAACAGGAGCAGATGGTGGAAAAAGCCGTTAAAATAGACGGCGGGCTCATCGTCGTCGACAGCGTCAACCTCTACTACCGGCTGTCGATGGAGGGCGACGAAAGCGCTGCCACCCGCTCGCTCAGCCGGCAGCTGGTCACCCTCCAGGTGGCCGCCCGGAAACGCAGCATCCCGGTGATGGTGACCTCGCAGGTCTACGCCATGGACGGAGAAATGCGACCCTTCGGCGGGCGGACCATCGACCACATGGTGAAAACAGCGCTCTGCCTGCACAAGGTCGACGGCCAGAGCGACGATGGCACGGAAACACGGATGGCGGAGCTGCTCAAACATCGCGCCAGGCCCAGCGGCGGACGGGCTACGTTCCGGATAACACAGGCAGGGCTCGAATGACGGAGAAATGGTGGCCCGTGCCGGACGGCCGTGGCAGGATTCCATCACGGGGGAGCCCGGGCTCCTTCTGGGAAGACCGTGGCGACCGGCGTCACTGCGGCGTCGACCTGTATGCGCCTGCGGGCAGCCCGGTTTACGCCGTCGAACATGGAACGGTCATCGAAACCGATGTTATGACGTCGCCGGACATCCTGCCATACTGGAACACCACCCATTACGTGCTCATACGCCATGGAGCGCTGGTCGCCAGATACGGGGAGCTCCGCGACATCGCCGTCATCCCCGGGGATACCGTCCGGGGCGGCGACCTCGTCGGCCATGTCGGCACCGTCCTCAACCGCGACGCCATCACCGCAGGGGCGCCACCATATATCCGGGAGCTGGGCGACCATGACGACCTATCGATGCTCCATTTCGAGCTCTATCGGGCGAAGCCGCCACAACATGAGGCATATCTGGGCGGCAACTGGTTCGGCGATAGCCGGCCCGGCATCCTCGTCGACCCCACCCGATATATTAGGGAAGCAGCCGGCAACCCATCATCTGCTCAACGTTTTTAAACCTATTATTCATTAGTCTGGACGTGAACCCTGGAAGCTCGAGGCAGTATCTGCTGCTCGGAGCAGCCCTGGTCTGCATCGCCGGGCTGCACCTGCTCGCCACGGCATCCGAGCCGACGTCCATCCCGCTGGCCGACCTGGCAGAGCATGAGGGCAAAACGGTACGGGTCACCGGCCTCGTCGTCCAGGTCGAGCGATATGATAGCTCGGCGAGCCTGCTGCTCCGCGATGGCTCCACATCGGCAAGGGTGTACGTACCCGATGAAGTCACCGTGCGGCGGGGCGACCGCATACGGGTCACCGGCACCATTCAGCGATACGAAGGCAGGCTGGAAATCATGGCCGACGGCGTCACCGTGCTCGCATACACAAACGACAGCATCCCGTTGCCCGTGCTCGCCTCCCTGCACAGCAGATATCGCGACACCACGGTCACCGTGAACGGCACCGCCGCCAACGCGACCATGCATGGCTTCCGCCTCGCCGATGGCACATGCAGCATCATGGTCCGGCATCCCGGGCGAACGTACAACATAACCAGAGGAGACGAGGTGACCGTCACAGCGATGCTCCGCTACGACCATGACACTCTGAGCTTCTACCTGTCGACCGAGCGCAGCAGCCACCAGGTAACGCGGCTGGGATGACATGACGGGGCTGCTACCCGTTCTGGCCTGCGCAGCCTTTGGCACCATCATCGGATGGATGACAGGGCTGGTCCCAGGCCTGCACGTCAACACGGTGGCGCTGCTCCTGCTCTCCATGGCCGGCGTTGCCTCCTCGTTTCTCGCCGGCATCACGGGCATCCAGGCCGGCATGGTGCCGCTGCTCCTGGCCGTTGTCATCGCCGCCACCGCCATCTCACATACCTTCGTCAACATCATACCCTCGACGTTTCTCGGGGCACCCGAGCAGGACACCGCCCTGGTAATGCTGCCCGCACACGAGCTGCTGCGCCACGGACATGGATACCGCGCCGTTGCGCTGTCAGCGGCCGGGAGCGCCGGAGCAGTCATCGGTGGCCTGGCCTGCATTGTGCCCTTCAGGCTATTGCTCGGCTCGCCCGTCGCGCTCTATGAGCTGCTCTCGGACGTGATGCCATGGGTGCTGCTGGCCGTGTCCATCGTGCTCATCGGAACGGAAAAAAGACATCCGGCATGTTACTGCCGCTCTCGTGCTGTACCTCATAGCCGGCGTGTTCGGCGTCGCCGTTTTCGAGCTGCAGCCCACGCCGCTGCTCAACCTGCCGGGCTCGCTTTTGTTTCCCGCGCTGTCCGGATTGTTCGCCATCCCCACGCTGCTCCACGCCATGCATGCCACGGCGGTCCCCGAGCAGGAGGTGGAATCCGATGACATCTCACCCGGGATACCCGACGTGGGCACCGGTACAGCGGCGGGTGCAGCCGTGTCCGTGCTGCCAGGTGTCACCGCCGCCGTTGCCACCGTGCTGGCGCTGGTCGCCCGCGGCCGCAGACGGGCGGAAAACATCATCGTGACCCTGTCGGCGGTCAACACGTCCAACGCTTTTTTCGTCCTCGCGGCGCTGTTCGTCATCGGACGGGCGCGGAGCGGAAGCGCCACTGTCATCCAGGAGCTGCTGTCCATCGAGCGCTGGCATGCATCGTTGCCGCCCCCTGCGCTGCCCCTGCTGCTAATCAGCGTGGTTATCGCCGCGCTGGCATCCTATTTTTTCACCAGGGCCGCGGGTCGTGCCGTAGCGCGGCATATCTCCAGCGTGCCATATCGATGGGTGGCATTGGCGACCATCGCCGGCATCGCGGTCATGGCGGCGTTGTTCACCGGCCCCGTCGGTCTGCTCTGTCTGCTCGCCGGCACGCTGGTCGGCCTGCTCTGCCTGGAATGGCGGGTCCGCCGCAGCGTGCTGATGGGCGTCCTGCTCCTCCCGATACTGCTCTACTACGTGTAAACCACGCAGCGGTGATAACGCTTTTCAAAAACCGGGTGTTATAGACTATGGGAGGTGAAAAAAATGGAGGTCGTGCGGTCGGAGGAAAGCGCGGGCACCGTCCTGCTCATCCTCGCAGCCGTTATCACCGTCATCGCGCTGGCCGCGGCGCTGCTGCTGTAGGTGCGCAGCATTAAAATATGCTCCGCGGGATGCCATGTCATGATATTCCGGCGGTTGCTGGCCGTCTGCCTGCCCCTACTGCTGGTCACGGTCGGCCTGACACAGGCGCTCACGTCCCCCGATGCACCCGGTGCGGTCATCGAAATGCGGACGCCGACAGGAACACAACAGATATCCATGTCGGTTGAAACGGCATCCGTCATCGAAGGGCTCCTGCAGCATCTCATCGAGGCCATACACGCGGAGAACCAAACGGCGATGCAGCAGGTGACGGCGCGACTCGGCGACCATGGCATCGACCTGGCAGTGCCGGGCGGGATGCTATGCCAGGATACAGAGCCGGCATCCAACCGGCTCTGCATGCTCTACGGCGCTTTTTCCAAGGCGCTGTTTTCCTATCCATTAAACCTCGCCATGGCGGGCGTGCTCTCCCTGTTCAACGGCTTCGGCACCATCGGACTGTTCCTGCTGTGGTCGGTGATAACACATGCTCTGCACCCTGTCCATTTCACCGCGCCGCTCATGTTCATGACGGTGCTCGATGGCGCAACCGGCCAGCTTGTCATCCGGGGGCTCGACGGCACACAGGTCATCACGGCCGACGAGCTGTCCACCCATGTCATAGTCGGCTTTGCAGGCACCATCATCAACATCATCGTCCCTGTGCAGGGCGCACCCGACCCCGCCTTTTGTCTCGGTGCAGCATTGATGATAACCCCGGCGCCGTAACTTTTTTGCTAGATATCTTTGACGGCCCGGCGTGCCTGTCCCAGGTAGGGCCCCACGTCCACGCCCCGTTCATGGGCAATGAGCAGCGCTGCAACCGCGGGGATGACATGCTCCGTTTTGGCTCGCTCCCGAATTTGCCGTCGCACGTCCTCCTCGCGTGTATCTTCGGAGGCGAGCACGCCCGCGATGACGGATACGAGGTCCTCGTCTCCGGGCTGCACGATGCTGCCGTCGACCTCGAAGCCAAGCGGTATGTCGACAGCCGAGACATCGTATGTCGGTGTGTAGCCGTCATCGGTTTCGCTGAGCAATCCCCGTTCGAGGCCGCGCCTGATAAACTGTTTTGCCTCCGCCGGGGTGAGCCAGCCGAGCTCGTAGGACAGCGTCATATATATCTCGTTTTCGTCGAGATTGTTCTTGCCGCTCCGCTGGAACAAAAATGCGATGAGCTTTTTCGCCTCCTGTATCATGCTATCTGCTCCGCCATACCTTCGGCATCGTTCAGGCGCCAGGTCTCCACGTTCCAGGTCTCCCGCCATGTGTCGTCGACGACGAGGCCGGTCAGCTCGAATCGCCGGACGCGGCGCTCGGCCTGCACCGGCTGCGCAGAGCGCAGATAGAGGTCGCTTTCGACCATGTCGATGAGCTGCCGGAGGTCGTCGTCCCGCAATGCATCGCCGAGGGTCACCCGTGTTGCCCCGGCGACGACGATATCGATGACGTCCTCGACGCGCCGCGGCGCCGCATCAAGCCACAAAAACGCTTTCCGGGACACCGCTTTGTAGACGTCGATGTTGGCACGGTTGCGCCGATGACCGTCATGGTCTACAACATAGAGCAGGTCATGCCCGTCGCGGAGTTCACGTAACACCTCGACGGCATTGGAACGCTTGCCCCCGACGACTGCCTGACCCTGCTCGACATGTACCAGCGGTATCCGGTCCATCGGACGGCAAACACCGGGCACGTTAAAACGTTTTCCACCCGCCAACCTTTAAAATACATCGGGGGATGATATGCCGTGAACCGGACGGCCATCTCAGTTGCACATCGCGATGCGCAGGCGGCGCTGCAGCATCTCATCGAGCGCGGGCTGCTCGACGACAGCCGGCGCATCAGCCGCAGCGAACATGTGGTGCAGCTCCCGGTATCTGAGCCGCCCGGGGAGCTTCCGTTTGCGTTCGAGGTGGTCGAGCAGCAGGACATCGTGCCCCGCGATTATCCGACGCCGATGGCCGGGATACGCGCCCGCATCCAGGAGGAGCTACCGGATGTTGACCTGGAGATGCTGCCGGATTCCTGGGAAAAAATCGGTGATGTGCTCATCCTCCGCTTCCCCGACGGCTTTTCCATAAAGCGGCAGGTCGCCGCGGTGTACGGCGAGGTTTTGGGCTGCCGGGCCGTGCTCGAGGACACGGGTGGCATTTCCGGGGTCATGCGCCGTCCGCAGGTCGGGCATCTCTGGGGCGACCAGGACACCGAGACAATCCATGTCGAAAACGGCGTATCCTACAAGCTCGACCCCCGGCGCGTGATGTTTTCCTCAGGCAACATAGACGAGCGCATCCGGATGGCGTCCGTAGCAACGGAGGGCGAGGTCGTCGTTGACCTCTTTGCGGGCATCGGCTACTTCACGCTGCCCCTGGCCGTGCACTCCAATGCCAGGATATACGCCTGCGAAATCAATCCCACGGCTGCCGGCTATCTCCGCAGCAGCGCGGCGCTCAACGACGTCGATGGCAACATCACGGTACTGGAGGGCGACTGCCGGGAGGTGGCACCGCACGGCGTTGCTGAGCGCGTGGTCATGGGCTACCTTCGCGCTGCGCCGTTTCTGCCAACGGCCATGCAAGTGCTCCATCCCGGGAGCGGCGTCTTGCAATATCACTGCGCCTGCTCCACGGGCGATTTCCCCCGGGAGCCGTTGCAGGAGGTGCTGGAAGCGGCACAAAAGGCAGGATGGAGCGCCGAGCTGTTACATCACCGGGTGGTCAAGTCATATGCACCCGGGATCGTCCACGGCGTCCTCGACGTGGCCGTCGAATAAAAAACCGAAACTTTTTCATAGCCGCAGCGGGGCCCTGGCAGTATGTTTATAAATGCTGCTGGCATTGACCAACGAGAGACATGACCGAGCTAGAAGACCTCCCGGGGGTTGGCCCCTCAACGGCAAAAAAACTGGAGGAGTCAGGCTTCTCCGACCTTATGGCAATCGCGGTCGCATCGCCGGGTGAGCTCGCCAGCCTGGGCGACATCGGCGAGAGCACGGCCATGAAGATCATCCAGGCAGCCCGCGACGAGGCCGACGTCGGCGGGTTCGAAAGCGGAGACAAGATAATGGAACGGATGCGAGAGCGCCGGAAGCTCACCACGGGCTCAAAGTCCTTCGACGAGTTGCTCGGCGGCGGGTTCGAAAGTCAGGCCATCACCGAGCTCTTCGGCGAGTTCGGGTCCGGCAAAACACAGGTCGCATTGCAGCTCGCGGTGACGGTACAGCTGCCGGAGGAGGAGGGAGGCCTCGACGGCCACGCGGTTTTTATCGACACCGAGAACACGTTCCGCCCCGAGCGTGTCATCCAGATGGCCGATGCGATGGACATCGAGCCGGAGGACGCGTTAAAGCAGATACATGTCGCCACGGCCTACAACTCAAACCATCAGATGATGCTGGTCAAAAAAGCCGAGGAAATCGCCAAGGAGCATCCCGTCCGGCTGGTCATTGTCGACTCGCTGACCGGCCATTTCAGGGCGGAATACGTCGGGCGCGGCACTCTCGCCGACAGACAGCAAAAGCTCAATACCCACATGCACGACCTGCTCAGGTTCGGACGATTGCACAACGCCGCTATCTGTGTCACCAACCAGGTGTCCGCCAAGCCGGATGCCTTTTTCGGCGACCCGACACGGCCGATTGGCGGGCACATCGTCGGCCACACAGCCATGTTCCGGATATATCTCCGCAAGTCAAAGGGCGGCAAACGCATTGCCCGTCTCATCGACTCACCGCATCTGCCCGAGGGGGAGGCAGTGTTCATGGTCAATGAGGACGGCATCAGGGACTGACATGGCGGACAGAATCGAGCTCCCGCAGGGAGCAGGCGGCAGCGAAACCGAGGCGTTCATCAAAAAACACATTCTCCCCCGGTTCGAGCAGCCGGACATAGACGTGCCGCTGCAGGCGCTCGACGACGCGGCCGTTGTCGACGATGTCGTGTTCACCACCGACAGCCATACCGTTCAGCCCCTGTTTTTTCCCGGCGGGGACATCGGCAGCCTCGCCGTTGCGGGCACGATAAACGATGTCGCGGTCATGGGCGCCGAGCCGCTGGCGCTCGCCGCAGCCATAGTCATCGAGGAGGGTCTATCGCTGGACAGCATTGAACGGGTGCTCGACAGCATGGCGTCCTGCTCCCGCAATGCGGGCGTGCCCATCGTTACCGGTGACACCAAGGTGCTTGAGCACGGCGCACTGCAGGACATGATTGTCACCACGGCTGGTATCGGCCATTCAAGCGAGGCGTTGCAGCAAAACCTCCAGGAGCTTGGACGGGGCACGTCGTGGCTCCGTGACAGCGCGCTCCAGCCCGATGACTGCATCATCCTGAGCGGCCACGTCGCCGACCACGGCATCGCGCTGCTGTCGTTCCGGGAGGGCTATGGCTTCGAGACCGAGATAACATCCGACGTGGCACCGGTCAACGGCCTGATGCAGCGCTGTCTTGAGGCGGGTGGCGTCGCCGCCGCGAAGGACCCTACCCGGGGCGGCCTGGCCAACACATTGCATGAGATGGCGTCCAAGTCCGGTGTTGGCATGCACATCCTGGAGGAACGCATCCCCGTCCAGGAGGGCACAATGGCGGCCTGTGAGATGCTCGGCATCGATCCCTACACGGTTGGCAACGAGGGCAAAGTTGTGCTCGCCGTCGCGCCCGACAGAGAGGATGACGTCCTGGCGGCAATGCGGCGGCATCCGCTGGGCTGCGATGCGGCGATCATCGGCCATGCCACGAAGAAAAAGCGCGTCGTGCTCGAAACCGCCGTGGGTGGCACCCGGCTGCTCGAGGCACCCCTGGGTGACCCTATCCCCCGTATCTGCTAGCCTACATCAGCCTGGCCTCGAGGCATCCGACCCAGAGCATCTCGAACAGGATGGCGACGACGAGCGGGATGCTAGACGTCTCGCCGAACAGGGGCAGCGCGATGAGGATAGCCAAACCCTCGTTTTTGAATGAGCCGAACAGGGTGAGCGGCAGCACCCGCCGGCGCGGTATGCCGGCTCGCTGACCGACAAGCTTTATCAGCATGCCGCTGCCAAACGTCCGGATGACGACGGCTCCGGCGATGGCCAGCATCAGCGTCCATTCATGGAACAAAAAGGAACGGCGGGCGCCGACGATGCCGAACATGAGCACGAAAAAGCATATGTTTGACAGCATCGTCGTCTGCCGCTTGGCAAGCGGCAGCCGTCTGGCGCCCCGTGACAGCAGCAACGGCAGCATGATAAGCAGCACCACCGTCCGTACAACCTTCCAGAGGTCGATGGCCTCGCCGGCAAACAGGAAGATGATGAGCGGCGTCAGCGCGAGCGAGACGAGGTAGAGCAACGACAGCGACACCAGCGAAAACTCGATGTCGCCGCCGATGACCCTCGTTATCGGCACGATTGCGACAGCGGGGGGCACGGCGGCCATCGCCACGAAGCCATACCTGATGGGTGGCTGGAAAAGCATGCCCAGCATGACGGCGAGCCCGGACAGCCACACGAAGCTCAGAAAAAACGGCAGCGCCATGCGTCGCCCTTCATGTCGCAGCTCGATGTCCCGCAGCCGGACGGGGATGAGCGAAAACGTCATCGCCACCATCAGCGAAACAGTTGATATCTCGCCCGTGTAGGCGGGAAACCCGCCGAGGAGCAGCCCGGCAATGATGGCCAGCGACACCATCAATGCGAAGCTCGACAGCAGCTTCCATACGCCGGCCACGAGGGACATCTACAGCGACGCCCCGCCATCCTGGATATCGCTTCGAAGGCAGCGCATCGCTGTCATCGTCGCTCCGCGATGGCCCGCGCCGCTATCATGCCGGTTGCCGCCGATGCGACGATGCCGCGTGACAGGCCGGCGCCGTCACCCGCCACGAAAAAATTGTCCATGCCCGTCTCAAGGCCGTCGTCCACCTCGAAGCGCATCGAATAAAACTTTATCTCGGGGGCATAGAGCAGCGTGGAGTCCTGCGCCACCCCGGGTATCACCGCCGACAGCGCGTCGAGCCCCTCCACCAGGTCGGTGACCACGCGGTGGGGAAGCGCCATCGATATGTCGCCCGGTGTCGCATTGGCCAGCGTTGGCGATACATACGAGCGGTTGATACGCTCGCTGGATGACCGCCTGCCGGAGCGAAGGTCGCCGAGCCGCTGGACGATGGGCATGTCGCCGCCGAGGGTTGAGGCCATCTCGGCGATGGATGAGCCGTAGGCGGTGGTGTTTTCCTGCGGCTCGGTGAGCTCCACGTTGACCAGGAAGGCAAAGTTGGTGTTTTCGGAGGTACTGTCGATGGCCGAGTGGCCGTTCACCGACACGTATTCGCCGTAGTCCTCCATCACCACGAAGCCCCGGGGGCAGACGCAGAAGGTGCGGACGAAGTCGTCATAGGTCGAGGTGTAAATGTGGAACTTGGGGTCCCATGCGCGGGCCACGATGTCCTCCATTACCATCGCCGGCACCTCGACCCGGACGCCGATGTCGATGGGGGCGTGACGTGTCGCGATGCCGTGCCGTTCGGCCTGCATGCTCAGCCAGGCAGCTCCGGAGCGTCCAACGGCCGCGATGACATATGATGCCTCGATGACGCCATTTTCCAGCATGACCTGGAAGCCGTCGTCCCGCTCGATGTGCTGCACCTCTGTTTCGAGGAGAAACGTGATGCCTGCCGCCTCCAGTGTCTCATGCAGGGAGGATATCACCCGGGGCAGGCGGTCAGAGCCGATGTGCCGCTGCGGGATCGGCACAAACCGGATGCCGTGCTGCGACGCCGTTTTTTCCAGCTCGTCGAGGTCGTGTCCGTAGCACTCGTCGGGTGCGCCGTGTTCCAGAAATATTTCGTCGATGCGTTCGACCAGCATGTCCGCGTCGTCGGTGAACTCGTACAGGTTGCCGCCGACGTCGGCGCGGAGGTTGAGCTTGCCGTCGGAGAGTCCGCCGGCGCCCCCGAGCCCGCACAGGATTGCGCAGGGGTCGCATTTGAAGCATTTGGTGTACTGTTTCATCGGGCACCGCCGGCGGGCGATGTTTTTTCCCTTGTCGATGACCACGACGTCGGTGATACCTCGTTCTGCGAGCTCGTGTGCGGCGAACAGCCCGGCCGGTCCGGCGCCGATAATTGCTACGGTGTAGCTGTCGTTTTCGTTCACGGATGCAATCCCTGACACGGGTTAAATACGTTTTCATTTCCGGGATGATGTCCACAACCCATATATATGTGTATCCAAATACCCAGCCGAAATGAGATACCTCAAGCTGGAAAACAGCCGGGTCAACGATTTTTTAGAGCAACTGTCTGCCTACGGCGAGCTGTATGCACCTGTCCAGATATCGGAGGAGTTCTATGACTACCGGGAGATAGATGATGTCGACGACGTCGCCTTTGACTACACCCGGACGGTCACCCCGGCAAAAAAATATTTCATCCCGACCGAGCAGCAAATGTTCACGTATGACATGGAATCCAGCGAATATGAGGAAACGCTCGACGACGTACGACCGTTCGTGCTCTTCGGCCTGCATGCGTGCAGCATCGTCGGGCTGCGCATTCTCGACGGCGTCTACCTGAACGAATACCCGGACAAATACTATGGCATGCGGCGTGACGCGGGCATCATCGTCGGCCTGAGCTGCCTGCCCGACGAATACTGTTTCTGCAACCTGCGCCGGACGGATTTCGTCGACGTGGGGTTCGACCTGTTTCTGCATGAGCTCCCCGACGGCTACCTGATACGGGTGGGCAGCGAAAAGGGACATAAAATCGTCGATGAAAACCCGGGTCTGTTCGTCGAGGTGACAGACGAGGACATCAAGCATTTCAAGCAGTTCGAGCGGAAGCGACATGAGCTGTTCCAATATCAGGGCAGCTTCGACAACCTGCGATACATGCTCGAGCTCACCAAGGACCACCCGCTCTGGGACGAGGAAAGCAAAAAATGCCTCGGCTGCGGGAACTGCACCATGACCTGCCCGACGTGCAGGTGCTACGAGGTCCAGGACATCCCCGACATCGACGGTCGGCATGGCAGCCGGATACGCTTCTGGGACTCCTGCCAGTTCCGGAGCCATGGGCTCGTTGCAGGGGGACACAACTTCCGCGAGACGAAAAAAGACCGGTTTATCAACCGATATGTCTGCAAAAACGCGTATTTCCATCCCCTGGGAACGAGCTACTGCGTCGGCTGCGGCAACTGTACCTATTTCTGCCCGGCAGACATCGACTTCCTTGACAATCTCATGAAAATCCGTGGTATCGCGGAGGAAATCTATGAGCAATGAAACCACCCCAGACAAAAACATATATGACCTGTACAAGTGCCGCATCCTCCGGGTATACGAGATGACCGACGAGGACAAGCTCTTTCTCCTGCGCTTTGAGGACTCCGACATCGCCGAGGAATGGACGTTTACACCGGGGCAGTTCGTCCAGGTGTCCATCCCCGGGGTCGGCGAGATACCCATCTCGGTGTGCTCATCGCCCATGCGCCGCGGGTTTTTCGAGCTGTGCATCAAGCGCGCGGGCAAGGTCACCGAGGTCATCCATCAGATGGAGCCCGGCGACTACATGGGGATCCGTGGCCCCTACGGCAACGGGTTCAACATGGACAGGTTCGAAAACCACGATCTGCTGCTCATCGCCGCGGGCATTGGCATGGTGCCGCTCCGCTCCGTCTTTTTGCACGCGATGGACAACCGGTGGAAGTTCGGCAACATCACCGTCATCAACAGCGCCCGCTACGGACACAAGCTGCTGTTCCGGAAGGAGCTCGAGGCCATGCGGGACATCGCCGAGGCGGAGAACATCAACATCCTGCAGACCGTCACCCGGGACCCGGAATGGCCGGGTCGCACGGGGAGAGCGCAGCATCATGTCGAGGATGCGAACACCGACCCCGATGACGCCTACGTTGTGGTCTGCGGACCCCCGCAGGCCTACCGGAGCGTGTTCGAAAAGGTCATCGAGGCGGGCTATGACCCACGGAACATCTATGTGACCCTTGAGCGGCGGATGAAATGTGGCGTCGGCAAATGCGGGCACTGCATCGCCGGCTCGTCGACCTTCCTGGAGTACATCTGCATCGACGGGCCCGTCTTCGGCTACTATGACATCATCTCGACTCCGAATCTGATATAGATACCATGACCATGAAAATAGGCGTACACGGCTTGACCTCCTGCTACGGATGCCAGCTCAGCCTTGCCGTCGTCCGGCGCATCCTCGACGTCGTCGGCAGGTTCGACATCGAATATTTTTACATGCTGTCCAGCAGGGGCGACATCTCGCCGGTTGACGTGGCGTTCGTCGAGGGCAGCGTGAGCACCGAGATGGACGAGCAGGAACTCCGGCAGATACGCGACAACGCCGGCGTCGTCATCGCGGTCGGCTCATGCGCCATACACGGCGGCGTACAGGCCATCCTCACCGACGAGGGTATCAGCTACCAGGAGGCATTTCGGGACGTGTACGGCGACAGCAAGATGGACTACGAGGGCTGCGTCGCCCGTCCCATCGACTCCGTTATCGAGGTCGATTACCGGCTGCCCGGCTGCCCGCCCGAGGAGCCCGAGATTATGTACTACCTGGCGACGCTCGCCATGGGCACCTGGCCGGAGGAAAAAGACTACCCGGTCTGCGCGGAATGCCGCCGGGCCGGCAATCCCTGCATCCTGATCGAGCGGGGCGAGCCCTGTCTCGGTCCCGTGACGGTTGCGGGATGCAACGCCCGCTGCATATCCTACGACGTGCCATGCATCGGCTGCCGCGGCGCCGTGCCCCATGACACGGCATGGTTCGACTCCCTCGCTAAAACGTTCAGGGAAAAGGGCATGGACCGCGACAGCGTCCAGAAACGCATGGCCATATTCTCTGCGAGGCATCCCCGCATGCAGGAGATACTCGACGACATCTATGAGGAGGAACAATGAAAATATCCCAGGAAATCACGGTTGACCACATCGCTCGTATCGAGGGCAAGGCAGGCATCGATGTGGACGTCAGCGACGAAGGTGTCGAGGCAAAGCTCACGGTCACCGAGGGGCCACGCTTCTTCGAAACCATCACCAAAAACAAGCACTGGCGCGACGCCGTCGCCATCTTCCCGCGCATCTGCTCGTTCTGCAGCACCCCCCACAAGCTCACGCCCATCGAGGCCGTCGAACAGGCCCTCGACGTTGAGCCATCGGAGCAGACCAGGCTGCTGCGCGAGCTGCTCTATCTCGGCAACATCATCGAAAGCCATGCGCTCCATCTCTACCTGCTCGTCATCCCCGACTACCTGGGCTACCCGGACGCGTTTGCGGTCGCGGAGCAGCAGAGCAGCCTCGTCAAGGACGGCATATACCTCAAGGACATCGGCGCCGAGATACAGTCCTCGCTCGGCAGCCGTTCCATTCATCCCGAGAGCGCCCTGGTCGGCGGCTTCGGAAAGCTGCCCGGCTGGAACAAAATGCAGGGCATCCGGGACATGGCCGAGCAGGGCATCGCCACCGCCGAGCGAGCCGTTGACTTTTTCACCGAATACGAGTATCCCTCCTACGTGGACAGCCCGCGCCGGCATCTCTCCATCACCTGCCCCGACCATTACGGCGTATACGGCACCGAGATCATGTCATCCGACGATGACTCGTTCCATGTGGAGGACTACATCTACCATCTGCAGGAACACGTCGCCCCCTACTCGTTCGCGAAGCGCGGGAGCTACAAGGACGAGCCGTTCATGGTCGGCGCGCTCTCCCGTCTGGCCAATAACGGCGACCTGCTCACCGGCCGCGCTCGGGAGCTCATGGAGCAGCACAGCGCGTTTTTGACCCCGGACAACCCGTTTGCCAACAACTACGCGCAGGCCATCGAGATGGTCTCCTTTTTGGAGCGCATTAGGGATCTCATCGATGAAATCGGCGAGCCGGAGCAGGAGCAGCCGGCGGAGCCGTCGAGGAGCAGCGGCGAGGGTGTTGCGGTGACCGAGGCACCCCGGGGGCTGCTCATCTATTCCATCGGCATCGAGGACGACCGGGTTGTCGAGGCGGATGTCATCACGCCCACGGCGATGTTTTTGCCCATGCTGGAGGTCGACATCGGGGACATGGCAACCGGGCTCTGGCAGAACGGCTGCCGGGACGAGCAAACCATCGCCGGCAAGCTCGAAATGGTGTCCCGTGCCTATGACCCCTGCATATCATGCAGTGTCCACGTCACCAGGCTTTAGTGGTCACGCTGGGGAGCACCCTGGCAGGCGAGGACGCCGTCGGACTGTGCGTCCATGAGGCATTGCGGGGAACGGTCGACGCTCGCCTCGTCTATCTGGGCACCGACATCTTCCGCTTCAGCAATGCCTACCGGGATGAACAGCGGGTCATCGTCGTGGATGCCGTCTATGCACAGGAGCTGCCAGCCGGAGCGGTCGTTCATTTCGCGGACGAGGAGGTGTTCTCGGGGCTCACCGACGTTGCGACCGATGCGCACATGCTCGGCGTTGGCGAGGGACTCAGAATCCTGGAAAAGGTAATGTCATGCTTTCCAGAAGAGCTGCATTTCATCGGCGTGTCATGCAAGCAGTTCGGCCACGGCGACATGAGCCCCGAGGTGCAGCGGGGGATAGAGCAAGCTACCGCGTTAATCCATGAGCTTCTCGCGGCGCCGTCGAAACCGTAGCGTTCAATGCAGGAAATACCGGCGGTCGGTGAACACCATCGGGATGTCGTGTTCGTCGGCTGCCTCGATGACCTCGCCGTCGCGGATTGACCCGCCGGGCTGCACGATGGCTCGGATGCCCGCTTTCGCGGCCACGTCGACTGCATCACGAAACGGGAAAAACGCATCCGACGCCATCACTGCCCCCTTGACGTTTGCGCCGCCTTTTTTGGTGGCTATCCAGCTTGCATCGACCCGGGATGTCTGCCCGCCACCGATAGCCACGGTATGGGTGCCCTTGGCGAACACGATCGCGTTCGACTTGACATGCTTGACGCATTTCGCCGCGAACGCCAGGGTCTCGATGTCATCGGGCGTGGGCTCCTTCTCGGTCATCACCCGCCATTCACCAGGGTCGAACGGCTTGATGTCCCGGTCCTGGACGAGCAGGCCGCCGCCCACGCTCCGCACCATAAACGAGGGGTGGCGCTCCACGCAGTCGAGCCCCTCTATCTCGAGCAGACGGAGCTTTTCCTTTTGCTCAAGTATCTCCCGGGCGGCCTCCGTATAGCCAGGGGCGATGATGACCTCGAGGAAAATCTGGGTCATTTTTTCAGCGAGCGCGCGGTCGACGTCCCGGTTGACGGCCACCACGCCGCCGAAAGGCGAGTACTCGTCGGTGGCATAGGCTGCATCCCATGCATCGGAAAGGCTCGGTGATGACGCAACGCCGGATGGTGTCGCATGCTTCATGATAACCACGGTCGGCTCCTCGAATTCCTTCACGCATTCGATGGCGTCGTTGGCGTCCAGGATGTTGTTGTAGGATATTTCCTTTCCCTGTAGTTTCACCGCGCTCGCGACACAGGGCTCCCCGATGGCGCCGCGGTAGAACGCGCCGCGCTGGTGCGGGTTTTCCCCGTAGCGAAGGGTTTTTTCGAGATAGAATGGGGGGACGAGCAGCTCCGGGAAGTCATTGCTATCGCTCTGCCCGGCGATTGATGCATCGTAGTATGCGGTACGCCGGACGGCCTCGTGGGCGAGTTCCATCCGAAGTTTCTCGTCAAGGTCGGGGAGCGCGTCGGCAACCCGGCTGTACTGTGATGGATGCGACACCACTGCGACATCCCGCCAGTTTTTCGCTGCCGCCCGGACCATGCAGGGCCCCCCGATGTCCATCTTTTCAAGCCCGAGCGAGGGGTCATAAAAATTGCAGACCACCATGTCGACGGGTTTGATGTCTTGCTCCCTGAGCATGTCCATGTCATTGCTGTCACGCCGGGCCAGGATGCCGGCATAGATGTCTGTGTGCAGCGTTTTCACCCGACCGTCCAGGAGACCCGTGAAGCCGGTGATTTCTTCTATTGGAATCACCTCGATTCCTCTGTCGGCAAGCACGTCGGCAGTGCCACCCGTTGAAACGATGGAGACACCGGATGTATTGAGTGCGGAACAAAAATCCACGATACCTGTCTTGTCGTAGACGCTTACCAGCGCCGTCTCTGGCTTCATGCTGTTACCCACACGTAATGCGACCCCCACCAAATTAATGTTACGGGTACAGAAAAACACGTCCACTGGAGCTGACACTGTGGCTGTACCGCTGCATGGGGGTCAATGCCATCCTCCCGTGGCTGGTTGCGTGCGGGTCGACCGAAAAAGACCATCGAATATATTTATTTTAGATATACATATATATTTTAAAGCGGAAAAGTATATATTTAGGCGGGTGGTTGCGGTGCCATGGCATCGAGATATGCCCTCCTCCGGGTTCCACCGACAGAGCTGCAGCAGGTGCAGCATGCGCTGTCGCTGCAGCAAGGTGTAGGCAGCCTCCGCACCCTTGCGGGCAACGGCGCCTACAATCTGCTGGCCCGTCTCGATGTGGCGGACAGCCGGGAGGAACACCGGGTGATGGACACGATACGAAACACACACGGGGTGTCCGGTGCCATGATCCTGAGCAGGGTACCGGCATAAACCCCTTTTTTCCCCACGTCTTTCCATTCCATCACCGCTCCAGTACACAGATTCCCCGACATGGAACCAACAACGGCCGGTCGGCGCAACGTTTAAAAACAAGCCCCGCTGCCCCCTCCCTTCTCTTTTAACCTGCCACGCCGTTGTATGAGCGTGATAGCATGGGGATGACAGTACCACTCTACCAGCGAAAACAGTTTAAAGTCGAGCAGGAATGGCGGCCATACCGACGGGCGCTCGACCCATCCGAGCAGGAACACTATGACCGGCTCATGCACAAGGCCCGGCAGCACGCCTCGGCGGGTCATGCGGCGGCGCGGCTCAACCACATGGAGGCAGTGTTCATGTCGATGCTGATAGAGCTGCAGAAGGAGGTCGAGGAGCTCAGAAGGCGATAGCCGGAGATTTGAAAAATTTTATTAAGCGCTAGGTCTTACTTACCCTATGCTAAAACTGAGCAAGGGCCTGCTGTCGTTCATCTCGGGGCTGGGCTTCATGGGGCTGGTTTTTTACCTGGTGTTTTTTACCTTTGTCGAAATGGACTACATGGTGCTTTCAAACTACATCCTCCTGTTCTCCGTTCTCACCAGCATCCTGGCATGCATCGTCGTATACTTCCTCTCGATAGCGTTTTCGTTCATCCAGGCCAGCTTCAACATACCGCCCAATGCCGGGGGATTCGGCGGCGGCATCCTGACCATGGTGGCCATCATCCTGATGATCGTGTCCTTCCGACTCGGGGACCTCGGCTGGATGAGCAACCTCAGCCTGTTCGAAACCATCCATCCCGTCACCTCGTTTTTCCTCGCCGCTGCGAGCACGCTGCTGTTCATCTGGCCCGTTGACGAACCACGCAGCCGCAGCGACGAACAGATATGGTAGCCATCAGCGTCTACCGCTATGGCCACCGCCTTAACCGCGACAAACGGATCACCACGCACACGGCGCTGGTCGCCCGGGCATTCGGCGCCCGTGAAATCGTGGTTGACACCAGGGATGAGGGACTCGAGAACACCATCAGAGATGTCAAAAGGCGGTTCGGCAACGATTTCAGCATAGAGACAGGTGTGTCATGGCAGCAGTTCCGGCGGCGATATGACGGCACGGTCGTCCATCTGACCATGTACGGCGACCCGGTCGGCGAGGTCATCGACGACATCCAAGGCCACGACGACATCGTCGCGCTGGTCGGCTCCCAGAAGGTCCCGGGCAGGTTTTACGGTATAGCGGACTACAATGTCGCGGTCGGCAACCAGCCGCACTCCGAGGTCGCAGCACTCGCGCTGTTCCTGCATTTTCTGACCGACGGCGGCTGGCAGCACCGGCGGTTTTATGGCACCCATCGGGTCGTTCCGCAGCGCCATGGAAAAAAGGTGGTTGAGCGTGACTACGCCGAGCTGCTCCGCGATGCTGGCTGCCCACCGGCGGTCATCGAACATGCACGGCGGGTGCAGCGCCTCGCGGTTGCCATAGCCACCTGTATCTGCCGGCGCGGCGTCGACGTCGACATGACAACGGTCAAAATCGGTGCCATGCTCCACGACCTCGGGCGCGCCGAAACCCACAGCATCATGCACGTTCCGGTCGGCGTCTCCCTGGCACGGGAATACGAGCTGCCCGACAAAATCGTCAGGGTCATCGAGCGCCATGCCGGGGCCGGCATCGACCGGGCGGAGGCCGAAAAGCTCGGGCTTCCTTCCGGGGACTACATGCCGCAGACCATCGAGGAGAAAATCGTGGCGCATGCCGACAATCTCACCGGCATGGAATACCGTGATGTCGATGCCGCGGCGGAAAAACTCCGCGAGGCAGCGGGCGAGATGGCGGCTGGGCGACTCAGGCGGATGCATCGAGAGCTGAGCGAGCTGTGCGGCCAGGATGTCGGTGAGCTGCTATGACAACCGTCGGCGTGGCGGCTTTTCAGGGCGCGGTCGAGGAGCACCTCGCCGCCGTTGAGCGGGCGATGCAGGCACTGGACATGCAGGGACGGGCGATACCTGTCCAGAGTTCCATCGGGGACGTCGACGCGCTCATCATCCCGGGCGGCGAAAGCACGACGATCGCGGGCCGGATGCGTCGCACCGGCGTCTACGAGGAAATCAGGGAGCGGGGCGACGACATCCCCATCATGGGAACCTGCGCCGGATGCATCCTGCTCGCCAGCCGGGTGCTCGACGGTGAGATAACGCCGCTCGGCCTCATGGACATGACGGTGGAACGGAACGCGTTCGGCCGGCAGAAGGAGTCCTTTCAATGCCGGCTGCATGTCGATGACATCGGCGAGATTCCGGCTGTCTTTATCCGGGCGCCGCTCATCAAAAAAATAGCCGGCGGCTGCACGGCGATGGCCTCCATCGAGGAAGGCATGGTGATGGCCCGGCAGGATAACAAGCTGGCGCTCGTATTCCATCCGGAGCTAACCAGCGATATCAGCATCCATCAATATTTTCTGGAAATGCTGTAAAACGAGGTGATGCAGCAGGGGTGTTAGGCCTGCGTTATCTTTTTGCGGCCCATGGCCTGGAGGTAGCGGACCTCCTGTCCGTTGTCCAGTTTTCCCTTCATGTCCTTGGGCACCTCGATGGTGAAGGTTTCATATGTTTCCATGTCCATGAGCTGGGCGTTTCCGCCCTGCATTGAGATGACCTGGCCGCGCCGCTTGTCGATGAGCGGTACGTTGACCTTGTGTCTAACCGGGTTCACCATGCTTCGCTTCTGGCCGTCAAAGATGCCGATCGCCTCGATGCGGGCTTTCGCTTCTCCATGCTTGCCAGGCTTGGACGTCGTCATGCTGACAATCCGGCAGGGTTCATCGTCAATGAGTATGTATCGTCCCTCTTTTAAGTCTTTGACTTCGACCACGTCTTTCATTGTGAGCACCTTACCGGGGAAACGCAAACCCCTAAATAAGGTTTTTGAAGCACACTGCCAGTGGCGCCACGCCTGCTCGTCGCGCCAGGGTTACCAGTGGACGCCCATGATCTGCGAGTCACAGTCGTCCGCGTTGCCTCCCCTGGAGCCTTTTTTGAGATGGATGACAAACCGGGTACCCTCCGGGTATTCGTCCTCCCCGCTTTCAACCCTGATGGACCCACCGCATTCCTCGATGATTTTTTTCACGAGGTAGAGACCAAGGCCGCTGCCGGTGCTCTTCCGGCCCTTCCATCCCTGCTGAAAAATCTTGTTTTTGTCCTCCTCCGAGATGCCGACCCCGTCATCCTCGACGTAGACGTTCCATCCGCCGTCCGCCTCCCGGGCATAGATGCCGATGGTGTCGGCATATGAATGCTGGATGGCATTTTTGACGAGGTTGGAAAACACATCCTCCAGGAGCTCGTTGCCCCGAACCATGGCCCCGCTCGGCGGATGACGGATGTCGATGTCACGCTGCTCGGCGGCGCCGGCATAATGGTCGACCACGCGCCCGAGGGTATCGTCAAGATCTATAGCGATATACTGCTCGGTATCCTTCACCGTCTCAAGCTTTTTAACGGTCTCTATCAGCTTGTTTGCCTCATCAATCGCACCCCGGGCCTTGGCCAGCGCCTCCGTGTCCTTATCGGACAGGTGCTCCTCGTCGATGAGGCCGAGGTAGCCGATGGCGACCTGGTGCTTGTTGTAGATGTCATGCCGGAGCAGCGAGTTATAAAACGAGATGTCCTCCTCGGTTTTTTTCTGCCCGGTGATATCCTGGATGATGCCCACGATAACCTGCCGGCCGCCCTCGCTGGCCATCCACGCAGACTCACGGCCATAAAACGTATCTCGGTCCCGTGTCACATACCGGGTCTCAAAGTCACGGACGATGCCCTCCCGCCTGATGAGCTGAAGAAACGTCTCACGTTTATCAGGCTGCGCATAAAAATCAGACGCCGTGAGCTGCTCGAGCTCCCGTTCATGGCCATCATACCCGAACATCTCCACAAAGGCAGGGTTCACCTCCAGGATGTCTCCGTCGACCGTCGCGCGATAGATGCCCTCGACCGCCTTCTTGACGATATCCTCGTATTTCTGCAGCGCAACACGCTGCCGGTGCTGGCGCACCGCATCCCCGAGCCGTCGGGACAGCAGATGCAGCAAAAACCGGTCGCGCCGCGAAAACGCATCCACGCCATCCCGGACGACGACGAGAACGGCCGTGACACCGTCGGCGGTAACCGGGAGATACAGCTCGCTGCGGCCACCGGCATCAGGGTTGTACTGCTCCTCGGTACCGGCGAGCGTTTCCCGGACCTCGAAATGCATGTCGGTGGACAGCGCGTCGACATCGGTCTCGCCGGCGGCGATGCGCAGCGACCCGTCTCTGCCAACCGCGATGAAGCAGTCGTCAACATCGAGATGTGCATGCACCAGGTCCACCGCCCGGGCATAGAGCGTCTCAGGGGACATCATGTCCTCCAGGCCGGTCATCGCAGCGGCCGCATCGAAAAATGCGTCCATTTCATCCATCTCCCACGGAGGGGCCCTGGCAGGTGCAGGCCGTATGTCCTCCAGGTTGACCACATGGACGAGCATCCTGTCGCTGTCCGCCACGGGTGCCATGTCCACCACCACGGACATCTCCCGCTCGTCGATGTACATACGCGCCGCAACATGGTGCCCCTCGTTGTCAATAGCGCCTTTTATGCAGGCACGGACTGCTTCCTCGTCGTCGGAAACGATGTATTCAAGCAGGTTTGTACCGGCCGCCGTTTCGATGTCACGGGAAAAAAATGCTGCGAAGGCTTCGTTGACAGCCAGGATGTTGCCCAGAAGATCGGTGACGGCCAATGGCAAAGCAACCAGATGGATGACGTCGCTCACGGTGTCGGGCCGCCGCTCTTTTTCGAGGGCGATGCCATGGACCGCGCCGTCGCCTGTCGGGCCAGCTATCACGATAACCTGGCTGCCGGGCGGACCTACAAGCCTGAGCGTCGCCTGGACCCGTTTTCCCTCCATGCATCCCATGAAGAGACGGGCGGCCTTTTTTTTGTCCTCGGATGCGATAACAGATAAAAACGAGGTGCCCTCCCTGGAGAGCGTGGTATCGGCGCGGCGGAGCGTAGTGAACGTGCCCGTCCGGCTGATGGTAAACTGGATGCCGCTGTCAAGCAGGGTTTCCCGGGCGGCGACCGCGGTGTCGAGCCTGTCAAAGGTGTCTCTAAGCTCTTCAAGTACCTCCCGGATACTGGGGGTGCCACCACTCACAGCCATCAATCAAGAGAATATATATAAAAGTTTGTTTTTTGCAAGCAATTTTGTGCTCGTGCAACAATTTTTGTGTTTTCTCCCAGCAACAGAGAAAAAAAGCGCTGAGGGCAGGATTTGAACCTGCGAGGGCCAATGGCCCAGTAGCTCTCGAGGCTACCGCCTTGGTCCGGACTCGGCCACCTCAGCGTGCGAAACGTATATAGGAGGGGTGTTTTTAGGTGTATCGATGTATGTCACGGTGACGATGCAGCGCGAGCGACATGACCTGTGTCTCGACGACGATGCCACGGGTACCGACCTCCTTGCACGACTTGATTTGACCGCGGAGCAGGCGATCCTGGTTGTCGACGACGAGCCGGTGCCGCACACGGAGCGGCTGCCTGACGGCACGATGGTGAAGGTCGTCCGGGTGGCCTCGGGCGGCTAGTGCAAAAATGATAAAAAGTACAACGTATTACGGGGGTGGACTGCTCCCGTAGTGTAGTCCGGTTAATCATCTCGGCCTCTCGAGAACCCTTGCGCCCCTTTAGAAAAGGTGCTTCACATCCAAAAAAGGTTCGGAGCGAGCCGAGGACTCGGGTTCGAATCCCGACGGGAGCACTATTTTTTGCTTCCCATGCCGCTGTATCCAAGGGCCGGTATGTTGTATTTTTGTCCCGAGGACATAAGGTTTGCAGATAATATGGCTATAACATAAGAAGAGGGCCGGCACCATGCATGAAAAGCTCCGCTCGTTTATGCAGAAACATATAGAGGTGGCGGGGGAACCGAGCGGTGGGTGGCGTATTCGATTCTTTTTTGGCTGAGGGGTCTGGGCGGCTACATGCTCGGAATGGAGAACCGGGAAAAAGCGAAATAGGTATGCAGCAATAGCGCCGCGACATCATGTTGACGGTGGTCGGGCGTGGATAGAGGAGATGACGATGTCCCGGAGCGCCTTGAACCCATGGGTGCGGGGGATGACTTTTTGGGCGCCCGCCTGCCGGAGTTCTTTGCCTTTGACGGAGGCGAAGGCGGTGAACCCGTAGATGACGGCGCTGTCGTCTATTTCTTTTATTTTTTTGGTTGCTTCGATGCCGTTCATGGCCGGCAGTTTGATGTCCATGATGACCAGGTCGGGTCGTTTGCCAGCGCGGCGTGCAGCTCCCGGTAGCGCTGTACTCCTTCGAGGCCGCCCTGTGCCCGGTATAGTTTGACGTTGAGCGATGTGAATTGCATGTCGAGGAGTTCCTGGATGGCCGGGTCGTCTTCGATGAGGAGGATGATACGCTGCGTGCCATTACTCATTTAATAAACAATTGTTAATTTAATATATAAATATTCCGGCCATCCCTACAAAGTGCATACAGCAACTACACGACCTCCGTCATCTAGCATGCGCCGTCATACAATGAATCATCAGCACATCCCGAAAGCAGGGGCGCTACGGGCCACCCGCGCTTTCATCCCATGATTCATCACCGCACGTCTTTTTCTGCGGTAACGGCGTCCCGCATTCCATGCAGAACTTCGCCCCGGCGGGATTGTCCGTGTTGCAGCCTGGACAGGTTGTCATACCTGCATATAACACCAGGTGGTTTATAAAAATACGTGCCCATCGCAACATTTTTTAACATCCGGGCATGGTATTGCTGCTGGAGCGGGCAGCAATCCCCGTCGTCTGCCCGATGGCACAGGTGGGTTCGATTCCCACCTCCAGCATCGGATGGCGCAATATTAATGAATCCCCGCCGCATATACACCCGGGGCAGGGATATATGCCACAGCGCATACTGGGATACCTCTTCTTGTCCACCCGCCCTGCCCTTCTCTCTCGCCGTGCATCGCTGGATATTAACGTTTTCCGGCATACGGCTATAGAGGCTATAGCATCTATGGAGCAAACGTTTACATGGCGCCGCTGGCCCCGGCATTGTCCCCACAGTACACCCGGGAGAGCCGCCCGGTTTTTTTGCCCCCCAACCCCTGACAGGGCGGCAAAGATTTAAGTAGCTCGCTTTCATACCCTACCAATGAAACCCCTCGAGATGGTCCACGGCAGCATCGGCAAACGGGTCATCGTGGAGCTCCGCGGCGGCCGTGAATACCGCGGTGTGCTCGACGGTTACGACCATCCACATCTCAACCTCGTCCTCACCAG
Organism: uncultured Thermoplasmatales archaeon; assembly: GCA_964514975.1. GTDB lineage: Archaea > Thermoplasmatota > E2 > UBA202 > DSCA01 > CAZESS01. The sequence goes on along the minus strand of CAZESS010000002.1, from coordinate 74,299 downwards.
CGCCGAGGAGCTGGAATACGGCGAAAAACAGCGCGACCTGGAAAGGGTCATCGTGCGAGGGGACAACATCGTGTACATCTCACCGTGATACCATGAGCAAGGGAACACCATCAAAGTCTGGCGGCGGCACAACCCACATCGTCTGCAGGCGCTGCGGCAAGCATGCCTACCACGTCCGCAAGAAGGTCTGCGCCGCCTGCGGTTTCGGCAAATCCAGCAAGAGACGCGACTACAACTGGAAAAAATGAGGGAGCGATGCGGCGTTGCAGCGGCCGCGGCGGACCATGATGTAGCGTCCGACCTGTATTTTATGCTCAACGCGCTGCAGCACCGCGGTCAGGAGGCAGCCGGCATCGCATCCTATCAGCCAGACGAGCAGCGAATCCGATGCCATCGCGGCCTCGGGCTGGTGAACGAGGCGTTCAAGGACATCGACGTCGGCTCCATCCATGGCCAGCGGGGCATCGCCCACGTGTATTATTCAATCGAGCTGTCAACACCGGAAAACGCGCAGCCCACGCTGGTGCACACATCAAGCGGCGACATCGCGCTCGCCCACAACGGTATCATCACCAACGCCGATGCGCTCCGCCGTGAGCTCATGGACCAGGGTCACACCTTTTCCATGGGGAGCGAGGAGGAATCCATCGCCTTCATGCTCTCCGACCAGTTGAAGGACACCGGCTTCGAAAAGGCTGTCAAGTATGTGATGAAACGGCTGGAGGGGTCCTATTCGCTGGCCATCATGTACAACGACCGGGTGTTCGGGCTGCGTGACCCGCTCGGCGTCCGGCCGCTCTGCATCGGCGAGCTCAATGACGGCTACATCATCTCGTCGGAAAGCGTGGCGCTGGACGCGCTCGGCGCCCGGTTCATCCGTGACGTCCGGCCCGGAGAGCTCGTCGAGATAACACCCGAAACATATGTGGGTCATCGGCTCATCGGCGCACGTCACACAGGTCATTGTTTCTTCGAATACGTCTATTTTTCCCGTGCCGATTCTGTCATCGACGGCAAGGATGTCTACCAGGCCCGGAAACGGATTGGGGCACAGCTCGCCGCTGAGCATCCCGTCGAGGCGGACATCGTCGTTCCCGTGCCCGATTCGGGGCGTGCCCATGCATATGGCTATGCGCATGCCGCCGACATACAGCTCGCCGAGGGATTGATGAAAAACCGGTATATCGGCCGGACGTTCATCATGCCGTCGCAGCGTCTCAGGGAACACTACGTGCTCCTGAAGATGAACCCAGTCCGGAGCATCGTGTCCGACCGGCGGGTGGTGCTCGTCGATGACTCCATCGTCCGCGGGACGACGATGCGGCAGATGGTGGACATCCTCCGGCAGCGCGGCGCAGCGGAGGTACACGTTCGCATCGGCTCGCCGCCCATCGTCGCACCCTGCTATTTCGGCATCGACATGACCGACCGGGCGCAGCTTATCGCCGCCGATAAAACCGTGCCTGCAATCAGGGAGACCATCGGCGCTGACAGCCTCGGATATCTGTCCATAGAGGGGCTGCTCAGGGCGACCGGCTATGCCAGGCATGACCTCTGCCTGGGATGCGTCACCGGGGAATACCCTGTTGACATCGAAGGGGAAACCTATCGCTTCCAGAAAAAGCTCGAGAGCTACGGTTAGGGCCAGCGCTCCAGCCATGCTCCGTTTTTGTATGCATAGATGGCCGCCAGGCCGAGCAACGCAGCGATACAGGCGAATACCAGCATCAGCAGCACGAGCACGATGAACTGGGTCACCAGCTCGTATTCCATCAGCGCGACGGGGATGCCGCCGGCGATGAGCGCCAGCGTGGTTTCAAGCAACGGCGGGCTTTTCCGTGCAATAGCGACCTTGACGGCCTCCAGCGGCGACCGTTGCTTGAGCTCGTCGCGCAGCCGCTCCGTGATGTGCACCGAGAAATCGATGCCGGCGCCGATGGCGACCGATGACACCATGATGGTCGCCACGTTGAGCGGCGTTCCGGTGAGCACGAGCGCCCCGGGCTGCCAGACCAGGATGATGAGGATGGGCACGAAGGTAACCGTCGCATATTTAAACGATCGGAAGACGAGCAGCAGACAGGTGAACACCAGCAGCAGCGACAGGAACATGAACCGGAACTGTTGCTCCATCAGCATGCCGTTTATCTCTACGGTCACGGAGCTGAGGCCGGCGAGCGAGGTCACGCTGCCGTCTATCTTGGCGTCGTACTGCCCGAGGATCTGGTTGACGCCGTCGACCGCCCTCCGTGTTTCGTCCACCGGGATGACGGGCATGTTGACGTAGACCAGGGTCTTGTTGTAGCCGTCGCTGAGCATCATCGTCCGGTATTTCGGGCCGAGCTTGTTTTCGATGAGGTTTTTGACCTCCTCCTTGGTGGCGGGGATGGTGCCCAGGTTGAGCCGCTTGACGACGTCCACGATGGAATATGCCGAAGCATTTTTTATCCCCACGTTTATCGCCTTCTCCATCGACTCAAGCTCCCGGAGAAACGACGGCTCAAGGACACCCTCGGGCCCCGTCTCTATCTCGACGACGCCCATCTGTCCGCTGTCGAAATCCTCCGAATAGTCATGCATCGCCTTGCTGCTCGGCATCTCGCCGGGCATCATCTCATAGATAGACGTCTTCGGGGACACGCTGGGAAGCGCCGCGATGGAGAGCGCGGTCAGCACGACGAACAGCAGCAAAATGTGTTTCCGGTATCTGACCAGCTGCGAGAACGAATCCCAGCCCCGGATGCCCTTCTGCCGGTAGTTGGAAATGACCAGCAGTGCCGGCACCATCACCATGGTGGCGATGAAACAGTAGAGCACGCCGATGAGAAACGCGAGGCCCATGTTCTCGATGGGGGGCATCGTCGACGACAGCAGCGACGCAAAACCCACAATGGTGGTCACCGCCGACAGCAATACCGCCTTGCCGGTCGTCCCGATGATGTGACGGAGGGCCTCCTCCGGCGATGTCTCCTCCACCTTCTCGGCATAATGGTTGACCATGTGGAGCGAGTAGGCAATGCCCAGGGCTGCCAGCAGCGGGATAACCGCGATGACCGTGGGCGCAAACTGGACGGGCATCATCCCGATGGTCCCGAAGGTCAGGCCGATGGCGTAGGCGATCGGCGCGAGCGATATGAGCACGGCCTTCATGCTCCGATGGAAGGCGAGAATGGTGAGCACCAGCAGCAGACCGGAAACCAGGACGACGGGATAGATGCGGTTCATCACCCAGTCCACGGTTTCCTTGTACATGGTGATGGTGCCCGTCGCGGTCATCTCCGTCTCGGACGTCGTCCCCAGTATGGGGTACACGTTTTCTTCGAGTAACTGATCCGCGTCGACGCCTTTTTCGGTGGCGACGATGATGACCGCGTGCTTGTTATCCGGCGTCACGAAGTTGTCCTTCAGTTCCTCCGGGATAAACCTGAGGAGGAGGTCGACCTGCGCCTGCCGGTCGGGGATCATATTGCCGCCGACAATGGGAAAAATGGCGTTGGTGTCACGTAAAAAAGATGCGATACTCGCCGTGTACTCGATGGACTCGCTGTCGGCGGGGTCAAGCGCCCGTTCAACGGCATCGATCTCCTTGAGAGTCGACACGTCGGTGATGTTATCGGCGCTTACATAGATGACCACGTTGTCCACGGGCCATTCCTTCCGTATCTGGTTGAGCGTCTCGACCGTCGGCTGGTCGGAGGGCATATATAGCTCGATGTCAGATGAGATGACGACGTCGAGCGCCTGGGTAGAGATAACCAGGGTTAGAAGCGTAAAAATTATGATGGTCAGCTTCGGTCGTTTCAACAATAAATCGTACTGCATGGATACCTCTACGCCCGGGCAATCGATTTCATTAATGCCGGAATCTATTTAAAATTACCTAAAATCCCGCTTTCGTTTCCAGAGCAGCAGCATCACACCGACGAGCCCGACGACGAGCGAGATGCCGCCGAAGCCCGGTGAGGAGCCGCTGGACGAGCCCGTGACCGTTATCTGCCGCGTGGCGGTGGCCGTGTTCCCGTAGTTGTCGACGACGGTCAGGGTGACCGTGTAGGTGTCCTTTTCGCCGAAGGCATGCTGGACGCTGTCCCCGGTTGCGTTGACGCCGTCGCCAAAGTTCCACTGGTAGAGCTCGATCGTGCCGTCTGGGTCGCTCGAGCCGGCCCCGTCAAAGCTGATGATGTCGCCGGTGGACGGCTGCTGCGCGTCGGTGGAGATAGCAGCGGTCGGCGGCTGGTTTTCCTGCCCCGTATAGGAGTAATCGACGAGCCCTATGTTGAAGTTCTGCTCCTGGGACTGGCCGCGTATCTCCTCTATCATCCCCTTGCTGTCGGACCATCTGATGTTGGTGTTGTTGATGGGGATGATGTCGCCGATGAACGGCACGTAGTCGGTCTCGATGACGTAGAGGTCGCCAAGTGTCCGCACGCAGCGGAACGTGAACTCAACGGGCTGCGGGGTCGGCATCCCGCCCATCGATGACTCCGTGGTAACGGTGGTCTGCGCCGTCCATGTCTCCCCTGCGCTCACGGGAAACTGCATGAAATCGAGCGCTGGGTCATAGGTGGTGATGCTGTTGAGCTGGGAGGGAAGCGTGCCGGGTGGCAGTCCGGAGATGCTGATGTTGACGTTGACATTCGACTCCAGGATGGAAAGATCGGTGGTTGAAAACAGGTTCGTGCCGTCCAGGTCGAATGTCAGCTCGCCGCTGAACTCCTCTCCGCCGAACCTGTAGCTAAAGGTGCCTGAAAGGGTGCCGCTCATGTCGGTTGCGTAGACCCCGACGTAGTCGCCGTCGACCTGCCGCACCTGGACGTCGTTCACGGACACGCGGAGCGTGATGTCGATGTCGATGCTGGACTCCATGGTCTGGTTTTCGAATCCCATCGAGGCGCTGCCGTCATACTGTCCCTCGAACTCCCAGTAGTCGCCGGTGCTCCAGTTCGGCTTGGTCAGCTCGGCGCTGGCGAGCGGCAGCACCATAATGACTGCTATAACGATGAGGACTTTTGATTTCATGGTCTCTAACCGTTAATGTCGTCTTCAATATATGTTTTTTGCTGGGGGAACGTATCATACAGCGTCCGCTCTGACAGCTCGCCGGCATGGTTCCGCTGCATCGCTGTCGCGACATCATCATGAGATACGTTGGCGAGCGTCCACATCAGCTTGACCAGGGCAACCTCGGGCAGCATGTCGCCACCGGGGATGACACCGGCCTGGAGCAGCCGCCGCCCAACCGAGTACACGTTGAGATTCACCCGCCCCCAGATGCACTGCGTGGTCATCACAACGGGCACCCCATCGGCGGTGAGCTCCCGAATAGCCGGCATCAGCGCCTCGGTTAGATGTCCGAGCCCCGTTCCGGCGACGACGACGCCGTCCCGGCCAGCGGTCATCGCCACAAAGCTCTCCTCGTCGAGTGCAGGATGCGCATAGACCAGGGCGACGTCGTCGTTGAGCTCGGCCGCAATCCCGGTCTCCCCGGACGTTTTCGCTCGATATTCCCCTATGAAGCGGACCTCGTCGTCGACGAAGGCGAGCGGCCGGGCGTCGATGCTGCGGAACGCGTCGCGGCGGGAGGCATGCATCTTCCGGACCCTGGTGCCCCGATGCACCGCACACAGGCCGGACGAGGTCTCGGCGTGCATGACCACCGCCACCTCCCCCAGATTTGATATGGCAACGCGTGCCGCCGCCACCAGGTTCTGGAACGCGTCGCTGCTCGGCCGGTCAGACGAGCGCTGCGAGCCGACCAGGACCACCGGCCCCGACAGGTCATGGAGCATGAATGATAGCGCTGCGGCCGTGTAGCTCATCGTGTCGGTGCCGTGGGCGATGATGACGCCGCTGGCCCCATTGTTGAGCTTGCTGGCCGTGGCTGTCGCGATGTCGACCCAGTCGGCAGAGGCCATGTTTTCGCTGAGCTTGTGTGCCACCACGTCTGCGTCGACGTTGCAGATATCGAAAATGTCGGGGGCTGAAAACGCGAGTTCCTCCGACGTGCCGGCGGGATGGACCGCCCCTGTCTCGTAGTCGACATAGCTGGCGATGGTGCCGCCGGTGCCGAGCAACGCCACCGACGGCTTCTCCGGGCTCCGGGGCACCTCCTGCGGTTCCATCTCCCGGGGCTGGCGTTTGCCGACCAGGGAGAGTTCCGCATCCTCTATGGACACGCCGACATTGTAGCCGCTGTCGAGCTTGACGGTCACCACGTCATCCTGGCTGAACGCATGATGGGGCATCAGGATGCCCGCATAGGTTTTCTCGCCTGCCACAATGCGGATGCGGTCACCCGGCTCGGCGTTGATTGCCCGAAGGACCTGCTCCCGTTCGCTCATATCAGGAGCAAACACCCGTCGCTATATAGTTTTTGTTTCACTGGTTCCGGCGCCAGTAGAGATAGCCGGCGGCGCCGATGAGCGCAACGATGGCAAGGCCGAGCAGAATGGGCATCCAGTTGAACCCCTCCACCCTGTGGGGATGTTCCGTGGCGCCGTAGAGCGCATGGCCGTCAACTGCCATCTGCTGCCGGTATTCAAGGGGCTCGACGTCGGTCTGCTCCCAGTGATTTTTGCTGCTGTACTGCTGACCGGGCACCCAGACGCGGAGGTCGGGGTCGCCGAACAGGACCACGTTTTCCATGATGTCCCACCACCACTGGGGTGGCTCCGTGATGTACAGGATGCCGACATGGCTCATCCCCTTGACGTAGGCCTCGCCGACGGTGTCACCGAGCACCAGGTCGCGCGGGATGCTCTGCCGCCAGATAGTGCCATACCAGGAGGTCGGCCAGGGGTCCTGCACCTGGAACACGCTGCCATGCCGGACGAGCGACAGATGGAAATAGGTGTTGGCGGTCTGGCAGATGCTCGTGATAAAGCCCATGGAATGCAGGTTGTCAAGCACCGCCTCGATCTGGGTGGCGTTTTTCTCCGCGTAGGGATACCGGGAAAACTGGATGGTGCCGATGACGCCGTCATAGCTGTCATCGACGTTGAAGGGAGCGAAAAACGGGATAATCTTGTTGAGGGTCTCCCTGACCGGCTCCCTGGCCAGCGCCCAGTCCATGCCCGTGGCGATGGGAAACGGGATGTTGGTGAACGGAATGGTGCCCTGCACGTCCATGGTCATCGTGTCGGGCTGCGCCGTCGAGCCCAGATACCATTCATAGCCGCGCCAGGGGTTTTCCTCCCGCGTCGCACCAGCAAAGGGTTTCACCAGCTGCGAGATGGGATCATGGCTGCTGAACCCCTCGTCCGGATCCCAGAACAGGGTGGAGCCACACTCCGTCTCCAGTCCATGGGAGCCATGGACCCACATGATAGCGCCCGTGTTGAGATCGGCGCCGACCGCCTCCAGCGAGGTAGAAAACGCGACGTCGTAGCCGCCCCGCCGCAGATAGGTGGGCACGACCTCCGTCTCAGTCATATCCGGAAAGATGGCGCCCTCGATACCCAGATATTTTTCACCCAGCCCCTGATCGATGGGGTTGAACGTGAAATCCTGGCCCGGTGTCAGCCCGTCAGCACACTGATAGGTGGAGCCATAGTATTCCCCGGCGCGCTCGTTGAACCGATATTTATGGGTAACAAAGGAGCACACCACGGGATAGGTCATCTGCTCCATCTCGGACGGCTTCTCTACCACCAGCGTGTTGGCCAGCGGCCGCCTGGCGAGCCCGGTGAAGCGGCGGGTGCTCGTGCTGCCGTTTATCATTTCAACGCCGCCGGGGTTGAGCCCCGGGTTTTCGAAGATGAGACGGGGATAAAACACGTTGCGGGCCGACCATGAGGCAGCGTCGACCGGCGAGCCGAAGATACGGCCGGGCTTGGCCTTGCCCACAAAGACACGGTCCCATGGGGTGCCGATGTCATATTGCCCGGCGATGGTCACCATGGACTCCATGCCGTCGCCGTCGAAGCCATAGTCATGCAGGAAATCATAGACACGTTTGCCCGTCAGATACATCTCTGCCACCGTCGGCGTGAACAGGAAGCGCTCGCTGACATGGCGACGCCAGAACTCGTTGTGCCATACCACCGCCGAGGAGAGCCGTGGATGCATCTCCAGCAGCAGCAGCGGGCTGCCGTGCTGTGCTGCATGGAAGGCGGCGGGGCCGACGAACAATGCGCCCGGGAACTCGCCGCCGGGTTGCAGCTCACCGCTTCGCCAGAACGTCCACGGGTCGGTCGTCGAAAAAATGACGTCGTTCTGCCCCGTGATATCGCGGATGGTGTCATAGGCATCCCTGGCCGCGGTGTGCCATGCCTTGATGTCGGCAGCGTTGCGGATGTCGGTACGTGCCTTATCTGTCAGGCGCTCCCCGAGGTCCATGACGTGCACCCTGTCGACGCCCAGGGTGCGGAGCGCGGACTTGGTCGCTGACGGCAAATCGTCGGATGAGGTGTAGAGCAATGGCGCATTGAGCGCCGATGCCAGGACGGCGCCCTGGGCTGCCGATGCGAGGGACATATCCTGCTGCATGGATGTTTTATTGCGCCAGGTATAGGAGACGGTGAAGTCGACCGTGCCCTGTGCGTCTTTTTCCATGCTGAACACGCAGAGCCGGTAGTGCTCGCCGGGGCGGCAGCCGCCCAGCTTGTCGACCTCGATGTGCTGCGTGGAGCTGGTCATGTTGCGCGCAGCCACGATTTCCTCGCCCGCCGGTCCGATGAGCGACATTCCGAGCTGGGCTTCACCGTTCCATTCCAGGGTGAACGAGGCGTTGTCGACACCCGTCTCGGGCACGTCGGGCACGTCCACCTCGGTGCCCGGGTACATCTCGACGTCGATGTTGTATGTGACACCCCGGCGGATGCTGCGGAGCGCCTGGAAGGCGGAGCCCTGCAGGGACAGCAGGCCGCCGAAGAGGTCTATGCGTGGTATTTCTTTGTCCCGCTCTGTGGGGATGTCGGTGACGCCCACCCGCCATGAGCCGGGATTGTAGACGTAGGAGGCAGCCTGCTCGGCCGGCCCGGTCAGGATGTTCCAGGTCGCAACGGCGGCGGTCTGCATCCAGTCGCTGCCGTGCTGGCAGAACAATTGCAGGTCGGGGTCACCCGGAGGGATGGCGATGAAGCCACCCAGGATGAAACAGTTCCACCACAGGTCGGCCTTCAGATACTTGTATTGCTCCGGCACCGTGAACTCATGGTACACGGGGTTCAGCGAGTTGCTCTGCGGCACCTGGAAGCTCGTTGTTTTCACCTCGGCGCCGGCGGCGAAGCTCCCGGTAAGGCTCCCCGACGTCATGTTGCCCTCCGATATGGTGTCGTCGTTGATGACGGCCAGGACCGCCTCGTCGGCGTACATCCAGTCGCGCTCGGCCAGCCGCCCGGCGATGTCCGCCGGCGTGTCACCGTTGATGGTGGTGACGTTCCGGGCTGCCAGGTCTATCTCGCCCTCGCCGACGTTGATGAGCATCAGGTCGTCCAGCCGGCCGTTGCAGGCGCTCATCCAGTCGTCCATGAAATAGTCGACGCCCTGCTTGCCGTTGAGCGCCCGGTCGGTTTCGCCGCCCACCGACGTATCTGCCTGGTGGAAAAGCAATGGATGCGTGTACATCCGGTCGGCGCCGCTGCTGTAAAACACGGAGGATGGCACCGCCGAGAGATATGCATAGTCGTCAAGGGTGCTTTGCTCGTCGAACCCGACGAACGTGGCTTTTTTGGTAAAGGTGGTCGACGCCCATGAGATGCCCTTGTCAAACCCGGTTCCGGCCGGCTCGGCCGATGCCGGTGTCACGGGCAGCAGATGGGCCAGTAAAAGAAAGGCAACCGTGAACGTCATAAGCACTGCTGTTCTCTGCTTCGAGTCTGCCATATGGACAGTTAAATGGCGACATCGCTATAAATGTTTTCTCTCCTGCCCGTCGTCGAGCAGCTCCGGCGGACCGTCGGCAAGCTCGACCAGCGCCCGGGCCTCCATCACGTGCAGGCTGCCGGGCACCACCAGGGAATGCAGCGGCGGACCGAAATCTGTTTCCTGCAGCTGCCCGGGATATCCGGCTTTGACCACGGGCTCCGATGACGATGCGCGGGCGACCCCGCCCAGGACGGTACCCGGGGTGATGACCCCGTTGTCGCATCGCTGTTCCATCTCAAGGAGCAGCTCGACGCCCTCCGGGATGGTCATATATCGTTGCCGTTCATCCTGGATGTCGAGCAATACTAGGGTGTGCAGCCCCCGCTCCCGGTTCTTCCGGATGACATGGTACGGAGACAGGGGGAAATAGTTTTTTTCCGGGTAGGCGAGCGTCGTCGTCCGCCCGAACTTGTATATCTGGAGCCCTAGCAATCCGGCAGCCGCGGTGACGATGCTGACGCCGTGGACGATGCGTGTCGGGATGCCCTGCTCGGCGGCGCGCAACCGAAGGTCGATATGGGTCGTCGCGGTCATCGGATCGCCGCCCGTGAGCAGGCAGACCCGGTCCTGTGCGGCCGCCGTCAGGATGATGTCCTCCTGCTCGACGTCCTTCCGGTCGACCACCTCTATATGCTTCCCGATGGTTTTTTCGAGCATCTCGATGGACACGCCGGGACGGCTGGTGTAAAACTCTGCAAAGATATGGTCACCGTTTCGGGCTGCCTTGAGCCCCGCCAGGGTGAGGTCACGGTCGCTCTGCAGTCCGACGCCGACGAAGACCAGTTCGCCCATGGAAAGACATGGAGAACGCGATATTAAACCTTACCCGCTGCCGCCCCGTGCTCTGTCGATTTGATATTGACAAATTATAGGTATCCACTACGGTTCATATCTCGGTGTTGACATGGATATGATTATAGACGTCAAAACACGGGAAGAATACTACATGAACCATATCAAGGGCGCATTGAACATCCCGGCGGGGGATGTAGCCGAGCGACAGCCAGCGCTCCACGGCACCGATGGCGTCATCCAGCCTGCGCTGCGCCGATGCATCCGGGGTGATGCTGCGCAATGCCTCGAGCACCGCCATGTTGTACTGCCTCCAGGTGACCTCCTGGAAGGGGTTGAACTGGTGGACCACGTAGGGATTGTAGAGCACGTTTTCCGCCAGCTTCTGTTCCTTGTACATCTCGAGCACGTTCATGTAGAGATGGGCAAGCAGCCATATCAGGCCCAGGATGAGCAGGAAAACCAGCGCCACGCCCACGTAGGGATGGATGCCCCGCCAGGCGAGGTAGGGGTAGGCGGTCAGCGCGATGTTCACTGTGAGCAGCACAACGCTGCCGACCATGGCCACCTGTTTTATCTTCGTCAGTTCAACGTTGAACCGCTTTTTCATGTTTTTGAACACTGACATGGTTTCACCGCCGGGATATCACGATGGAGGAGATGAACATTTCGCTGGAAAAATGGAGTGCAGGGGACGAGATTTGAACTCGCGGACCTCTACAGGACAAGGCCCTCAACCTTGCGCCGTTGGCCATGCTTGGCTACCCCTGCAATGAGTGTATCCATATGGCCGGCCTATTTAAAAGTTAATCGCCTTCGCAGCATGACGGCGAACGCCACGGCCATGCCTGCAGCGATGATGGAAAACCCGGGTGTCTGTTCCTCCTCGGCTACCACGATGTCCCGCGTTGCGGTACCGACGGCGCCGTCGTCGTCCCGGACGGTTAGGGTCACCGTGTACACGCCCTTGTCCGTGTACACATGTGATGGATTGCGCTGCATGGCCGTGTCGCCGTCGCCGAAATCCCATGTGTAGCTCACAGGGCTGCCGTCCGGGTCCACCGCGGTTTCGGTGAACGTGACCCTGTCGTTCGCCTTCGCTTCGTCCGGCGTCCAGGTGAAGTTCGCGGTCGGCGGGAGATTGTTCGGCAGGTATGTCGTGGTGTATATCTCCCTGTCGATATACACCTGCGGGGGGATGACATGCTGGGTGTAGACGGCTCCCGTGGCGATGACACCATCGACGGCGGGGAACCCGGCGACGGCCCATGCGACGTCGTCGCCGCTGCCGTTGGCGTTGTATCGGACGACGTCGTTGAACGTCCCGTTTGAGAGGCATTCGGCGACCAGATAATCCCGGTATCGTGAGCTCTGGTTGTACACGTTGCCCGCAACAAACAAGCGGCCATGCGCCCGCTGCAGCGCATGTGCCCCGGCCGTCCCGGTATAGTTATGCCGTGTCACGTTGCCTTCGGCCACCGATGGCACCATGATGACGGCGACCTGTCCATCCAGGCTGTGTAGAAGCGCGATGCCGTCGTTCACGGCCGCTACATCCCGTATCGCCGTCCCGTCGAGCTGCCTGCATGCGGTTATCCTGCCGGTCCGGTTCATCTCAAAGAGGATGCCGGTGTCGTCCCGTTCTCCCGCGAGGAGTATTGCATCGTCGGCGATGTCAATGCCGTAGATGCAGCCCGGCCCGCTCGCGTTCCAGGCTACCCCGCCGTGTGCGTCGAAGGCGACGACGTGGAAGCGCCCCTCCTGTCCATCGTCGGCGCATCCGGCGACGATGGTGTGGTTGCCATCCATGGCGATGTCGGTGACGCTGCACTGCCGGCGCCATCTGTTTTCCCAGAGACGGGTGCCGTTTGCATGGATGGCCCGTACCGCGAACGTGCCGTTGGTGAACGCGATGGTGGCTGATGTAGGGGTGGCGGCCACCGCGACATGTCGATAGCTCTCCCTTGTCATCCGTCGACCGGGCACCGGGAACCGCTGCTCCCATACAACGTTGCCGGTTGCGTTGTATTTCAGCAGCCGGTAGCCGTTGAAGGAGCCTTCAGAGATGGAGAGCCCGGCCACGTAGGCGCTGTCGCTGGCGGTCGCGATGCTTCGCCCCTCGTCGTAGCCCGGCTGGCGGTAGACGCCCCATGCTCCCTCGCATGCCGGCAGCGTTGTTGCTGCGGTGCAGATGCAGAGGATGAAAATAGCTGTGTTGGCTCTGTGCCCCATGTTATTCAATCGGGGGGCGTTTATTTCAACTTTTTGATGGCCGCCGCGTAGTCGGGGCTGCCAAACACCGCTGAGCCGGCGACGATGACGTCGGCCCCTTGCTGTCTGACCTGTCTGGCGTTGTCCTCGTTGATGCCGCCGTCCACCTGGAGATGGACGCCCTCGCTGTCGACGAGCTCGCTGGCCGTGGATATTTTGGGGAGCATGGACTCGATGAAGCGCTGTCCGCCGTAGCCGGGGTTGACCGTCATGATGAGCAGGAGGTCGATGTCTCCGAGGACGTGCTCAATCATGCAGAGCGGCGAGCCGGGGTTGAGGGAGACGCCGGCGTGGCAGCCTGCATCCTGTATCTGCCCGACGAGCCGGTGGAGATGGGCGGCTGCCTCCGCGTGGACGGTGATGATGTCGGCGCCTGCATCGGCGAAGGCCGTGATGTAGCGCTCCGGCTCGGCGATCATGAGATGGACGTCGAAGGGCAGCGTGGTGTGGTCGCGTAGGTCCGCGACGACGGTGGAGCCGATGGTGATGTTGGGGACGAAATGGCCGTCCATGACGTCGAGGTGTATCCAGTCGGCGCCTGCTACTCCGACCTCGCGTATTTCGTCACCCAGCCGGGAGAAATCTGCTGACAGGATGGAGGGTGCCACCAGTGTCATGCTGGTAAAGGCAGAGCGGGCTTTAAAGCTTTGTGACGTCAGGGGGAGACGAACTCTTCGAGGCGCTCTATCTCCGGGTTGACCTTGCCCCATCGGATGGAGGTGAAGGCCACGCTGCTCAGCTCGGGTTTTTCCAGGGTGAGCCCCCAGTATTCCTTGCGGAGGTTGTCGTAGTATTTTCGGGCGGTCGCCCAGTTTTTGGCCGCGAAGACGACGATCCAGTCATAGGTGCCGGTCAGGTGGTAGACGTCGATGAGCCGGACCTGCATCTGGCCGGGGACGTCCTCCCGCACCCGGCGTATCTGCTGCCGGGCGAAATCCTCCGTCATGGGACGGGTTTTCATGAACACCATGAACAGCCGCCAGCCCAGTTTTTCCTCGTTGACGACGGCGGTGTACCCCCAGATGGTGTTGGATTCCTCGAGCTTGTTCTGTTCGCGCCAGATTTTCTGCCGGTAGGTGTCGCATTTCTCGGCGATTTTTTGCAGGCTTTGCCGCGCGTCGATGAGCAGCTGGTCCAAAGTCTCGCTTACCTTGAACAGCGTCGTGTTACTTTTCTTCATTTTATCACCATATAACTCTATTTTGTTACAAATATATGTGGCATAGCTATTTATATGTTACTGAAGTTAGCATTTTGCTGAGACACTGGCGGGAGCCAGTGTGGAGGTGAACCAGCATGGAATGCCATAATCTCATAAAAACGGTCGGAAAGGATGCGGAAGCACAGATAGAGCTGGCCCAGCTCGTCGCCGGCTACATGCGGGAAGCCCGCTCCCAGCGGCGGAAAACCGAGCTCTACAACGTGCTCGAGCGCCTGCTCTACCCCGAATGGAACGGGAACGGATACGACGGAAACGGCGGTGCGCCACATGCCAGCCGTTAACGTCACCATCGAAAAAATCCCCATCAACGCCCAGGGCGCCAGGAAAAAAATCGAGCTCGAGGTCACACCGGAGCATGCGGATTTCCTGAAAGAGCTGACCGGCGACGCCTGGTGCACCAGCGACACCCATATCTACCGCCTGTCCATCGACGATGGCACCCCGCCATCCGCGCCGTCCCTCCAGTGCCTCTACCACAACCTGCTTCCCCAGTAATCTTTCCGCCCGGCTGGCACAGAACCGTCAGCTTTAATAAACGAACGACATTTCACACCGATGGACATCACAAAAAGCGATGATTTCGACGAATGGTACAACGAGGTCGTCGAGGCGGCCGAGCTCTGCGACAAGCGCTACCCGGTCAAGGGCATGAACATCTGGCGTCCCTACGGCTGGGAGGCCATGCGCAACATCGACGAACACATCCGGCGGGAGATGCGTGCCACCGGTCACCAGGAGGTCAACTTTCCATTGCTCGTCCCCGAAACGCTTTTCCAGAAAGAGGCCGACCACATTGCGGGCTTTGGCTCCGAGGTCTTCTGGGTCACCCATGCCGGGGACAACGAGCTCGACGAACGGCTGCTGCTCCGCCCAACGTCGGAGACGGCGCTGTACACCATCTTCGCCCTGTGGATACGAAGCCACGCCGACCTGCCCCTGAAAACATACCAGATCGTCAACACGTTCCGCTACGAAACCAAGATGACCAAGGCCTTCATCCGCGTCCGCGAGATCCATTTTTTTGAAGCACATACATGCCACCGCAGCTACGAGGCAGCAGAGGCGCAGGTGCAGGAGGACCTCGCCATCGCCGAGCGGTTTCTGGACGCGCTCTGCCTGCCCTATCTGATGAGCCGGCGTCCCGACTGGGACAAGTTCGCCGGCGCCCATTACTCGATCGGCGTCGACGTTTTGATGCCCTCCAGGCGGGTGCTCCAGGTTGCCTCCATCCATCAATACCGGGAAAACTTTTCCCGTCCCTTCGACATCACCTACGAGGACGAGCAGGGCGAGCACCGGCACTGCCATCAGACCACCTACGGCATGTCCGAACGGGTGCTCGGCGCCATCGTGGGCATGCACGGCGACGACAACGGCATCGCCCTGCCATCCAGCATCGCGCCCATCCAGGCCGTCATCGTCCCCATCATTTTCAAGGGAGAGGAGGAACAGGTGCTCGAGGAATGCCGCACCGTCCAGCAGGAGCTCGAAGCGCTCAGCATCAGGGTCCACCTCGACACGCGGGATGAGACGCCGGGCAGCAAGTTCTACACCTGGGAGCTCAAGGGCGTTCCGCTCCGCATAGAGATCGGCCCCCGCGACATCAAAAACAACGTGGTCACCCTGGCAGCGAGGGACGGCGAAAAAGCACAGGTGGAACGCGACAGCATCGACGCGATACCGGAGAAGCTTGAAGCATACGACGAGCGCATCGCCTCGCAAGCACAATCATTCATGGACGGCAACATGGCAAGGCTCGACCATCTCGAGCAGCGCGACGGCATCATCGAGGTGCCATGGTGCGGCAGCGAACAGTGCGGCCTGGAGATGGAGGAACAGACGGGCATGAAATCGCTGGGCACGCCGATACCCGAACAGTCATGCGGGGGGGCCTGCGCCATCTGCGACGCAAAGGCAGCACACTGGCTCCGCCTCGCGAAAAGCTACTGAGCTGCTATCTGCTTTTTGAGCGTTTTGATGGTCCCCGACGTCTGCACCGTCGACAGCGAAAAATCATTGGAGATGTCGTTGAGCAGCCGGATGGTCTCCATTTTTCGGGTATGGCTGCAGCGGACGATGCCATAGCTGCCGGTGTACACGGTCAGCCACGGTGCCTCCCCCCTGGCATCGATGGAGTGATGAGCGTCGTTGATAGCCCGGATGACATCACGGCGTGACGCATCACCCTGAACGGAAAACAAAATATAGCGCTGCCGGCCCACCCGGTCCTTTATCATGTCTCAGAATTCTCCGAACTCTTCCTGAAGGTCGATGACCAGCTCGCGGAGCATGTCCTCAAAAATGGTGTTGCGGTACTCACGGGTGCCGGCCTGGGTGTGCGCCCTGGCGATGAACTCGCTCCCCTCCTTCACGATCTCTATCCGACAGAGTTCCTCTTCGACAGTAACCATATTTTCACTGTGGGTATGGTAGCCCGCTATTTATGTTTTTTCCCCTCGTCCTTGAGGTACTGCTCGACCATCTCGATGGCGCACAGCCGCCCGCACATAGAACAGGAGCGCGGGTCCTCCGTGGGCTCACGCCGCCGCCGGTACTGCTTCGCCCGCTCGGGGTCGATACACAGCTCGAACATCTTGTCCCAGTCGAGCTCGTTCCGCGCCCGTGAAAACTGCTGGTCAACATCCCGGTCAATTCCCCGGGCGAGGTTGGCGGCATGCGCGGCGATGCGCGAGGCGATGACACCCTGCCGGACGTCATCCGCGTCGGGTAGCGACAGATGCTCGGCAGGCGTAACATAGCACAAAAAGTCGGCGCCGTGGTAGCCCGCGATGGCGCCGCCGATGCCCCCGACGAAATGGTCGTAGCCCGGCGCGATGTCGGTCACCAGCGGGCCGAGCACGAAATAGGGCGCCCCGCCCGTCACGTTTTTCATCACCCGGATGTTGGGCTCGATGTCCGAAAGCGGCATGTGGCCGGGCCCCTCGACCATGCTCTGGACGCCGACCTCGCGGGCGCGCTCGACGAGCTCGCCGATGATGAGCAGCTCCTGGAACTTCGCCCGGTCGTTGGAATCGTAGAGGGCGCCGGAGCGCATGCCGTCACCCAGGCTCAACGTCAGGTCGTGCTCGCCGGCAATCTCAAGCAGATAGTCGAACTCCTCGTACAGCGGGTTCTCCCTGTCGTTGTGCAAAGTCCATGCCATGTGGAACGCGCCGCCACGGCTCACCATGGGGATGAGGCGCCGCTGCCGCCTCAGCCGTTCCACGCTCTGCCTGGTGACGCCGACATGCGCCACCGTGAAATCCACGCCCTGCTCGGCATGGCGGCGAAACGCGTTGAAGATGTCATCAGAGGTCATGTCGACGATGGCGCCCCGGCGGTCGATTGCATCGAGGGCAGCCTGGTAGACGGGCACCGTGCCAAACGGAACGTCGACGAGGTCGAGCAGCCGCCGGCGCAATGCATCAAGGTCGCCCCCGGTGGACAGGTCCATGATCGCGTCGGCCTTGGTGTCGAGCGCCGCCCGTGCCTTGTCCAGCTCCTCGTCGGGCTTGCAGTGCTCGCGGCTGGTGCCGATGTTTGCGTTGACCTTGACGCGCAGCCCCGTGCCGATGCCGAGCGCCCGCGGCGCATGGGAGGGGTTGCAGGGAATGACGACCCTGCCGGATGCGACCCGCCGCCGCACCATATCTGGATCGAGTTGCTCCGCCCTGGCAACCGCTTCGATCTCGTCGGTGACAACGCCGCGCTGCGCCTCCTGCATGATGGTCATGGTGTGTGTGCCATACCCTGCTTCCTTCTAATAGTTTTCGCTCCATCCGGGGTGCCCACGATGACCATGCTGGCGAGGTCAAGGAACAGGCCGTGCTCCACGACGCCGGGGATGCCGCTCAGCGTGGCAGCCAGGCGATGCAGGTCGCCGAGCTCATCATAGGAGCAGTCCAGGACCGGGTTGCCGTTGTCCGTCTCGTAGTCCCGGCGCATCTCTGGCTCGAGCCCCTGCTCCCGGAGGCGGGCGGCAATGCTTTTCCATCCATATCGCACGACTTCTATGGGCAGAGGAAACGTGAACGATTCCACGAGCTTGGACTCGTCGACGACGATGATTTCCCGCTGCGTGCGGTCGGCGACCATTTTTTCCCGGAGCAGGGCCCCGCCGCCGCCCTTGATGAGCTGCAATGATGGGTCGACCTGGTCGGCACCGTCGATGGTTACGTCAATGGATCGTTCGTCGAGCTCCTGGAGCGGTATACCGGCCTGCCGGGCTCGTTGTTCCGTCTCCTTTGAGGTGGCAACGCCGACGATGTCGAGTCCCTGCTCCATGTGTTCGCCGAGCCGTTCGATTGCATAACGGACGGTTGACCCGGTGCCCAGGCCGACGCGCATGCCGTTTTCGATGTAGCGGACGGCTGCATGGGATGCGATGCGCTTTTGTTCCTTCATAGCGGGGAAAGCCCAGTGATTTTAAAAACGTTGGCAGCAGCAGGTTTTTATAAAAAGCTTCGTTGCCGGTGTATGGAAAGCGAGGAGGAGCTCCGTCGTGTGGCGCGTGAGCGAGCCAAGCGGAAGGCCGATTTTTATGTGCATCTCGCGGTCTACCTGGCGGTCAACGCCTTCCTGGCGGTATTGTGGTAGGCGACCGGCGGCGGCTTCCCCTGGTTTGTTTTCCCATTGTTCGGGTGGGGTATCGGCATCGCCGCGCATTTCATGGAGGCCTTCATGGGCCACGGCTTCGTCGACCGGATAGCCGAGCGGGAATACGAGCGACTCCGGCGCAGGCGGTGAACAAAGCATTTATATCCCTGTGGCTATCCTTCGACGGGAGTGAGGAGTAGGTGCGCGGCTCACGGCTTCGCGCTGAGGAAACTCCTCCCTCGTTCCCGAACCAGGTGTGTAACAGCCGGGGCGAGAGTCCCGTATGGGGGAGCAGAAACGACACAGCCCGCCGCGAGGATGACTCCCGCGGGGATGACGCTGCGGCGGGATCTGGTGAAACGGCCCCCATCCTGGAGCAAGTCCAAATACCGGGATCGGTTGTTCGGGACCGCTCGGAGGTGGGACGCCAAGGTGAATGCCGCCTAGAACAGAAGGGGGGTTACGGCCTACACCTCACTCCCTCTCATCTTGCACGATTTTGACGGTGCAGCGATGGCAGCCCCAGCATAAACGTTATAATTTGGCCATCGCATTCCCTGTTACCATGAAAGGAAAAGCAGTCACGCTGGCCGTACTCCTCCTATTTGCATTGAACGCCGTTGTGCTGTCACTGCCCGCAACCACGCAGCAGGACGATGCAGCAGCGCTGCATCACAACGGCGATGGCGCTCCTGTACCATCAGGGGTAGATGACACCTACGGGGTGCAATGGCAGCGGGACTATGGTCCATGGCCGCAGTGGAGCGCCCGCTACGAGGGCCCGCAGCCTGTCGGCGACGCTGACAACGACGGGAAAAATGAGCTGCTCATCGGCGGCCGCGACCCGTTCATGCGGGTCATGAAATACGACATGGCATCGGGAACATATTACGAGCAGCAGAAAATCGTGGACCCGGTGTTCGGCATCGGCTACGGCGTCTGGCTCAACCTGTTCGGCGACTACCACCGGGTACCCCAGCCCTTTGGCTCCGCCACCGGCTTCTCCATCGCCGACCTGGACAACGATGGCGACAACGAGATCGGCGTGGCATGGGGCAACCATTTCTCGGCCTTTGAATGGAACGGCTGGCGCTACACGCTGATGGGCCGCTACATCATCGTCGACGAAAACGAGGGGCAGTCGGGCACCACCCTGGACTGCGTGGTCGGCGACTATGACAACGATGGCGACAACGAAATCATCGTGACCGGCGGCTACCGCGGCGTGCCTGAGGTCATCGCCCTGGGGTGGAACGGCGACGAGTTTGTGAAAGAGGCATCGTGGAGCGACCCCAGCGGCGGCTCCGTGTTTTTCCCC
Organism: uncultured Thermoplasmatales archaeon; assembly: GCA_964514975.1. GTDB lineage: Archaea > Thermoplasmatota > E2 > UBA202 > DSCA01 > CAZESS01. Next base: position 54,233 of record CAZESS010000002.1, on the reverse strand, counting down.
TGGATTGCCGACGTGGACGACGACGGCGACAACGAAACCGTTGTCGGGCCGGGCCACCGCGGCGTCGTGCTCGACTGGACAGGCGACGGCTTCGTCGCGACGGAGATAGCCGAGTTCGACCATCACGTGTTCGGTCTGGTATCCAAGGACAGCGACGACGATGGCCGGCCGGAGATACACATCACCTTCCGGCACCCCGAGCTCCAGATATGGGAATGGAACGGCACCGGCTACCAGCAAAAATGGGACCGGGTCTGGCAGCGGGAGATGGACACCATCGAGGCCATCGACATCGGCGACGTCGACGGTGACGGCAGCGCCGAGGTCTGCGTCGGCACCGACCTGGTCCACATCCTTGGGTGGAACGGCGAAACCTATGAGGAAGAGCACGTCATTGAGGATACCTACGGGATGCTCGCGGTTACCTCGGTCGGCGACATGGACAACGACGGCGTCATGGAGATCAACGCCGGAGCGGTGGGCAATGTCGGCGACGACGGCTACATGGCATGGATTTTCAAATACGGCCTGTAACCCCTATATCTCCCGGTCGACGCCAGTGGTAAGCGCCCGGAAATGCTCCATGCCCTCGCGGGCGCCACGAGCGAGAACCACGTCATCGGGCTGGAGCAGGGTGTCCCTGCCGATGTCGTAGGTCCACCTGCCGGCTCGCTTGAGAGCGATGACCCACATCCCGGTTTCCGAGGCCAGCTCCATTTCCCCGAGCGACCGGCCGGCCAGCACCGACGACGGGTCGATGGTGGCGCGGACGAACACCTCGTTTGACTCCATGATGCTCTCCCTGACGATGGGATGCAGCTCGACATCCCGGAGCTGCACGTCGGCGATCGCACGGGCGCCATCGGCGATCATCTCCGAGCACATCGCGAGCTGTATCATCGACAGTGCCTCGCTGACGTCCAGCTCGTCGGTTTTCACATCCCGGATGGCCATCTGCTGAAACCGGTCGTTGAGATCGTCGACGAATTCCTCGAGCTCGTAGACCTCCTCAGCCAGGTCACGGTTGTCGTAGAGAACCGATGAATAGGCAAGGTCGACCATGAAGGCAGCTTTTTCCTTCATGTCCCTGAGCATTTCCTGGGCCTCCTGCTCGCTCATTCCAGCCCCTCCTCATCCCCCCTGAAAAAATCTTCGAGCTGCGCGAGCCCCTCCTCGGGGCCGACACCGATGACCACATCGTCCTCCCGCAGGGTGACATCCTCGGGATTGTACAGCCAGTGTTTTCCCCGGCGGAGCGCGACGATGCGGACGCCTGTCTCGGAGGCGACATGGAGCTCGGGTATCCGGTGGCCGATGGCCTTCGACTCGGAGGTGATGGTCATCCGTCGTATCATCTCGGCGGATTCGCGGAGCAGCCGTGGCAGCAGGGGGCTCGACAGCTTGACCGACAGCAGCTTGACGATGTCCCCCGCCGCGTCGGATATCGCGGTGGCTGCTTCGCTCATCTGCAGGATGCCCGCCAGCTGCTCAGCGTCCTCCTTGTCGCGGGCGGCGAGCATCGCCATGATGCGCATGTGGTAGTTGAGCTTGTCCATCTGGACTTCGAGATATTTGACCTCCTCGGCGATCTCCTCGCTGTTGAACAAGATGGCCGAGTAGGCAAGGTCGATCATGAGCTCGGAGATGTTTTTCATCTCCACGAGCAGTTCCTTGATGCTGGTCGGCTCGTACTCGATTTCCTCGAACTCGGCTTCCTTCCACCGGGGATGTATCATCGTTCCCAAATAAACCACAATCGTTTAAATATGTGTCGCATCCAGGGCAGGCTCCGTATCATACCTGCACCGGCAACGGTTATAACCACGGTGGCGTCCACCACATTGAATGCCCGGGATGGAAACAGGTGTCCATGCGCCATAGACACGTCGTCGTGGCCGCCATCCTATTAATGCTCCTCATGCCGCTGGCCACGATGCAGCAGCCCGCCTGGCAATGCCGGGATGACCGCGAGCCATCCGGCAGTCCTGTCCCCTATACCCCGGAAACCCACGGCGAGGCAGACACCGGGGCTCCGGTAACACATATCACGGCATCGTCATGGTACGACCATGGCCGACAGGAGGCAGCTCTGCTTCGCGACCGCTACGCCCCGTATGTCCGGGGCATCCATGCATGGTGCCGTATCGGACGATTGAGCTGGCGGACCTGCTTGCACCGGAGCCTTGAAAAACCGGGCAATGTTTTAAATACCGCGGGCTATACCATGCCGAGGTGTCTATGGTGATAAAGGCCTATATCATGATCCTGGTCTATGTCGGCAAGCTCGAGGAGGTGCTCAGCAAGCTGCGGGGCATCGACAACATCGAGAGCATCGCGGTCACCGCGGGCGACTACGACGTCATCGTCAAGGTCGCCGTCGAGTCGCTGGAGGAGCTGATGGAGATCACCGACCGTATCCAGATGGTCGGCAACATCAAGCGGACGACGACGACGGTGATCGAGAAAGAGATAGCAGTATGAACCTTCGCATCAGGAAAAAATACCTGTTCTACGTGCTGCTCCTGGTCTCCTCGGTGCTGGGCGCCATTTCTGCGTCGCTGGACGGCATCATTTCTCATCTCTACATAGAGAACTCATGGGTGTTCGGGATGGCGGTCATGGTGGCCGGGATACCGGTCACGCTGACCATCGCCGGCGTGCTCTCGCTGCCCTGGAAGGGCCGGAGCCTGGGCGCCCGGGTTGATCCCTCGTTCCGCCGGCTGCGTATGCTCCGCCGGCATGAGCTCGGGTACCATGTGCTCGCGGGGCTTGGCAACACCGTGGTAACATTGTCGCATTTTTATCTGGTATCGGTGTTTGTTGACCCGTCGACGGTGCTCCCGTTTTTCCAGATCGTCATTTTGTATCTGCTGGTCGCGGAGTCGCTGTCGGAAAAAGACGCGCCGACGCTGGCCGAGATAGAGTCATCGGTCATCGTGACCTTCGGCGCCATCATGGCGGCGATGTCGCTGACCGGCTCGCTGAACGTCGATGCATTGCTCGTCATCTTTCTGGTGATGAACCCGGCATGGGTCGTTTTGGCGGTCTACCAGCGAAAGCTCAAACATTTAGTCGTCGACGACCGGCCGAACGACGCCGTCAACATCAGGACATGGAACGTTTTGTTCACGGCGGGGATGATCACCGTGGCGGTCTACCTCTACCGGCCCGCCTTTTTCCATCAGGCACTGGCAACCGTCGGCGACACGTTTCCCCGGCTGGCTGCCACGATGGCCGTCATCTTTTTTTCATACATCCTGTACATCCGGGCGCTGGGCATCGGCAAGGCCAGCATCACCCAGGCGGTCAAGGCGTCGACGATTATTTTCAGCATCCCGCTGTCGCTGGCGCTGTCCGGCGTGCTTGATTTTTCGTTTTCGGCGTCGCCGTCGCTGCTCGCGTTCAAGCTCATGGGCATCACCTTGGTCATCCTGGGCGTGTCCTCGTTTGCGCTGACCGAGGTCAAGGCCTATGTGTTCATCAATGCAAGACCTGGCTACCGGATGGCCGAGCTGCTCGACGAGATCTGGCGTATCCGCGGTGTGGCATCGGTGTCGGCGCTGGCCGGCGAATATGACATGATGGCCAAGATACGCATCCGGACATTGGGCAAGGGCTACGAGCGGATCATCCGCCGCCTGGAGGCCATCCCGGCCGTCGAGGAGTTCAACTGGCAGAGCATCCTCAAAGAATGGGAGGAAATATAGGCGTTAGTGTACGGCAGGCGTCAGGTGGCGCACCGTTTCATTGACCCCGCGGGGAAATCTGTCTGCATAGCGGCGGAGTCTGTCCCGGGTGATGACTGCGAGGTCCATGTCGTCGACGAGCGACCCCAGGGCGCGCTGGCTCAGTTCATCGGTCATTACGTGCCGTATGTAGAGGAGGTCGAGCAGCGCTTTTTCGGGCTCGGCCAGCGCAACATCGTGTTCCTGTTTATATCCCCAGAAGAGCGACCGCCGTATCTGGTGGTATTCGTATGTTGCATCAGATGTGGTATATGTGTAGGGAGGCCGTGTGGTAGCCAGGGTGAGCGTGCGGGCTGCCTGGCTCAGGATGCCATGTTTTGAGAGAGCGTATTCCAGGGAGAGATAGGCGGGAGGACGGAGCACCATGGCGACGTCTTCCCGGGATGGCTGGTTGAACGGGTTTTCGTACCACTGCCGGGCTGCCCGCCGGATGATGTTGGCCCGTATCAGCCGGGTGAGCTGGACCGAGAGCGACGCCTTGTCTATACCGGTGAGCTGGACGAGATCTGCCAGGGAAAACAGTTTTTTTGTCCGGTGCCGACGGAAGAACGCCAGCCATTCGTCAACCTTCATCGGCGTTCTCCTCCATTGTGTCTCTGGCTGCGGCTGCGACGGCGGCGACATGAGCGGCGATATCGTCGAATCTGGAGCGGTACTGCTCGTGAAGACGAGGAGGCAAAAACCGGGCCAGCTCGTCCGCGAGCGCCTGTGCACCCTCGTTTTGCACGGTTTTGCTGGCTGCAGGAAGCCGCTCCGGGTCGCCGTTGTAATCGCTGATTTTTGTCTTCACCAGATTCCAGTGGATATCGATGTTTTTTTCCCTGGTCAGGAAGTAGATGTCCCAGAGGTCGCGGCCCTTGAGATACGGGCGAAGGGCGAGCGCTGCCAGCTTGTCCGCCAGGATTTCCTCGGGCTGCTCCACCTGCACCGCAGGGTGAAACGGCGGATGATCGAGGATGCGTGGGGTTGCCATGTAGGATGGAACGTGTGCTAGCTCGAGGTGGATGCGGCAGCGCTGCTCTGTGACCTCGCCCCGGGTGGTGAGCACGAGCCGCTGTAGCTCCCGCGTGTCTTTTTGGACCGTGACGCTGCATCCGTCGAGGAAGGGATAGATGGCGGCTACGAAGGTTTCTACCGCCGTGGCGTGGGCTGTCAGGTCTACTGTACTGCTGCCCCGGCGTACGAAGTCGAGGTCTTCCGAGAAGCGGGGGTTGCCGTAGAAGAAGCAGAGGGCTGTCCCACCCTGGAACACGATGTCGGTGAACGCCTCTCTCCGGCTGAGCGCCGTCAGCACGGTTTTCTGCAGATGCTCCTGGAATACGTGATGGAGCGGCTGGTCGCTGCTCCGGCCAGCCGTAACGATGTCATTCCACACTGCCATACCCCATAATCACTCCACTAATTTAACATTTTTGTTAAATTTTTCAAACAAATCACGGGGCAGCCGTTGTCCGCACGCGGAGGAGTTCAACTGGCAGAGCATCCTCAAAGAATGGGAGGAAATATAGGTGTTAGTGGCCAGGGCAATGATTGTTTTACCATTCGGTTAATTTGACATATTTGTTAAACTTTTGAAACAAAATCGAGGGAGGGTTAAGTGGTTATATGTAATTGTAATAATTATGGTAAACCTTCGATGAATTCAAGAGTGGTTTGTACACCTCGATCTGAAAATACCTCTGGTAAAACAATGGCCGGCTGACTTTGCATGATATAGTTTACAACTTTACGCCAATCTATTGGGTCATCGATGCTAGGTGGTTGGTGGCGGTAATGGATATGCCAGTTTTTTATCGCGTGTCTAGGAATTTTCGGGAGCTCATTGATTGATTCTGCTCCAATTTGCGAATAAAGCTGCATAACATCTATGCTAAATCCGAAACGCTTCTTTTCAGTTCCACTTACTCTATCCTGAATTTTCTCATACAACTGAATGATGTCTTCGACTGTAGAGATGTATAGATTTGTTCTGTTTTCGATGTAAAGATAGGGACGTTTATCTCCGAAGATATCGCTAAACATTGAAATCGCATCGGTAATAAAATCCTCAAAATGATTTTTGCTTCTTGACGTTCTGCCTGGATGGAACTCTACTGCGAAAGGGGCTTGGTCGTTGAATTCTGCAAAATCTATGATAGATTTCAGGTACTTATTTCTCCACTTCTCCGAGTTCCATCTTAAGTAATGGCGGGGTTTTAGCTCCGGGTCTGTATGTAGAATATACTCACAGGTATTATTGCAACTGGTGTTGTAGAGACTTTTAAAGTCTTCTCTTTCTGGGATGTCTCCAATTTTTTTTTATTCAATAGATAATATTCCTCGTTTTCTAGTCGAACCAGATCAAAGGGTATTTCTATGCGGGAGATGCCGAATTTTTTAGCTTTTTCAAGTCTCTCATTAAATGTTCCTCGTAAGGGCGGTTTTTCAGAATAAAATACACCCATATTCGGGTATGTCCAATTTAATTTCAGACTCAAGCCGAGCTCGTTCATGTCCGGTTCTTTATCGCCAGTAGAAAAATGATGTTTTGTTTCCTATAAAGAAACAAAGTGTTAAGATCTTTTAATAGCATTTGTCCACTAGATGGAAGAACCGGACTTTCAGGATACGCTTGATATCTCGTCGTTGTCATCAGCCCGGCAAATCCTTCGAGTGATTATCGACAAGGCAAAAACCGTCCAAGAAATATTGGATGAGCTTGAGGGAGAGAATTTTCCTATCAAATATCGTGCATCGGTGTTTAAATCGCTGGAAAAGATGGTTTCTGCCGGCTTGGTCAAAAAGATTAAGCAAGATAATTCAGTGAGATATCAATCTCCATATTCATCGGTTACAGCAGATTTCATTCAAGAAAAACTTTATCTAGAACGGGAAAGAAATAATGCGATATAGAGACTGGTCGTATCGGTTTGCAGAAGAAGTCTTGAATAGCCGACTGGCACAAAAACAGGAAGTAAAAGAAATTATCGACACGATTGATTTGAATCCAAACGAAATGACGAGGCCGAATCTAAATCAGGCATTCAAGGACAGTTTTACCGGAAAAGGATGGAAAACCGAACAGCCCGTGTTTGCCCCGGAGGATGAGCCCGCTGCAAAGATAGATTTTATGAAAAACCGGGTTGGGGTCGAGGTCGCTTTCTCTCACCCCTCTTTTATGGGAATAGATTTGTTGAAATTCCAAACTCTCTCCTATTCATACAGAAACGAGATAGACGTAGGTATCTACATAGTTACAACACGTCAATTTCAAAAATTAATTGAGAAAAAGTATGACCCAACTTGGCGAGGAAGCATGAGATTCGATAAGGTCAAAAAATATCTGCCTCATCTGAGGTATATTATCCAGGTGCCGATTTGGCTTATCGGTCTTGAAAGTCCGTAGGCCTTCCTCCACCCTGTTTTCTTACATCAGATGCTCTATCAGTATGCGGAGGCCGATAACGATGAGGATGACGCCGCCGAGAGCCTCGATGCGGCGTTCGAAGAGATGGCCGACCCGGTCGCCCAGGTAGACGCCGGCAAGAGAGAGCCCAAAGGTGACAGCGCCGATGATAACGGCGGGTGTGGCGACGGCGACGTCGAGCAGGCCATAGGAGACGCCGACGGCTAGCGCGTCGATGGATGTTGCAATGGAAAGCAGCAGCAAAAACGACATGGCCAGCGGGTCAAATCCCCGGCGTTCGTCGAGCCGCCAGGACTCGTAGACCATTTTTCCGCCGATGCCCGCCAGCAGCGCGAACACCAGCCAGTGGTCGATTGCCGCCACGAGCCGCTGCGCTGTCCGTCCGGCGAGCCAGCCGGCCAGGGGCATCGCTCCCTGGAACAGGCCGAACATACCCGCGATGCGCAGGGCATGGTTGACACGCAGCCTGTGGATGTAGAGCCCGCTGGCAACGGCGACCGCGAAGGCGTCCATGGCCAGGGCGACGGCGATCAATACAACGGTGACAATGTCCACGCCGGGCAAACACCGCCGGGTATAAAAAAACCTGGCTTAACGGTTGAGGAGGCCGGCGACCGGGTTGACGTCGAGGAGCAGCAGGGTCATGATGGCCAGCATGACACATATGATGACGATGGCGATCCGCCGCCAGCGTATTTTTTCGGTGAGCATCGGCACATAGGCACCCATCAGCCGGTAAAAGTCATGGTAGCTTTTCAGCAGCGACACGCTGCCGCCGGCGATAAGCCCGATGACCTGGCCGCCCATGCACTGGACCGTCCACTCGCCGACCAGGGCGGGGAGCAGCCAGGCGGGGAGCGCAAGCCGCCAGTATGGCGACACGTCTATCTTGCCGCCGAGCCAGTTGACCTGCGCCTTCCAGACGCCATACCGCCTGCCTGCCACCGACATACCATCTACAACCACAGGGGGTTAATAAAAATTTTTAAATATTTTAATTGAATGGTAGTGCATATTTTTGCATGTTGTTCGCCGGCCGTTCAGCAGGGAACCTCGATGCCGTTTATCCGCCGCTGGATGATTCGGCAGAGACGGCAGAGCTCCTGTTCCACGGGCTGGCCGTTCATAATCCTTCGTGCAGACTCGTGGATTTCCTCGCCGGCGACCTCCTCCACCCGGTCGCTGCAGCCCCGTTTTCTGGAGAGATACTGCGAGACGGCGGCGGGGCTCACGCCGAGCAGCTCTGCTATGTCGGTCTGTCGCAGCCCTTCCCGTTTGAGGCGGCGGGTGAGCGCGCTTCGGAGGCAAGGGAGCACGTCCCAGACGATGGTTTCGCAGGGGCTCTTCGTCATGGCTATTGGTGTAAGCGGCGCCCCTATTTAACTATTGTGAAAAACACATGTTTATATATGGCGGGGCGTGTTGCACGTCTATGCGCATCGGCATCATCGGCGGCACCGGCATCTACGACATGCAGGGAAACGCCCTCGAGGTAGAGACTCGGTACGGTGCGGTCACGGTCACCCGCGTCGAGCACGACGACCGCGAGCTGTTTTTTCTCCCCCGGCACGGCGCCACCCATGGTATCCCGCCCCACCGGATAAGCCACCATGCCAACATCCGGGCGCTCGCATCCTGCGGCGCCACCCATGTCCTGGCGGTGAGCACCGTGGGCTCGATGCGGCAGGGCGTGCAGCCCGGTGGCCTCGTCGTTCCCGGTGATTTCATCGACTTCACCGGCATCGCCACGTTTTATGACGATGCGCCCGTCCATGTCGACATGACCGAGCCGTTTTGCCCCGAAACGAGGCAGTTGTTACTCGACGCGGCCAGCTCGGAGGGCAGCGTGTCAGAGGGCGTATACATCACCACGGCCGGGCCCCGTTTTGAGACACCGGCGGAGATAGCGATGCTCCAGGAGCACGGCGACGTCGTGGGGATGACCCTTGGCCCCGAGGCAACGCTGGCCCGGGAGGCGGGCATCTGCTACGCGTCGCTCTGCGTCGTCTCAAACATGGCCGCCGGCCTGCAGACGGGCCTCACCGCCGACGAGATCGCCTCTATCTACGAGGAAATGCGCGACGTCGCCGTCGGCATCCTGCTCCGGACGGCGTCGGCGCTCCCCGAAAAGCGGGACTGCACATGCAGCGAGGCAGCCACGCGCGGCTCGCTATAAAAAAAGGCCGCCAAAAATGGGGGGGAGGGATGCGGATGAGCGGCGGCCCACATGGCATCGCCGGCCTCCGTGCCCGTTTTAGGGCGCTATATAGACGGACGCCCGGCGTTCCATCCTCACTCCTACAACAGCCCGGCGATATATAAACACAGAGAGGGAGGGGGGGGCCATGCCTGTATAAAAATGTTGTCCTTTTTTTCCACGCCGAGAGGGGGGGAGGAGGGGAGGGGGTCGGTAAACCTTTTATGCAACCCCCAATGTCCCAATCGTGATTGAATACGCCACCGAGCAGTATGGCAACGGGGACATCTACGACATCCTCGTCCCCGAAATCGAGACATGGTTCCGCGACACCTTCGGCGATTTCACCGCCTGCCAGCGCTATGCGGTCAAAGAAATCCACGACGGAAAAAACACCCTGATATCGTCGCCGACCGGCTCCGGCAAAACCCTGTCCGCATTCCTCGCAGCCATCAACGAGCTGCTCCTCCTCGCCAAGCAGGGCGAGCTCGAAGACAAAATATATGTCCTCTACGTCTCGCCGCTCAAGGCGCTCAACAACGACATCGAGCGCAACCTCCAGAAACCGCTCCGCGAACTCTACGAGGCGAACGACATCGAGGACGACATCCGCGTCGGCGTCCGCACCGGCGACACCAGCCAAAAAGAACGGCAGGAGCACACCCGCACCCCGCCGCACATCTACATCACCACGCCCGAAAGCCTCGCAATCGTCCTCAACTCACCCAAGTTCTCCCGCAGCCTGGAAGAAGCCCGATATGTCATCATAGACGAGATACACTCGCTGGCCGACAACAAGCGCGGCGTCCACCTCTCGCTGTCGTTCGAACGGCTCGTCCAGCGCATGCACAACGAGCCCGTCCGCATCGGCCTCTCAGCGACCATCTCCCCCATGGACGACATCGCCCGGTTTTTGGTCGGCACAGACCGCGACTGCCTCATCGTCGACGTCACCGGCATGAAAGACGTCAACATCGAGGTCATCTCCCCCGTCGACGACCTCGTCTACACCCCCACCGGCGAAGCATCCACGGCGATGTACCAGATACTCGACGACCTCATCCAGCAGCACCAGACAACCCTGGTGTTCACCAACACCCGGAGCGCCACCGAACGGGTGGTCTTCAACCTCAAACAGCGCTACCCCCACTACGACGGCGTGGTCGAGGCACACCATGGCTCCCTGTCCCGCGACGTCCGCCTCAGCGTCGAGGAAAAACTCAAACGGGGCGACCTCCGCTGCGTCGTCTCCTCGACAAGCCTGGAGCTCGGCATCGACATCGGCTCCGTCGACCTCGTCGTGCTGCTCGGCTCACCCAAAAGCGTCACCAGGGCGCTGCAGCGCATCGGCCGCTCCGGCCATTTCATCACCGAGACATCGAAGGGCCGCATCATCGTGTTGGACCGCGACGACCTCATCGAATGCACAGTGCTCGCCCGCGAGGCCCGCCAGGGGAGACTCGACCGGGTGCACATTCCATCCAATGCCATCGACGTCCTCGCGCAGCACGTCGTCGGCATGGGCATCCAGCAGAAATGGGACGTGGGCGATGCATTGCAGCTCATCCGCCGGGCCCATCCCTATCGCGACCTCCCCCGCGAGGATTTCATCAAGCTCCTGCACTATCTCGCCGGCGAATACGAGGAACTCGAGGGCAAAAAGGTCTACGGCAAGATATGGTACGACGAGCAGGACGAGATGTTCGGGCGCCGCGGCAAAATGGTCCGCCCAATATACTACCTCAACATCGGCACCATCCCAGATGAAACCGCCGTAAAAGTCTACACGACCGACAAACAGTTCGTCGGCAAGGTCGAGGAGCCCTTCGTCGAACGGCTCAAAAAAGACGACATCTTCGTCCTCGCCGGCCAGACCTACCAGTTCAAGCGCTCCAAGCGCATGCGCATCTACGTCGTTCCCCGACCGGACGCGTCACCGACCATCCCGTCATGGTTCTCCGAGCAGCTCCCGCTCAGCTACGACCTCGCCCGGGAGATCAACCGCTACCGCCGCACCGTCGCCGAAACGATAGAAAACGGCGACGCCGAGAGCCTGATGCCGGCGATCCGCAACTACTTCCAGGAGCAGCTCCACTTCGGCGTCCCCCACGACAGACATCTGCTCGTCGAAACCTTCCGGCAGGACGGCTACCGGCACGTCGTCTTCCACACGCTGGTGGGACGGCAGGCCAACGACGCCCTCTCACGCATCGTTGCATTCAGGCTCACCTCGATCCACGGCTTCAACATCCGGCTGGCCATCACCGACAACGGCTTCGACGTCATGTACCCCGAGCGCTACGACCCGCTGGCAGCCGAAGACATCCGGGCCGCGCTCAAGCCAGAGGGCATGCGCGACGATCTCCGCCGCGCGCTGGACAACACCGAGATGCTCAAGCGACGCTTCCGGCACGTCGCAGCCCGCTCATTCATGATCCTCCGCAACTACCTCGGCCACCACATGAGCGTGTCACGGCAGCAGCGCAACGCCTCCGTCCTGTTCAAGGTCGTCAAAGAGATCGACCCCGAGTTCCCGGCATTAAAGGAAACCTACCGCGAGATCATGGAGGACTCCATGGACATCGACAACGCCATCTCCTATGCCCGCAAGGTCGAGCAGGGCGACATCACGCTAACGCTCAAGCAGACGGAGCTCCCCTCGCCGTTTGCCTTCAACATCGTCGCCGTGGGCGCTTCCGATGTCGTCCTGATGGAAGACCGCAAGGCGTTCACCCGGCAGATGCACGAGCAGGTGATGGAGGCCATCAATGCCTGAGGAACTGTGGCCGGATGTCCATGCCACAGAGGAGCGATGCATCTGGATGCCCGAGCAGGATGCCGTCATCATCGCCGACCTCCACCTGGGCTACGAGGCCGTGCTCCGCATGGACGGCGTCGCGATGCCCCGCTACCAGGACCGCGTCATCTCCGAGCGGCTGGAGCATATCCTCGACCGGTATGACCCTTGCTGCATCGTGATCAACGGCGACTTCAAGCACAACTTCAGCCGCAACCTCCGGCAGGAATGGCGCGAGGTCAATGCCATGCTTTCCTTTCTCGCCGACGAACATGACGTCCACCTCGTCCGGGGCAACCATGACAACTTTTTGAAGACCATCGCCGTCCGGCATGATGTCTCCATGACCTGGCGCTACGACATGGGCGATGTCACCGTTACCCATGGCCATCGTGACGATGTGCCCCGCGGCGACAGAACGCTTCTCGCCCATGAGCATCCCTTCATCAAGCTCCGGGACGAGGTCGGTGCCACCCTGTCGATGCCCTGCTACCTGTACACCGACGACGTGGCGGTCATGCCCGCGTTTTCCCCCATCGTGTCGGGCACCGATGTCTCAGATGCGATGCCCGGTGACTACTTGTCGCCGTTGCTGCACTCCGTCGACGTCGATGCCTTCAACGTCCTGGCGATCAGCGACCTCGGCCTGCTCGACTTCGCGACCATCGGCGACCTCAAGGCCATGTATCGGCCATGAATGTCTGCCCTCTTTTTGAGGTATCATGCCGGTCAGGGGCGCTGGATGATGTCGCCGGCCGTACCCGTGTGACCGCGTTGGCCCCTGTTGTGGAACATGTGCTGTGTTGAATAAGGATGTCCATCACCCGGGTATACGTTTAAAAACAAAACATTTTATTGTGTCGTGCAAAGATAATTAAACACGGTTAACATTTCATGTATGAATTTTGGCAAATACGCGGGAATTCCCGAGCGGAACGAGGAAGCGGGATTCGAGTGGGGCACGCTCAAGGTTGACGAGATGGGGTTTGTCCGGGCATCCGATGGCGAGATTGAAATCGCGGGCAAGCCGCTCTCCTGGTGGAAACAGGAATACGGTGTCCCGCTACATATTTTCTATGCCCCGATACTGCGGGAGAACATACGACGGTTCAAGCGTGTTTTCGATGCCCATTACCCGAACGGCCACATCCGGTTCGCCGGAAAAGTAAACGCGCATCCCGCGGTGTTTCGACTCATCGCCAACGAAGGCATCGGTGCAGATGTTGCATCCATAAACGAGATGAAAGCAGCGTTGCAGGGAGGCGTAGACCCGGAAGACCTCGATGTCAACGGCAACGCGAAATCCGACGCGTTGATCCATGAAGGGGTACGGCGGAACATGTTCTTCATCGCGGATAGCTACGAGGAAATGAAAAACATCAACAGCGTCGCAGCACAGGAGGGGAAACGGGCACGTGTTGCCCTCCGCATCGCCGGTTTTTCCATGAAGGGAGTGACCGACGCAAATATCTTTACCGCAGGGGTCTGGTCGAAATTCGGTGAAAACATCGAACACGTCCCCGATATCATCCGGAATCTCGATGACTTTCCGCATCTAGACATGCAGGGGTTCCATACCCATGTCGGCTCCCAGATAGCCGACCCGTCGGCATACCTGACGGCTATCGGCAAACTGATCGAACTGTGCCACCTGCTCGAGCAGGAAGGCGGAGACTGCAGGGTTGTCAACATCGGCGGAGGGTTTCCCGCGGAATATGTGAACAAAAAAGAATGGACCTATCTCGTCGACCGGGTGAAAGCCGGATATCTTGCCGGGCAGCAGGGCGACCACTCGAAAGCATTTGTCTGGAACAACGAGCATGGCGGTCTGGCGGTAGAAAAAGACGGAACCATCAACCCCGAGGAGTGGAGCGGAGAAAAAATGTATTCCGACTATCCAAGGGAACAAATGCTTGAAGAGGTATTAACCGGCTCCATAACCGTCAACGGACAAAAACTGCCGTTCAAAGAGGCACTGCATGAGCTGGGAGACCCCAAGCTGGTTATCGAACCCGGCCGGAGCATCGCCGAGGACTCCGGCATCACGCTCGTACAGGTCAGCCATGTCCGAAGCGTGGCGGAGCACCACTATCTTACGACGGTTGAAGCCAATGTGACAAACTTTGCAACCGCCATGCTGCTTCCCCCGGTGAACCACTGGACGGTGCTGAACGACCCGTTCAGGACAGACGATGAACCATTTGAAACCTTCCTCGCCGGGAACCTGTGCTACTCCGGCGACATCATATCCAAATACAAGGTATTCCTCCAGCGGAAGCCAGAGAGATGCGACATCCTCGGCTGCTACCACACGGGGGCATACGACCCCAGCTTTTTCGCGGCGAACACCAACTCGTTTCCACGGCCCGCCCGGGTGCTGGCCGACGAGGACGAGATTATCGCGGTCATCAAAAAACGAGATACCTTCGAGGAGATCTTCTCCACATCTGAAAAACCACTGCCGAAACCCAGCCCGGAGTGACCATCCTGTTCCGGCGGGAGATGAAAAAACATGACAGAATCACAACACGATGCCGACATCGTCCTCACAAATGGCACCATCTACACGCTCGATGACGAGGACCGATTCGTTACCACGCTCGCTATCAAGGATGACAATATCACGTATGTCGGAGACCCCGACGATGTTTCATCCCTGGCCGGGCCCGACACCCGGGTTATCGACGTTGACGGGCACGCTGTTCTCCCGGGCTTCTGCGACGCCCACTGCCACGCCTTGATGGGCGGACGGCTGATGAACGGCTGTCTTTTAACCGGTGCATCCAGCAAACAGGAATACGTGAAAACCATCCAGGCGTATGCACAAGAGCATCAAGATGCGTCACACATTTTCGGGTTTGGATGGATACATTCACCGTTTCCATCCTGTGGTCCCCGCAAAGAAACACTGGACGACATCCTGCCGGACATCCCTGCCTATTTCCTCTCCATCGATTATCATTCCTGCTGGGTGAACACAAAGGCACTGGACGTCGCCGGGATCACAAAACAGACGGCTGACCCGGATGGCGGACATATCGAACGACATCCCGGCACAGCGGAGCCATGGGGCTGTCTCCGTGAAATGCCGGCGATCCGACTGGTTACCACCAGGCTTCCCCAGCCAACCAAAAAAGACTGGAAACAGGCACTGAAAACCTATATGCGGAAAGCGGCGCAGCACGGGATAACCTCGGTGTTCGACGCCGGCGTCCTCAACACGGACCAGTGGAACGCCTTCCAGGCAGTAAAAGAGATGGACGACAATGGGGAGCTCACCATCCGGCTCCATGGAAGCTATGTCTGCGACCCCTCACAGGGCATCAAGCAGATATCTGACATGCTCCGCGCCCGCGAAACCGTTGGCCATGGAACCCGATACAAACTCGGGGTCGCCAAGATTTTCATGGATGGCGCCGTCGAGGGACACACCGGTTTCCTGCTGGAGTCATACAAGGACAGGGAAAACTATCGAGGGAGCCCGGTCTGGAGCCCGGACGAGTACAAGCACATTGCCGCCGCGCTGGACAAACATGACGTCCAGATACATGTTCACTCGATCGGGGGAGGCGCAACCAGGGAGGCACTCGACGGCCTTGTCCATGCCGCTGAACAGAATGGCGGGAGAGATACACGGCACACCCTGGCGCATCTGGAAATCGTGAGCGAAACCGACATACAGCGGTTTCCAAAACTCGGTGTCATCGCCTGTTTTCAGCCGGCCTGGTTTTACATGGACGAAAACTATTACGACGAGACGATACCGCTCATGGGGCGGACACGGGCCGACCGGCGATATCTCATCGAAGATTTCATACACAAAGGTGCCATGGTTTCCTTTGGATCGGACTGGCCATGGGGAACCGTTTCCAGCACCATGAACCCGCTGATCGCCGTCGGCACCGCCGTGACACGGAAAGACCCCGACGACAGCACGGAACAATCCTACGAGCCACGGCAACGGATGGACCTCAAGCGGGCAATCCGATGTCACTGCTCCGGCGGGGCGATACAGAATTTCATGGAGGACACGGTCGGCACCCTCGAGCCGGGGAAAAAAGCAGACATCGTGGTGCTGGACCAAAATATTTTCGAAAAGCCGGCAGCGGGCATCGACACGGCAGCGGTTGCAATGACCATTTTCAACGGAACCATCGTGTACCGGCAAGACGCCACATAGATATCGCCCTTCCGGCGGCATACCATCATGGCCTGCCGGGGACGTCCCCGGGGATGGCAGGCTGCTGCTCGCCCACGAGCATCCCTTCATCAAGCTCCGCGACGAGGTCGGCGCCACATTGTCGATGCCCTGCTACCTGCACACCGTTGATGTCGACCGCTTCCACGTCCTGGCCGTCAGCGATGTCGGCCTGCTCGACTTCGCCACCATCGCCGACCTCAAACAGATGCAGGGGCAGCGCGCACAAAATATATAACATCCGGGGAGTTCCAGCAGGATGCAGGGGACGACACCCGGGGGCACAGCACAGCTCCTCGAGTTCACCAAAGAGCCGCTGGCCGGCAGCAATCTCCTCAACTTCCTCCGCCTCCTCGCCCAGAACCGCTTCCGCATCGGATGGCGATACCTCCCTCGCTTTTTGTACACGCTCCTGCTCTCAAGCGTCATGGCGCCCTTCCGCCTCGCCGAGCACGTCAAATACCACGACGCCATACAGGCCACCGAGATAGAGCACGACCCCGTATTCATCATCGGCCACTGGCGCAGCGGTACCACCTACCTGCACAACATCCTGTCACAGGATCCGCAGTTCGCCTGGTTCACAACCTTCCAGGCATACATCCCCGGCCTGTTCCTCATGTGGAACCGCCAGTTCAAACCCGTCGTCGACAAAAGCATCCCCCAAAAACGGCCGATGGACGACGTCGACATGGGCGCCGACCTGCCCCAGGAGGACCAGTACGCCGTCGGCGCCTACACACCGTATTCGTTCTACCACGGCTGGTGTTTCCCCCGCCGGATGACCGCATACTACGACGGCGTCTTCATCGACGAGCAATCCCCCGCCGTACAGAAAGAATGGCGCCAGGCATATCACTATCTGCTCCAGAAAATCACGCTCGCCACCGGCGGCAGACGCCTGGTACTCAAAAACCAGGACAACACCGTTCACCTCCCCCTGCTCCTCGACATGTACCCCGACGCCCGCTTCATACACATCCACCGGCATCCCTACGAGGTCTACGCCTCAATGCTCAAGTTCATGCGCATCGCCGTCCCCCTCTACTGCCTGCAGAATCCCCCCGGCGAGGACGAGCTCGAGCAGCACATGGTTGACTTCTACCAGCGCTTCTTCACCAGATACCTCAGCGACCGCGGGTTGATACCCGACGGACAGCTCACCGAAATCCGCTACCAGGACTTCATTGCCGACCCGCTCAACGAAACCCGCCACGTCTATGAAGCGCTCGACCTCCCCGGATTCGACAGGGCAGCCCCCATGTCCAGCGCATACATCGACCGGCAGTTCGACTTCACGCCGGACGCCTACCATCTCGACGAGGAGACCAAGGAACGTGTCTACCAGCGGTGGCGCCCCGTCTTCGACGCCTACGGCTACGAGCCCTGAAACCCGGGCCGACGGTGAAACCATTTAAAGCCCCGCGATGTTGCCACCCATGGAACCCCACCTGGCCCTGCTGGTCAAAGGCATCGCGCTCGGGCTGCCCGCGGGTCTGCTCCCCGGCCCGTTGCTCACCTTGGTGGTCAGCGAAGCCATCCGGCATGGCCGTCGGGCGGGCATGCGCGTCGCCGTTGCTCCGCTGTTCAGCGATGCCCCCATCGTTGCCATTACGGTCCTGGTGCTCGCCCAGCTGGCTGCGTTCCACGGCGTCCTGGGCGCCATTTCGCTTACCGGCAGCCTGTTTCTCTGCTATCTTGCATACCGGAGTTTCTCCGTTGAAATCCCGGCGGATGACGAGCCGCCGCGGTCGCTGTTCAAGGGCATCGCCGCCAACGTGCTCAACCCGAATCCCTATCTCTTCTGGTTCTCGGTGGGCGCCCCGCTCCTGGTCGACGCCTGGATGAGCGATGCCGGGACCGCGGTTGTCTTCCTCATCGCGTTCTACGGCAGTCTCATCGGCGCTAAGCTCGCCGTCGCCATCCTGGCGTCGCGCTCCCGTCGGCTCCTCGTCGGCCATGGCTACCGGCTGGTTGCCCGGCTGCTGGCCGTCCTCCTCCTCGTCATGGCCGGATGGCTGGCCGTGGATGGCATCCGGCTGCTTGATGTCGTGTAGCAAAGCTTGAATACCCGGATGTGATACAGCAGTATGCCAGTTGTGGAACTCAAAACGCTGGGCAGGCTGTCCCACCAGCAAAAAGCCGAGATAACCCGCCGTTTCACCCGAACGCTGCAAGACGTCGCCGGCAAGGACCCGGGCTCCGTCTACGTCATCATCCGCGAGATAGAGCCCTCCAACTGGGGGCACGCCGGCGAGCTGTTCTCCGACAAGTAGCCAGCGAGGAGAAAACCATGGTCTCCCGTACGGGGTAAAGATATTTAGCAACGCACACCATTTACTCTTTTATGCCTCAGAATATGCTGCTCGTGAAAGTGACCATGGCTGACTCGTTCGGCAAGGTTGAGGGAGTGGTTTCGAGAACATTCAGGATGCCCGGGGACACAACACTGTATCGTTTTGCGAGGGCGATAAATGACAGCATTGGCTTCCACTTCGACCATCCTTTCGGGTTCTATGACGCGCCACGATACACGGAAGCGGAGGAGGGATACGAGCTCTTCGCAGACATGGACATGGAGAGCGATTATGGCAGCGTTGAGGAAACCACTGTAGAGGAGGTATATGACCGGAAAGGAAAAAAGATGCTCTATCTCTTCGATTATGGGGACGAATGGCATTTCGTCACCAAGCTACTGAATACTGAAGAAGCCGATTCGTCGGACGGTACCATTATAGTGGTAGACAAAACCGGGATACCGCCCGAACAGTATCAACCTTTGGAGTGAACGAGGGGGCTGCATGTCTCAAACAGCATGGCTTATAAAACTCACGACACGGCAGGGTGGACGAGCTGAGAGAGGTAGAACGTATTTTGAGCAGGGGCAGGTCGGAAACATCAGTATCGACGACAGATACATCAGGGCTACAGTCAGGGGTACCCATAACTATGATGTCCAGATAGCTCTCACACCGGTCCATACCTCTTCGTGCAGTTGTCCGGACGAGATGTTTCCCTGCAAACATGTCTACGCCCTTGCATGTTATGTGAAACACACACCCTCGCTGGCAGAGAAATGTAGAGGGATGGAGGGCACATTTGAGCCAGGATGGTCAGACCCCCGGCTGGATGCCGTTCCCCTGAAGATTCGGCGCTTCCTCGCTACCGTAGGGCTCCGAAGCCGCCCATGGCTTGATATAGTGACGGCGCCTACGCCACAGGCATTTCTCCACTGCATCGAGGAGCATACGCGGTACCGGGAAACCGAATCCTATCTTGGGACCACACCACACCTAGAAATACAGGACGTCGACCTGCTTCTTGAGGTGCTCGCACTCGTCCAGGACATTTCTCATGAAACCGTGGAGCAGGTCGCCGGGTGGGGCTTCGTCGCCTGGGCGAAAGGCTTCGAAGCCGCCCATCCTGATCTGCCGGATGAATGGATATGGGAGAGTTTCCCCCTGTCTTCCGACAGAACGGATTATTACAGTCTGCCGCGGTTTGTTTCCGGATTTTACCGGCCACGGCTCGCTGAGAAACGCCTTAAAAAAGCCCGGAACGCCGATGACTGGTATGCCCTCGTCAGCGACGAATAAACCAGCACCAGAAACGGCACCGATGGAAAGAAAAAAAGGAAACGATTATCGTTCCGTTTCCCCTTTCAGAACCTGCCGCGTGTAGGGCAGCAGGCCGCCCGCCTCGCGGATAGCCAGGATACGGTCGGGCAGCGGCGGAAAGCTGAACGTCTCGCCGCCGACGGCCACCGTCCCGTTCTCCACATCCACCTCGACGTCGTCGCCCTCCTCATAGGCGTCAACCGCTTTGGGGCATTCCACCAGGATGAGCCCCTGGTTGAGCCCGGCCCGGTAAAAAATACGGGCGAAGCTCTTCGCCACGATGGCCCGTATCCCGACGGCTTTTAATCCAACGACCGGCTGCTCGCGGCTGCTGCCGCAGCCAAAGTTGTCGCCGGCCAGGATGATATCACCCTCTTCAACCCCATCTGCGAAATCCGGATCCAGGTCCTCCAGCAGATGCGGCCTGATCTCCTCGGGCGTACTACAGGTGTAGGTGTACTTGCCCGGGAACAGCTGGTCGGTGTTGACGTCGTCGCCGTAGCACCATATCGTCATTGGGTCACCTCCCGCGGGTCGGTAATCTCGCCATGGATCGCGCTGGCAGCCACGGTCAATGGGCTGGCGAGGTAGATTTCTGCATCCTTGCAGCCCATCCGTCCCTTGAAGTTCCGGTTGGCCGTCGACAGACATCGCTCGCCGGGAGCCAGCACGCCCTGATGCGCCCCCAGGCAGGGGCCGCAGCCCGGCGGCAAAATCATTGCGCCCGCCTCGTTGAGGATGTCGATGGTGCCGTCATGGATGGCCCTGCTCAGCTCGGCGCGCGATGCCGCCGCCACCACCAGGCGGACGTTGTTCGCAACGACCTCGCCGTTCAGGAGCTCCGCCGCAGCCCGCAGGTCCACATGGCGGCCGTTGGTGCAGGTCCCCAGGTAGCATTGATGGATGTCCATCCCGGAGAGATCCGCCGCCGGTTTGACGTTGTCCACGCGGTGCGGCGCCGCAATCATCGGCACGATGTCGTCCACGTCATAGGAATGCTCGGAGGCATAGCAGGCATCGCTGTCAGCCCACACCGGCTCATAGGCGTCACGGGCGACGCCGTGCTCCTTGAGATATGTCTCCGTGACAGTATCGCAGGGAAACATGGCGCCCTTGCTGTCCATCTCGACGCCCATGTTCGCCATCGTGAACCGTTCCGATATGCTCAACGAAGCGACGTCGCCGTGGAACTCGACGGTTTTGTAGGAGCAGCCCGACGCCGACACGTCACCGATGATGTGCAAGATGAGGTCCTTGGCGGTGACCCCGCGCTGCAGCTTCCCGCGAAGCGTCATCTTCACGCTCTCGGGGACCTTCAGCCAGGTCTCCCCGGTGAGCATCAACGCTGCAGCCTCCGTCCGGTCGATGCCCGCCGAAAAACAGTTCACGGCGCCATAGGAGCAGGTATGCGAGTCCGAGCCCAGTGCCACCCCGCCGGGCAGCGCCAGCCCCTTTTCGACGACGACCTGATGGCAGATGCCTGTCCCGGCATCATAAAAATGCTGGATGTTGTGCCTCTGGACGAACGCCCGTATCTTTTGATGGTTCGTCGCCGTTTTCTCGTTGGCCGCAGGCACGACATGGTCGAGCACGATGACCGGCATGTCGGGGTCAGCGACACCGTACCTCTCCAGTTCATCCTCTATCTTGGCGGTGATGGGCGCCGTGTTGTCATGCGTCAAAAGATGGTCCGGTTGAATCGTCACGATCTCGCCCGCCGAGGCATCCCGGCCGGCATGCTTGCTCAATATTTTTTCAGCGCAGGTTTTTCCCATGGTATTCCTCGCCAATGCAAATAGCCACCATAGTTAAGAACGTTGCGCCCGCAATCCGCCGATATGCGCTGCCGGCAGCCCCACATTTTTATGCCCTGCCACGATGCTACAGCATGCACGAGATAACGCTCCGCTCGCAGCAGCGCCGGGAGCTCATCGACGTCACCGACCGGGTAACCAAGCTGGTGGAACAGTCCGGCATCTCAGACGGCCTCGCCGTCCTCTACGTCCCCCATACGACGGCCGGGGTCACCATCAACGAGGGCGCCGACCCCGCCGTCCAGCGGGACATCCTCACAGCGCTGCAGCGCCTCGTCCCCCATGACGGCGGCTACGAGCACGCCGAGGGCAACAGCGACGCCCACATCACGTCATCGCTCATCGGCTGTACCACCCAGGTCATCATCATCGATGGAGCCCTGAAGCTGGGCACATGGCAGCGCATCTTTTTCTACGAGGGCGACGGCCCCCGGACCAGGCGCCTGCTCGTCGACATCATCCCCCGCGAATAGGAGCGTTTCAGCCCATGTAATCAAAAAAAAAAGAAAAAATGGTTCCCCTATGGGAACCAGGGGTCGAAGTCGTGCTCACCCAGGCCGGCGGTGACGGTCATCACCGCGGCGCCGTAAAACGAGTGCCGCAGCAGTGGTATGTGCACGCCGTATCCGATGAACCCGGTCATGGAGCTCATGCCGGGCCGCAATGTCAGGTGATGTTCACCGAGCAGTCCCCGGGTGTGCAGGCTGCCGCGGAGCCCCCAGCAGACGTCGACGAGGTCGATGCCCCGCTGCAGGTCGGTTTTCAGATACCGGTTGATGAGCCGGAGAAACGGCGTCATCCCCAGCCGCATGGTGCCACCCCCTCGGTAGGTCATGCTGACCTCGCTGAAAAACATGACTGCCAGCGGCGGCAGCCAGATATCCTGCACGTCCGCGGTCATGCCCGTCTGTTCCCATATGGCCGCGAGCATCTCATGGCTGCCATCGGCCTGGATGAGACCATGGGCCGCCAGCACCTGGAATGTCTCATGGGTGCTCGATGCTATCTGGAGCTCCCGGGTCATCCGTTCGACGTCGGCGCCGATGCAGGATACCGTCCATGTCCCCATTGTTCCATCGGGCCGGTGCTCCTCGACCGTCACCGTCAGCATGTCCTGCGCTCCATCCATCCGGCATGACCCTCTGTCCTGCATGGATGTATTCCCGCTTGCAGGTGCCTCCGTCAGGCCGCCAGCCGGCGCCAGTGTCAGCCCTACAAAGAGGGCGACGGCTGCCACCGCCAGTCCTTTCCTTCCAGAATATATGTGCATGATGTTACCTCCCATGGTTTAAACCGGTATCCGCATTTAAATGTATGCGCCGGTGTTCGATAGCTATAAATATGCTGTACGTGCTACCCCTATGGAGGCTATAGATGTATAAAAAAACACTGTCGCTGGCTGTGGCGGCATGCCTTGTTTTCATGGTCGCCCCCCTCATCGAGGGCGCACCGGAAGCCGACATGGAGGACGGCACCGAGCGGACGGTGACCTTCGCCAGATGTCTGCCCGACGGCAGGGTAGAACATGTCAGGCAAACGGTGCATGTCGCAGCGGGCGAAGAGCTGTCATCGGCCATCGCCGAGCGCTGCACCAGGCTGCTCAGGGAGGACGCCCGGTTCCAGCAGATGATGGAACAGCAGCTCGGGCTCTCCCTCATCGTCTCGGGAGGCGACGGGTTCCATATGGCGCTTCCCCCGGCGCTGCTCGAGATACCGTTGATGCGTCTGTCGTTCAACCTGCTGCCCTCGATCATCTTCTGCAGCTACTCGGACGATGAGGCGTCAACGACGGTTACATCGCTCACCGGCGGCGACGGCATAACCTCCTATGACGGGCCGCACAGGGTCCTGGCCGCAGGATTCGTGGGCGTCATCGGATGGAGCGGCGTCTTTTCGTTCTCCAGCACCGGCTACGCGGGGCTGACCCTGTACGCCTGGGCGTCCACAAGCAGCTAGCCCCTCGCGTTTGCTCAGCCGATGATTTCGGTGCATTTATTAACGCCGGTCAGTTATCTCGACGATGAACCAGGGTTGGGAGCGCGTGCTGCGCCATCGGATGTGGGGAAGCGCCATGGTCGCCGTTTTGCTCGGAGCGACGGTGACGCCGTTGCCCGTGTTGAGTGGGTGCATGGAAAGCCCGGCGGACAATGACACGGTCGTTGTCATCGAGGCAGTCAACGTGGGCGTTGGCGTAATGGTGACCATTGCAAACGAGGGGCCCGCCGATGCCAGCGATGTCCCGTGGACCATCGACGTGCAGGGATCCCTATGGCCATCCGGGTATGCTAGCGGCACCATCCCGACGGTGCCGGCAGGCGAACAAACCGTGGTGCAGAGCACGTTTTTCCTGGGTCTCGGCCCGGCGGAGCTCATGGTGCAGGCCGGCGGCGACGTCCGCCATGGCATCTGCCAGATGTTCGGCCCGTTC
The DNA here is from genome assembly GCA_964514975.1 of uncultured Thermoplasmatales archaeon. Classification (GTDB taxonomy): domain Archaea; phylum Thermoplasmatota; class E2; order UBA202; family DSCA01; genus CAZESS01. Next base: position 30,030 of record CAZESS010000002.1, on the reverse strand, counting down.
ACCTTCGGCGTCGACATGGTGCAGGAACGCGAGGAAGCCATTCCGCCGGATGCGGTCAAAGGCACTCCCGGCAATGACCGTTTTCCGCCCGTGGTGCACGATGACAGATGGCGGCAGCCGGTGCCCATGCCCGGGTCGGTCAACACCGCAGGGGCGGAGGATGCCGGCTTTGTGACCCCGGATGTAAATGCGTTATACTTCTTTTTTACCCCGGATGTGGACGTGCCCGCCAGCGAGCAGGTCACCGACGGCGTCACCGGAATATGGTGCGCCGAACGGACGGCCAACGGATGGACCGAGCCGGAGCGCGTCGTCCTCAACGACGACCTGGCGCTCGACGGCGCCCCCTTCGTCCTTGATGACACGTTGTGGTTTGCCTCGTTCCGTGCGGGTAACTACCGGAGCGACGGCGACCTGTGGACCGCCATGCGGACGGGCGACGCGTGGCTGCACTGGGAGAATGCCGGGCGGCTGCTCAACGAGGAATACAACGTCGGGGAGATGCATCTGACGGCCGACGGGACAACCATGTACTTTCACCGCAGCGAGGGCGGCCACGGCGGCCTTGATATCTGGACTACGGAACTGGTCAACGGCGCCTGGACGGAGCCCGTCAATCTCGGCGCTCCGGTGAACACGCCCTCTCAGGATTCCCGGCCATGGGTGTCGGCGGACGGCTCCGAGCTCTGGTTCACCCGCTCCAGCGGGATGGGCTATCCGGGTCCGGCCATATATCGTTCGGTTAAAACCGGTGGTGGATGGAGCCAGCCGGAGGAAATCATCTCAAACTTCGCTGGTGAGCCATGCCTCGACGGGCAGGGAAACATCTATTTCGTCCACCATTTTTACAGCGATGACATGGAGATGCTCGAGGCTGACATCTATGTCAGCTACAATGCCGGGTTGTAAATCGTGCCTGTCACTGGCTAAAAAGGGAGGCATGGGGAAGGGGGAGGCACAAAAAGAGGGTGGAGGCGTTCACCCTTCCCCGGTGGGGCGTAAGACACACTCATATATAAACGTTTCCCGGCGCTGCGGGCCATTATTGCTCGTTCGCCATGGCATCGGCCTTCTGGATGACGACACCGCGAGCAATCCATGGTCATAGCCCAGATGTTAACAATGATTAAATAGCTCGTACGGTTGATATACACGGGGGGCAGATAGAGGTACGCCTTCCGAACCTCCACATCCTTTTGTACCATCTCTATCTGCCTTTCCAGTGCCGCCATGGCCCCTATGGTCGCGGCAAACGGGCATATCGGGATTTGAACCCGAGTAACTGGCTCCGGAGAAAATTTGTCTTTCTGCGAAAAATTCGCGTAATCGCTCGGTTACAAATCGCGATATGTTGATGCCCTCTTCCTTCGCCGCGTCGCGCAGATCGCGCGGTATCGAAATCGTGGTACGGGTTTTTTTCGATGCCATGATTCTCGATTCTTTATGCACATAAAAAAGCAATTCTTCGGCGCTGTATGGAACGTGTATGTGGCGTACGATGCCAACGACTTACGAAACCGCGTGAACCGCGTAGAATTCGACATACAAACCCATGGTTTTGGTGGCAACTATCGCCTACTAACGACACTATCGACGCGCGTCAAGCCGATTCGCCGTCGAAGTCGCGATTCGTATAATGTTTTTCATCCGCAGCGAAACAACGCAGTATCTAAGCAAGTAACTCGGAAAAAATTTTTTGGTATGCAGGTTATATTGCAACTACCTTATTAAGGCGATTACACTCGAGTCTAAGTTCAGATTTAAGTTCGTTTGCTTCAATATCATCAAGTAATATTGGAATTCCTTTTCCTTTTTTGTTACATGAATCGGCAATTTTTTTCCTGAGGGATTTTGAAAAGTTGTTCCTATTTATGCAGGCGTTTTGTTCGAATTTCATATATGCTTCCTCTGTAAATTCAATAAAATGAGGCCATTTCCTGTTGTTGACCGATAAGTCGTCCCTGCCCTCAAAAAACGTTGCTTTAGGGCCTTTCAGATACATAACATAAGGTTCTTTTATGTTGCCGACAAAGAATGAGAGCACATCTAACTTTTCTCTCGAATCTCGCTGTAATGCCTGTCTTTCATTTCCGCTTGCTTTTACTAATAAGAAAATGATTTCATCTCTATGCTTTATTTCTAATAAATTTTTCATTATAAACGGAGTATTTTGGAATGCCCAAAAATTATCGCGATGTTGTTTGACCATTTTTTGAAAATTTTGTATTGATTTTCCCCTCAAAATAACAATCCAAGTTCGTTTACCAATTTGTTTTTCGATTTTATAGGAATATGCATCATTCCATAGCGATTTAACTCGCTTGATAAGCCAATTTTCAAATAATTCTTTGTCAATTTGTACATGTTCAACCTCGATATCTTCGTCATCAAAACTCAGAACGTATCCCCTGTTTCCATTTGTATCCGTGTCACCGATAAGAGCTTCTTTTTGATTTTCTTTTAAATCTTTAGAGTGCCACTTTATTTCGACTGCCACCGTTTTTTCCATACCCTTAAAATACAATTTAAAATCCGGTCGATATCCGCCTTCGACAATAGATGCTTCGGGAACAACGAGGTTTAGTTTTTTTAGATCTTGCTTAATGTTTGATGGAACAAGTAAATCGCGATTTTGCTTGTCGCAATAAAGAGTTTCGAAAAAAAATCTATGTATTAATTTCTCGTTGAAAGGATTTCTGTTAAATTTTTTTGCCGGCATCTAAACCACATAATGTGTATCGTATATCAAAATTATAGTATTTTTGATTTACGTTTTTTAAATAAAAAAGTTAAGCGCTGTTTGATATGAATCACTCGTTTATCGTATGATTTCTATTTGCACCCTATGGTTTAAATGTAAAGTATGCTGCACATACGACACCAACGATGCGCGTCAAGCCGATTCGTTGTCGTTGTCGTGATTCGTATACTGTTTTTTGTCCGCAGCGAAACAACGCGATGTCGTAGTAAGCGGCGCGTGAAATTTTTCTGAGAATGTAATTGATATTATATTTTTTATGAATATGTGCGATAGGTTTTTTTACCGTTTTACATTAATTATGGCATGATAGATGATGATGAAAATTTATTAGAACGTCGTTGGCGATATTTGTTACATGCTGACAACCTCTTTACGAATCGAATAAATTTATTACTTGTCGCTGAATCACTGCTCGTTTTGTCGTATATTTCATCTTTTGGAATTGATTCATTAAGAGAAAACGGAGTTTCTTTTGCTATAGCGGTAATTGGCACAGTAATTACGGCAATTTTTTGGTTCGTATCGAATCGTCAGCGAGGCGAGATTGAAGATATCAAATGTAGAATAGAAAAACTCGATGAAGATTACAAACAATCTCGTGAAAATAGAAAATTTGCACGATTGGGCATACTTGCGGCAGCAAATTTTTGGTTGGGTACAGTTTTTCCCTTATTGTTTATCCCGCTATGGTTATTCCTGCTCTCACGAACCTTGTGATGTTCTTTATTATACCAAAAGTGCGATTGATTAGTTATTTGTATCGCCACCACATTACGCACAACAACACGATACAATGCGCGAAACATGCAGCGACGGCATAACGTTTTTGGAAACAGAAATGTGCGAGCCGCAGGATGTCGATTTTGACGATTTGGATGCAGACATAACCGTTTTGGCGCATCAGCCCGGCATCGGCAAAACCTATGCGGTTATGCAATACATGAAAACGCAGCCCGATGCGTTTTATTTTACCGACCGTCATGACACAATCGACGAGATAATAGCGGATATGGGTATCAGCGATTACCACTATTCGCATTGGGAAGGATTTGGCCGCAAATGCGAATGGAACGAAGGCGTTGATGCACGGCGTGAACGAGGGTTGCCTATTGGTGTTTTATGTGAATTATGTAATCGTAGCAATTGCCGATATAAACAGCAATTCGATGAGCGAGAGCGCGTATTCGCGCCGTATGAATATCTAAAAACAAAGCATATTGAACCATATCCTACAATCGCGTTCTTCGACGAAAATAAGATCGCGATGGACACGCTCGAATTCGATAGGGATGCCGTTGTCGATTGGATGCGCGCGATTGGTGAAAGCGAACATAATATTGCATCAATGGAAACCGGCGATTTCACTTCATCCACGTGGTATTATATCGGTGAGGTAGCGGTGAGCGGTCATCATCAGCAAGCGGTCAGAACCGCCATAGAAAACGATGCATCAGAGAAGGAAATAAAGCATTTGCTCTCCAATAGCGCGCCCAATATTTGGGACTATTTATGGTGGGCGCGGCGATATGACGATTACGACCGTGAATATCACGTGCCATTGTATTATAATGCATTTGACCTTGTTAAGGAGGGTGTGCCGCTCGTGTTTCTTGATGCAACGTTCCATCGCAAGTTTTTTCATTTTTTATTGGAAGCATATAACGGCGAAATTGGTTTCAACCGCGATGTCAATGTGCAAATATTCACATCGAAATGGCAAAACAAGGACACGCATGTTTATCGGTTACGACCAAGAGGTTATCGACCACGGCGAAGTTTTATCTACCATCGTGATTCAATTGACGATTGGTTGGTTCCTGATTTGCAGCATTTGAGGCAAATATTTGGCGATGGCAACATCGGTATAATCGGGCATAAAGAGGTTGTCGATGATTCGTTGATAAACGGCGAATATTTTGGTAACCTTCGCAGCAGCAACCAATTCGCCGATAAAGACGCACTTGTTATTTTGGGAACATATGCAATCAGCGAAGATGTGATTCATGAGTATATGGCGAAATTATTATACAAACCAATTGACGAAATAAAGAAGAAAATTTGCAGCCGCGAAATCGCGAAAAAATGCGATGCACATAGAATACATCAGAACAGCGCGGATGGATATTTGGGCAACGATGAACCCATATTCATGGGGGAATGGTTGCAACAAATCCTGTTCGATAACGAAATGTACCAAGCATATCACCGCAACCGTGGCCTGCGCCATAATCGCGTCGTGATAACTTACGGACTTGTATTCCCGCGAATAAAAAAGGAATTTACCGTCAAAACAATCTCGATTTCCGATGAAGAAGAATTTTGGCAACAGCTTGAAACGAAACATACCATTGGTTACGTTATACGAAACCTATGTGCCATTGTCAGAGATTTCGAGGAAGGCAATTCACCTACAACGATAGCCAACGAATACAAAATATGGCGCGAAGGCGGCGGCGCGAATGTCGAAGCCGTCCAAGGATTACACGCGGTGTACGAACGCCTAAAACGGCAGGGCGAAAATTAATGTGTCTAACGGAAGAGAATCGCCAAAAAATAAATCATGGAAACGCGCTCTTCAAGAGAATAAGCGCGTAGGGTATAAGATACTATTAAGAAAAGAACGCGACCGCGGAGGCCACGCGGTTTCGGTGGGGCGCGGATGCGTTATCGTGTTCGATACAAAGAAACCCATGGGTTGTAAAATCATGTGCCGCATGTTACAACGCAACGCGTGGTGGCGTGAACGATAAAACGACAAACGCACCATGAATTACTAACACCGAATTGATTTACTCGAATCTACAAGCGTTCGCGAATATGATACACGCAACAAAACCACGCATTATGCGGAAGCGAAGCGGAAATAACGTGTGTAGGGCTACTTAAACAGCGACGTTGGCCGATTCCCACACCTCGCCAAATTTTGTATTCAGCGCCTCGATTACTTCGGTTTCCTCGATACGCGAAAACATGAAACCGCGATTCCCTAAATCCTTTATCGAAGCACCAAAATGGTAAAACTCACTATCATCTAAAAATAAAAACCTGTCATGAAATGCTTTGGATGTTCTAATTCGGAGACCGCCGTATTGCCTATTAAATGCTTCGGCCGAGACCTTGAGAGAAGGGGAGCATTTTTTTGTAAGGACTTTGACGCTCACGTTGTCGCTTTTTTTGGTAAATAAAGCCAAAGTGTTTTCATCTACGTAACCATCAATAAGCACGATGCAATCATCGGCTTTAGGAATTATATTGCTAACGTATTTAAGGGCATCAAAATATTCACCCGCGAAAAATACGCCTTCGCGAGTAATTGACATTGATGGAATGCCCCCGCTTTCCACATCCTGGGGTAATATGTTTAAACAATAATCTATGTCTCTTCGATGAGTTTCCAAAATTCTTCTTTTTATGAGACCGCGACCGTCAAAATCGGTTGTATCAGTTGGTTCAGGCGTAGGTCTGCGAGGTAAATCACAAAATTTTGACGGGATATTATCAATTAGCCAATCACGGATGGGTTCGTAAATGAGAAATGCATCCATAACGTCTTGTGGGTCAAAATTCTTCACGTAAGGGGGGTAAGCCAATAAATCGTCAAATGTGTTTCGCAGCGCTCGCAATTTTGTAATAGCAATTTTTTTATCCATGATTATGATAAAACCCTAAATTGTTTATAAAATTAGTGCGAAAATTGTGATATGTTTTCATGTTAATTCGTATTAATGCTAATCACGATAGCGCGTTTCTCCGGCATCCTAACATTGGGCGGGGCATTGCCTTTGTTTGTCGCATAGGACGCGTTAGAAACGCCGAGCGCGGTTTCTAATCATCGAATACGCGTACGCCCACGCGTTCGTATTCCGTGCGGAGGTCGTCAACGTCGTGTGCCGCGTAATGCGACAAATCAACGTCGCCGTTTAACGAATGCCCCATCAACAATTTTTTGATGTTCGTGTTGCCGCCATGTCTGTCCCATTCCTGCGAAAAGAATTTCCGCAAGTGCTTGGGCATCAAATTGGTTTTACGGAAAAATTTACGCGTCGCGTATTCGTTGAACGGTTGCATGAATTCACGTTCCACGAATTTGTATTCATCGATGTCCTCGGATAAAAACACCTCCATTTCACGCGCCGCCTCATCGTTGAAAAACGCAATGCGGCGTTGCCCCGTTTTCGATTTACGGACATAAATCACGCGTTCATCCAAATCGATATCATCCCAACCAAAATTGTATAATTCCTCGGCGCGGATGCCCGATGTCGCGCCGATTAACAACGCGGCGGAATACCGACGCGTATACAGGGATGACAAGTAATCGTATGCATCGCGGATGTCCGCCGGACGCCAAATGGTTATATCATTCGTGTTGCGGTCTTTTGGTGCTTTCAAATCCTTCGCCCAATCCGCGCCCATGAATACACAAAATTTCCGTATTTGGTAAAACATTTTTTTGTATCCGCCGACGTTGTGTTCATCCGATAACCGTTGCAAATAATCAAGCGTCGCGTCCTCGTCGATGCATCCGTTGACGGCATCTACATAATCGCGGACGATGTGTTCGATTCGGTCGAGCCACGTATCACACACGCCCGTCAATTCAATGCGCGATAAATGCCGCGATATGTCGCGTTCATCGACGTATATGCCGCGCGGTTGCGTCGGCATGTCACGCGGTCGCGGTTGTGGGCGTTGTTGTGTATATGATTGTGCATACGTTTGGCGCGGTTGTGCATAAATATCGTTGTTTTGTGCATAAAATTCGTGGTTTGCTTGCAATCGTTGTCGCGGTTTTCGCGGGTTTTCACGTCGCGCCGTTGGCGGTGTTCGCCCCCGTTGAATACGCGTTTCCGATGTCCTAACGGGCATATCGGGATTTGAACCCGAGTAACTGGCTCCGGAGGCCAGTAGGATATCCAAGCTACCTCATATGCCCAGCCCTGTATTGATATTGCATCTTAAATATTTGCTGCTCTCGTTTGTCCACCCGGTTATGCAAACCCGCTATGGCCGGGGAACACCAGCTTCGCCACCGCCAGCAGCAACCCGAACGCAATGTAGACAACTCCCACGATGCGCTTCAGGACACGTTCGGGAGCCGCATTGGCAAACCGGGAGGCCGCCACCGCGGCGCCGGCGCCCGCTGCAGCCCCCAGCAGCGCCGCCGGGATGTCGAGCGCGCCATACATGCCATGGCCGACGGTCGCCGCACCGGCGGTAAAAATCATGATGAGCACCGAGGTTCCAATGGCCATGTGTATTGGGTACTCCAGCAAAACCACCAGGCAGAGCAGGATAACCAGGCCGCCGCCCGCGCCGATAACCCCGCAGATAATGCCGACGACCAGCCCGGCGGCAACCATGAGAACCGTTTTCTGCTCCCGCAGCCGGTCGATGTAGGGGACATTGCGCAGCAGCCGGCCGTCCATGACGCCGGGCCGGGCAAAAAAGGTCAGCCCGATACCGAGCGTTATCAGCCCGCTGCCCCCGCCCAGCGTGGTCGCCGACAGAAACGAGGATGCCCAGCTGCCCAGGATGGCACCCGCCACCGATGCAGATGCGATGACCGCGCCGGCCCGCAGGTCCACCCGGCTATGGTTGGAATAGGTATACGCCGCGACGATGGACACGATGATGTCGATGGCAAGCGCGATGGCGATTGCCTCATAGGGATCGTAGCCGGCGAACACGACCAGGATGGGAACCGCCACGGCCACCGCGCTCGCTCCGATAAGTCCGGTTATCGCGCCGGCGCCGCATCCCGCCAGCACCACGAACAGCACATAGAGCATGTCATCTCCCCCGTCCCCTCGGATGAGCAAAATATGCGCGACCTCTGGTGTACCGCCGGGTCATCAGGCGTATATGCCAGACTGGATATTTATAGGTTGACGCCCATCGCCATAAGCATTTTTATAGCCATCCGATGTTACCATCCACGGGTATCGCTCCGCACATGACAGCAAAGAGGCAGCAGACCAGGGTGTTTTGTATCGGCCTGTCGAAAACCGGGACGACGAGTCTCACCGCCGCCCTCAAAGTTCTTGGCTACCATGCCAAGCATTTTCCGATACGGATGATCCGGTACAGCGACGGCCGTCTTTCCCTCGACCGCTCCATCGCCGCACGATACGATGCGCTGTCCGACCTGCCCATCGCCCGGTTTTACCGGGAGCTCGACGAGGCATTCCCCGGCTCCAGGTTCATCCTGACCACCCGGCAGATAGACGACTGGCTCGACTCATGCCGCCGCCATGTCTGGCCCGGCCAGCTCATCAAAGCCGACACGTGGTTCAACCGTCTCCACCGTGACATGTACGGCGCCATCGACTACGACCGGCAGCGGTTCAGGGAGGCATACATCCGCCATGTCGACGACGTCCACACATACTTCGAGGGGCGGGAGGACGACCTCCTCGAATTCAACGTCGCCAGCGGCGACTCCTGGACAAAGCTGTGCACGTTCCTCGACAAACCGATACCCGACGAGCCGTTTCCAAAAAAAGACTGCCTGTACAGCACGTTTTTCAAGCTCGTTCCCCTGCACCGTCTCCGCAACCGACGGTAGCGTTACAGCAGCAGCGCAATGAGCAGCGCCACCAGCGCAACGGCGAGCGCGGTGAGCGCGATAGCGATGGCCAGCCGCGCCAGTTTTTCCATGCTTTTCGACAGCAGCGTATGGTATTTCAGCGAGATCACATCGAGGACGAAGTCGAGTTTTCGATGCATTTTGCCGGCCTGCGCCATGGTTTCGTAGGCATGGTCTATCTCGTTTTCGTACATGTCGATGATTTCCTCGGCTCCCTCCTCCTCGATTTTTCCCTCCTCGCGGAGCTTTTTCGCCCGTGCTATCTCTTTTTTGTTTTTTCTGACCTGGTTTTCCGCCATGGTGGCGTCGTATGCCGCACGGGCCGCGGAATGATAGAGCGGCTGGAGCCTGGCGTCGACGACGTTTTCCATCCTGATGATGCTGTAACCGCCCAGGTTGCTGAAAATGCCGTCGAGGGTGCGCGATGCCCGCTTCATCGACGATGACTCGTCGCCCTCGCGTGTGCCTCCGTCTGCCATCCATGGTATAAGCGGTGACGGCTAAAAAAGGTATCGATTCCCGCTGCAGCCCCGGGAGGGGGAAGAAGTTTAATAAACGCCCCCCTGCTATGTATAGATATGTCCATACCGCGCCATCAAGCCGGGGCGAAGATGACGGCCTTCGCCGTAGCATGTGTGCTCGTCCTGGCGGGGATGCATGTATTCTCCATGTCAGATGTCCCGCAGGATGTGCAAGCAGACAGGGTCATCCTCGTCGTCTCCGGGTACGTGTACCGTGCAGGGGTCGGCGTGAACAATGCAAGCGTCCAGGTGCTGTCCTATGATTCAGCGGACAATCCCCACTGGAAAAACACATCCACGGGCAACGACGGCAGCGAAAACCCCGGATATTACCAGGTGTCGTTCAACATGGGCATCAGCGAGGAAACCCATCTCGGCGCTCCGCTGCAGGTGTTCGCGCAGCATGACGGATGGGCGGGCAGCAACAACACCACCGTGCAGACCCCGCCGTCCCAGCAGGTCAACGTCACCATGCAGCCGGTGAACGGTCCCCAGATATCCGACCACACGCCGGCGACGGCGACCACCGGGGACAGCTTTACCTTCAACGCAAGCATCACCGCCAACGGCACGGTGTCAACGGCATGGGTAACCTACTGGTATGGCAACGGCACGGCGACCAACGCCAGCATGCAGCAGACGGGCGGATACTGGACGCATACCATCTCGGTGGCGCACACCGCGGACCCGCTCTACTACGTCATCGCGGCGAACGACAGCCAGGGCAACTGGAACTACACCGCCATTATGGCCGTGACGGTCATCGACAACGACAGCCCTGTCATCGGCGAGGTGGACTGCACCTCCATGTATGACAACAACGCCACGACGGTCAACGTCACCGGTGAGATAACGGACAACATTGCCCTGAACATGGTCAAAATATATGTTGTCACCCCCATCCAGTTCGAAAACCTCAGCATGACACGGCTCGCCGGGACGGACACCTGGTATTTCAACAAAACATACTCGGAGCCCGGCATGTACACCTATTACCTCTGGGCAAACGACACCGCGGGCAACGGCAACAGGTCGGCGACCTACAGCGTCAACGTCACCTCCTTCTCCCCAACGGCCAATTTCACCTACACCCCACTGTCTCCCACTATAGAGGACGCCATACAGTTCAACGACACCTCGAACGACACCGACGGCAGCATCGTCAACTGGACATGGAATTTCGACGACGGCGCCACCAGCTACCTGCAGTCGCCGAGCCATCAGTACCAGCAGGCAGGCACCTACAACGTCACGCTCACCGTCGTTGACAACGCCGGCGCCCGGGACAGCCACACCGAGCAGGTAACAGTCACCGACAGCATCCCGCCCACCACCACCATCCAGGTGTCAGGAACCGAGGGCGACAACGACTGGTATACCGGCGCTGTCACAATCACGCTGGAAGCAACCGATGCAGGATCAGCCGTCAACACCACATGGGTCCGGATAAACGACGAGCAATGGCAGCAGTACACGGGCCAGTTCACCCTTGAACGGGAGGGAAACAGCACCGTCCGGTTTTATTCCACCGACATCGCCGGAAACCAGGAACCGGTAAACAGCAGGGACATATCAGTCGACACAATACCTCCCATAACCAATGCATCCCGGCAGCCCGCCGACCCTGACCATAGCGAGTGGTACACGAGCGATGTCACCGTGGCGATGGACGCCCAGGGCGGGTTTTCAGGCGTCAACGCCACCTACTACCGCCTCGACACCGGCGACTGGCAGGTCTACAGCGAGGCGTTCGACATCGACACAGACGGCGTCCACGCCCTTTCATACTATTCCATCGACGGCGCCGGCAACCAGGAGACGGAGAAAAACATGACATTACGCCGGGACGGCACGCCGCCCGAAACCGAGCATTCACTCACCCCGTCCTCGCCGCAGGGAAACAATGGATGGTACACCAGCACTGTCACCGTCACATTGGAGGCCACCGACGCCACGTCGGGCGTCAACCACACCCGCTACCGGATAAACGGTGGTGCATGGAAAACATACCAGGAGCCATTCGACATCGACACCGACGGAGAACACACGGTCACCTATCGCTCGACGGACCTGGCCGGCAACCAGGAAAACACCAGCGCCATATCCCTGAAAATAGACACCGAAGCCCCGGAGGTATCACTTGAGCGTCCCCGGGCCGGACGACTGTATCTCTTCGACAGAGAAATCATCCCATTCTGCACCACGCTCGCCATCGGCAAAATAATCATCGAGGCAACGGCGAACGACACCACGTCGGGGGCAGCATACGTCCATTTTTCCATCGACGACACGGCAGCCCACAACGACACCATGGCACCATACACCTGGATGTACGACAACACGTCCCTGGGCCGGCGGCATACCATCACCGCGCTGGCCGCGGACCGTGCCGGCAATACCGCCACCGCGAGCGTCTCGGATGTGCGGATACTGAACCTCTGACATCTCCCGGGCTGTTTTTTGTTGTCTGCTGTGGGCTAATGTATTATATCGGCGAACACCTCGTGCGGGGTGATACAGATATGTGGCATGATCTCTTTGAATCCCTGCATGATTTCCTCAAGGTCGTGGAACCGTTCGTGGGATTGCCTGTCCTTCCAGTATGTCAGCATGACATATTCGGTCGGCTTGACGGCGATTTCCTCGTATTCGCCCGGTATCATGCCGCCGCCAAATGATATATTGGTGGTCCTGAAGACCTTTGTCCCTATGAACCCCTCCTTGTCCATGGTTTTCGTACACAGGTCTTCGACTTTTTCCTCGAATTCCATCTCGTGTCCTGGCTTCACCGAGAGATAGTTTATCGCCGTGACCATCGGACTTCCCGCCCAGGTATAGCTGTCCAGGTCCACCACCGGTATCTCCTCCGCATCGATGCCCTTTTCCTGGAGAAAGTCAACGGCCATCCGGGATCGTTTCGCCCGGGGGCCACAGTAGACCTTTACCTCCTTGCCGTCGAGGAAATCCAGATAAAACTCCAGGTCCCAGACGGGTATGTTCAGGGCGCCCTTGATATGGTTCATATAGTATTCCTCCCTCGTTTTCACATCTATTATCAGGCTCATCGTTCACACCTGCACGACCAACGAATGTTTCTATATATTTGTATCGGCCGGTCATGCCGCATGCTGCAAACATTTAACTATCCTGTCCTCAATCCCCTGTCGAGCGGCACATGAACTGGCTTTACCTGTCCAGATGGTCTCCCTACGTTGTCGGCGCCGGTATAGGCATCCTTATCTGGCTCAGCTTCATTCTTTCAAACAGGCCCATTGGCTGCTCGACAGCATATGCCCGCGTCAGCGGCATGGTAGAGAAACTGTTTCGAGGCCGACAGGTGGAGCAGAAAGCATACTACCGACAATATGTTCCCCGCCTCGGCTGGGAAATCATGCTCATAGCGGGCGTCATGCTCGGAGCCCTTGTCTCCTCCATGCTGTCAGGGACATTCGAACTTGAAGTCGTGCCCGCGCTGTGGAAAAAAGCATTCGGCCCGGATATACTGGTGCGCCTTGCCGCGGCAGCCCTCGGCGGTTTTTTCATCGGCTTCGGGGCGAGAATGGCGGGCGGCTGCACCAGCGGCCACGGTATCAGCGGAACGCTGCAGCTCGCGGTCGGCAGCTGGCTTGCCCTCATCTGTTTCTTCGGAGGAGGGTATGTCACCGCCATGTTTTTATATGTTTTTCTGGGGGGCATCTAGATGCTGGACATGGTCAGGGAAAACCGGCGCATGCGGCTGCTGACGGCGCTCGCCATCGGCCTCGCATTCGGGTTTCTGCTGCAAAAGGGAGGCGCCACCGAATACGAGGTCATCGTCAACCAGCTCCTCCTGCGGGATTTTACCGTGCTCAAGATAATACTGAGCGCCATTCTCACCGGCATGATAGGCGTATACGTTCTCGTGAGCCGTGGCATCGCAGATCTCAGCCCGAAGCCGTGTATCACGTGGGCGATAGTGACGGGCGGCCTCGTTTTCGGTGCAGGGTTTGCGCTCCTCGGATACTGCCCGGGGACAATGGCGGGTGCGGTGGGCACCGGGTCGATTCATGCAGCGGCGGGCATGCTGGGTATCCTTGTCGGTGCGGGCGCCTATGCATCGGTGTATCCATGGGTCAGGAAACGGTTGCATGTCATGGACCATGGCAGCATAACCATCCCGGACGCGCTCGGTGTAAACCCATGGGTGGCGGTCTGCTGTGTCGCCATCGCCATCATCGGATGTCTCTATCTCATCGAAACGATGCCATAGGCAGGTGACATCAAACGATATCTTTATCTGAGATACGCCAGCACTGACACGTGTCGGTTAAGTTTAAGTATCCGGGAAAACTTCCCCGGTCGTGGACAAGGAAACGCTCATCGACCGGCTGCAGCGCAACGGATATCTGCGGTCCGACAGGGTCATCGAGGCGATGCGGGCCGTCCCCCGCGAGCAGTTCGTCCCCGAGGAGCAGCAGCGGCGGGCCTACGCCGACATGCCGCTCTCGCTCGGCCACGGGCAAACCATCTCGGCGCCGCACATGGTCGCCATCATGACCGAGGCGCTCCAGTTGAAGCCCGACGGCAGGATTCTCGAAGTCGGCACCGGTGAGGGATACCATGCCGCCGTGGTTGCCCATGTCGCACGCGAGGGACATGTCTACAGCATCGAGCGTATCCCAGAGCTGGCGGACAAAGCCCGGGAAAACCTCGCAGCGGTCGGTATCGACAACGTATCCGTGGTCGTCGGCGACGGGTCCCGGGGGCTACCCGAGCATGCGCCCTATGACCGGATATATGCCACCTGCGCCGCCCCGCATATTCCGGAGGCGCTCACCGGGCAGCTCGCCCGCGGTGGACGGCTGCTGCTGCCGGTCGGACGGCGGATGTGCCGGCTCGTGCTCATCGAAAAAAATGAAACCATGCATCGAAGCGATCTCGGTGGATGCGCCTTCGTTCCCATGGTCAGCGATGGAGGCACCGATGGACGAGATTAGGGTGTCGGCGGCATCCGCCGCATTGCTCGGGCTCGCCGACTGGGAGCTGGCGGTCAAGCCGTCCACGCTCTATTTCATGCTCGGAGAGCGCTGCCAGGGGCAGTGCAGCTACTGCACGCAGGGCGGCGCGTCGCTTTCACGCGTCCGCTGGCCACGGTTTCCGCTGGATGACATCGCGGCCGGGCTGCCCGCCGGCGCCGAGCGCATCTGCCTGCAAACCCGTTTGTATCCATCCGTTCTTGATGACGTCGTGGCTGTCATCGAGCGGCTTGACAGCACGCTGCCCGTCTCCGTGTCCATGAACCCCGTCGGACGAGCGGAGCTGATACGGCTCCGACGGGCCGGCGTCGACCGGGCTGGTATCGGCCTGGACTGCTGCACCCCGGACCTGTTCAACCATCTGAAAGATGGGGTGCCATCATGGCAGCGGTATCTGCAGGGATTGCAGGACGCCCGCGACGTTTTCGGAGCGGCGACCGCGCATCTCATCGTCGGGCTCGGCGAAACCGACAGCGACGCCATCGAGATGATGCAGTGGCTCGCACGCCGTGACATCGGGATAGCGCTGTTTGCCCATCACCCCGTCAGCGGGGGACAACATCCGTCGGTGGAGCGCTACCGCTACCTGCAGCTCGCCCGCTATCTGATAGTGCAGGGGAGATATGACGGCGGGATAGTCGATGTGTCGCCCCGGGACATGGCCATGGCAGCCCGGACATCGGGATGCCTCGGCTGCAACCGTCCATTTTACACCGAGCGGGTGCGCGGCCCGCTGTACAACTATCCCCGCCCGCTGAGCGAGGCGGAACAACACCGCGCAGTCAAGGAGGTACAGAGATATGTCGGAATACGTCATGCTTTTGAGTGATACACATCGCTTTGTCGGGGAACGCGGCACCATCAACACGCATGTCGGCTCCGTGGACGTCAGCGACGCATCATATGGCGATGTCATCCGGGCCGGCGACGTCACGTTTCTGGTGGCACGGCCGACGTTCACCGACCTGCTGCAGACATGCCGGCGTGCAGCACAGGTCGTCACCCTGAAAGACGGGGTGCAGATTGCCGCTGTCACCGGCGTGGGGCGAGGCTGGCGCTGCGTCGACGGCGGCTCGGGCTCCGGCTTCCTGGCGCTCTTCATCGGACACATGGTCGCCCCCAATGGCACCGTCGTCACCTATGAACGGCGGGAGGATTTCCATGCAACCGTGCAGCGGAACATCCAGCGCTGCGGCCTGAATGATGTCGTCGTGGCGAAGCACGGGGACATTGCCTCCTTCGAGGAGCACGACCTCGACCTTGTCACCCTGGACGTCAAGGGAGCAGAGGACCTGGTCGCCCGTGTCCATCGGCGGCTTGCGCCGGGCGGCTGGCTCGCCGTTTACTCGCCGCAGATAGAGCAGCAAATCGCAGTCAGAGAAACAATGGAGCGGGAGGGCTACGGCCAGATTGTGACGCTGGAAACGCTGCAGCGTACATGGCAGTCCCGAGGCGGCTACACCCGCCCGGTGACCAAGGGATTGCTCCACACGGGTTTTCTGACCTGCGGGCGCCGGGTGACGGCTATCCAAGAGTAACATATAGCATCCATCCGCCGATGACGCCGAGCACCAGCGCGGTGAGCAGCTTCACCATGCCCTGATGCCGACGCTGCCATTCACCCAGCCGGTCGGAGGTGTAGCCGGCGTAGAACAGCATCAGGACGACCAGCAACGGGACGATGAACATTGCGGTGTACAGCAGCAGGTAGCCAAAAGCTGTCATCCAGAGCGGCGAGGCCTGCTTGATGACCGCCATGATGGGAAACAGGACCTGGCCGGTGCAGACGAACTCGAGCAGCGAGATGCCCAGGCCGGTGGCGAAGGCCAGCACCGCGAGCGCCACGAGGCCATGCCGCCCGGTCAGCACCCGGATGAGACGACCCCGCCGTCGCTTCAAAAACCGGGGGAGCTGGAGCACCGTCCGCTCGCTGTTCCTGATGAGCGCTACGTCGACCAGGTTGAGCGAAGCGACGGCCAGGGCGAACAGCCCGGCGAACAGGTAGACAGCCCGGGATATCTCGTCCAGGTGTGCTATCCCGTAGTAAAACTCGAGGAGCCCGAGACCGATGAGCAGGTAGCCGATGAAAACTGCGGCCGAAAATGCGACACCGATGGAGAGCAGCGCCCGCCGTCGATGCCGCATCCGCTCCATATATGCTATAAAAAATACCAGGGTGGCGAACGCACATGGGTTGACGCCGTCCACGAGGCCGCCGGCGACAACCGTCAGCACGGTGAACCCGCGGACGCGTTCCTCCGCCTCGCCTTTCTCCGCTGGCTCCGGGCAGGGCAGCCCCGTGTTGACATGCGCCTGCATGTATCCCTCCAGCTCGTCGAAGTTTTCGAGGTGCCCGTAATGGCGGTCGCCGACGAACACAGCGAAATAGCCCTGCTCCCGCCCGGAAACGTTCGCTCCGGCGTAGTAGCGGGACAGCAGGTCCGGATGAGCGTTCTCGTTGTACACGGTAAGGGCGAGCGGATACCGTGTCTCCAGCTGCTCGAGGCGGTCCTTTGCCTCCAGGCAGTCGGGACAGGTCGGCGAATAAAAAAAGATGACGCAGATGGCGGTGTCGTTGTCGCCTTCAGCATCGGCCTCGTCCAGTCCGTCTCCTGTGGCGGCATCGTCTGTCTGTCCACCTGCAACGACGGACAGCGGCAGGGCGACCATGAGGAGCAGCACGAGCGCCGGGACATGGGCTTTCATGTACCACCGCTATTGAGCCGTTCTTTAAAAACATACCCATAAAGTTTAACAGGTGCAGCAGCGATATTGGAACATGAACCGGAAGCCAGCTGCAGCGGGACGATTCTATGAGAGCGATGCCGAAAGGTTGCATGAGCAGATAGCCACCTGTTTCACAGACGAGCGAGGGCCCGGCAGGATACCCAACGTCCAGCACGGCCGCGGTGACATCAAGGGCATCGTCGTGCCGCACGCCGGCTACCCGTTTTCCGGGCCGATAGCCGCCCATGCCTATGCCGCCCTTGCCAGAGATGGCATGCCGGACAGCTACGTCATCCTCGGGCCAAACCATACCGGCTACGGCGCCCCGGTGGCCATGATGTCGCAGGGTGCATGGGACACCCCGCTCGGAGAGGTGCCGCTTGACAGGGCGATGGGTGAGGCGCTCGCCGACGTGGCGGACGAGGGCCGGGTAGCGCACATGCACGAGCATTCGATAGAGGTGCAGTTGCCCTTCCTCCAGTATCTGCACGACGACATTACGTTTCTCCCCGTCTGTCTCGCCAGGCAGGACCATGCCACGGCGGAAACGCTCGGTGCGGCAATCGCAGGGCTGGATGCAGTACCCGTTGCGAGCACCGATTTTTCACATGCCGGCATGGGCTACGGCCAGCATCCACCCCGGGAAATGGAGGTGCAGGAATGGGCGCGGCAGCAGGATACGAAGGCCATCGAGGCTATCCAGACGATGGAGCCAGAGGGCTTCATTGATACAATCAAGCGTGAAAAGATTTCGATGTGCGGCTATGGCGCCGTGGCCACGGTGATGCACGCGGCGCTGGAAAACGGTGCCTCCTCGTCGGAGCTGCTTGCCTATGGTACCTCCTACGAGGTGCATCCCGCGAGCTCCTGTGTCGGCTACGCGGCCATGGTGTTCCGGTAAAAAGAGTTAGCCGGCCTGCGGGCCACCGCCGGCACCGGCGCCGGCTCCGCCGCCGAGCGCCTGCTGGAGTGACGACTGGAGCTCCTGGACCTTTTCCTTCAGGCTGTTCTCCTGCTTTTCCATCGTCTTCTGCCGGACCTCGAGGCGTTCTTTTTTGTCCTCGAGCTCCTTTTTGACCGCGTTGCCGTCCTTTTTGATGAGGATCGAGCCCACGTTCTTGAAGACGGGGGTGTCCTTCTCGGTTTTTTCGAGTTCCTTGAGGGCCCTGTCAGTGTCCTGGAGCTGGCGCTCTATCTGCTGGCGCTGCTGCGCGACGATCTGGAGCTGCTGCTGGAACTGCTGGAACTGCTGGAGCTGGTTCTGCACCTGTGGCGGCAGGTCATCTATATTCATTGACATGCTACGCCAAATAGCCCCTCCCTTTTAAACGTGTTGGTGTTACAGCGGCATCGATGGCAACCCTTAAAAGCCGGGCAGCCCCCCGCTCCGGCAAAGTTTTATTACCCACCCGGCATTAGGTTTTGTATGCCGCTGAGCGAGGTGAGCCAGGAGTCACTCCGGGAAAAATGGGAACGCTTTTTTTATGATTACTGCAAGGAGGACATTGAGGAAGTCGCGCTGCGCTATCCCGAGGAAAAAAGCGTGCTGCTCGACTACTGGACAATCGACACCCATGACCCCGAGATGGCCGAGTTTCTCATCGAGCATCCTCATCAGGCGCTGAAAAACGCCGAGGAGGCGCTGCAGAAGATGGACATGCCCGTCGACCGGCCGATACAGCTCCACCTCCGCGTCCGGAACCTGCCCGACATCCAGAACATCGGCATCCGACATCTCCGCTCCGAGCACCTCGGCATGTTCATCGGCGCCGACGGCCTGGTGAAAAAGGTGACAGAGGTCCGCCCGAAACTGCAGGTGGCGGCCTTTGAATGCCTGAAATGCGGTGCCATCATCAAGATACAGCAGAGTGGGAACATCCTCAGTGAGCCCATGGAATGCCCCGAGAGCCAGGGCGGCTGCGGACGGAAGTCATCCTTCCGCCTGCTCACCGAGGAATCCACGTTCATCGACTCACAAAAACTGGAGGTGCAGGAAAACCCGGAAAACCTGCGCGGCGGCGCCCAGCCACTGCGGCTCAACATCTACCTCGAGGACGACATCGTCGGCGACATCGTCCCCGGCGACCGCATCACCGTCAACGGCATCCTGCACGGACAGCAGCGCCGCCGCGGCCGGATGAAACTTACCGAGTTCAACAAGGTCATGGACGCCAACGCCATCGAGCAAAAAGAACAGGCGTTTGAGGAGGTCAAAATCAGCGACGAAGAGGAACAGCAGATACTCGACATGAGCACCGACCCGCTCATCTACAACAAGATACGCGAGTCAATCGCGCCCACCATCTACGGCCTCGAAATCGAAAAAGACGCGCTGGCGCTCCAGCTGTTCGGCGGCGTCGCCAAGCAGATGCCCGACGGCACCCGCATCCGCGGCGACATGCACATCCTGCTCGTCGGCGACCCCGGCACCGCGAAAAGCCAGCTCCTCCGCTACATATCGCTGCTTGCGCCGCGCTCCGTCTACACCTCCGGCAAGTCGAGCAGCGCCGCCGGTCTCACGGCATCGGCCGTGCGAAGCGACGAGTTCGGCGAGGGGCGATGGACGCTCGAGGCCGGCACACTGGTGCTGGCGGACATGGGCATCGCCTGCGTCGACGAGCTCGACAAGATGGAGGGAAAGGACCGCGCGGCGATGCACCAGGCCATGGAGCAGCAGGAGATATCGGTTGCCAAGGCCGGCATCAACGCCACGCTGAAGTCACGGTGCTCGCTGCTCGGCGCCGCCAACCCCAAGTTCGGCCGCTTCGACCAGTATGCCTCCATCTCCGAGCAGATCAACATGCCGCCGGCGCTGCTCTCCCGCTTCGACCTCATCTTCCCCATCACCGACGTCCCCGAGCGGGGGCGGGATACGGAACTGGCGAGCTACATCCTCAAGGTCCACTTGGCGGGGGAGCGTATGGAACAGCAGCATCAGCGCGGGGAAACCGTGGAGATAACCGACCAAGAAATAGAGCCGGTGGTCGACCCGGTGCTCCTCCGCAAATACATCGCATATGCGAAGCGCACCGTGTTCCCGGTGCTGACCGACGAGGCGATGGAGAACCTCAAAAACTATTACGTGGACATCCGCGCTCGCTCCCGTGAATCGGTGCCGTTCACCCCCCGGCAGCTCGAGGCATTCGTCCGTATCGCCGAGGCGTCCGCGCGCATCAGGCTGTCCGACACGGTGACCGTCGAGGACGCGGAGCGCGCCATCGACATCGTCGACCATTACCTGGAAAAGGTGAGCATGGACCAGGAAACCGGCGAGCTCGACATCGACATCATCCAGACGGGCGTGTCGCACAGCCAGCAGGACCGGATGCGCACCCTGAACGGCATCATCCGCGACATCGCCGGCCGCGACGGCTACGCCACCATGGACGACATCATCGGGCGGGCCGAGGAAGAGGGCATGCCCGAGAAAACGGTGAAGGACATGCTGGCGAAGATGAGCCGGCAGGGGATGATCTATGAACCACGACAAGGAAAATACAGACTCACCAACGAATAACATCTGCATCAAGGTGTACACGCAGGGGTATCATACCCTGGTAGCGGCCTGCGACAGCGAGCTGCTCGGCAGGACGCTCGAGGACGACGAGCTGACCTTCGAGGTCTCCCCGGCCTTTTATGACGGCGTCCGCGGCGACAGAGCGCTGCTTGAACGCCATCTCCGGGCGGCGAGCACGGCAAACCTCGTCGGCGAGCGCTGCGTCGCATGCGGCAAACAACTCGGGCTGATAGACGGGGAAAACGTTTTAAACATAGCCTCCGTTCCGCACGCACAGTTCGTACTCATGCTCTGACCATGTTTTGTGTGGAATGCGGAAAAAAGGTGTCGGACACCATTGACGGCCTGTGCAGCCGTTGCTACATCAAAAAACATCGGCTGTTCGACCTGCCCGGCATCGTGGATGTCACCATTTGCCCCGTCTGCAACAGATGCAAAATAGACACGGGATGGCAGCATGAGCCACCCGAGCAACTGCTCCAGGCATTCCTAGAGGCAAAGGCGCGGGAGGCACCCGTCACCGGGGCCAGCGTCCACCGCGACAACAACCGGGTGACCTGCCAGGGCACCTTTAGAGAGGAAGCAGTCACCGAGACCACAACGGTCGATGTCCGCATGCACAAGGAAATGTGCCAGCAGTGCGCCCGGCTCAAGGGCGGCTACTTCGAAGCGATTTTGCAGGTCAGAAAAAACGGTGGCGACATCACCCAGGAGGAAAAAAACATAGCCGATGACATCGTCGCCCGCCGGGTGATAGAGGAACGGGACACCTATGTCTCAAAACGGGTCGAGCACCCGACAGGCATCGACTACTACATCGGCGACCGGGGAAGCGCCTCCCTGGCGGCAAAAACCGTGAAGCAGGCGTTCAACGGCACGATGGACATTTCCTCGTCGCTCGTCGGCCGCAAGGACGGGCAGGACGTCTACCGCGACACCATCATCGTCCGCATCCCCGCCTATCAACAAGGCAGCTACGTGGAGCTCGACGACACCCTCTACCAGGTCATGGACACCGGGAAACGCGTCGGGCTGCTCGACCTGCACACCGGGCAGCGCCGTCCCGTCTACGATGACGAAATGAAAGATGCCACGGTCATCGACACGGAGCCACAGGAAGCCGTTGTGCTGTCCCATCAGGCCGGGGAGATACAGGTGCTCCACCCCGAGACATATGACACGGTTGTGCTCACGGTACCCGAGGGCATGGAAATCGGCGACACGGTCACCGTCATCACCTGGAAGGGAACGCTGTATCTCGCAAACCGATAACATGACCCGGATTGTCTCCTTCGACCTCGACGGCACCCTCGCGGACACTGCATACGTCAACCATGTCTGGCTCGAGGCCATCCCCCGCATGTATGCAGAGCAGAACGACATCCCTTTGCAGGAGGCAAAGGACGATATCATCGATAAATATGAACAGGTCGGCCAGGAGGCGCTCGAATGGTACGACATCACCTACTGGCTCGACGTTCTCGACCTCGACGTCAGCTGGCAAAACCTGCTCAGCCGGCATATCAACCTCCTCCGGCCATATCCAGAGGTATCCGACGTTGTCCGTAGGCTACATGACAGCTACACGCTCATCATCACGTCCAATGCAGCGCGGGAGTTCATCGACATCGAAACACGGGCGCTCGGGTTCACCGACCGCTTTGCCCATATCTTTTCAGCGGTGTCGGACTTCGGCAGGACAAAAAAACATCCCGATGTCTACCGGGAAATCTGCCGCCGCCTCAACGCCGAGCCGGATGACGTCGTCCACGTCGGTGACAGCTACCCGTTTGACTATCTCGCCCCCCGCGAGGTCGGCATCACCACCTTCTATCTCGACCGCGATGGCAGCGCCGCCGGAGACCACGTGGTCCCGGACCTCCGGGCGTTCGAACGCCATCTGGACAAATAAACGCTACTAAACGCTACGATGGCTCCCGCTCCAGCATGATGGTTTCATGCCGCGCCGGCCCCGTCGACACCATGCTTACCGGCACACCAAGATACTCCGATACCGCCGCCACATATCGCTGCGCCTCCGACGGCAGCCTGTCATACCTTGTCACGCCGGCGGTTTCATCCCAGCCCGCCATGTCGGTGTACACCGGGGTGCAGTCGGCCAGCAGGTCAAGTGATGCGGGAAAATCCTTCATGGTTTTGTCGTCACATCGATAGGCGGTACACAGTCGAACCACGTCCAGACCGTCCAGCACGTCGAGCTTGGTGAGCGCTATCTCGTCGACGCCGTTGACCCTGCATGCATACCGTGCAGCAACCAGGTCAAGCCAGCCGCACCGCCGTCGCCGTCCGGTCGTCGTGCCATACTCATGGCCCTTTTCAACGAGATGACCGCCGATGTCGTCGTGCAGCTCGGTGGGAAGCGGCCCCTTGCCGACCCGTGTGGTATATGCCTTCAGGATGCCGATGACACGGTCGATGCGCCGCGGGCCGACGCCGCTGCCGGTGCAGGCGCCCCCGGCGACGGGATGCGACGACGTCGTAAACGGATAGGTGCCAAAGTCGATGTCCAGCATGCAGCCCTGCGCCCCCTCGTAGAGCACGGTTTTCTGCTCGTCGAGCGCATCGTTGAGCAGACGGGTGGTATCAGTTACATCGGGGGCAAGCCGCTCTCCATAGCGACCATATTCCTCGAGCAATGCATCGACGCTCAGGTTCTCATCGACGTTCAGGGCGTCCAGCATGGCCTGCTTGATGGGCACCACGCGTTCAAGCCGCCGGTGCAGCCGCTCCCGGCTGACGAGGTCACCGATGCGGATGCCGAAGCGGGCTATCTTGTCCGCGTAGCATGGCCCGATGCCTCTCCCGGTGGTCCCGATTTTTTTGCCGCCGAGGAGCGCTTCCTCGGCGCCGTCGAGCAGCCGATGGTAGGGCATGATGACATGGGCCCGGTCGGAGATGTGCAGGTCGGGCTGGATGTCCATGTCGTTGAGCATCTCGATTTCCTCGAGCAGCACCGTCGGGTCGACCACGACGCCGTTGCCGATGACGACAGGCCTGTCCTGTATGACGCCGGATGGCATCAGATGGAACTTGTACGTTGCATCGCCGACGATGACCGTGTGACCGGCGTTGTTGCCGCCCTGGAAGCGCGCTACATAATGAGCGCGCTCGCCGTAAAAATCGGTGATTTTACCTTTTCCCTCATCTCCCCACTGGAGCCCGACGATAACGATGGCCGGCATGCCGCTACACTCCCAGCGAAATCTTTCCCTGTTCCTTGAGTTTTTTTATCTCGTCGTCGATGGCTTCATCCCGCTGTTCGAGAAGCTGCCGGGCCTTGACGTTCTGCTCGTTGATGGCGTCTTTTTTCTGCTTGTAGCGGTCCCGCCGTTCTTTTTTGATGGCGATGACCTTGCCGCGCAACTGCATGGCTTTTTGATGGAACTCGTCTGCTTTCTGCCTTGTTTCGATATATTTCTGATGCTTGGTATCGGACTCGCTGTTGAGCTGCGAGACCTCCTTGACCAGCTTGATATATTTCTCGTGGTATTCCTGGTTTTTCTTGTGATAGGTGATCACCATCTCGTGTTCCTCGTCGGCTTTTTTGAAGAGTTCGTCGATGGCTGCATCCAGGTCGGAGAGGTCGACCTCCAGCTTTTTCTGTTTTTCCATCTTCCGCTGCAGCTTTTGGTACTCCTCCTGCTTTTCCTTGATGCGCTTGATGGTCTGTTCTTCCTCCTTCGGGCTCATGGGCACGGTTTCCTGCCGCTGTTTGAGCTCCCGGATGTCGAGCCTGAGCTGCTGCACGTTGAAAAAAATGTTGTCGTCCTGCTGCTTGCGGTGTTTCCGCTTCGCCTCGATGAGCTGTTTTCCCTGCTCCTGGTACTCGTTGCGCCGTCGCTTGTGCTCGCGCATCTCCTTGACGAGCTCGTCGCGCATCTCCCTGGCCTTGTTCATCTCCTCGATGAGCTTTCCTTTTTCCTCGTTGAGCAGGTCTCGTTCCTCGCGCAGGACCCTGGCCTTCTTGTTCAACTCGTCCCTGCGGGCGCGCAGCTGCTGATATCTCTGTTCTGCCTTCCCCAGTTCTTCCTTCAGTTCCTTGGCCGGCAGGGAACCAATGTCGTCCATGGGCAAGTATATGCCTCTTACATAAAAAATTTTGGAATGCGCATCAGGGACACGGGAGGTGGTTACAGATTTGCCGGTTTTTCGTCTGTATTTTTTCGTTGTGCAGCAGGCGGGATGCAACAAGAGGGCGGCAGGCGCATCGATTTTTTGGCTGTTTGCAGCCAACAATTACCCGCGCAGTTCAGCCGCGGGTAAAAAGCAGGTAAAAATTGGGTGTATATCCCGTGATGTGATGCTATCCCACACTGAATGAATGGCGTCGATGCTTTTCCATTTTTGCGGTGACACGCTCAATTTATGTCAGATAGGCGACGCTGGTCAGGTTGTCCGTTACGCCGTTCTGCAGCCGGGTCAACGCCACCAGGTTCACCGATAGCAGGCACAGCGTGGTGTGCAAGAACGCGTGCTCCGCTCCTTTCCAGGGGAGCATGCATTCAAAGCCCACATGTTGCTTCAGGTAGGAGTTGAAGCCCTCGCTCTGGTTTCGCCCCTGAGCGATCTCATCTCGGAGTTGCTCATTCGCCTGATAGCGGTGGACCTGATGGTTGCGGAACCAGGCGCCGACCCGTTCATATTCCCGTTTCGTGTACAGAAACTGCAGCATGTACTCGCTGTCCACGTTTGGCCGATGCCTTTTGTCTCGCCAGTATCGGCCATATCGTTCCCGTATGGCCATGGAGCTGCCCGTCTCGTTGTAGGTCCAGTGCTGCTGGGGCTTATACAGCAGCGTCGTTCCATACCCGCAGTGGGCGATGGCGATGTTCCTGTAGCTGGGATATCCGCCATCCACGATAAGGCTGTCCAGCCGGATGCCATGCTCCTGCAATGCTCCGAGATGGTAGGGGAGTGCTTGTCCTTCATCGTCGGTTATCGCCATGTCTCTGTAGGAGAGGAAGATGCCCTGCTCGGATACCATCAGGTCCTTTTTCCATCCCCAGGTCTTGTAATAGCCGCTGTACGATGCGGTGGCATCGCCACGCCGGGCGGTGATCACGGTGGCATCTTCCCGGGCTTTCGCAAGCGATTCCCCCTGCTTCGACAGATACCGGTCTATCTCCCGTACCACACGGTAGAATATGTCATCGATCATGTCCGCCAGCAGATCGTTGATGAAGTGCCGTATGGTCTCATAGGACGGCAGATGGGTGGGATTAAACCCGAGGTTCTCAGCAACGATGGGCATGGTCTGCAGGACCCGGTAGGCCTCGGTTATGTACCGGATGCCCTGGAGCTTCATGAACAGCACCAGCCGCACCCGAGCGTAAACCCGGGGCTTGATGCGATCCAGCCGGGGGAACAGCTCCTGGAGAAGCATGTCCAGGAACCCCAGGTGGAGATGCGACAGGAACTCCGAGGTCTCCACCGGATGCTGCTCCGTCGGGTTTTCAAACAATGGGAACGGGGGTTCATCGTTGCCAAGCTCCTCGTTCAGCTTTTTTCGACAGGTTTTTATGAGCGTGTCAATTTGTAACTCATCCCATCCCATGTTTTCCCACTCTCCAAAGCGGATGGGATTCTCTTCTTTTTTACGGAATTTTTTGAGGGACGACCTCGCTCAAAAACCCTCAGCCTTTTATATGAAGACGGCTAATCTGTATCTACCACGGGATGG
The DNA here is from genome assembly GCA_964514975.1 of uncultured Thermoplasmatales archaeon. Taxonomy (GTDB): domain Archaea; phylum Thermoplasmatota; class E2; order UBA202; family DSCA01; genus CAZESS01. Next base: position 3,199 of record CAZESS010000002.1, on the reverse strand, counting down.
AAAGGTGGATAATACTAAATATGACACGACCATTTGTTACACCATGAAAGGCAAGGTGCCCTGCGAAGTCATCACCTGGTACGTTCTCCCCGTCATCCGCCGGGAACTGGCGACCAAGCTTGTCAAAGAGCACGATATCACCCAGAAGAAAACCGCGGAGCTGCTGGGGTTGACCGACGCGGCTATCTCACAGTATGTCTCCAGAAAACGGGGAAAGATAGACCTCGGCGGCAGGGGGGGCAGCGAGTTCGAGAAGTCCGTGCAGCGCATCCTGGACGGCAAGCCGGTCAACGACGAAATATGCCGGCTCTGTAAATATCTGATGTCCCGCGGGATACTCGAGGAGATAGAGGACGGGGTATAGCTACGCTACTTTTTCGATCCTGCCGTTCCGACCGGTCGACACCTGGAGCTCATTGTCCCATTTCTTGACCCATCCATCGACGATCTTGACGACGTCGTCCTCCTGGATGTCGCCGATTTCGTCGTTCCACAGGGTTACCTGGACGGTGTCCCCGTTGTCGTCCCTGCCGACCAGCTCCGCCAGCCGCGCCGTGCCGCCAAAGCGTTTCTGCACCTCTCGCGGCTCCTTTTTCTCTATGATGGTCAGGACGATTTCGTCCACCGTGTTATTAGGCTGCAAATCAGCAATTTTCATGGTCTCGACACGAAAGAGAAAAGCCATATTTAAATCCAGCGAGTCACCCGGCGCAAATATTTTTAAACGCGCTGCGCATATGGAACATGGAGGCAGCATCCCTGCTGTCTCAGAGGGGGAATCTGTAATGAAACGGTGTCCAGTCACCGGTGAATTCGCCGCCTGCAGCAGAGAATGCACACCCACCTGCTGCGCCATCTTCCGGCAGCACCGGGCACTGAAATATGGGCCAGTGCTGAGAACGCCAGAGTTCCCATAGACCGGGTGCACAACCCGCTCGCACATGGGCGCAGAGCTACCGCTGTCGCATCCCGTTTTCTCTGCCAGGTGTGGCTCCATTACTGCCCTTTCCTTTTTTCCGGAACACGACCTCGGTATGCGGATAGGCGACCTCCACCGTCTTCGACCGTCGTATCTTGCCAAAAATCTCCCGGGTGATATCCGTCGAAAACTCGTTGCGCTTCCGCGCCGGCACATAGTACCGGACGGTGACATCGATGCCGGACGCCCTGAACCTGAGGCGAGTATGTGGCTCCTTGGAAATGCGGTCGGGGAGATACTCCCGCCAGGGCCCCAGCACCGTGTTGACAGCGTTGACGATGATGCGCTCCGCGTTGCCCAGATCGCTCTCATATGTCACGGCGACGGTGACCTCGTCCAGGATGTACTGGTGCTGCGCCGTGTAGTTGACAATCTCCGCCTCGAACAATCGGAGGTTGGGAATGACCACAATGCGCTCGGAGCGTTCTTCGCCGTCAATGGTTCCGCCGATTTCCTTGACGAACATCGAGGTGAGCGACAGGTCGGTGATGTCTCCCTTGACCTGCCCGATGCTGATGCGGTCGCCGATGAAAAAGGGGCGGCGGACGACGATGACCGCCCAGGCGACCATGCTGGTGAGCGGTTGTCGAAGCGCGAAGCCCAGTGCCACGGTGAGCAGACCGGCCACCAGCCCGAGCTCGCTCAGCGAGCCATACTGGATGACCACGAAGACAAGGATGAGGAAAAAGACGAACACATATTTCACGAGTTTGAGGAACATCTCCACGTTGGATATCTGCTGTCTGGTCTTCGCCCGCCGCAGCGAGATTTTTTTGATGACGTAATAGATGACGAACAGGATGATGCCCACGACGAGGAGCGCCGAGAACAGCTCCAGCAGGTCCATGGCCTGCGCCTTCGAGAAATTGAGCGGCGCGAATATGTCCTCTGCAAGTGTGCCCAGTACCTGGATAACCTGGCTCATCTGTTCCCATCCCATCCCGTGTCCGAGACATCGATACAACGGGACATCCATATTTAAACATGTCCATTTATTTTATATCCGAGCCGGCCAAAGACAGAACGTTTAACTAGGAAATTGTATTATGATGGTAATGGCAGACGCTGATGCTGTACCGTCCAGCGACGTGGGGTTGCCGCCCGGGACGCTCCGGTACATGGGGGAGAAGCCAGGCGGACCCGTTAATATTACGGTCATGGACTACGACGAGGCCAACCTTACAGAAAAAGAGGTACAGGATGTGGAGGACTGCTTTCCGTTCAAGGAAAAGCCGACGGTTACCTGGGTCAACATCGACGGGCTCCACGAGGTCGAGGTCACCAAACAAATCGGTCGTCATTTCGATGTCCATCCCCTGACGCTCGAGGATATTGTCAACACCGGGCAGCGACCGAAGATGGAGGAATTCGACAGCTATCTTTTCATCATTTTCAAGATGTTCTATCATTGTTCCGATGCCGACCACCTGAAAACGGAGCAGGTCAGCCTCCTGCTGGGCCCCGCCTGGGTTATCTCGTTTCAGGAGGAAGAGGGAGACGTTTTTGAGCCCATCCGGCAGCGGATACGAAATGCAAAGGGGCGCATCAGAAGGATGGGCGCCGACTATCTGGCCTACGCCCTCGTTGATGCCGTGGTCGACAACTATTTCCTTGTTCTTGAAAAAATCGGCGGGCGGGTGGAGGACATCGAGGAGGAGCTCATCGCCGACCCGTCGCCGGAGACCCTGCACGTCATCCACCGCCTCAAACGGGAGCTGATATTGCTCCGCAAATCTGTCTGGCCGCTCCGGGAGGTCATCGGCGGGCTGGAACGAGCAGAGACGGACCTCATCGACAAAAAAACAGGCATATACATCAGGGACGTCTACGACCATACCATCCAGGTCATCGACACCATCGAAACCTATCGGGACATGGTGTCGGGCATGCTGGACATCTACCTGTCCAGCATGAGCAACAGGATGAACGAGGTCATGAAGGTGCTGACCATCATCGCCACCATTTTCATCCCGCTGACATTCATCGCTGGCATCTACGGCATGAACTTTGCGTATATGCCCGAGCTGGACTGGCGGTGGAGCTACCCCCTGGTCTGGCTGGCCATGACCGCCATCGCCGTGGCCATGCTCATCTATTTCAGGCGGAAGGAATGGCTGTAACATCCGGCGTCCATCGGCAAATTTTTAAGCCTTCGTTTGTTATCTGGCCATGATACAGCATGAAGCCAGAGAAAAACTGTCAGAGCAGACACTCGACCTC
>CAZESS010000001.1:126296-172268 GCA_964514975.1 uncultured Thermoplasmatales archaeon | reverse complement strand
ATCCTTCTCTATAAAATCATGCTTCCTTGGCATTTTTTGGGATTCGGAACTACTGTTTACTTAGCGAACTGTGAATCTTGCTGATTGTGTGATAAAAACGCGCATTTTGGGTGCTGTCTGCTCCATTGAGAATGCCGTTGAATTTGTCGCGATACAGCTTTCGGCGCTAAGGACGAATAACGCCGCGCTAAGAGCGAGTGGTCTTCGGCAAGGGCTATGTAGCACCCCGCGCCATGGGAGCGCTTAGCGGCGCTGCAATCGGCCTTAGCGTAAAAAATTGGCCAACACCACGCAGTTTATTTTGGCTTATGCTGCGTATGCTTATCGTTAAACGCTTTTTCGTGCATGTAGCGTATGGCGTCGCTGTTGGTTGGGTGCTCCCAACCTATGTCCTGCATGCGCTCTTTGGCATCTTCGATTAGGCGGTGCGCCATCTCGTCCATGCGGAACATCTTCATAGCTGCATAATACGGTAGTGCCATATAAGGGTTTGCTTTTTTGTATGCCACTTAAGCACCCTGCACAATTCAGCAGGGGTGCAGGGCTGCACCGTGCACATGCGCCCCCTGCACCCTGCACGGTGCACTGTGCACATGTGCTTATTTGCTAATTAGCAAAAGAATAACCATTGGTTACTTGCATACATACCCCACCACCAAGCGCCCTTGCTCATTTGCAATATGCAATGTTGCTAATGTGCAAGTGTGCAAGGTGCAAGCTTGCTAAGTGCACGTGCAATATGCAATGTGCAAGTATGCTAATGCGCTAACTTGCGTACTTGCTAACTTGCAAGTAAGCAAGTAAAAATGCAGGGTTTTTTGTTTGTTGTTTTGTGTTACTTTTATTGTTTATTTTTTTACTGCACCATGCACAGAGCGCTATTGCCAACTGCAAAGTGCACGATGCTAAGACGCAGGTAAGCAAGCAAGCGACAACACAGCCAAAACAAACCGTATTATGGCATAACAAGAAGACGCATAATGTTTTTGCGCACGCTTTGGCAATCCTCACAGCGGCGCGATTCCGTATAAAAGTTTTTCCCCATTGGTTATTTCCGAGCGCTCAGCAAGCACGGCATGCAGTACCAAGACAAATGAGAGCTCGCAAGCAAGCTATAAAAGCGTTTTGCTTTGCGTGGCGACTGATGCAGAATGGCTGGTAAATAGATAGGTTTACCCGCGATTACTGATAGTTATTTTCTTGCAATTGTATAGGCATTTTCTATACTTTTACTGATTATTCTACATCACCTGCGTGGCGCAATGCACGCCTATATGACTTGCCGCAGAACACGCTTTACATGCGGCGGGCAGGGCGACGAGCCCTTGCCTTTGCCCGCATTCCACGCTCGCCACGTGGTTAGCCCTTTCTCGCGCTTATCTCAGCAATAATGCTATTTGATGCGCGATTGTAAAAAGGAATAATGAAGGGATAATAGGTGGGCATGAAAAAGCACGCCCACCGTTACATGTACAACAATTCACGCCTCCGCCACCCATCCGAATATCTCCTCTGAATTAGAGTGATATTGCGCCAATAGCTATGGCAAACCAAAAGGCTGCTTTGGCTATTTTTACAATATCATCGCTGTCAGCGGAGATTGCTATTTTTAGCATACTATTCGTCTCCTTGATAGTACCAATTCCACTCCTGGCCTATCATCCAACTGCGGTGGTGCAGCAACAGTATAGTACATGTTGGCTACGTAGCCAATTATAAATTTAATTTAACTTATAAACATATCGCTATAGGATTAAAACCAAGATGCGGCAGCAATAAGTGTTAGGTTGTACACTGCATGCGCGATAATCGGCGTTACCAAACTGCGCGTTGCGTAAAACGCAAACACGTACGCAAAGCCCGTCAGGTAAATAACGAGCAGGTTTGCGCCCCAATGCGCCGTCAGGAAAAATATGTTTATCAAAAACGCCACGCCAAGCAAAACAGCAGGTTGCAAGTCGGTGCGCACCCTGCGTTCAACGAGCATAAGCAGCGAGCCAAAAAGCATGCCACGGAATAGCAGTTCCTCCCATATCGGCGCGGCAACGCCCGACGCAACGGCATAAAGCTGCCAATCAGCAGGTGGGTTCATGTCGGTAACGCCATACACCCATCGCAACGTAGCAACCGCAACAACGAGCGCAACAGCGCCCAACGCCACGCCATATGCGGCGTTTCTGCCCGCATTGCGGGTGGTTAATCCAAAATCATGCCACGATGCAAGCCCGCGCCGAACAACGAATAAATGTAACAGGACAAAGCAGATTGGCACAATGATGGCGGCAAATAGCACCGCACGCCCTTCGTAATCCATTGGCAGGCGCAGCACGATGTCGCTCATAAGCCAAGCAATAGAAAGTCCGACCATGGCGATAAACCACACGCGTTGAATGCTTACGAATTTGTTGCCCTGTTTAGGAATTGCTAAATCCATTATAGAAAACAGGAATATTATCCGCTTGCTATTAAATTTGCGATAAAAATGATGGATTTATAGAAAACCAATTGATTTTTAATAAATAATCTCATTCAGTATCGTGACAAATAATGGAGTGTGGGAAGATTTGAGCGAGAAAATTTCTCGCTCAAAAGTCGTTATTCCACTGTATGTGGCCATAAGCATTACATTGGTAATCACTCATTTAACAGTAGGTATTACCATTGGCTTTTACGAATATCTATTTGGCATCCTTGCATTCATCGGTCTGTTCATCATGATATCCTATCTACTGACATTAGACCAAAGCATAAAAATATCAATCTTTGCCTTTGCTTTGGTTGCAGTTATTGCCTCATTTACGTTTGTTTTTATGGATGCATCAGGGGAATACGCTCGGTTCGGAGTAACAAAAAATACTTCGTATTGGTTTTTTAGCAGCATGCTACAAGGTTTTGCTGCTTTACTTGGAATAATCGGGGGTTTTTTGGCAATACAATCGCCAATATTCCAAAGGAATAAACCCTTACTAACTGATACTAAACCTCAAAACAGAGAAGGATTTTCGTTAAAAGAATTTTACCCTGCTATACATTTTATCGCATTTGTACTAATATTATCATTGATTTGTCTTCCACTCTCACCTGTTTTAGAGATATACCCTGCAATTCTTATAACTGCTATATTAGTGATTAGTCTTGCTGCTATCTTGAGCGTTTCCTTCTTAATTGCGTTTATTATTAAAATATTCAAACCTGTACCGAGGGGATAATAGGTCTTCACCCCTGCCTTATTTCACAAGCTTTTTGAGTGGTTGCACATTATGGCACTATGCCATACAGCAAGCAAACGCGAAAGCGCAAAACAACCGTGCGCGTGCCTCAGCATTTGCTCAATATGGCGAAGGCATACGGCCTGAACGTTTCGCAGTTTTTAACCATACGGCTGCGCGAATTTTTCAGCGGCCACTGCGTCTATACACCGTTGCCAAATAGCCCCTCAGCGGACAGCAATGAGGCGCACGCCTTCGGAGCTGCAGACCGTGGGTTCAAATCCCACCGAGCCCGCTCGTCTAAACTATTTATCAGTTGCTATAAGGAGAAACAAATGTATTATCAACCGGGCACCGCTGAAGGATAACTATCCAATAGTGACTGTTCAAACGATTGCGTATATTGCATAGGCTCTCGGAGATAACAATATGACTGGGGGGCCGAAAAATTCGGAAAAATTTCCCACGGGTCTAAAGGTGTATCAAAGAATTCAATATCTCCAATCTTGATCGCATACCCTACGTTGGTTCCATTAAAATAATCAAAAAATTCTTTCTCACAGATTCCCGCATCTTTTTTGAGGGAATCCCATAAATTTTGCGGTGTATCCTTAATTATCCCTCCGACCGAGAATAAACCAACAATTTCCTGGGCCGGAGAAGTTGCATAAATCCATATTTCTTGGACCCTTTTTTTAAATGTATATTTTCTAAATTCGTATTTTTTGTTACCATTGGCAATTTCTTTAATGTATTTCGGCTTAATCGACAGTAAAGCTTTCATCTATTCCTCCTTTGTTTTTTATTAGTTGATATTCTTCGTTCTCTATCTCGGTAATTGACTGTGGTGCCCAGCACATAATATCCTCTTCGTTTAAAAAATCTCGTGAAACAGGAATGGGGAAGTTAAAATGTTGCCTAAACAAAATCACTTTGGTCGGCTTAATAGTCAGCTCTTCTATCTCCGGTATACTATATACACTTCTTTTTCCGATAAGATGGATTATCCTTTCGGCTGAAGTTATGTCATCGTAAACCTCTTCCGCTATCCCAAGAGTGGTAACGCTTTTTTTATCCCTTGAACGATAAAACAATAAAATATCACCCGTGGACACCTTTCTTGTTTTTGAATGACAAATATATGCCTTCTTTATGGTATTCCCTTCAGTAATAAGTTCCGCTCCTGTCTTGCTAAATTCGAAAAGACTATGTTGTCTACCAGGCCAATCAATGAATAACCTGTCATGATATTGGGGCTGGATAGGAACTAAAAATTTTTTTACCTTTTCTCCGTCATAGAAGCCAGGATAAAATTGTTTGTCAATTTCAATAGGCACATACCCATTTCGTATAGGATAAATATTCTTTACATATACAGCTTCTCCATCTGATGTCTTAGCGGCTTGATTGAATCCAAATTCCTTGATTAAATCAACAAGACGATCCCCTTCTAGTTTAGTAAAATGGGTTAAATACAATTCATCTCGTTGGTTTTTAATAGCCAATCTAACAGATATTTTAATAAACAATTCGCCAATTTTATGTCCAGTTTCTTTAACTTTTAGAGTACATATTTTAACCCGTTTCTTTTCTGGTAATGACGGAGTCGAAGGGATAGATTCCTCTTCTAGTTTTAGGATTAGAATTGCACCAATAGTCCTATTCTCCTGAAAATATACCCATGCTTTTCTCCCCTCCCGGCATTTTTTTCTCCACCATTTCTCAAAGTCAGGATATTCCTGTTTTAATGAATTAAAAATAGGGTCTTCGATATCTAGAGTATATAGAGGCACATGATTCAATGAGGGCGGCGTTCTAACTGCTTCTTTAGGAAGAAAACCTTCGAAACTATCAATTGCCTCACTAACCGATAGCACCCGGTCTGATAACTGTATCTTCTCTGCTTTTCTATGAATACCTTTATCTTCTGTTATGAGATATTGTGCTGCTTCTTTCTGAATACAAAATAGAAGATTATTATCAACTATTTCGTGAGGGTCATCAGTTTGGCCCACTAACGCAATAAATTTCTTATCGTCCGTCGCTTCCGGAGGATTCTCTACGAACGTATAGGTTTTAATTTTCGAGAGAGAAACCTCTCTTCTTTCCGCATCCTCATCTCTCTTTATCTCTTCCACAGACATAGGATGTACCAAAATGTGGGCTCCTAAATCGTTTAATATTTTTATAAGCCTCTGAAGGTTTTCAGGAACAACTCCATAATCTTCCCGATAAATGAATATGTTCGTATCTATTAGTAGTCGCATCTCATCCCTACAAATAAGTAATATTTTGACATATAAGTTTATTTTGATTTTTATCAGATTACCAGAGTTCGCCTAAAAAATCTACTTGCAAATAAGTAACTCTTTATTTCGCTCAGCTGTTCTCTTCCTTCTAGAAGTCGTACACCTGCTTATACACCGGGTGTTCCACGATTTCGTCCTTGTGTTTGCGGAATTTCTGGACGCGCTTTTTTGCCTGCCTGCTTTGCTCCATGAGCTGTTGGGCGCGGTCGCCGGTTTCCTTGTGCTGTTCGAGATAGCGGTCGCGGTAGAGGGAGGGGTAGACGTTGTAGGTGCAGAAGGGGATGATGCGGTCGCCGGTGGCGTAGTGGATGCTGCAGCGCTGGACGCGGTTGACGTCGTAGTTGTAGTAGTCCTGGAAGTGCATCATGCCGAGGAACAAAAAGTTGTAGTGGAAGGTGCGGAGGCTGTCGTAGCTGCCGTCGCCGAGGATGTTCTCCAGCATCTCGGACAGGGACTCGCCGTTGGGCAGCTCGTCCCGGATGATGTAGTCGGTGAGCTTTTTCGCCAGCGCCCTGTTGAGCCCGCGGTAGCGGACCGTGTCACGCAGCAAACTGGCGCCGGTGACGACTTTTTTCCAGCGGCTCGTCGTCATGTCGTTGACGTCCTGGATGAAGCGGTCGACGTCCAGGAACTCGGTGATCGGGTGCAATGTCATGTTTTCCCGGTCGACGTAGACATAGGTGGCGATGCCGCATTTTTCGTTGTTGTAGAAGTGGACGTCGTAGTGGGCGCGTTTGCCGACGATGTCCGCCAGCGATGACACCGTCGACACGGGATACCATGCCTCGATGCCGAAGCCAAATCGCTGCTCCAGCTGCTCGACGATGTCGCTCTGGACGACGCGGAGTTTTTCCCGGTCGCCTTTTTTGATGTAGCCGACCATGGAGATGGGCTGGAAGTTGACGGCCATTATGCCCTTGTCCATGTTGTGCATGGCGAACCGGACGATGTCCCCTGCCTCGTGCAGGTTGAGCTGGCTGACCGTGGGGACGAGCACCGTTGACTTGATGCCACCGTCGATGTAGGCCTGCAGTGCAAACGGTATCTCGTAATGGTTTTTGGGGTCGCTGGCCGAGTCCGGGCTGACGCCGTCGAACGAGGTGTAGATGGTTTTCAGGCCGGCCTCCCGCCACCGCCGCACCCGTTCGATGGCGCTGTCGGGGTCCTCGAAATAGTCGATGCCGACCGAGATGGAGTTGGAGTTGAGCTGGACATGGGGCGAGCCGAGCTCGACCGCCCCGCTGATGATGTCGGCGAGGTCGTCCCGCATCGCTGGTTCGCCGCCGGTTATCTGTATCGGGGGCACGTAGCCGTTGAACCGCCGGGCGGTGCGGATGCCCTCCATGATGTCCTCCAGCGTGGGCTCGTAGACGAAGCCGGCTTTTTCCTCGTAGAAAAAGCAGTACCAGCATCGCAGGTCGCATCGGTTGGTGACGGCGACGTTCAGCAGCGCGGTGCTGTTTTTGTGCTGGCTGCAGAGCCCGCAGCTTTGGAGGTCGTGCTCGTGCTCGATGTCGGTGGAGATGTCGGCTGTCCGGTCCGGGGGCGGCGGATACTGCTTGATTTTTTGCCAGTATGCCATGGTGCCGATGCGCTCCCTGGTACCGTTTTCCTTGAGCAAAAACACCTCGCCATTTTTTTCTACGTAGGCCGCGGGGATGGTCGCCGGGACTCCGGTTTTTTCCATTGTCTCCTCGTCGACGCTGCGGGTCGGTTCGAGCACCCGGTATCCCTCCCTGTGTGCGGCTGTTTCAACGGAGCCCATAGTGGATGTGCCAACGGACGAGATTATTTAAATTTTCTCGTTTTTCCATGTGTGCTACAGGAGAAAAAAACCCGTTTTTCCATGCCGGATGGAATCCATGGCCGGGCTATCGGTGACCGAACGGTAAAAAACATGCCGGCCGGGTGACGGGGAACGCCACCGTGACGCAGTAGTTCGGAAAGTAATAATTTATTAACTATTTGTGAGGATATATGGCGGCGTTACAAGGGGAGGTTAAAGTGCTGGCTTAGTTTCATCCACAGTATTTACCACCTTTTCTGCCACATTCCGAAGTACTGTGACGGGCGTTAGGTTATTATATAAGATGTCGTTTAGCCCTAACAATGTCCCTCAGTCATGTGCTCACATTTCAGGAATTCGTCGCGGAGATGCAGGACGAGGTACGCCAAAAGATGGAGGGGGAGGTATCCGACGAGGACATGCGCTACGCGGTCGAGGGCGGCAAGCTGCTCCGGCCCGTGATGCTCATCCTGTCGTTCAGGGCCTGCTCGAACGGCGAGCGTGACCAGCTATACCAGAAGGCGCTGGAGAGCGCCGTGGGTATCGAGCTTGCGCATTCGGCTTCATTGCTCCATGACGATATCATGGATGACGACGCGGTGCGGCGCGGGAAGCCGGCGCTGCATGTGGAAAAGGGCGTGGGTAACGCTATTTTGACGGGGCATCGGATGATCAGCCAGGCGTTCCGGATTTCGGTTGACCATGGGCTGGAGAATGCCCGTATTTTTCTTGACACCTGGGATGACACCCTGGTCGGGCAGCTGCGCGACATCGACCTGAACGCGCATCTGGAGCGAATATTTGAGCAGGAGAACTCCACGGAGCTGCTGATGCAGGAGTACATCCGGGTCATCGAGATGAAAACGGCTTCGCTGTTTGCGGCCGCCTGCCGCGCCGGTGCTATCGAGGCACGGGCGTCTGAGCATGTGCGCTCGGTGATGGCCGAGTACGGCCGGAACGTCGGCCTCGCATATCAGATAGCGGATGACATGGTGGACATCGCGCAGGGCAAGATGGAGGAGGGTATCATCATGCCGCTTTTGAAGGCGTTTGGCACCGATGTCGACCAGCGGACCATCGACCTGCTGGAGAAGGGCAAGCTGTCCATCGAGGAGGAACTCGAGAAAAAGGGCACCAGCCTGGAGGAGGTCTACGAGCAGGGCATCCAGCGGTATGTGGGGGCGGCGCAGGATGTCGCCGGTTCTGATGCCATCCCGGATAGCTCTTATCGTGCGCTGCTGCGTGAGGCCCCGGTGTACATCACCAACAAGATGACGGAAAAAATCGGCGTTACGGTATAGATGTCGCTCGAGCAGAAGGGGATGGTGTCTCCGTTTACCGTCGCCACCTCGGTTATCACGGGCGGCCTGTTTCCGTTGCTCGGCGGCCTGTTTGCCTACAGCACGGGGGTGCTTCCATCGCTGGATAACGTTTCATGGCTGGCGCTGGGCCTCACCTCGCTTGGCGGGTTTCTCGCGCATTATCTGCTGTCGCATACCATCCATGACCTGTTCCATTATGACCTGGAGGAACGGGCGACGCTGTCCCGGCGCATGCTGAAGATGTTGCTGCTCGTCACCCTGCTGGTGCTGCTGGTCATCGCCGTGTTTTTGACGCTGCGGGCGGGCTGGCCGGTGATGGTGTTCGCGGGTATCGGCGCTGTCGTGTGCATGTATGCGGAGGGATTGCTGCACAGCGAGGCGCAGATGGCGTTCGGGGCGATGTTTCTGGTCATCGGCTCGTTTTATGTGCAGGTCGGCAGCCTGCATCACGGCCTGGATGCCTTTACAGAGGTCGAGGGAATGATATGGCTGAAGGTGGTGTTGCTGTCCCTGTTTGCCTTTTTTTCCCAGTATGGCTGGCTGCTGTTTTACCGTCTTGATGACTATGGCTGGAGCCCCCGGGTGCGCAATCAGAGCATCCTGCTCGCGAAGCTCGGCCTGCCGTTTCTCATCCTGGCGCTGGCGCTGCCGGTGAACTAGCAACGGGGCATGGATACATTCATGGGCGTAACGCATATATATGGCGAGCTGTTGGGAGGTGCGATGCGTTTGCTTGCACTCTGTGTCATCGGCATCGTCGTTGTCGCGGGCACCGCGGGGCTCACTGCCGAGATGCAGCAGCCGGATGACGGCGTGGTTGACCATCCGGCGGCGGGGCAGGCAACACAGGCGACGGCGGATGACGGCGGCGGGGTTGACAATGCGGCTCATTTTAAATATTATCAGAACGACAGCGACATCGAGCGGTGGTATGAATGGTGGTATCTGAACGTGAAGACGGATGACGGCCACAGTCTGCTCATCGAGTTTTTCACCTTTGGCGACCTGAACAATCCGGCTGCGTCGGCGGTCGGCGTGGTCATGCTGTTCATGCACGAGGACGGCTCCACATATAAGAGCCTGAAGAGCTATCCGGGTATCCCGTATTCGCTGAGCTATGAGACATGTGACGTGTCCATCGCCGGCGACCGGTTCGTCCGGCGGGATGACGGAAGCTACGATGTCACCTATCACAATCTGCTGCAGGATGTCGACGTCGACCTGCATGTCACCGGCCTGACGGCTCCCATCCGGGGACGGCGAGACATGCTGAACAGCCGGGAATGGATGGGCTGGAACGCGGCCGTTCCCTCCGGCGAGGTGCATGGCAGCGTCATGTTACGGGACATGGGCGACCTGAAACAGTATGACATGTCGGGTGTCGGCTACCATGACCACAACTGGGGGATTTCACGGAAGCTGCCGCTCCAGTGGGACTGGGGCGAGTTCACCGATGCCGCGGCGCCGGTCAGCTTTATCTATGGTGCAGCGAAAATCGGTGACGGGCCCTACCGGCACGGCGGCGTCAACGTGGCCACGGAGCATGGCACGCGATATATCCCGATGTCAAACGTCACGCTTGAATACCTGGAATGGGAGGACATCGCCGGCGTGCGGAAGCCCACCCGCCTCCGGATCACGGGCAGCAACGGCAGCGTGTCGGTCAACGCGACGGTGCGGTTCCATCGCTACTATCTCGTCGCCGGCACGGGATGGTACGGGATGCCCTATCTGGCCGGCTCGCTCACCGCCGACATCCATGTCGACGGCCGTCATTATGAGATGCGGAACGTCGTCGGCTTCTACGAGCATCATTTCTTTCTTCCATCCGGCTAAAAAATGAAAACAGATATAAACACGCGTTTCATATCGCACTGAGGGCGGGGTCGAAAAGACGGATTTGCCTCCATATTTTCAGCCCCGTCCTCTCCTTTTCATCCAGTGCAGCTCGGCGCTAAAACAGCCCGTGCATGGTGCCGTCGCTGTCCAGGTCCATGTTCTCGGCCGCGGGACATTTCGGCAGCCCGGGCATCGTGGTGATCTTCCCGGTTATGGGCACCAGGAATCCGGCGCCGGCGGAGATACGTATCTGCTTGATGGTGATCTTGAAATCCTCGGGCCGTCCCTTGAGGGATGCGTCGTCCGACAGCGAATAGGGCGTCTTCGCCATGCAGATGAGCAAATCTTCGAGCCCGAGCTGCTTGATGATCCGGAGGTCCTCCTCGGCGGTGACCGTGTACACCACCTTGTCGGCGCCGTACATCCGGCGGGCGATGGCCTCGATTTTTTCGGTGACCGACATCTCCGGCTCGTAGAGATACCGAAGGCTCGCCCGGCTGTTGTGGATGACGTCGACCACCTTGCCGGCCAGCTCGACGCCCCCCTCGCCGCCCTCCGCCCAGACGTCGGCGACCGCGAACGGCAGGTCATGCTCCTCGCAAAATGATTCGACGACGTCGATTTCCATGTCGGTGTCACCGGAGAAACGGTTGAGCGCCACCACGACGGGAACGTTGAAAAGCGACACGTTTTCCACGTGCTTTTCCAGGTTTGGCAGACCGGCCCGGACGGCCTCGGCATATGACCTGCCGGTATGGGCATCCTCCGGGGACATGCCGCCGTGGACCTTGAGCGCCCGGATGGACACCACCATCACGGCTGCGTCGGGGGACATGCCCTGCCGGCAGACGATGTCGAAAAACTTTTCCGCGCCGAGGTCGCTGCCGAAGCCCGCCTCGGTGACAAAGTAGTCGGCGAGCTTCAGCCCGAGCCGCGTGGCCATCAGGCTGTTGGTGCCATGGGCGATGTTCGCAAACGGGCCGCCGTGGACGAAGGCGGGGACATGTTCAACCGTCTGCACCAGGTTGGGATGCAGCGCATCTCGGAGCAGCATCGTCATCGCACCCACCGCATTGAGATCAGCGGCGGTGACGGGCTCCTCCTCGTAGGTGTAGGCGGCGATGATGTTGGAGAGGCGACGCTTGAGCTCCCCGATGCTCCTGGACAGGCACAGGATCGCCATGACCTCGGATGCGGCGGTGATCGAAAACGAGTCCTGATGCGGGATGCCGTCAACCGGCCGTCCGAGCCCCACCACAACGTTCCGGAGATTCCGGTCGTTCATGTCGAGCACGCGCGGCCACACGATGTAGCGTGGATCAATGTGGAACGCGTCGCCGTGATAGATATGGTTGTCCAGCATCGCCGACAGCAGATTGTGGGCGGCCGTAATCGCAGACAGGTCGCCCGTGAAATGCAGGTTGATGTCCTCCATCGGCAGCACCTGCGAAAACCCGCCGCCGGTTCCCCCGCCCTTGACACCCATGGTCGGGCCGAGCGATGGCTCACGGATAGCAAGCGCCGTTTTTTTGCCCAGCTTCGCCAGGGCCTGCGCCAGGCCGATGGTCACCGTGGTCTTCCCCTCGCCCTCATGCGTCGGCGTGATCGTGGTTACCAGGATGAGCCTGCCATCTTGGTTGCCCTGCACGCGCTCCCAGATGTCGGGGGACACCTTGGACTTGTGCCGTCCCCAGGGGATCAGCTCGCCGCTCCGGATGCCGATGCGCTCCGCCACGTCCCCGATGGGCTCCAGCTCGGTCGCCCGGGCGATCTCCAGGTCTGACTTCATAGCGCCTCATCGACGATGGCCCGTGTCTCCCACAGCCGTGTCCCGGCCTGCCCGGTGAGCTCGTCGACCATGTCGGCCATGTCGCTGCAAAAACCGTCGTCGTCGATGCCGGCGAGGTTGACGCGGACGTTGTACAGCGCCGCATGGAGCCCGGCATGGGCGAGCAGGGCAGCGGTGCCCGCGTCGGTGACCGAGTTCTGGTTGCCCTTCGCGGCGATTGTCTCGGCGTGTTGCAGCACCATCATGCAGTGCTCCGCCGTCTCCAGGGGCACCTCGGCGGCATGTTTCGAGGCATCCTGGATGGCCCGGCTGCGCTCGTCGCCCTTCGGCATACGGAATGCGGCCATGACGTCGTCGAACGCCGCAGCGTCGTCGTCGGCCAGCGTCAGCAGATGCGCCCGGAGCCCTGCCAGCTCCTCCCGGTGCTCGCGCATCTCGCTTTCGACGTCGGCGTAGCGGTCCTTGCCAATGGTCAGGTTGCAGACCATTTCCGCCAGCGCTGCGGCCGTAGCGCCGCTGACCGCGGCGGCACTCCCGCCGCCCGGCGTGGGACTTCCGGATGCGAGGTCATCGATGAACTGCTTGAGCGGCATGGCGGCGAAGCTCATCCGAGGTCCTCCATCATCCGCTGCTCGAGCACCTGCCCGGGGTCGAAGTCCTCCAGCCGGAGGTAATAGTCGGCGACGTCCAGCAATGCCTCCATGGGCAGCAGGCCGATGAGCTCGCTGCCGATGACGTTGACGCCGTAGCGTGCCGCCTCCTGTTTGATGGTTTCGAAGACCCGGAACAAGGGGGTGCCGCGGTAGTTGACCATGTTCATGGACACCTGGACGATGCCGCGCTCCTTGATCTCGAAGCCCATTGCCTTGACGTGCCGGTAGCCGCCCGAGGAATGACGGACCGCCCTGGCAATGTTTTTCGCCACCTGGATGTCGTCGGTGTCCAGGTTGACGTTGAAGGCGATGAGGAAAAACCGTGCGCCGACCGCGGTGGCGCCCGCCGTCGGATGGATCCTGTCAGGGCCATAGTCCGGCGTTCGCTCGGGGTCGGTGCCGATGGCGTCGCGGAGCCCCTCGAACTCTCCCTTGCGTATCGCCGCCAGGTTTTTGCGCTCCGGCCGGGTGGCGGCCTCCTCGTAGAGATAGCAGGGAACCCCCGTTTTTTCTGCAAATGTTTCGGCGAAGTCGCGGGCCAGCTCGATGCAGTCCTCCATCGTCGCGTCCATCAGCGGGATAAACGGGACGACGTCCATGGCGCCCATCCGGGGATGCTCGCCGCTGTGCTTGGTCATGTCGACAAGCTCGACCGCCTTTTCCGCCATGGCCAGCGCCGCGTTTTTGACCGTATCGGGAGCGCCGATGAAGGTGACGTCGGTCCGGTTGTGGTCCGCGTCCGGCGACCGGTCGAGGATGTTGACGTCGTAGCCGTCCAGCTCGCCGATGATGGCGTCGATGACGTCCTGGCGCTTTCCCTCGCTGAAGTTGGGCACACACTCTATCAGTTTCATATCTACACCTCAAGGGTGAATATGCCCGGGTGTTTTAAGCCTTTCTTTGCAGCCTAAAAAAGAAAAAGGGAGGAAGGCTATCCCTGTTTCTTTTTCCTGATCAGCAGAAAGATAGTCGCTGCGGCTCCCAACAGAATGAACAGTTGAAAGCCGGGTATGCTCCTCTCCATGGATGAGATTCCCTCGGCCGGGGCTGTGTCTTCCTCTCCTGTAGCGGGCTCGGAGACATATATGTCCATCCATTGTATCGGCTCCTGGTTTCCGGCTTTGTCGACGCTGTAAAAGTCAATGCAATATTTACCAGATTGCGGGTATCCGTTGGTTTCGCCAAGCGTAGCTAACGTGATGGCCTTGTTTTCGTATTCCTTCCAGTCAACCAGCCTGACCCATCTCGAGTTGGAGCTGTCCCATCGCCATACCCGGTACATGGTGGCATCTACGCCGGCTGCATCGGCCGGCGGGGCATCCGTGCTGCTCAGAGTAAGAGAGGTATTTGGCCTGATGTTGTAAAGCGTGTAAATACCGCCGAGGAATATCTCCTCACTGGCATATCCATGGAAGTCAACTGTGGTCGCTGGGGGCTGGCAGACAACAGCCGTGGTGGTTTCATTTACGTCTCCTACCCCATTGTTACAGGTCGCTTCGGCTGATATGGCGATATCGGAGGAAGCATCGTTTACCGCTGCATCGACGGTAAAGGCGGTAGTTGTCCCTCCGGCAAGTTCTGTCAGGTTCCATGTAACCCTACCTCCCGTGTTTGTCCCGCCATCACATCCCATGATTGTTATCTGGGTTTCGTCGTAGGTAAGCGTTATCGTCAGACCGGTAGCCTCCTGCTGGCCTGTATTGGCAACCTCGACGAGGTACTGGATATTGTTGGCCTCTGTTATTGTAGGAGCAACCGGGCTGACATGGAGATCGGGTGGTGATAATACCGGGCATATCGTCGTGGATTCCGAGCAACATGCGGAGACGTTTTGCTCACAGTCAACCTCAATCGTATTGGTGGCAGGTGTTTCGCTCTGTACATCGTCGGCCGTGGCTGTCACAATATATTCTCTAGTTTCTCCCACGGCTAACTTGTCAACATCCCATATGAGCGCATCGCCGTTGTTGTCTCCTCCGTCGCTATCGACGATATGTAGCATGATTTCATCGAAAGCATGGGTCACTGTCAGATTTGTGGCATTCATGTTCCCGGTGTTGTGAACCGTCATAGTGTAGGTTACGTTTTGTCCCTCATTGATGGGGTCTGGGGTATCCTCTATGTCGGTGGTAAGATATGGCGATGAATGCACTGTCATATTGGTGATTGCCTGTTTTGAAGCCTGGTCGGAAACCAGCTCAGCCCGGAACGGCAGGATGGTGTTGTTGTCCAGCGGTGTATCTATCTGCAGCCAGCATTCGATCACTTCCGACGAATGCGCTTTTAACGTTCCAATGTTCCATATGCTATCGGCGGTTGAGTCACTGGAATTGTACTGTGTTCCATAGGAATACTGCTCCTGGACTGAGGCATGTGGCGTGTGAAATCTGAGACTCGTGTTTGTCATGTTGAGTCCTCCGCCATTGTAATATGTGAGTCTACACCGAATGGCATCCCCGGCCTCGGCCATGGCAGGATCCTCTATCCGGAGACCCGGCTGTGCATATATCACCTCTGTATGCTCTACCACGCGCCCTAAGTCTGTATCGGCTGATGAATAGGTGACAACGTTGCGCAGGAAGCTCTGGCTGTTGTCAGCGACCATGCCCGTTATCTGTATTGTCTTTGTTTCACCCGGTGCAATCGAGTCGAACATCCATGTCGTGTTACCCGCATCGGGGGCAGGACTGAAGGTCAGCGGAACAAAGTTGGTATCATAGGTTTCCCTGATGCTGACGGTTTGTGCAGGTATATTGCCGGTATTTGTTATGTCGATGGTGTATGTTAGGTTGTCGCCTGGCTTGACACGAGATGGGGAATCCTGCATTTCAATGTGTAAATCAGTTTTGAGTTGTTCCACACATAGAGTTGTGGGAATGCTAAGGGAATTCGCGCTGCTCTGGAGGAGAATGTGCCCCGTGTAATTGCCAGTGCGCGCATTGTCAGGGATGGAAACAACCGCAAAGATGGTTTTGTCGCCGCCGGCCGGAACTGTGAAGGTCTGGGGTACGAAGAAGGCGTTATCCGGGCCTATCTGTTTTGACTCGTTTACGAAGTCAGTTGCCGACAGGGAGACTGTTTCGTCGTTTGGCGATGATGAATGCACGGTAAACGACTTCAGTGCGTATTCTCCGTTATGTATCGTGTCTGTCTCCCATGATGCAGGGGCTATTGAGAGTCCGCCCGATGAGGTTCCGGAGACAGTCACTGACTTCGTAGCCTCTCTTATGAAGGTGTCGGGGCCCACGGCGCCCGTGGCCTGGCCGTTGATTACATAGCTTCCGGTGGCTCCCGTATCTGTATAGTAGTTTGCGTATACGCCGTCATCGGCCGCCATGTCGCCATGCATTCCATCGTCATAGAGACGCATGCTGGTGGTCGAGGTGTCAGGTCGGGTAATGTTTGCCGTTACTGTCGCTCCGGTTACTGCAGCACCGTTATCTGAAAGGGTTGTAATGACCTGGATTGGCTCACCGGTGGCGTAGCTATTTTTATCGGTGAACATGTCGAAGGTGACGTTTGTGGTCCCCGTGACGGTGACGGTGTATGGCGGGTCGGAGAGCGGGGTGGTGAGTTCGAGTTGCCAGCTTCCTGCATTCGGGTCGTCGATCGTGTATATTTCGTGATTTGAGCCTTTTGTGTGGGATACCCCGGCATCGGCAGGATCTACGACGCTGCCGTCAGGTTGTGTGAGCACAGTGTCTATTGTGCCGGATGGCCACGTAACGGTGAAGGTAACGACATCCAACGAGGGGTCAACATGCACCGTTTCTACCTCTTTCTTTCCCTTCTGGACGGCTCCATCCATCGTTTTTAGTATGCTTTCAGCTTTCACTTGTCCCGAGATGGTGTTATAGATCGCTACCAATTCTTTCTCGCTGGGTGAGAAGTAATACTGGCCGCCTGTTTCCTCCGCTATATGAGTTAACAAGTTCGCATCTGCATTGCTTCCCAGGCCAACGGTATATACCTTGATATTGTTCGTCTTTAGGTCGGGCAGGATACTGTCTGGATCGGGAGCGGTGTTATGATGGCCGTCCGTCATCAGGATAATCGTCCATGGATGTCCGGGGTCGCCGCTGCTGACGAGCTGACTGTACGCAGATTGCAGTCCGGCACCGATGGAAGTCATTCCTCCGGCCGCGATGCCATTAATAGAGTTTTTTGCGTTTTGCTTTATGGCGCTAGAAGTGATTTCGGTGAGGGGATAGTTGACCGATGAGCCGCTACTGTAGGAGCATACTCCTATGTAGTCTCCGTTGGTCATTTTGTCGACGAATAAGTTCGCTGCGTTCTTGGCATCGTCTATCTTTCGTCCGCTCATGCTCCCGGAGCGGTCGATGACTTCCACGACATCTGCATTTCCGCCTGTCGAATATGTGACCGCGTTTGGCTCAATCTCCGTGTCCGAGATGTCGCCGGCGTCCATGCTTACTTCCAAATCATAGTTACCTTCACTTGCCTGTGTGGGGGGAGTTACCTTAAAATAATAATTGTTCTCACGGTCTATGTTGTACAACTGGAAATTTGCCTCTTTTCCACCAATTTCGATGTCGAACGCATTTGCTAGATAGCACGAAGTCATATCTTTTAAGCCTGTATCTAATTTTAAAAAGAATTCTACTGGGTGTGATGGGTCACCAACAATGGCTGGTCTGGAGGTAGTAGGAGTTACTATATCTAGATTAGGAACATAAAAAATCGACTGCCACTCAAGATTATCAGTATATTTCTCGGTTTGTGCTCCGCTCTTCCAGCAATTAACAGCTATCTCATACTGACCCGCCGCAGCAGTTGAAGGTATTCTCCAGTTTATATCAAATGATTTTGTTTTGTCTTTGGGGATATTTGAGTGTTTAAGCGGGATATCGTATTCATTTCCTTCTGGACCTTTGAAGGTAGTGCCTAACCAAATATCCGTATCTTCATCTCTGTTATTTGTTACATTTACTTTCACTTTAGCAACTTCATCTCTCTCATAGTAATAATTTTTAGAAACAGTTTCGACATTGAAGTCTGGTTTAGGCTCTAATATAATCGTTTCTTCGTGGCCTACATTCTTGGTGGTATACAATCCATCCCACCATGTGTAGGAATTATGGATATGTACCGGGATATTTTTATTTCCTTTCAACTCGATAGGCAGTGTTACCTCAATTCTATTGCAAGCGTATCCACTATACATAGGTCCGGTGCTGTATTCAAAGGAGTATATATCATAATTATTTGTATTCGTCCATTCGGGGCCTGTAGGGCCGCCTCCATAGGAGTAATCCCGTGTTTGTAACCAATTAATCATATCTAAAATCTTTTCTGCAACTGTTTGAAATATTGTGCTTGTAGGGGGAGTGAATGCTCCTGTAATTATACTGATTGCTTTTTGAAAAGCTATTATAGATTCAACTCCCTCATAAGTAGTTCCATGGCACAAAAACGCGTTCCAGAAATACGTATTCATTTCGTCTTTGACAAGGTTGGTGCTCTGTTTAGGAACAGATACAGTTACTGCTCCACGTCCTTTGATAGAATTAACATCTGTAGAACCCGTACAAATCTTGACTCTTTTAGTATCTCCAGAATGAAAAGTCTCACCATCTGGCAAATATGTCTCGACAAAACTCGGACCAGCAATCCCCGAGCCTTGTGTCATGAATATTTTTCTATTTTCCAACTTAATATCTTTTGAAGTTTTTGTTGTAATTTTAAAGTCTCGAGTGCCAGTTACTCCAGTCCAAACACCAACTTTTATTTGCCAATCGCCAGTTTGCGGAGTATCAAATATATAATACTGTGGTTTACTTGCTCCAGAATAATGGAGTGGGTTATGATTAAGCCCATGTTTATTACCTGACGGATCCGTAACAACAGGATAGAACCAAGCACCAGAAACATCGTTAGCACCCCAGTCTAGTTCTATTTTTAGTTGTTTTAAGCCTGCTGGCACCTCGATGGTTCCTTCCCACTCTTTTCCTGTGCCAGCCGAACCGCTCACTGAGCCGGGAACTGGGACTATTATCTGAGTGTTTTCTTGTGCTTTTACGTCCACAATTGTACCGGGGACAGCACCCAATAAAAAAATACCTGTAACCAAAAAACATGCTAACTTCTTGTATTCTTTCAATATTGTTTTTCCGTTCATGTTTATGCCTCCTATATGGCTGATAGAATGAATTGATAATATCTATATTAAACTATTCAATAACTTTAATAAATATAGTTTATTAGTAGTGCACTAGATATGAATAACGGGTTTTTGATAATATTTTGATATCGATGACGGTGCGGGCTGCCGCCACATGGATTCATCGGCGTGTCTGCATGCTCGCTGGATGTCCGTGAACAAATGGCGAGGTGGATGTACGTTTCCCTGGAGCGCCGTCTACGGTTCAGCGTCATCGGCGGGACTGCCGTTCATTCAAGCGAAAACAGCTCCTGCGGCGCCAAATCGTCGAGCCTATCGGTCGCCCGGATGACGTCGTTTTCGCGCTCGATGTATCCGTCCTGCTCGTATTCGTCGAGGATGCGGGTGATGACCGCTGTTTCCTCCATGATCTCCTGTTCGAGCTCCTCGATGTTTATCCGGCCGCGGAGGCGAAGGCTCACCAGGATGATCATCAGCGTCACCATGACGATATCCTTGGCCAGCACCGTCTCGGCGACGTAGTCCTCGATGCTCTCCGGCGTGTCCGCCATCCGCCAGCCCAGCAGGAAGAAGGCGTCGACGACCAGGCGGCCGGCCCAGGTGAGACGGTAGCGTCCCCCGGGTTTTTCGATGAAATGCATTTCCTGCAGCGCTGCGAGCGCCCGGTTGAAGGTGGCGGTGGCGATGCCCGTCTCGTCCTGGAGCTTCCTTCCAGCGCAGGCCCTCCTGCTCGCGGAGGACCGTCAGGATGATGATGACGTTTTCCCGCAGCAATCGAAAAATCTTGTATACGACGTCCTGGCCCTCGTCGTTCATCGCACTGGCAACACAGGCGCGTTAGTAAAAAGAATCGCCTAAAATCTGCTATCCCACGGAGCAAGCTCCGGGGCATTACGCAGATTTTCAAGACGGCGATTTCTCCTTCCAAAAAACTTTCATTTATTCACTTACTGGTTTGCTGGTGATTTGCATATCATCCCCACAGCAAGCTGTGGGGTATTCTGATAAATATAAACATTGCCGCCCTCGACCGGGCAAAACACATCCCCGGATAGGCCGGCCATCCATGCAATGCTCCGGCGGACGATCCACCAGTTGTAGTCCTCCGGGAGCTCCTGCAGGCCGGTCCAGCCGAAACACATGACACCCCACGAGCTCTACGACGGCGTATCCCGCTTCATCGAAACCTTCTATGCGCCGGGCAACCTCCTGAAGCGGATGGCACGAAACATGCGCACCGTCGGCATCCAGGCGTCGCTGGGCATCAACTACCACCTCCTGAGCTCCCGGGCGGTCTACAAGTCAGCCTTCGGACAGCGCTACATCCACAATCGCCGTCCGCATGTCGCGCCGGCAGGCCACCCGGCAACGCAATGATTAAAAAACCACATGGCATATATGCATGTTTCATGGACGTGGTCATTGTTGGCGGCGGACCGGCGGGGCTCATCACCGGCCTCCGGCTCCTCGAGCGCGGAGAAACACCCGTCATCTGCGAAAAACAGCCACAGGTAACGTCATCGGTCTGCGCCGAGGCATGCGACAGTGCCTCGCTCGCCACGCTGCCATTCGACTCCACGCCATACATCGCCCACGCGGTCGACGGCGCCTACGCGGTCTTCCCGGGCGGCAGCCACTTCGACGTCCCGAACCCCGGGGTCGTGCTCCACCGGCAGCACTGGCTGGAAGGACTCGCCGAGGCGTTCACACGGCGAGGGGGCATCCTCCACATCGGCACCACGGTCACCACGGCAACCAACGACGGCGTCACGCTGCAAACAGGGGACATGTGCAGGCCAGCGTGGTCATCGGCGCCGACGGCCCGTTTTCCCCGCTCAGAAAACAGATGGGCATTTCCCAGGAGCTCATCTGCGGCGTCCAGTACCGCATCCCTCACGACACCACGGACATGGACCATCTCCGCTTCTATTTCGACAAGCGCTTCAGCGAGCACTACAGCTGGCTGTTCCCCCGCGGCGAGGTGGTCAACATCGGCCTATCTGGCACGTTCCGGCAGCTCGACCGCCTGCTCGAACACCTCGAGTTCGATGGCGGAGCAATGAAGGAAAAAATGGCCGGCGTCATCCCCGTCGGCGGGATACCCGAGCGCATCGTCGACGGCACCCGGGCGCTCATCGGCGACGCCGCCTCGATGACGAACCCCCTGTCCGGGGGCGGGCTGACCCCCATCATCCATGCATCGGGGCTGCTCGCACGATACATCGACGACCTACCCAGATACGAGCAGGCGGTCCATGCGCATCCGATGGCCGACCCGAGCATCATCCGGGCGAAAAACACGCTGCTCCGCCTCAAGGTCGACGACCTCTACAAGATGGGGCGGCTGATCAACGGAAAAACGCTGTATGAGCTAGGTCACCGGGATAGGATTGCGGCACTGCGCTATCCATTGCTGGCGCCCTCGTTCAGGGCGATGGCAAAGGGCGTGGCCCTCTCGCTGGAATGGGGCTGGTAGCCAGACCTGACGCTGCGGCAAACGATAGAGCCATGATGCAAAAGGCCGGCCATCGGTCGACGGCGACGGATACGGTTACTGGTCGAGACGGTGGATGTTCATGCCCTTGTACTCGAGAATCGAGGACCGTTTCACGATGGATTTCATCTGGATGGAGCTGAAACCGAACTCACGCTCCGCCTCCCGGCCGAGCTCGCCGTCGTCGACGAAGTCATAGATGCGCTGCTCGATGTCACGGAAGGTCTCCTCGTCCATCAGCGCTATGGAGAACACGTCCTGGAGCATGTCGACCGACGAGATGACCTTGATGTGGAACGATGAATAAAACGCATGATACTGTTTTTTAGCCGTGCCCTCGTCCATCTCCCACCGGGTTTCCACGAGCTTGACTTTTTCGAAAAACTGGATGGCGTCTTTTCCCGCCTCGCCGCATTCCTCCTCGACCTCCTCCATGATGGTCCAGCCCTCGCATACTTTTTCAAACACCGCTCGTTTGACATCGGAGTCAAATGCTCGCATCAGCCACACCAGATCGGTGATGTCATTGATCAGCTTCGCCTGGCTCATAGACATCTATGGCAGATGCGTTTAAATTTCTATGGGTCAAAAATGATTAATAGCAGGAGCAAATACGGATGACATGGGAGAAGGCTACGGCTACGGCAAGGTTATCCTGTTCAACGAGCACTTCGTGGTGTACGACGTGCCGGCCATCGCGTCGGCCATCGACAAGACAACCACGGCCAGGGTCAAGGAAAGCCCGCCGGGCCTGGTGCTCCACGACGAGCGGATGGCAACCCCGGGATACAAGGAAAACAAAAAAGACCAGCAGCAGGACTCCCTCCGCTACATCTTCCAGGCCATGAACGTCAGCGGCGAGCTCGAGATATGGCTCGGCGGCGATCTGAAGGCGGCATCCGGCATCGGCGCGAGCGCGGCGAGCTGCGCCGCGATAGCGAGAGCCATCGACGACGAATACGACATGGGCTACAGCGACGACGACATCAACCACGTCGCCTATGAAGGAGAGCGAGGCTACCATGGCACCCCGTCCGGCCTGGACAACACCGTCGCAACCCATGGCGGCCTGGTCTGGTTCCAGTCCGGCGACATGGAACACCTCGACATCAACCGGCCCGTCAACATCGTAATGGGCAACACCGGCATCGTCGCCGACACCAAAAAAGCGGTGGCGGGCGTCCGCGAGCGCAAAGAACAGCAGCCCGAGAAATACGAGCGCATCTTCCAGCAGACAGACCAGCTCGTGCACGATGCCCGGGAGGCGCTGCTCGCCTCGGACTGGCAGGCGGTCGGCCGGTACATGAACCAAAACCATGAGCTATTGCAGCAGATAGAGGTGTCGTCGGAGGAGCTCGACGAGCTGGTCGACCTGGCCCGGGAGCAGGGCGCCCCCGGCGCGAAGATGACCGGCGGCGGCCTCGGCGGGTTCATGGTCGCGTTGACGCCGGGCGAGGAACTGCAGAAGAACGTCGCCGACGCCATCGAGCAGGCCGGATACGAGGCGCTCCGCACCCGGGTCGGCATCTAGAGAGAAACGCTTAAAAGACCCCGGCGCTTTTTTCACCCCGTCTGCGAGGGTAGCCAAGCCAGGCCAACGGCGACAGACTCAAGATCTGTTCCAGCAGTGGTTCGTCGGTTCAAATCCGGCCCCTCGCATTATTTTACAGCGACCTCGTAGTCCCGCCAGGAGCCGTCGACATAGTTTTTTACCCTGACGTCGTCGATGGTCTCCACCGTGCCGTCGATTTCGGCGATGAGGACACCGTTGTTGCCGCTGGTGCGATACCGGCGGGAGGTAAACAGCGTCAGGCATCTGCCGCCATAGATTGCCATGCCCAGCGTGTGATAGTCATGGCCCTTGACAAACAGCGCGGCGCCGATGCCGTCCAAAAAGGCATGGAGCTCCTCCCCGGTGTAGGGGTCGCCTGCGCCGCGCAACGTCGCTGCATCGACAGGATCGCTCCAGGTCAGCGCCTCCACCGCGGCGGGGTCGTTTTTCCCGACGCTGGAGAGCATCTCCCCGTCATGGTCCTTGAAGATGCCGCCGTGCGCCGCAAAAATGCCGCTGCCGAGCGCCATGAGCGGCATCTCCCGGAACGCCTCGACATATGCCCCATACAACCCGGGATAGCTGGCCTCGACCTCCCGGTCAAACGTGTAGGGGGCGACGGGCAGCAGATGATGGCTCTCATGGTTGCCCTTCAGCAGGTGGACGCGACGGGGCATCTCCCGCTTCACGTCGAGGAGATAGGTGACGGCGGGCACCGATGAGCCAACATCGGCGGGCGCCCGGTCGACATAGTCGCCCAGAAACACGAGATGGTCATAGCCGCGGTCGACGAAGCGCTGGACAGCCGCCCCGGCGGTGTAAAAATCACCGTGGATGTCGCCCGCCAGCATCAGCGCGCCGTCGAGCTCGAGGAGCGCCGACTCCGGTTCCATGGCGGCGCGGGCGTCCCGCACAATGGCTGCCACCTCGTCATGGGAGAGCGATGCAATTTCGTCGAGCAAAGGGGCAGACGGGCCCATGTCATGCAAATCTCTAAATATTTAAGTACCTTGCCTCCTTTCCCCGGTGATGCGGTACAGCGTGGTCATCCCGGTCTACAACGAGGCGCGCAACGTGCAGCCGCTCTACCGGGCCATAGCGGAGGTGATGGATGACCTGGGAGACTACGAAATCCTGTTCGTTGACGACGGGAGCACCGATACCACGTTTGAGGAAATACGCTCCCTGCACGAGGAGGATGGCCGCGTCAGATGCGTATCGTTCCGCCGGAATTTCGGGAAGACCCCGGCGGTGATGGCCGGCTTTGCCCATGCCTCCGGCGACATCGTCATCACCATGGACGGCGACCTGCAGAACGACCCGCGGGACATCCCCGGGATGGTGGACATGCTCGACCGCTATGACGTGGTATGCGGCTGGCGGCACGACCGGAAGGACAAATGGCTCAGCAAAAAGCTGCCGTCCCGCATCTCCAACGCCGTCTCCCGCAGGCTGACCGGGCTCGACCTGCACGATTTCAACTGCGGGCTCAAGGTATACCGGCGGGAGGCGCTGGACGACCTGCTCCTGTATGGAGAGATGCACCGGTACATCCCGGCGGTGGTGGCCTGGAAGGGCTACCGGGTCGGCGAAAAAAAGATACGCCACCATGAACGGGAGCACGGCCGGAGCAAATATGACGCCAACCGGTTGCTCCGCGGCTTTTTCGACCTCGTAAACTTCAAGTTCTGGGCCGACTATTCCACCAGGCCGCTGCATTTTTTCGGGGGCATCGGCAGCCTGTTTTTCGGCGCCGGCTTCCTCGTCAACCTCTACCTGCTGCTGTTAAAACTGCTCTACGGGGAGGAGCTCTCCGAGCGACCGTTGCTCCTGCTGGGCATCCTGCTGATGATCATGGGCCTCCAGGTCATATTTTTCGGCTTCCTCGCCGAGATCATGATACGGGAATACTACACGCTGTCCGACACAAAAATGTACAGCGTCAGGGAGACCCTGTAGCCCGGAGGCTGTGGCCCAGATAGACCAGGCCGCCGACGAGGTTGCCGATGAGCTTCACCAGCTGATTAGAAAACCCGAGGGAAAACGCTGCAGCGTTTGCAACGCCGATGGAGGAAAACAGCGTCACATAGGTGCCCTCCCGGACGCCGAACCCCTGCACGGTCACCGGCAGAAACACCAGGATCTCGGCCACCGGGATGAACACAAAAAAATACGAGATGGCTATGTCAAGGCCGAGCGCCCATGCCAGCGTCACGTTCACCATGATGAGCAGCAGATGATACCCCAGCGAGATAGCCATGACGGGAAGCAGAACCCTTCGGCGGGAGCGATACGCGCGGAGCGCCCGGTAAACGTCGCCGACGAAGCACTGCACCCGCTCGAAACGCTGCAAAAAGCGAAGGCGGAGCAGCCGGTCGACCCAGTCGGTGAAAAACAAAACAACGAGCAACACCAGCGGCAATATCAGGATGGGCAGCGCGAGCAGCCGCGCCGTCGGGTCGATGAGCGGCCAGCCAACGAGCAGCGCCGGCGAGCCGATGGCCACCACCGCGACCAGGCCGGTCAGCCGGTCCATAACAACGGAGGCGTAGCTCTCCTCCCGCCGGGACAGCTGCCTCGAAAACACGTGGGCCTTGACCGCGTCGCCGCCCACCGACGTCGGCAGAAACGCGTTGAAAAAGGTGCCGATGTAGTAGTATTTCCATGCCTGCAAAAAGGGCACATGTTCATCCTTCGCTCCGAGCAACAGCTGCCATTTCCTGGCGCTCAGCGCGACGCCGAGCTGCTCCAGCATGACGGCCAGGACGAAAATGGGCAGCATGAGCCCGGCCAGCTGCCCGGTGATACGGTCGACGCCGGTGAGATAGATGATGAGCGCTATAAGGGCGATGCTGACCGATATGTTAAGCAGATAGCGCCAGGATTTCCGCATGCACATCCTGATGGCGCCAGGGGATAAAACGTTTTACCCTTATGGCAACCGTTATATGGCGACGGCGGCTTATCCATGTGGAGGACGACGATGGTTGACTATGCCGACATAGCGGCTGCATACGAGGTGCTCCGGCCCGTCGTGAAACAGACGCCGCTGGAGCGCTCCAAGACATTCTCCGAGATGACCGAGGCCGACCTCTACCTCAAGCTGGAAAACCTGCAGACCACGGGCTCGTTCAAGCTCCGGGGCGCCTACAACAAGATACATCGGCTGGATGACAGGCAAAAACGGCGGGGTGTCATCTGCGCGTCGGCTGGCAACCATGCCCAGGGCGTCGCCCATGCCGCAACATTGCTCGACGTCTCAAGCACCGTCTACATGCCCCGGTATGCGCCGCCGACCAAGATCATCGCCACCCGCTCATATGGCGCCGAGGTGGTACTCGAGGGGGAAACCTACGATGACGCACACAGGGCAGCGGCGCAGCACGCCGAACGTGACGGGCTGACGTTTGTGCCGGCGTTCAACGACCCCGACGTCATCGCCGGCCAGGGCACCATCGGCATCGAGATATATCAGGCGCTGGACGACATCGACGTCGTGCTCGTCCCCGTCGGCGGCGGAGGGCTCATCTCCGGCGTCGCGGTCGCCCTGAAACACCTGCAGCCCGACGTGACGGTTATCGGCGTGGAGGCGGAGGGCGCACAGGCCATGCTCCGGTCGCTCCAGCAGGGGGAGCCAACCCCATTGACCAGCATGTCTACCATCGCCGACGGCATCGCCGTGAAACATCCCGGCATGCTGACGTTCGAGCATGTCAGGCGATACGTCGACGACATGATAACGGTCACCGACGAGGAAATCGCCAGGACGCTGTACATGCTCCTGCAGCGCGCCAAGCTCGTCGTCGAGCCCGCAGGGGCGGCGGGGCTGGCCGCGGTGCTCTGCGGCACCGTCTCATTTCCCGGCAAAAACGTCGTTGCGTTATTATCTGGCGGCAACATCAACCTGCTGCTGCTCACCCAGGCCGTCGAGCGGGGGATGATGCAGCATGACCTGCTGTCCCGGTTCGCAGTCACCGTTCCAGACAGGCCACACATGCTCGGCAGGATGCTTGATGCGCTTGCCGAGCTCAACGTCAACGTGCAGTCCATCTCCCATGACCGGATGACGACCTCGGTGCCCATCGGGCATGTAAAGATAATTGTCACATTTCAGACCCTTGGCACCGAGCAGATCAGCCAGGTTGAGCGGGCGCTCCGGGAGCGAGAGCTGCCATATGAAAGGCTGCAGTAGAACGGCGTGAAAACTTATAAGCACGGCGCGTGTTCACAACCGCGATGGACATCCGGGAACGGCTCATGGGACTCCCGCATCGAAAAAAGCTGCTCGTACTGCTGCTGCTCTCCCTGCTGCTGCTCTCCATCTTTATCACGGCCGACCGACTGTATGTCGACACGGCGGTGAACACCGATCCCGCAACGGACCACACCGACAACCAGCTATACATCCAGCGGGCGCAGACCATCCTGGACGGCGACCTGCTCTACCGGGACGTCGACACCCGGACGCCGCCGCTCATCAACTACCTGCTGGTGCCTCCCGTCGCGCTCGGTGGAACGGCGCTCGCCTTCGAGCTCTATTTTTCGATGTTCATCGTCCTCACCACGCTGTCGCTGTACCATTACCTCTCACGGGTCAACGACCGAAAGGCGTTCTATGGCGCCCTCATCTTTCTGCTCGTGCCCTCGACATTGGTCATCCCATCATTTGCACGGCAGGACGAAAGCATCGTCGTCCTGTTTTTTCTGCTGCCATTGCTGGCGATGATGGTCAGCCGGAGGCGATGGCTGTACTCGGCGGGCGCCGCGCTGGGCGTCTGGATAAAAATGCATTCAGTGTTCCTTATCCCGCCGTTCCTGATCAGGGAGCGCCGGCATATGCTGCGGCACTTCGCGGTCATGGTCGTCGTGTCCCTGGCGGCGACGCTGCCCTTTCTCATCATGGCGTATGACGAGTTCATGTGGCATCTCCGGTTTTACCTGCTCGGCCAGGGAGAAAAAACGTTGCAGGGCATCAGCCTGTGGCGCATCCTGGACAGCCAGGGCCTGGCGGTGCCAAAAACCGGGCTCATCATCATAATGGGCATCATGTTCCTCGCCGTCTACATCATGGCATACCGCCGCACCCTCGGCGTCTGGAAAACCGTCTCGCTGACGCTGCTCATCTACTTCGTCGTCTACCCCAAGATACACTACGAGTACTACCTCGTCCTGTTCGGACTGCTAGCACCCTACGTCGTCGAAAGCAGGCGGATGGTGGCCGGACTGTTCGGCATCTCACTGCTCTCCGGGGCAACATTGCTCATCGAGCAGCGCTACCTCGACTGGAGCACCGCGGCTGCACACAGCGGGCTGTTCATCGGCCTGGCGGCGACATGCATGCTCGCCATCGACATCATACTCGTCCTGCTGTTCCGCTGGATAGCGACACATGAAACCTGGCTGGACCGGGAGCCGCTCGTACATGAACCGCTTCCTTAATATACCCCGTTTCTATTCGCACAAAAAAAGGGCCCGTAGCTTAGCTAGGTTGGAGCGCCCGGCTGATAACCGGGAGGTCTGGAGTTCAAATCTCCGCGGGCCCATTTTTGTTTTTATCAAAAGCGGAGGCAAAGGGAGCAGTTGTTTTCAAAACTTGGTGGACGATGCGTTTGCTTCGGTTGAACATGCTGGCGATTTCACGGATGGATCTGCCCTCTTCATGTTTTTCTTTCATCTTTTTTCGTTCCCATTCCGTGGTCCGGATGTCGTCAAGCAGCCGCCTCGTTACCCAGAAGAGGTTTTCCACAATAAACTGGTTATGCTCGCTGCCCACTTTGTAATCGTCGTAGTCGATGTGGTTCCTGCTTCGATAATAGAGGATGTCACGGAGCCTGGCCAGAAAAAGTGCGATTTCCCGTTTCTCCACAATTGAAAGATTCTTCCAGTAACTTTCAATCCATTTCTCCTGCTCGGCTATCCATTCCTCTTCGCCCATATCGGTCTCAAGAGCACGGGACTTCATCGCGAGGTATTGGTCAAACGGAGCAATGTCCATAATGATACATCAAAAGCTTGTATTTATATTATACGTTAGTACAGTCCAGCAGTCTATATGCCATACAACATCAACAATATGACAATAAGACGAAAGTTTGAAACGAATAGGAAAAGAAATAATCTGGTCAGCGGGTAAAATTTACCAAGCTGCTGGCGAAAAGGGTCAAGAGCCTCATCGACCATGTCCTTAAACATGTCGCCCCGATAACTCCTTCACATATTTAAAGTTATGTGATACAGATAGGGATTGTGGGGGAGATATATAGTTGTATATGATACAAATACAGCGATATAGATTGGCAGACTGGATATTCCATAGAAAACAATGTCTTCAGTATAACTTGGCTGCAAGCGAGCATAGACGTCTATAACCGCGGCAGGTTGTGCTCTATCTCAAAGGGGCTGACCCTTGCGTCGTATTTATGGCCGACCTCGCCCCGGTAGTTCCGGAGCTGTATCTCCTTGTTGGCGATAAACTTGTGGTAGAGCTGCTCGCCGAACGTCTCCCGGACGATCGTGCCCTCCTGCATCGCCGTCAGCGCCTCCTCCAGGGTGCCGGGGAGCATGTCGATGTGCAGCCGATCCCGCTCGTCCTGGTCCATGCAGTAGATGTCCTGCTCGGTCGGCGGTGGCAGCTCCAGCCCTTCCTGGATGCCGCGGAGGCCGACGGCGAGCATCACGCTGAACGCCAGATATGGATTGCAGCCGGGGTCGGGGCTGCGCAGCTCGATGCGCGTGGCCTGCCGTTTTCCCGGGGCATACTCGGGAATGCGGACCAGCGCCGACCGGTTTTTCTGTCCCCAGACGATGTAGACCGGCGCCTCGTAGCCGGGGACCAGGCGCTTGTAGGAGTTGACCCACTGGTTGAGCACCGCCGTGATTTCGCCGGTGTAGGCCAGGATACCGGCGGTGTACGCCCTGGCGATGCCGGAGAGATTGTAGGTATCGCTGTCGCTGTAAAAAACGTTGCCCTCCCTGTTCCACAGAGACTGGTGGACGTGCATGCCGTTGCCGTTTTCGTTGTCCAACGGCTTGGGCATGAACGTCGCATATCTGTTGGCGCAGCTCGCGTATTCCTTGACCACGTAGCGGAACAGCATCACGATGTCCGCCATCTCGAGCGCGTCGCCGTAGCGGAGGTCGATCTCGTGCTGGGAGGGCGCCACCTCATGGTGGCCATACTCGGTGATGATGTCCATGTCGAGGAGACCGAGCGCTGTTTCCTTGCGCAACGCCCCATATGGATCGCCGATGCCCATGCTGAAGTAGTCGCCCTTATCGAGCACCGCCGTGCCGTGATGGTTTTCGAGGTAGAAAAACTCGGGCTCCGGCCCGATTTTGAACGATGAAAAGCCCTGCTCGCGGGCCTGCCGCAATGTATGTTTCAAAACAAAGCGGGTGTCACACCGGTTGGGGCTGCCGTCGGGGTTGTGGATGTCGCAGAACATGCAGCCGACGCGGTAGGTATCGCCATTGGCTTCATATCGCCAGGGGAGCACCCTGAACGTTGCCGGGTCGGGACGTGCCAGCAGGTCGCTTTCCTCTATCCGTGCGAGTCCCTCGATGGACGAGCCGTCGAAGCCCGTGCCGTCCTCGAACGCCTGCTCGAGCTCGTAGGAGGGGATGTCGAAGCCGCGGAGTTCGCCGAGGATGTCCGGGAACAGCAGGTTGATGAACCTGACGTCGCTGCCCTCGTCCTCGAGAAAAGATAGGACATCCTCCACGGTGCTAAAACGCTGTCCTCCCATCATCTACCTGAAACGGATGACGGGTTAAAAGCGTTCGGGCGGGCTAGAAGCCGCGCTCTGCGATGTCGCCCACGATGGGGAGCTTGAACCGTTCTCCCTGGTAGGCCTTGAACATCAGGACGAGCAAGAGGATGAACGTCAGCAGCCAGAGGAGGGTACCGAGGATAGACAAGAGAGCCCATATGCCCAGGCCTCCGTAGAACAGGCCACCGCCGAACATGAATCCGCCGCTGAAGATGAACAACAGTATCGAGAGCGGCAGGAACACCAGGATGGACTGCCGTGCGTGGAAGCGCACGAACTCGTTGTCTTTTTCTATCAGATAGAAGATAATACCGGTCAGCCATCCGAGGAGATAGCAGAGGGCGCCTTCTATGTTTTCTCCCATGTTGAGTGAAGTCTGTGCCATGTCCGGAAAAACCATACGCCCTATATTATTTTATCGAAATATTTCATTGTCAGCGCAAGGCATCATCGAAAGTTTTAGAACGCCAGGGGACATTCGGCATACATGGCCCGCATTTATCTCACCCGGGAGATTCCCGAAAAGGGCATCGCGATGCTTGAAGAGGAGCACGAGGTTGACGTCTACCGGGGCGACGAGCCGCCCGCAAAGCAGGAAATCATCGAGCACGTAAACGATGCGGAGGGACTGCTCTGTCTCCTCACCGACCCGGTAGACCGGGAGGTGCTCGACGCCGCCCCAAACCTGCGGGCGATTTCCACCTATGCCGTGGGCTACGACAACATCGACATCGGGGAGGCAACGCGGCGGGGCATTCCCGTGGGCAACACCCCGGGCGTACTCACCGAGACGACAGCCGACCTGGCCTGGGCGCTGCTGATGGCTGCAGCGCGACGCATCCCCGAGGGCGACGACATGGTCCGTCGGGGCGATTTCAAGGGCTGGGGGCCAAAGGTGCTGCTGGGCAGCGATATATATGGCAAGACGCTGGGTATCATCGGCGCGGGGCGTATCGGCCAGGCGATGGCGCGGCGGGCGATGGGCTTCGACATGGACATCCTGTACCACAGCCGAACGCGGAAGCCCTCGTTCGAGGAGGAATGCAACGCCCGCTATGTAGCGCTCGATGAGCTCGTCGCCACCGCCGATTATGTCACGCTGCATGTGCCGCTCACCGATGAAACCTACCATCTCATCGGCCAGGCAGCGCTGGCGGCGATGAAAGACACCGCCTATCTTGTCAACACCGCGCGGGGTGAATGCGTCGACGAGGCAGCGCTGGTCACGGCGCTCAAAAACGGCGACATCGCGGGGGCGGCACTCGACGTGTTCGAACATGAGCCCGCGTTGACGGAGGACCTGGCATCGCTGGATAACGTGGTGCTGGCGCCACATGCTGGCTCAGCCTCGATTGAAACACGGACGGAGATGGCGGAGATAGCCGCGGATAATCTCCTCGCCGGCTTGCGGGGAGAGACACCGCGGTACTGTGTCAACCCTGAATCACTGGAACAAAAAACGGGCTAGTCAGCCCCTCGACGGGTTTCGATGATGCCCTTTATTTTTCCGACGAGCTGCCTGATGTCGTCCCTGTTCGCCTGCTGCTCCCGGAGCTCCATCCTCAGTTCGTCCATCCTGAGCTTGATCGCCTCCTTGGAAAACTCCGCGACGCTGGAATAGCCGACGCGGGGGTCCTCGACCACGGTTCTCCGTATTTCCTTGTGGAGCGTCTTGGGAACCGAAATGGTGCTGTACTTGACCATAATCGATTATCGAACAACGAGATATAAACCTTGCCATCTCCCTGCACATGTTTTATGAACGCCGAGCGCATGTATGGCCATGGAGCGCGACAGGCTGTCCGGAGCCGCCGAAATCGGCAGCGACCATGCCGGACGGCTGCTCGCCGCGGTGGACAATGGCACCCTGTATGAGAGCTGCCGTACCGTGCTCGCCTCCTATCCGTCGATGGCGTCGCTCTGGGTCATGGCCAACCTCGCATGTGTCCACGGCGCCGACGCCGCCGGTCAATACGAAAAAATGGGGCAGGCCCGCGACCGGGTCGTGATGCATGGGATGGAGCTGCTCGAGCACGACATGAGGGTGCTCACCTACAGCAGGAGCTCGACGGTCATGCGTATCCTCCGGGAGAGCACAGACAAACATATCGGAGTCATCTGCGGTGAGGGACGCCCCAGCTACGAGGGACGCCGGCTGGCCCGGGAACTGTCCGAGGCGGACATCGAGGTCCGGTTTGCCACCGATGCCGGCGTGCTCTCATGTACCAGCGAGGCGGACATGGTGCTCATCGGCGCCGATGCACTGCTCCAGGGACGCGTTGTCAACAAGAGAGGGAGCATGGCGCTGGCGCTGGCCGCCGAACGCCATGGCGTGCCCCTGTATGTTGCCGCATCGTCCTACAAGCGTTTCCCGTTTGTGCTCGTTCGGGAGGAACCGCCGGGGGAGGTGTGGAGCGACGCGCCGCCCGGAGTGACGGTGGAGAACGTGTATTTTGAGGCCGTACCCGATGACCTGGTGACCGGCTTTGTCACTGAGCATGGCGTGCGGGATGCTATACCCTCGTTTGACGGGCCGGTCGCCGACGAGATATGGCGGCTGCGGGATGAGCTGGCCGTCCGCTACCGGCTGCTTGAGGAGTAGACCGGTCGAGATGACTGGCCTGATTGCCGAAAACGTTATTAACAAGTGTTACATACTGTGGTGAGGGCAGGCCACACATGGATTGCATGTCACCATTGCAACCCCAAAAAGCCTCCACACTTTTTACCTTCCTGCCCTCCCTCCCACGTTTTTCACGGGCGACAATGCGCTGCCAACACCGCATATAGAACGGGCTCAAACACAAGATTAATATGTGAAATAGTAATGCCGATATCATGACCGAGATACGGGACGATTTGCTGTATACTGAAAATGATGAATGGGTGATGAAGAAAGACGGGGTCGTGCGCATCGGCATCACCGACTACGCGCAGGAGCATCTCACCGACGTCGTCTACGTGGAACTGCCCGGCGTGGGGGAGCGCTTCGAGCAGGGCCAGGAGGTAGCCGTGGTCGAGTCGGTCAAGTCCGTCTCCGAGATCTATGCGCCGATCGGCGGCGAGGTCACCGTGGTCAACAGTGACCTGGAAAGCGCCCCCGAGCTGGTCAACGAGTCCCCGTATGACGAGGGATGGCTGCTGGAAATGGAAATCGACGATACCGGTGAGCTGGACACGCTGCTCTCGCCAGCCGCATATGAGGCACAGCTCGACTAAACGATGCATTTATAAAACAAAAGGAGATATGGAGGCGATATAATGTCACGTGAGGATTTTGACTCTTACATCCCTGCGGGAACATCCATGCCCGAGCTGACGCTCAAGGCCGTCCTCGTGGGCATGATCCTTGCTATTATCATGGGGTCGGCCAACGCCTACCTGGGCCTCTACGCCGGCATGACGGTCAGCGCTGCCATTCCCGGCGCCATCATGGCCCTGGCGTTGCTCAAGCCCCTGAAGGGCAACATCCTGGAGAACGTCATCGGGATGCAGGGCGCGGCCGCTGGTGAGGCACTGGCAGCCGGCATCATTTTCACGATTCCCGCGCTGGTTGTCATCGGCGCCTGGGAGAGCATCCAGTATCTGGAGACCACGCTCATCGCGCTCATCGGCGGCACGTTGGGCGTTTTGTGGATGGTTCCGTTGCGGCGGGCGCTCATCGTCAAGACAGATCTGCCGTTTCCGGAGGGCATCGCCGTTGCCGCGGTGATGACCACGGCGGACAGCGAGGGTGACGGAGACGGTGGAGGCGGCGGCAGCATCTGGATGATCATCGGCGCCGCACTGGCGGGCCTGGTCAAGTTTTCGCAGGTATCGCTCAACATTTTCAAGGGCAGCGTTGAAAGCGTTGTCGAGGCCGGCAAGTATTACGTGCTCGGCCAGTCACGGGGCGGCTACTTCTATGGCGGTGCGGCTGCATCGCCCGCGCTGCTCGGCGTAGGCTACATCGTCGGCCCGCGCATCGCCTCGTTCGTGTTCGCCGGCGGCATCCTCGGCTGGGTCATCCTGACGCCGCTCATCCTGCTCTCCACAGGCATGCCCGAGGGGGCTGCCACGGCGGTCGACGGCTTCTACAAGATATGGGGCGACTACGTCCGCTACATCGGCGTGGGCGCCATGGTGGTCGGCGGCCTGTACACCATCTGGGGGCTCCGCAACAACCTCATGGAGGGCATCAAGGAGGCCATCATCGGCATCCGCGGCGGCCAGGTGGAAAGCAAAAAGCGGACGGAGAACGATCTTTCATACAAAAAGGTGTTTCTCACAATAGGATTCCTTGTCATCCCCACGTTTATCATCTATGCATGGGTTTCATCGGCCTACGCCATCTCCGGGTTCATGGCCATCGTGCTGGTCATCGCCGCGTTCGTGGCCAGCGCCATCGCCGGCTACATGGCCGGATTGCTCGGCTCCTCCAACAACCCCATCTCAGGGGTGACGGTGGCGGTGCTGCTCTTCGTCAGCATACTGATGCTGGCGTTCGGAGCCACCGGCATCGAGGGCATGACCGTCGTCATCCTGATGGCTGCTGTGGTCGCCTGCGCCGGCGCCATCTCCGGCGACGTGTTGCAGTCGCTGGCTGCAGGCCAGATGATCGGCTCGACGCCCTACAAGCAGCAGCTCGCCGAACTGTTCGGCGTCATCGCCGCAGCGCCCGTGCTCGGCATCGTGGTCAAAGCGCTTGACAGCGCCTACGGCATCGGCACCAAGAATCTCCCGGCTCCGCAGGCGTTCCTAATGGGGGGCATCGTGGAGGGGGTTATCGGCGGCGAGATGGTCTGGCCCTATGTCATCGCGGGCGCCTTCCTGGCCATGGTGCTCATCCTAATGGACATCCCCGTGCTGCCCGTAGCCATCGGCACCTATCTTCCGCTCACCCTGAGCATCCCAATTTTCAGCGGCGGCGTCATCAGGTCGCTCGTCGACCGGTACATCTCCGGCAGAACCGGAGGTGAAGACGAGGAAGAAGGAGAGCCCAGCGACTGGGAGATGGCCGTCAAACAGTCGGGCGTGTCTCCAAAGGAGGAGGCACACCGTACCGGGTTGCTGTTCACCGCCGGACTGATAGCGGGTGAGGCGCTCATGGGCGTCGTCTCAGCGTTCCTCATCATCGGCAACGTCGACCTGTCCCTGCTGGACAAGGCACCGTCGTGGCCGGGCATGGTTGTCTGGGGCTACATCGCCTTCCTCATCGGCTACATCGTCATCCGGACGTTCAACAAGGCCCGGGCCGAGGAAGCGCACAGTGAAACGTAAAAAGCGCACCGAGCTTGACATCCCCGGTGACGTGACACCGGTTCGCACCGCCCGCTGGGAGGAAAACGAGGACGGGCATGTGCAGGTCAGGATGCAGAAGTTCGAAGGCAGGCTCGGAAAATGGCTGTGCCGGGTGCTCCACAAGCCCAACCATGCCATGGTCCGCCTCGACGACCTAGGCTCCTTTATATGGAAACGATGCGACGGCGATACCACCGTAGAGGACATCCTCAAGGCGCTGGACGAGGAGATGGGCGACCGGTTCGAGGTGGAGGAGGAACTGGAAAAGCGCACGTTTTATTTTTTCCACATGCTGCAAACCCGCGGGTTCATAGCCTGGAAAAAAGGGAAAGAAACAGAGACAGATGAATGAGGTCCCGTGACTATGACGGCGGCGGACGTTTCTCAAGCGTCACGATGAGCGTATGCTGCCCCCCGTCGCGCATCACTACGAGCTCGATGGAGTCACCCGGCGATGTCTCAGCTTCAAGATAGCTTATCAGGTCGTCGCCGTTGACGACGCGATGTCCGTCCACGGCGATGAGGATGTCGCCGCCGAGCAGGACCTGCTGTCCGCCGACCACGGCCTGCCGGTCGCCGCCCCGGATGCCTGCTTTGTCGGCGGGGCTGTCGTCGACCACCGTGGCGATGAGCCAGCCGTAGGTAACGGAGACGTTCATGGCCCGGGCGAGCTGATAGGTCATATCGATGCCGGTGACCCCGAGCCATGCATGCTGGTCGTAGCTGCCCTCGGTGACCAGCGCAGGGACCTCCCTGAGTACGGTGTCCGAGGGAATGGCGAAGCCGACGCCCTGCGAGTCCTGGATGATGGCTGTGGTGATGCCGACGACCTCGCCCTCATAGTTGAGCAGGGGGCCGCCCGAGTTACCCGGGTTGATGGGCGTGCTTATCTGGATGATGTTCGCGATGGGAAAATTGCCCGCCGACGATTCACGGATGGTCCGGCCGAGATGGCTGACGATACCCGTGGTCATCGAGCCGGTCAGCCCGAACGGGTTGCCGATGGCCACCACCGGGTCACCGACCTCGAGCGACGAGGAAGCAGCGACGGACAGCGGCTGCAGCGACGCATTGCCCGTATGCGGCTCCAGAACAGCCAGGTCTGCATAGGGATCGGCGCCGAGCAGGCCGGCGGTATAGACGGTGCCATTGCAGAGGCGAACCGTGATGTTAGCCGCATCCTGCACCACATGATAGTTGGTCACGACGACATGCCGTCCGGAGTAGTTGTACACGAAGCCAGAGCCCTGCGACTCCGCATACTGGGTGCCAAACACCGACTGCTGCTCGATGATGGCATGGATGACCACGATCGAGTCCCTGACCTCGCGGTACAGCGACGACAGCGACGCGTTGCCAAAAAAATACGTGATGTTGTGCGACGGGCCGCCAAGCGTGGACATCTGCTCCTGCAGCGCATCATTTTCCTGCCGCAGGTCGTCGATATCCCCCGAAAGCGTCCAGTAGCCAACGAAGCCGCCGAGCAGAGCACCGCCCACGAACACCGCGGCCATGAACACGGCAACCATCGGCGTAACACGGAAGCCGCACCCCACCATGGCAGGCCGCTCCGGTTCCGGTTCCGGCAGATCGGTCACCGAACGACATTGTTCAGCAGCAGCATCACCAGCACCTCTGGGTTCCTCGTCTGCCCGCTCACCGGCAAAAACAAATGTCTCCGCCTCGCGCGCTTCGGAAGCCAGGGGCGTCTTCATCGCCTCGGCCTGCCGCCTGATGTCCTCCGCCAGCGTCGGCCCGATACCCTCCGCGGCGCAGAGCTCCTCCACCGAGGCGCGACGGACGTCGTCAACGCTGGAAAAACCGGTGTCGTGCAGCGCCCGTGCCTTCGTTTCGCCGATGCCTGCAAGGCTGAGAAGGTCGCTATCCATGCAATGCACCCCCCGGAACAGCCACAACAACGCATGCATCATTCATCGGAGCTATCGGTCTGCTGTCTTTCATGGAAAAAGGCTAACCTCCAGCCGGAACTTAAATGTTTTCATACGGGCGTCGAACTACTGGAGCCAGCGCAGCACGAGCGCAACGCGGTGCACCGCCGTCGCGATGCCCGCAACCGCAAAGTACGCCATCACCCAGTGCAGCAATGGCTCACCGAAAACGGCCACGTCCTGCCAGACCAGCACCGCCTGCACCAGCAGCGCCACCATCAGGATAACGATGCGGTCCGCCCGCCCCAGAAGGCCGCTGTACACCCGGCCGTATCCGACGGCCTGCGCCTGGGTGCCCATGTAGCTGGTCAGCAGCATCCCCGCCATCGCGCCCACGCCGGCCAGCCTTGAACACCACCCGGAAACGGCGACGCCGCCGACGATGAACACGTCCGCGAAGCGGTCGATCGCATGGTCAACAAAATCGCCCCGGGGTGACGCAAGCCGCCGGAGCCGGGCCACCCTGCCGTCCAGCGCGTCAAACAGCCCGTTGGCCGCCACCAGTACCGCGGCGAGCACCAGCAGCCCTGCATGCGCAAACGAGCCATACAGCGTCACGCCGGCGGCAAAGGCACAGAGCAGCGACAGCAGGCTCAGCACGTTGGGCGGCACCTCGATATGGGAGGCAAGCGCGTCCAGCAGCCAGTCCGCCCGATGACGATATCTATCCAGCATGCTCCACCAGCCATCTGTTCCAGTCAACCATGTCACCGGCACCGGCAGCAACCCCATCATCATGCAGCATCGCCACCATGTCCGCAACCACGGCGACGTCACGTTCAGTGGTGTCAACCATCACGACCCGTCCCTCGCCATGCCGCTCGATGGCATCAATCAAAACAACGTCGAGCGCCTCCGCCTCCACGTTCTCCCTGATCTTCCGGGAGCTCCATCCCCGCTGCCGAAGACGGCCGGCCAGCACGTCGGGATGGCAGCGCAGCACCACCGCCTGGTCGACGCTCAACTGATGCGACAGGTGACCCTCAACGAGCAGGTCACCACTGCGACATCGAAACACCGCATCCATGGCGGCAACATCGACGATGTCGCAGTCCCGCTCCTCGTCACGGCCGCACACGTACCCGGATGCGAGATGGGAAAAAAACAGCACCCGGTAGCCCCGCTCCGCAAGGCATGACGCAACCGCCGTTTTGCCGGTTCCCGGCGTCCCAGAGATGGCCGTTTTCATGGAATCATTTCATGAAAGGCATAGGGATCCCTGCCCTCATGGAAACAGTACCGGATCGTCCGATACAGCTGCTTGAACGAAACAACGTCCTGTTTCACCGTTTCGGGCTCCTCCCGGTCCTGGAGCACCCGTCGGAAGAACACGGCGATGTCCTCCATCTCATTTTCCTCCATCCCCAGCCGGGTGATCTCCTGGACCCCCAGCCGGATGCCGGAGGGATGCAGCGGGCTCTCGTCCTCGGGGACCATGTTGCCGTTGGCAATGATACCCGCCTCCTCCAGGCGCCCGGCTGCAGGGTTACCTCGCTTTTCGCCCACCTTGAACACGATCTGATGCGACTCCGTATAGCCGTAATCGGCGCCCAGCACCTCGAAGCCCTGCTCGTCCAGCGCGCCAGCAAGCGCCTTCGCATTCCGGATAATCTGGTCGGCATATGCCTCGCCGTATTCCAGGTGCTCGGCGAACGCGATGACCTTCGCCGCCACATGGTGCAGATGATACGACGACGTCACGCCGGGGAACACACCCCAGTCGAGATATTTCATCCATTCCGCCTCGTCCCGCTCCGTATCCGTCAACACCATGCCGCCCTGGGGACCGGGCAATGTCTTATGCGTCGAGCCGGTCATCACGTCGGCGCCCTCCTTCAAGGGCTGCTGGAACCGCCCGCCGCCGATGAGACCCAGGACATGTGCCGCATCGTAGACCACCATGGCACCGACCTCGTGCGCCACGTCGGCGAGCTCCTGCAGCGGCGTCGGAAACAGGAACACCGACTGGCCGAACAGCGCCAGCCGTGGCTCAACCTCCCGGATGAGCTTCGCCGCCCCGTCCACGTCGATGTTCATCCGGTCGCCGTCAAACGGATAGGAATGCAGCTCCAGGTCGCGGAGACCGGCAGCGCCCCATTTTCCGTAGGAGATATGCGCACCGGATGCCGTGTCGAGCACGGTAACCGGCTCACCGGGCTCGATGAGCGCCTTGAACACGGCCA
This sequence comes from uncultured Thermoplasmatales archaeon, assembly GCA_964514975.1. Lineage (GTDB taxonomy): Archaea > Thermoplasmatota > E2 > UBA202 > DSCA01 > CAZESS01. The sequence continues at coordinate 131,992 of CAZESS010000001.1, read as the reverse complement.
TGTTTGCCACGGTGCCAGCCGTCGGCCTGATATCCGCGTAGGCGCAGTCGAACAGCCTCCTGGCAAGCTCCATGCCCTTCAGCTCTACCTCGTCGAACCACCGGCAGCCCTGATAGTAGCGGTTGCCCGGGGTGCCCTCCGCATACCGGCCATGGAAATCGGTGACCAGCATCTCCTCGCACATCGGCGACAGAATGTTCTCCGAGGCGATCATCGGGAGCACGTCGCCGAACATCTGGTTGTTCTTCCGCGCCATGCTGCGGACAAAATCGGCCTCTTTCTTCCAGTTCATACAGGCTGAATGAAAAACCACATAAAAAGATAGTGGGGAAATATGTTCGAGCTGCCATGAACCATCTATCTGTCGCTCGTATTTTCCGCTACGATGAAAGGGGCATGCTATGTGGATACGAAGGATGGGTTGGATGTACCAGTTCCGGAGCAGCCTACATAGCCGTTTTCCGTTTCTTCAGCAATATCAGGATAGCGAACGCAACGGCGAGCAGCAGAGGCATCTCGAAGCCAGGGGCACTATTGTCCTGCTCATCACCCATGATACATGTGATGGATTTGATGGATGAATACTCTGTTCCATCGTAAGCCCGGGCCTGTATGATATGGGTATGACCGCTCATGGATTCCGGGTCAGGACTGTATGACCAGTTGCCAGTGCCATTGGCCACCACCCAGTCGCCGTCGTCCATGCGTATCTCAACTTTTGTAACGGTGTCGTTGCCATCCATGTCACCTGCATTCCCCTGGATGACCAGTGATTCAGCTATCACTGTACCGTTTGCCGGGGCTGTAATAACAACGATGGGAATATGACCCTGAAGGACGTTATCCACCGTCACTGTCACAGAGGCAATATCGGAGTGGTCTTCTCCATCATAGCTGCGTACATATACTGTATGACTGCCATCACCTACCATGTTGGTATCCCACATATATATCCAGCTGTCTGTGCCTGTCGCCGTGTGCCATGACCCCTCATCTATCCTGACCTCTACGTATTGCACGGTTCCATCCACTTCGCCGGCGGTGCCCTCCACGGGTACGACATCAGAAACGGTGCTGCCGCCGGCAGGAGTATCGAGGGAAATCGTGGGAGCCATGTTTTTTGCAGGTCTGGAGGCTTCCTCGATGAAATAAGCAACAATGCCCATATCCTCATGCATCGTAATCTGGACCGATGTGTCGCCGCCGCTGACGTCACCACCCCAGCGGTCGAACTGGCAGCCAGACATCGGGGTCGCAGTGGCTGTCACCACTGTGCCTTCTCCATATATGCCACCGGATGGATTGAGAGATATTGAACCATAATCAGATGGCGACATCGAAATAGAGAGGTTATAGAGACTATCGGCGGATGTGTCTGCGGATGTGGCTCGTGTAAACACATATTGCCCGATAGTAGCTGCCGTGGGCATCCATGTGAGGTTAACAGTAATCGTGTCGAAGAGTCCTGTAGTTCCAACGGGGATAATATCACCCTCCCCAATAGTTCCTGCCATGTCAATGATATCCGTATCGGTGCCATTGGAGCATGCAATGTAAACGTCGCTCCATGACAGTCCTTGAGGCGCGGAGATAACGACGAGTTCATCGCTGGATTCATTGGCAGTGAACGATATAGATGGGGTGACAGCATGTACAGCAACCTGCTGGGACATGGTGTTTGTAGCTCCATCATCATCCACGACCGTCAACGTCACCGTGTAGCTCGCATTGTCGCCATAGCTATGGATAACATGTTCACCATACAGGATGGTACCATCACCCAGATCCCATGTCCAATTCACAATACTTCCATCAAAATCGCTGGATGTACTATTGAAGTAGACAATGTTGCCGGTCAACGGGTCCGATGGCGAAACAGTGAACGACGCCGATGGCGAAACAGTGCTTACCGACACCACGTGACTGGCAGTATCAATCGCACCATCATCATCCGTCACCGTGAGAGTGACCGTGCAGTCGCCGTCGTCACTATAGCTATGGGTCACATGTTCACCATATAGGATGGTACCATCACCCAGGTCCCATGTACAGTTAACAATGGAGCCATCACTGTCACTGGAGGTGCTGTTGAAATAGACCAGATCGGTGGTGCTCAGGCTCGCAGGCTCATCCGTAAAGCTCGCCGATGGCCCAACACTGCTCACCGTGATCATCTGGCTCGTAGTATCCCTCGCCCCGTCATCATCAACAACCGTCAAATTAACCCGGTAGCACCCGTCATCATCATACCTATGCGACACCCGCTCACCACGCCCCGTGGAACCGTCACCAAACTCCCACCACCACGAAACAACAGATCCAGCCTCATCAACCGAGGTATCGGTGAACTGTATGTCCTCGATTGTGGCGGGGCTTGTCGGCGTATAGCTGAAGCTAGCCTGCGGGAGCTGTGATGAATGTACATAGACATCATTCCATTTGGGTTGTTCGTAGTTGCCTGCTCCGTCGTTGCTGTAGAAATCTATCTGGTATTTTCCGTCCGGTGAGAGTCCATACATCTCCCCAAGTGATGCCAGATGTACCGGGAAATATGGTGCCTCTGTCCGCCAGCTACCGTAGAGCTTCCAGTTGAAAAGCATCTGCCATTTTTCTGTGTTTTTATTCCATTTATATATCCGGTACCATGTGTTGTTTACACCTGACATACCAGTATGCGGGAAATCGACGGCGTCAAGCGTAATGAATGTTTCATTTGTTACATGGTGAAGCACATAGTTACCGGTACCCGTTGTAAAGCTTTCGTTCTGGACAAATCCATGGAATTTTTTCTCGGTGACAGGTGGCTTATTTGTTATATTCGTTGTTTCCCAAGCGTAATCATAAACACCCTCATCGCAGGTAACGTTCACAGTATTATTCAGTATCGTCCCCGTAGCAAGGCCGTAGTCAGCCCGAGTCCAAACAGTCAAAGTAAATGTTTCACCGGCGGCGAGATCTCCGATGTCCCAGGTGAGGACGCTTCCCTCGACCTTTGTCGGGGCATGGGAAGACCCTTCATACTGTATCTCCCCAGGCAGCGTATCTTTTATCACAACATCGGTTGCATATCCTGAGCCCGTATTAGCAACGGTTATCGTATATCTGAGCCGGTGAGTTGGCTCTACAGGATCCACATCGTCCGTTTTTTGTATCATCAACAATGGTTCTGGGGGAACGGGTTTGATACCGGTGGTCTCATTGTCCTCCCCCCGTTCTCCGGTTTCCGCAACAGCAATGACAGTATTGAGAATCTCCATAACGATATCTACATGTTCGACCTCCGCTGTAACCGTGTAGGCAACGACATCGCCGGGATACAGAAGCGGGATGTGCCACGTGATGGTATCATTATGTATTGTTCCATTATCCGTAGCAATGACGGTGAGCATCGAGTCATATGTGTCAACCACGGTAATATTCCTGAGGATATCTTCACCGGTATTGGCTACGGTAACACCGTAGGTCAGGGTATCCCCGGCATATACGGGGTCCGGAGTATCGGTCTTTTCCACGGTTAATGGTGGAACCACGACGGTATCATTTGTTGGGTCATCGAACGGTATTGTGCTAGGGTCATCAGTGGGATTCTGCATATTGTGACAGGAAAGTACACCCTGATTGAGGATTTCAATCCCCGAGGGTACGTCATCAACGCGAACTCTAAAGACGATGTTGAGCGACGCCTTAGAGGGAATGGTTCCATGCCACTGAAGGCTGTCCGCGCTGGTGTTATACACAATTGTGCCGTATGATGCCGTTGCGGAGCCTGGCACATAGGCTGTATGGGTTGGAATCGGGTCGGTAAATGAAGCATTCTCAGCGGGAAGAATACCTGTGTTGTTAATCCAGATACGGTACTCGATAATGTCACCCGGGACAAGTGGCGGGCCATTCAAGTCGATTGATACCTTGGGATCATATATTTCACAATTGAGAACAGTCGTCGTGGCGTTGGCTGTGGCAGATACGTTCTGGTCAGCGGAGACATTGACATGGTTGAAAAGCAGCGTCCCATTCTCAATTGATGTGTTAATAGACAACGTAACCTCAATGGCCCTCGCAGTATGCGGCGGCAGATAATCGATAATCCATGTGTTGTTACCCACGGTGGGCATGGGCATCGAGGTGATAAACGTGGTAGGCGAAGGGTATGTCTCAGTGATGGTCACATTGGTCAGCGGCATATCGCCAGGGTTGTAATAGGTCAGTGAATACGTAATATTCTCCCATGCCTTCACGGTAACCGGTGCATCCTTGGTTATTCGTATGATCGGAGAGGTGACCTCGGTAACCTCCGTCGTGCGTGAAATATTTGCATTAGCGGCGACAGCGGCGACGACATTGATCATGTCTGCATCATCATCCACCGTAACGACGCCCTGGATGGCTATGGTGCTGTGTCCGTGAGCCGGAATCATGCCCAGTGACCACGAGTTCTGTGTTCCCTCCTCGGGCTGAGGGCTCGCGGATTGGTACGTGAATCTGCTGTCGTAATGTTCAGTTACCATGACGTCATATGCATCGCTGGGACCATGATTCGTGACGATGACGGTGTACGTTAATGGTTCGCCATCATGCACCGGGTCAGACGAGTCTGATTTACGTATTGACAGCCGGACGACCGTGTTTACCTCAGTATCCTCTTCATCCTCGTTGTTGGTGACATTCGGATCATAGGTAGAACTGGACACGTTCACCCGGTTATGCAGCATACCCAGGGCACTACTATCCACGGTGACGTTCACCCAGAGCATCACCGAAGCACTTGCGTTCAAACGCGGAATAAGCCACTGCACAGGATGATCCAGACAAGTATACCCTGCTGCAGCAGCCGTTATCGTAACATTTGCAGGAAGCAGATCGGTAACAAGCACGTTATCTGCTGCCGTGGGACCATAATTGGTTACCGTAATCGTGTAATTCAGAGATGCCCCCGCCACCACCGGGTCCGGCATATCCATCTTTTCCACTACCAGGTCAGCTCCTGCTTCAACGGTGGCGTTATCCTCGTAATAAACAGGGGTAGATGTATTTTCACAGACACCCATAACAGATGCGGTATTAACAAGTATGCCATCACCAACAACAGTAGCATTAAAGATAATGGTGGTTGTATCACCAACGGCAAGGAATGAAATAAGCCAGGATGTACTCTCGCCCCATGAGGCATTCGCCAAGCCAGAGGGCAGCACATCCGTTACGTTAACCGTTATCAATGGATTAGTACCATTATTCATTATCGTGAGATTGAACATGATGGCTTCTCTCATATCGTCTACATAGTGATACTCCACCCAGGCTGAGCCATTCCACACCGTCTTCGACAGCACCACATCCGCCCGTTCACCCTCAACAGACGCCGAATCGGCATCCTCGACAAACGCAGACGTATTCTCACAATACCCCCCAACCCGGGCATCATTCACCATCACGCCCACATCAATCACCACAGCATCAAACATAACAGACCAGCTCTCACCCACCATCAACGGACCAGCTATCGTCCACTCATACGATGCCCCCCAGCTCCCATTCAGCAGCCCCGCCGGCAACGACTCATTCACCGTCACATCCACCAAGGGATTCGTCCCATTATTCGTCACCGTCAAATTAAACGTCACCACATCACCGACATCCTCCCAGTGATACTCCACCCAGGCTGAGCCATTCCACACCGTCTTCGACAGCACCACATC
>CAZESS010000001.1:3735-126196 GCA_964514975.1 uncultured Thermoplasmatales archaeon | reverse complement strand
CTGAGCCATTCCACACCGTCTTCGACAGCACCACATCCGCCCGTTCACCCTCAACCACCGCGTCATCACTTGAAACATTTGTTATAATATTCTCGACATCAGAGGCTGTGACATTCGCAATGTTGATATGGACGCCAGAATCAGTGACTGTGGCATTAAATTCAATGTAGAACGCTTCCCCGGGGTAAAGCGGTCCGCTGATATTCCAGGTATTGCTGCTTCCCCATGTTGCGCTGATCAATCCCAGAGGCAAGGTGTCCTGTACCGTGATGTTCGCCAACGGTGCACTCCCGGTGTTGATGACAGATATATTGAATCTGACTGTATCTCCAACGTCTTCATGATGGTACTCATCCCATGCAGAGCCATTCCATACTTTTTTTGATATTTCCATGCTGAATATACTGATTGATTCGTTATCTGACGCATTGTAGTCGTCAAGGCTCGTCCAGTTGCCGAATCGCTCGTATGGGTCGCTGCCGTTAATGCTCGTCCACGTGACGTTCACCTCGTTAACCAACGACTGATTCGTCACCACATCGCTGTCCACCGCCACATTGTAGCTCAATGTAGCGACACTGCCATTCGGAAACTCCTCATAATACCAGGCCAGCTGCTGCCCGTTCCGCACAAACACATCCGCTCCCGGCATCGACACGTTTGATACATAGCTCAGGCCATCCGGAATCGTATCATTTATCCAGATGTCATAGGCCGGCCATGAACTAGCTGCAGTATGCTGCACAGTGATGGTGTAATTAACCATGTCGCCCGCCTCCACCACACTCCGGTTCGCCACCTTGCCAACAGCCAAATCCGGCTCCAAAAGCTGCACAACACCGGATGTATCAGCATCGGTTTGAACCTCACCATCATCGTCCGTCCAGGCCAGAGCTACGGTGTTGCTCAGCAGCGTGCCATTCTGGTTGCCCATGACATCAGCAACCGTCACATTAAACCGGATGGTAACATCCGCACCATCACTGTTATTCACCGTTCCCAGACTCCAGTTGACCGAGACCGGCACAGAGCCATCATTCGGCGAGCTCACCTGCTCAGTGAACGAGCCATTGTTCGCCGTCATGATGAAGCTCGACGGTTGATAGATAAGCCCAGCTGGTAGTGTATCATTAATCCAGACGTTATACGCCGTCGCGTTCGGCAGATCCACCATGACGGTGAAATTCAGGGTCTCCCCGATGGTATAGTTCCGCTGCTGCTCGGGTGCCTTGGTCACGACGGCCGTATTGTTGACATCCAGCGGCCACTGGACCGTTCGGTTATAGTCGTCGAGCGCCGTGTAGTCACCGAACCGCTCATGCGGATTGGTGCCGTTGATGCTGGTCCAGGTGAGATTAACAGCGTTGTCCAAATCCTGGTCCACAACGACATCATCATCAACAGTGACAGTATAATTAATACGAATGGTATCGCCTTCAAGGAGCTCCCCATAATACCAGGCCAGCTGCTGCCCGTTCCGCACAAACACATCCGCTCCCGGCATCGACACGTTTGATACATAGCTCAGGCCATCCGGAATCGTATCATTTATCCAGATGTCATAGGCCGGCCATGAACTAGCTGCAGTATGCTGCACAGTGATGGTGTAATTAACCATGTCGCCCGCCTCCACCACACTCCGGTTCGCCACCTTGCCAACAGCCAAATCCGGCTCCAAAAGCTGCACAACACCGGAATCGTCGGTGAGATAGTGCGCTATCCCGGCGTAGTCTTTCCATGACAGATTGGCGGTGTTGATGAGCGTGGTTCCGTTCTGGTTGCCGGGGACGTCGGCGACGGTCGCGTTGAACGTGATGGTGAGGTCTTTGTCGTTCTGGGAGTTGTTAACATCACCGAGGTTCCAGGCGACGTGGACGGGTGCGGTTCCGTTGTTGGGGCTGCTCACCGTATGTGCGTTAAGGGGTAGTGACGGTGATATTGTGAAAGAGGACTGATTGTATATGAGGCCGGCCGGCAGCGTGTCATTTATCCATACATTGCTGAAGGTGGCGTTCGGAAAGTCAACGGTTACGGTAAAGGCGACTGTTTCGCCTATCGTGTAGTTTCTCAGGGTGTCGGGCAGTTTGTCGATGACCGGGTCGTTAACGGCGGTAACTGTTTCGGTGTCAGATGCATTGTAATCGTCAAGCGGCGTATGGTTCCCAAACCGCTCGTCGGGATTGGGACCCGCGGTGCTGGTCCATGTGAGGTTTCCCTGATTGATGAATTGCTCGTTCGATACAACATCGCTGTCCACTGAAACCGTTACATTAATCTGAATGGTATCGCTCTGGTTGAGCATGGAGAAATACCAGGAAATATTCCGCCCGTTCCGGTATGCTACATCCGCTCCCGGCACCGAGACGTTTGACACATAGCTCAGGCCATCCGGAATCGTATCATTTACCCAGATGTCATAGGCCGGCCAGGTGCTGTCTCCGCTGTGCGCTATCGTGAGGGTATAGTTGAATGTATCTCCCGACTGGACGATGGACGACGTGGCTGTTTTTGATAGTGTGAGGTCGGGCTCCCGTATCGTGACTAGTCCGGCATTGTCGGCGGCGGTGTGATCCGTGCCATGATAGTCCTCCCATGTGAGCCAGGCGCGGTTGCTGAAGCTGTCGCCGTTTTGGATGGACAGGTTGTCCGCGACGGTGATGTTGAAGGTGATGTGGATGTCGGTGTCGTCGCTGTTGTTGATGTCACCGAGATGCCAGTATATGTTGACGTAGCTGCTGGTGTTGCTATAGGTTACCGTGAACGATTCGTTGTTGGCGGTTATCTGGAAGCTCCCCGGGTTATAGCGGTATCCGGCGGGGAACCGGTCCCGGATGACAACATTTTGGTAGGTCGCCCGCGCAAGGTCAACGACTATGGTGTAGTTGATGACCTCGCCGATTGTGTAATCCCGGGCTGTATCCGGTGTTTTGCTGATTGAGTGGGCGTTGGTCGCGGTGACCTGTGCGGCGTCGTCGTCGTTGTAGTCGTCGAGGGGTGTGTTGTTGCCATATCGCTCATATGGATTGGTGCCGCGGGTGCTCGTCCAGGAGAGGTTTGCCTGGTTGTCGAACGGCTGGTTGACGATGACGTCGTCGTCGACGGTGACCGTGTACCATATGTTGACGGTGTTTCCCTGCGGGATATGGCTGATGTTCCATTGCAGCTGCTGTCCGTTCTGCCAGAATCCGTCGACGGCAGGAGTGACACCCCATGTGTCAAGGGTGAGGCTATCAGGTATGGTATCGGTGACGTTGACATCGTAGGCATCCCAGGTGCTATCCGGCGTATGCTGGATGGCCAGGGTGTAGTTGATGCTGTCGGCGGTGGCCACAACGCTCTGGTTTGCATTTTTTGTTATGGAGAGATCGGGTTCTTTTACCGTAACGTTGGCCGTGTCATTGTTTACAAAGTGGTTGCCGACAACGTCGTAGTGGGAGAAAATGATCTCGTTTTCGATGACGTCGCCGTCCTCGTTGTCAAGTGTATTGTTGACCACGGCGGTTATGTTGATGGTGAGGCAGCGGGGGCCGGTTATGTTGCCGATAAACCAGGTGAGCTCGGTGTAACCGGAGATATTTGAGATGGTAAGGTTGGCATTATAGCTGGTGCCCGCGCAGTCATGGGCGTCGGAGGACACGTACACCAGCTCGTCGGGCAGCCGGTCGGTGACGGTGACGTTGATGTATTGCTCGTTGACTCCCCAGAAAAGCGCTTCGAAAACGGTGAAGTTGACGGTTGTTCCGATGGTGGCGTTGCCGCCGCCTTCCTTTGTGAAGTTGAGGCGTGATATGTAGGAGGTGTCGGTGGTCGTGGTGTAGATGCAGCCGGATTGGCAGGTGCCGTTTGTCCATACGGTGTTGTTCGCGGTGCCGGTGGCGGTGACGTTGGCGTAGATGTGGCGGCTCCAGACGGCGGTGCCAACGGGGAGGGTGAGATTGTTCCAGGTTATCCTGTTGTCGATGATGGTTGCTCCGGGGTCGGTTGTGCCGTTGGTGTAGGTGACGACGATTGAGTCGTTGGTGTATGCGCTGCCCACGATGTCGGTGACGGATACGTTGCGTGCTTCATATGTTCCGGTGTTGTTAATGGTGATGGTCCAGAATGCGGTGGTGCCGAGTAGTTCGCGGTCGGGGGACTTGTCTATCTGGAGGTCTGCGGCAAGCGGTGTAACGGTGTCATTGGATGTCGCGGTGAATGACGTATCGCAGAGGTTGCCGAAGGAGAACGTTATGTTGTTGAAGGAGTCGATGAGATTGCTGCAGCCGGTGCCGTTGTCAGTTAGCTCGAAGTATATAGTTATTGTTTCATTGTGGTGGATGTAGTCGATGTGGGATTGGTTCCATATGATGGTGCGGTTGACGGCTGAATAGTCCGCTGGCTCGGTGACGGGGAATGTTCTGCTCGTGTTGCTGCTGGTGATGACGGTGGATCCTGGTTTGTACTGGTATCCGACGGGCAGCATGTCGGAAATGGCGGTGACGTTTGCCCGTGAGCCGTTGTTGTTGATGGTAATGGTGACGTTGCCGCCACAGGGGATGATGTCGCCGTGTGTTTGCGTTAGGTTGACCCGGGGGGATGTCCGGAGGGAGACTACGTCGCTGTTGTTTTCCCTTGAAGTCGGGCAGCATCCCCAGGAGACAGCGGCGGTGTTGTCGGTGTCGTTGACGGTGCAGCCATTGACGGATACGGTGATGTTCACATATATGGTTTCCCCGGTTGTCATGTTGGGAAGCCGCCAGGTAATGTTCTGGCCTGCTATCGTTGTGTTGGCAGGGCTCCAGATATCGTCGATGGTGGAGTTGATATAAGCGACGTTGGCGGGCAGTCTGTCCTCCAGCGTGATGTTTTTTGCCTCGTAGTCGCCGTTGCTTGTCACGGTGAGGGTCCAGTTCACGAGGTCGCCGGGCTCGGCGATAACCATGCCGGGTGTCTTGGTTACGGTGAGCTCGGGGGTGACTTTTTGTATCGCTATCGTTTCTGTATCCTCGGGGCCGTAGGCGGTGCATGGAAGCGTGTAGTTGACAGTTGCGCTAGCGGGTTCCGGGAACGCGGCGCAGGGGCTGGTGGTGGTGACATTGAAGGTGATGGTGACCGTTGCTCCGCGCGGGAGAGTTGAAAAATGCCATGTGAGGTTGGTGTCCCATTGTGTAAACATGGATGGCGTGGCGCCGCTGACATATTCGGTGCCCGGCACATAGGTCAGGTTTGCCGGCAGATGCTCGGTGACGTTGACGTCGTAGGTGTCCACGCCGCCGTTTTTGATGGTTATGGTTCCCTGTGCCTCGTCGCCGCATGGGTCAATGTTGTCGACGTCATGCCTGCTGACGAGTATCTGCCCGGTTTCCAGTGATATGGTTGCCGTGTCGTTGACCTGCTGGCATGTTTCGCCGTGGATACATCCCCAGCTGGCCGTTACGTTGTTGGATAGGTTGTCGCATCCGGTCAGGTTGGCGGTTATCTCTATCGTTATCTTCTGGTTCGGGATGGCGTTGCCGATGGACCAGGTGATGTTTCTCCCCTGTGGGCCAACAGTTGTGTTGGCTGGATCCCAGATGCCGTCAATGGTCGAGTTGACGTAGCTGAGGTCGTCTCCGAGTGTGTCGTTGACCACGAGGTTGTAGGCGGTGCCGTTTCCCTTGTTTGGGATGCAGATACGCCAGCTGACCTGACGGGTATATGCAAACTGTTCTTCGGGGAATTTGCTGATGCAGATATCCCCGGTTGTGGCGAGGATTGGCACGTCGCTGGCCGTGCTGCTGTATTCGTTTTCGCAGTTGTCCCTGTAGGTGAGAGCGGCATCGATGGAACTGGTGAGGTCGCATGACTTAGACACGTTGAACGTTATCGTGCCGTCCTGGCGTATCTCGCCGTATGAGCTCAGATTCCATATGTAGAAGGCGCCGTTTTGTGTGGGCTCGAAAGAGGGGATCTGCTGGTAGGTGCCTGTCGTGGTGTTATACTGGAGACCGCTTATCGTGGTGCTCCCGTCGATGTACCGGTAGTTTGTGCCGTTGAGCGTGATGACCATATCGTGGGCGTCCCAGTCGCTGCCATGGTTGACGTTGATGGTTGCCTGGTAGATGCCGCAGCTGCTCACGATGGCAGGGATGTCAACGCCGATTGTGTAGGATGCCCGCTGTACAGTTATCCATTGGCCCTGATGGTATGCACCGTCGGCTGATGCATTGTTCGGGTATCCGGTTATGTTGACGTCTGACCAGGCGAAAAATGTGCCGGTGTTCCACTGGTGGAGGTCATAGGTGACGGTGAGCGTTGTTCCATTGGCAAGCGGCGCGAGCCCGTCCAGAAAGCCCAGCGAGGTGTAACTATTGAGGGTAATGCTCCGGGTGGTTGAGAGAGTACCGTTTATGATGAATGTGGCATTCACGACGGTGGAGCCGTTTGGAGCTGTCTGCCCGTTGTTTGCCTGCTCTCTGAACCAGACATCGCTCCAGGATGCTCCCTGGAGATGGAAGGTCATGTTGTTGTAGTAGGTGATGTTGTTGCAGTTTTCCCGTACGTAACGGGATGCTTCCTTGTTCCATGTGAATGGCTCCTTGCCGGTGTAGTTTTCGTCGCATACGCTTGCCGTACTGGCGGTGTCGCTTCCGCTCATTGAGCAGCCGCAACAGTCGATGACGGGTTCGACCGTGACGGCGTTGGTCACGATGTCACCGCAGGTTTGTCCATTGGCGAAGGTGACGTTCGTGGTCCACGGGACGCCATCGGCGAGCTTCACGTTTGTCCAGGTAATGGTGGTGTTTGCTGCGTCGACGGTGCCGCCGCCGGCATCCTGTACCGTGAAGCCGTCTGGGTAGGTGTCGGTGATGTTGGTGGTGACGCTGTCGAGGCTGCACCCGTTTTTGGTGTAGGAGACGTTTATGATGTAGGAGACGTTTTCGCCGCGGAGCACCCGGGTGGGGCCTGTTTTGCTGACATCGATTGAGGGACCCGCTGCACGTGTATATGTGACATAGGTGACCGGTGGTGCCCATGTGTTGTCGCATTCGTCCAGATAGCGAGGGGTGAACGTGATTGCATCACCGGATGGGCCGCCGCAGGTGCCATAGGGCACGGTCATGTTGAATGAGATGTTGTTCGTTGTATGCGCCAAGAGGTTGCCGACATACAGGGTGGTATTGCCCGGATAGTAGGTCGCGTTGCGGATGTCGCTGACGTTATACGCCGCGGGCATTCCCTTCATGGCAAGGTAGATGTCGTAGGCGCCGCCGTCGCCGGCGTTGGTCATGTTGACATGTACACGGGAGCTGCCGCAGTAGGGCAGCGTGATCGGGTTGGGCTCCACATTGAAGGTGAGCGATGGCTCCCGGTATACCAGTTTTATCGATCCCTTGGCATGGGTGGTCTGGCATATATGTCCGTTGCAGCCCCATGCTGCGGCTACGTCGTTGTAGAGCCCCTGGCAGCTAATGACCTCGGCGGAGATGTTGACAGTTCTTGTTTCATCGACTCCGATGCGGCTGTACTGCCATTCGGGCCAGCCGGATGCATTTGTGGCAACATAGGACAGGCCGTCCCCCAAGGTGTCGTTGACCGTAACGTTGAAAAAGGGGCCGGTGCCGATGTTTGTGACGGATACGGTGAAGGTGACGATGTCGCCGATGGAGGCATCCTGGGTCTGCGGCAGTTTTTCCAGAAGGATGAGTCCCCTGTTTACCAGGATGGATGATGACGTGGCTGTGGACGTGTTCTCGTTGGCGGTTACCGTGGCCGCAAGCTGCACGTCGCTGGTTGCAGTGCAGCAAGCGGTCAGATTGAAGCATATGCACATGCTGGCGTTGACGGGCAGCGGGTTCTCGATGCTGCTGAGGTCCCAGCTCAGGTTTTGTCCCTGGATGACGGGGTCCTGTGCGATGGAGCTTCCGCTGTAGTTGACGATAGCGCTTCCGTTCACGTAGTTAAAAGAATCAGGCATGGTGACGTTTGCGGTGACATCGGTGAGCGGGTTATCGCCGGTGTTGTTGACGTGCAGTGTATAGATGGCCGGCTCGCAGACGTTTACCTCATCCGGTACCGCGATATCCAGGTTGATTTCGTATGACTGCGCCTCAACCGATGGCGACCAGCAAAAAAGGATGAGTGCGGCTACTATTGCCAGCCCTACCATTACATGCGTGCTGCCTGCCATGCCCTTCATTTTTAAAACCCTTCTTTACCAATGTTAACCCTCGTTAAATAGGTTTCCCACACATCTGTATTAAAAGTTAAAAGTCGAGGAGGCTCTGCTGGCGGTCGCCGTCCTTCGCGAGGTCGCTTTCGTCCTCGTCGGCGCGCTGGACGATGTCCCGGGCGGCCGTGCTGCCCACGAGCGGGGCGAGGTCGTCGGCGGTGAGGTCGAGCCGCCGCGCGAGATTGGCTGCCAGTTCCTCGTCATTGGTGAGCATGGCCGCGAGATATGGCAGGGTTTCCCGGGTTTTCGCTCCGGACATGTGGGCGTGCCTGCCGATTTTGCCGGCGATCCGGCGGCGTTTGCCGCGCATGGCCTTGCTCGCGCTCATCTTGCGGAGCCATGAGGGGAAATCGTAGCGATTGTAGCCGCGGTACAGACGTGTCTTGGCGACTGCCACGCCACCATACATGAGGTCGCATGCATATTTCCACATGCCGTAGTGCTGCCGGCGATGTGTCCGCCCGAGGAAAACGTCGGCCGAGGCGAGATACCGGTAGGCGCGGGCCAGGTCGCGTGGTTTTTTGTATTCGACGGGCAGGTTTTCATCTATCCAGAGTATCATCTGCGGCGGCGCTTCGTCGATGTCGCGGGCGGCAGCGTCGGCGTCCTCCATGTTCCTGGCGCGGAGGATGCGCCGGAGGACGGAAAAAATCTGCTGCTCGCGGTTGCGGCTGCCGATGCTGGCGACGGCGCTCATGTCGACGTGCTGTCGCCCCTGGCAGATGGTCTGGAGGTCGTTGATGGCGCCGCGGACGTCTCCATCTGCATGGCTTGCGATGTACCGGATAGCCTGGCGGTCAACCCGGATGTTTTCCTCCCGGCAGATGCGCTGCAAAACCTCGCCGAGGTCGTCGACGGGCTTGAACTGGATGTGCTGACACAGCGATTTGAGAGGCTGCCCGGCGCCCCGTATGAGCTGGTAGTAGTCGTTGACGATGAGGACGACGGGCTGCCGGGTCTGCCGGATGGTGTCGATGATGGCGCCGGTGCCGCCGCGGTCTCCCTTGGTTTCATACAGGTTGTCGGCCTCGTCGATGATGACGAGGGTGGCGCCGCCCTCCCCGGATGGACGGTATTCGCCCTCCCGGGTAAAGGTCTCGTTGACCGCACCTGAAAACGCGGTGCGCCGGATGACCTCCTTGCTCCGTGCATCTGACGCGTTGAGCTCGATGGTCTGCCAGCCGAGGTCGTTGGCAAGCGCATGCGCTGCCGATGTTTTTCCGATGCCGGCTTTACCGGAGAGAACAACCGCTTTTTGTGGTGGGATACCCTGTTGCCATTGGCGGGCCCACTGGCGGAGCTTCTGCAATGCTTTGGCGTTGCCCGCGACGTCGTCGAGATGCCGAGGCCGGTATTTTTCCGTCCAGTTTTCCATCTGCAGCGCTACCGGCCGACCTTCCAGTCGACCTCGGCTTCCTCCCAGGGCTCAGCGGCGCGTTTTTTGAACTCCTTTCTGACGAGGTCGCCGAGCTTGGTGGGTATCTTTATGCCGTACTGCTCGTATATTTCGGTGCCGTCCTCGCTGATGTAGGTCGGGTTGAACGGGTCGAAGTCGGGCGGGAACTTGACGAGCTCGTAGCAGAACTCTCCTGTCTCGGGGTCGCGGATGCAGGCGCGATAGTTGTACTTGTTGATGACGGTGAAATTGGCCTGGAGCTTGTTGACCATGTCCCGGTAGTAGTGCAGATCGCTTTTGAGCTCCTCTATCTCGTCTTCGAGCTGGGTGACCCTGGCCCGGTATTTTTCGAGGCGTTCCCGCAGGTGCTCGTTTTCCTGTTTCAGCGTGGCAATGGTTCCCGATGACGTCTCGGGCACGTCGGGAACGGGCTCGTTTTCGAGCTCCGTCAGCTTGTTTTTCAGGTACTTGTTTTCCCGGCGGAGGTCGGCGATCCAGTCGATGAGCTGGTCGTTGGACATCCCGGCGGTGCTGCTCGTCTGCTCGAGGCGTTCGACCTTCTGGCGGAGCTGCTGCACCATCCCCCGGTATTTTTCGACCATGTTCTGGTACATCACGACCTCGTCCTCGCTGGCCTCCTGCACCGCAGGCGTCTCAGCGACATGAGCAACCTTCTGGACCTGCTCGGTTTCATGGCCGGATGGCTCCTGCTGCGCCTGCCGGGGCTCCTTCTTTTTGTCGTCGTCATCCCTGGTTTCCGTGGTGAAAATCATTATGCCGAACCAGGCGAGGACGAACGATAGTACCGCCAGTATCGTGAGCGTGGTGAAATCCATACGCTACTATAATGACGATGGACATCTTATAATTTTCGCTTCCCGGCCCCGCTATCCGGAGACATCGAACAGCTCGTCCGCGTCGAGCGAGGAAAGCCGCGCCGGGTTCAATCCCTGCTCGAGCAAACGCCGCATTTCAGGCCTGAGCGTCAGCGTCAGCGTATCCCCGCCGGACATAAACGTAGCACGTATCTGCTCGTCCTGCTCCACCATGATATTGTCCCGGGGGCAGGCCGTCGCATACATGACGCCGTCGACCATCTGCCGGGGGCCATGTATCTCGACCGTCTCGACCTTCATCCGCTCGACGGCATAGCGCCCCATGCGGACGGCAATGGCCGCATAGTCATGGTACAATGGCTCGCTTCGGGCGATACGGTACAGGTCGGCGAATAGCTCCGCCCGGGTGTCCCGGAGCGTGGGGCGCGCGGCCCGCGCCTCACTGATGATGTCAAAGTCAATGTCGAACGTCAGCGCGTCCTCCTCGTTGTAGGCCGCCCGGCCGACGAGGTCTCCCCGGGGGCTGTACACCTGGCTGCCGCCCCAGAACACCAGGTTTTCCTGCGTGCCCACCAGGTTGGCGTAGGCCACGAACACGGTGTTCTCTATCGCCCGCGCCGGCAGCACCTGCTCGAAATATTCGCGGCTTATCGAGGGTGAGGCGGAAATGCAGAGAATCATGTCGGCGCCCTTCAATGCCATGCCCTTGAGCAGCTCCGGGAAAAACAGGTCGTAGCAGATGCACATGCCCACCCTGCCATAGGGCGTGTCATATACGGGCAACGCGTCGCCGGGGGTGAAGAAAAAACGTTCCTCGAAGGGACCAAAGGTCGGGAGAAACATTTTGCGGTAGGACTGCACCTCCCCATCGGGATGTATCATGACGGCGGCGTTGTGGATGAGTCCTGCCCGTTCCTCCAGCGGCATGCCGAACACGATGGACGTGTCATGCGTGGCGGACATCTCTTGGACGGCCTGCACTGTTGGGCCGTCGAGCGGCTCCGCCAGGTCGCGGAACTCGTCCTTGCAGGTGTAGCCGGTGGCGGTGAGCTCCCCGAAGACGGCCATGTCTGTCTCGAGGCCGTCGAGCGTCTTCCGCATTTTTTTCAGGTTCTTTTTTTTGTTGCCCACTGTCGGATGAACATTGATGAGTGAGAGCTGCATACAAATCCCAAAACCATATATCGCCCCTGCTTATAACGTTATCCATATGCTCGAGATAGATGCAGGGGAGACAACAGGGCTGGTCACCACGTTCATCCGTGACTACACATCGAATGCGGGCGTGGACAGCGTGGTCATCGGGCTGTCCGGCGGCATCGACTCGGCGGTGACCGCCAGGCTGGCGGCGATGGCGCTGGGCAAAGACAATATCCACGCGATTTTTATGCCGGAGCTGTCAACGCCGATCGAGGACCTCGAGCATGTCCGCCTGATGGCCGACGACCTCGACATCGAGTATGAGACCATCGATATCTCGCCGTTCATTCATTCCATCCGGAAGATCTATCCCCATGAGATGGACGCCGTCGCGCTCGGCAACATCAAGTCACGGCTCCGCATGCTGCTGTGGTATGGCTACTCGAACGTCAAGGACAGCCTGGTGTGTGGCTGCTCGAACAAGACGGAGCTGCTCATCGGCTATTTCACCAAATATGGCGATGGCGGCACCGATTTTTTGCCCGTCGGCGACCTGTACAAGACGCAGGTATACCAGCTGGCACGCCATCTCGACATCCCCGGGCCCATCATCGAGAAGCCGCCATCGGCTGGCCTCTGGAAGGGGCAGACCGACGAGGAGGAGCTCGGTATATCCTACGAGAAGCTCGACCGTATCTTGTATGGGCTGGAGCGAAAATGGCCGGTTGAAAAAATCGCTCATGCCGCAGATATCGAGGAGAGCGAGGTGCACCGGATCCAGCAGATGCGGCGACGGAGCCAGCACAAGCGGAGTATGCCCCTTGTCGCCAAGCTCGGCATGCGGACCATCGGGCTCGACTGGCGCTCCCCGATCCAGGAGCAGTAACGGCTACACCAGAGGCGCCGTCAGGTTTATGAGACGGCGGCGGAGCAGATGTCGCACCGCGACCATCCAGAGCATCACCATGATGATGAAGACGACGGTGGCAGCGCTCCATGTGTTGATGACCAGCCCCAGGGCGATGCCAGCGGTGGGTGCATGCTCGGTGTTGGTAGCGGCCATGGCGAGGATGACGAGGCCGACGGCCAGCGAGCCGTACAGGACGAGCGATGTTTCCTCCGATTGGTGACGCCGACTCCGTATCCGCCGATGACCCGCCGGGGCTCGGCGGCGTTGGGCCAAGCTACAGCTATGCGCCGTTGCCCGAGCTGGCGAAGATATGGCTGTCGGTGTGCATGTGACTGGGCTGTCTGGAGATTTTCACCGCGCTCATATTGTTCGTCCCCACGGCCTACAAGCAGGAGGTGTTCCTCGATTAGCTACAGCGACTCGGCGAGCGCGTCGTACTTGTAATGCAGGATGTCGAGCGCCTCGGTGAGCACCTCGCGCGGCGGGAGCGACCCGTCGGTGTCGAACGAAAAAATGATGCGGGATGGGTCACCTGTCACGGTGATGGCGTCGCGGCCGCATTCCTCCATGCAGCTCCGGCAGAGGCTGCAGGCCTCCAGGTTTTTGACCACGGCTTTGGCGCCCTTCATGCCGAGCACGTCGCGGGGGCAGATGTCCACGCAGGCCCGGCAGCCGTTGCAGTCATCGTTGACCGTTATGTCGGGATAATAGGTGTAGCCGATGCCGGAGGCAGGCTGCCATTTCGCATGCTGCTTGCCCGTGCCAAGGATTGCCTCGGCCTCGAGAATGATGCGCTGGCCTTTTTTCAGGCGCAGCAGTGGAACCTTGTCGTCGACGACCGCCCATGACGTATCCTCGGCGTTCAGGTCGCCGCTGTAGACGGTGCATTCTCCCTCCTTGCTCACGGTGTAATGGACGGTGCAGTTGGGGCAGCCCTCGTCGTCGCAGGCGCAGTCCTCCCGGAACACCAGCATCTGCAGGTCGGTGGGCAGCGGCAGCAGGCCAAGGCGATGCGCGACGATCTCGTCGAACAGGGCCGAGGTGTTGTCATAAATGGTGACGTTTTCGATGGCCAGGCTCGGCACATCCAGCATGATGGTCCGGCGGATGGCATTGGCCACGTCGGGCGAGATGTCCTCGAACAGCACCTTGATAAACTGGTCCTCCTCCTCCAGCACGGTGGCCTTCATACCCGGCGTCCCCGTTTTCCGCCTTTTTCCCGGCAGCCGTCATGCGGAACCGGTGTGACATCCTCGATCCGTCCGATGCGGATACCGGCGCGGGCGAGCGCCCGGATGGCAGCCTGCGCACCCCGACCGGGATGCTTTGAGCGGCCTTTTCCTCGGCCGCGCACCTTGATGTTGACCGTGTCGATGCCCCGCTCCCGGAGCTCCTCGGCCACCTTCTGCGCGGCGCGCATCGCGGCATATGGCGAGCCCTCGTCCTTGTCGGAGCGGACAACCATGCCGCCGGTGCACTTGGCGAGCGTCTCCGCGCCCGTCAGATCGGTCACGGTGATGATGGTGTCATTGTGCGAAGCGAAAATATGCGTGATAGCCTTTTTTCCCATGTTATTTCTCCTCGTTGCTCTCGCTGTGCATCGCCATCCGCTGCTCCCTGGTCTCGTCGACCTTGGGGCGCATCGGGTGAACGTCGTCGGCGAGCGGCGACGCCTCGGCGTATTGAATGGTGTCCTCCTCCGCCGTCCTGACCTTATAGGAGGGAACGCGAACCCTGCGGCCGTTGACCAAAATGTGGCCATGAACGATGAGCTGACGTGCCTGCTTCGGCGTATAGGCAAGGCCGTGATAGTACACCTGGGTCTGCAGCCGCCGCGCCAGGATGTCCTCGATGGTCAGCGCCAGGATGTCGTCGAGGCCGGAGTCAGCCGGCAGGATCCCCAGCGAAACCATGCGCTTCAGCAGTTCCTCTTTTTCTTTTTTGGTCTGTGCTTCCTCGACGCCGACGAAGAGCTCGCGGGCATGGCCGCGTATTTTCCGCAGAAACGTCTCGGCCTTCCAGACCTCGCGCTTGTTTTTGAGGCCATACTTGTGCATCAGGTCTCGCTCCCGTTCGATGCGCTCGGCTTCCCATGGATGGCTGGGCGTCTCGTATTTCTTCCGTGGAAACTTTGGATCTCCCATGAATGGTCACCTATTTTTTCTCCTGCTGCTGCTGCCGGACCTTCCGCCGGGATACGCCGACGGCGAGGCCGGAGCGCTTGTTGCCCCGGGTGCGCTGTCCGCGCACGGGCAGCCCTTTTTCGTGGCGGAGGCCCCGGTAGGACTTGATTTTTTTGAGTCGGTTGATGTCGTCACGCCGCGTCATGTCTATCTCGGGCCCGATGAGATGCTTATCTTCCCCGGTCTCGATGTCCCGCTGGCGGTTCCGCATCCAGGGCGGCACCACGTCTGCGGTGTTGACAACCAGGTCGTTCAACTGCTCGATCTGTTTGTCGGGCAGGTTGCCGATCTTGACGGTTTCGTCGACGTCGGCCTCCCTGGCAATGATGTGCGCCAGGGTGTCGCCCACGCCCTTGACCTGCGTCAGGGCATAGCGGACGGGCTTGGCGCCGTCGACGTCGGTCGCGGCGATGCGTACGATGTATTTAAAGTCATCTTCTTCAGCGGCCATAAGTAGCGCCATAAATATCGACCCCGTATTTAACATTTGCCACGTCACCCCGGCAGATGGCGGCGGAGGGCAGCGGGCAGGCCGGCGAAACACATCCGACATATATACCGTTTTGCGATGTATCGCCGTGCCGGTGAGAACAAATTTTTTAAACAATAACAGGTTGCATGGTTTAGAGGTGGAAAAGTGAAGCAATTGATACCGCTGGCCGTAGCCACATGTGTGCTCATCAGCCCCGTCATCATGGCAGCGCCATCCTCATCCGCTCCGGCGGGCATCGACGGCGATGGCCCCCTCGTCCAGATTTCGTGGGGGCAGATGCAGGCCGGGATGGCCGAGCAGGAGGTCACCGTCACCGAACATGGGGGCGGCAATGTGCAGATGGCGGTCTCCTATGCGCCGTATTTCGTCCAGGTTTTCCCCGTCTGGGCCGAGGTATCGGTCATCCGGGCGCCCTCATGGCTGGCTGTCTCGCCAGCGCAGACACAGTTCCCACTGCAGCGGGGAGAAACGGAGACAGATGACATCATGCTCGCTCTGACCGACGACGTGGAGACAGGCACCGTCGGCCTCGTCGAAATCGAGGTCGAGGGACAGACCATCGTGCTGCCGTCGCTCCTGGCAATAAATGCTGCGCATGCCACGTTCATCGTCGAGGTGGCATAGCCACGTTTCATCCATTAATGGACGACAGCGGGTAAAAGAAAAAACGTCCACACCGGCGGGAGGAGGGAATCAAACCCGCTTCAGCAGTATGAGCCATTTTTAGAAAACATTATATTTTTATAAGCTGTTATATCGGATAGGAGAGACATATATGAAAAATACATCCATATTTACCGTATTCATTCTCATCGTCATGGTATCAGGCACAATGCAGGGAGCGGTTAACGAAAACCTACCCATTGAAACGACACATGTAGATGACAAAGACCATGGAGCAGATGCGACAGTGGAACCCCGGGAACTACCGGAATCAGCGCCCACCAGGCATTTCGTGCCCGTTCACATTGAGGGATATGGCAACCTCTACCCGACAGCATTTTATGTAGCACTTGTTCCCATGGTCATCGCACAATTCATCTACCTTTGTTTTGAGCTCATAGGATTGTACCCTGACCTTCCTCTGATAGATTTTTTCCTCAATGACAAACTACCGGATTTCTTACGTCATTTTTCAGATGTGCGAAGCTCCCGGTTTCCACTCTTTTTATCGTGTCCATTTATACATATCAACCAACAGGGTGGAACATATACAATAGGAAATGACAAAGGTGCAGCGTTCAACGGCGCCCTTTATGGGTTTACGGGTGTCGCCTGGGAACGCAGTGGCCGGAGAATACTGATTAAGGGTTTTGCAGTAACGGTTGACTATTAGACATGAAGCCATTGTGATACCAAACGAATACCATGAAAAAATCCATATGGCACGCCCGTGCTAACAGCGCATATACAATAAAAATTTTTAACCGACAGGTATCCCCCGTCCATAAAACATTAAATAAGCCCCGGGATGTTACAGCGTGGATGTCACCCAGCTCGCCCGGTATCCCTTTCTCAACGAGGCACGGCAACTGGTAAAAGAAGAAGACGTCCGCACCGGCGAAATACTGCACGACCCCATCTATGAGCGTGCAAGAGCGCTCGGACGGCAGCGGGTCAACGACGCCATCCGGGACGGCGTGGTCGGCGACTATCCAGCCGCATCTGAAACAGATGTGCTGATGAACATTTTTTCCTATCCCATCGCCCGCATCATCGTCGCAAGCGTCAGCAGCGGCTACGCCACCGGCCGGTATGCGCTGTCTGAGGCCAAGCGGGCCTACGAATACCTCCAGAACGAGGACAGGGGAATGCTCGTGGCCATTGCCGATGAATACGGCCTTGAGGTCAGCGACGACATGACAATTTATTTCACCGACTACCTGGAACATGCGCCGACGTGGAGCGATAGCTGGAAGCTCGTCAACATGCCCCTCAGCCGGGGATGGATATCGCTGCAGAAACGGCAGCTCGCCCGTCTGCTGCAGAACGCCATCCAGGACGCCATCTACCGGGAGGTACGGCAGATGAAGCCGCCCTCCGATGTCCGGCATGTGTTCGAGGACGAGGTCACCCGGCTGCGCACCCTGATGGAGGAACGGCAGATGCAGCGGGAGGCCGACATGGGCGAGGTGACGGTCACCAAGCTGCCGCCCTGCATCCGGCAGCTGCTCGCCGCCGCTCAATCAGGCGTCAACGTGCCCCATGTCGGCCGGTTCACCCTGGTATCGTTTTTGCATGCGGTGGGCATGGACACCAACGACATCGTCGCATTGTTCGGCGGCTCACCTGACTTCAGCCGCGGGAAGACGCGCTACCAGATAGAGCACATCACGGGCAAGGTCTCCGGCACCGAATATACGCCGCCGAGCTGCTCGTCCATCAAGAGCTGGGGGCTCTGCCCGGTCGAAAAAATGGATGCCATCTGCAAACGGGTGAAACATCCGCTCGGCTACTACCGCATCAAAAGCCGGGCGCGGAGGCACAATGGGTAGCTTCCTGCAGGAACGGTTCCGGCGCTACTATCGCGATGCAGCGATTCCGGCGCCGCGTCGCTTCGCCCGCCGCGAGTATGGCTTCGTGTTTTTCGACCAGGCCGGGATGACCCGCCACGTGGGCTTCAGGCAGCATGACGAGCTGCTTGAGCTGCTCAGGGACCGGGCGCCGGCGCATGTCTACCATTCCTCGGCCTACTACAAGACGCCGGATGCCTCGACGATGCAGGAAAAAGGCTGGATGGGCGCCGACCTCATCTTCGATCTCGATGCGGACCATCTGCCAGGGGCGGAAGACATGCGCTATGAGGAAATGCTCGAGGCAGTCAAGGAGGAGCTCAAAAAGCTCGTCTCGTTTTTGACCGAGGATTTCGGCTTCACCGACCAGGAGCTGTCATTGTACTTCAGCGGCGGCCGGGGCTACCACTGCCATGTCGTCCATCCCGAGGTGCTGCCACTGGAGAGCCAGGCGCGGCGAGAGATCGTCGACTATATCACCGGCAGGGGGCTCAACCTCGACGCGATGCTACGGGAAAAAACCATCGCCCGCCGGGGACGGATGACCCAGACGGCGATGGAGATAGCGCCGCCGGATGCGCCGGGCTGGCAGGGCAAGATCAGCCGGGACATCGTCGATTTTTTCCGGGAGCTCCAGGACATGGAACAGGACGAGGCGATGAAATTGCTGACCTCTTTCGAGGGCGTCGGCAAAAAAACCGCCACGGGCATCATCGAGGATGTCACCGGGGAGCGCATCGAGCGCATCCGCCGCGGGAAAATCGACCAGTCGACATACATCAAAAAAGTCATGCCGCAGCTGGTGAAACGGTGCGCCGTCGAGCTCCGTGGTGAACCCGATGAACCCGTGACCGGGGATGTCAAAAGGCTGATACGGCAGCCGGGCTCGCTGCACGGCAAAACCGGCCTGCGTGTCACGCCGGTTGCGCTCGACGGTATCGATGACTTTGACCCATTACGGGATGCCGTTGTTTTCGGCGGTGATGGCATCGAGGTGGAGCTGCAGCACCCGGTCGAGATATCGATGATGGAGCAGAGGTTTTCCCTGGAGAAGGGCACCGTGGAGATACCCGAATATCTGGCGGTGCTGCTCGCCGGCCGTGGCATCGCCGATATTTAGCTTTTCCGCTGCTTGTATTTCCAGCCGAGATATGCGCCGGCTGCCGCGACAATGAGAATGAGACCGACGCCGATAATCATGGAGAAGCCGCCCTCTTCCTCTTCCTGCGGGTAGTCGGTGGCGCCGAAGGGCGCATGGCCATGGATGGTGCCGCTGTCCAATGACTCGGGTTTATCCCAGCCATATTGTGGTGACCACATCGAAAGGTCGGGGTCGCCGAAATAGCACAGGTTTTCCTTGATGTCCCACCACCAGTCCTTGGTGAGATACCCGATGCCGGTGTGGAGGATGCTGTCCGTGTAAGCCTGCCCGACGTTTTTGCCGAGCGCGAGGTCGCGGGCGAACATTTCGCTTGCGAACGCCGAATACCATGATGTCTCCCAGGGGTCGATGACCTGCCAGACGCAGCCATGGCGGATGAGCGACAGATGGAGATAGGTGTTGGAGATCAGGCAGCTCAGCGCGTTGAAGCCCATCGAATGCAGGTTTTCCATCGCCTCCTCCATCTCGTAGCCCGTGTAGTCCTTGGTGCGCAGGCGGCCGAACAGCACCGTGATGATGATGCCATCGTAGCCCGTCCGCTTGATGACCGGCAGGAGGTCGGACAGGGGCAGGTCGCTCAGCTTCGCGGGGACGATGTCGAGGCCGAGGCGCTGGCTCTGCGACAGCACGTCGGGCTCCTGGGTTGAGCCGTCGAGCCATCCGGGGAGGTAGAGCTCGTAGCCGCGCCAGGGATTGGGTTCCACGGTGGGCAGGCTCAGGTTGAGACCGAAGAAGCCCGGCACTCCGTGGGGGTTCCAGAAGGCGAGGCTGCCCGAGTTTTCCATGAAGCCATGGGTGGTCTCGAACCAGGCGACGACGCCCCGGTTGAGGTCTTCCATCGTCGCCGTGAAATTCGTGGCGTAGGCCATCTCGTAGCCGCATTTTTCGAGGTAAAACGGGACGACCTCTGTCTCGGAGAGGTCGGGATAATATGAGCCGTATTTGCCGTACTTGTCGAGCACGCCCTGGTCGATGGGATTGGTCGACGGCTGATAGAACGGCGTGATGCCCGTGTTGGTGGTATACTGGAAATCCCAGTATTCTCCGGCGCGCTCGTTGAACCGATGCGCATAGGTCATGTATGAGGCGAGCACCGGCGCGTGGAATGATTCCTCCTGGCTCGGCTTTTCGATGTTGAGCAGCCCGGTGAGCTGCCGGGTGCTCCTGCTGCCGTTGATGAGGCTGACGGTGTTCTGGCTCACCGCCGGGTTTGCATAGATAAGGGCGGGATAGAAGGCGCTCCGTGACGCCCACTGCGCCGTGTCGACCGGTGTGCCGATGAGACGGCCCGGCGTTGCGGCTCCCACGAACGCGCGGTCCCATGAAACACCGATGTCGAACTGGCCCGCGACGGTGATGATGCTTTCGCGCTCCCCCGGTTTGTCAAACCCGATTTCGTCGAGGTAGTCGTATGCCTCCTTGCTGGTGAGATACATGGCGCCGACATTGGGCTCGTCGTCACGGACGGCGTGGTCCTTCCACCATTCTGTGTGCCATACCACCGCCCTGGAGAGTGGCGGATGCATGTCGACCGCCATCAGCGGGGCTCCATGGTGCGCGGCCAGGTAGGCGGCGGAGCCGAGATATAGCGCTTTTTCTTTTTCCTCTGCTGGCGCGAGCTCCTCGGCACGCCATGTCGTCCAGGGGTCGATGGTGGTGAAGACGATGTCGTTTTCCTCGCTTCTGCCCCGGATGTCATGGTAGATGTCCTCGAGCGTGTGGTATTCTTTTTTGATAGAACAGATGCGCCGTAGCTCCTGCCGTATGGTGTCGTCGGACTGGTTGCCGATGTCGACGTAGTAGACGTGGTCGACGCCGAGCTTGGTGAGCACCCGTTCGAGGTCGCCGTGGAAGTCGTCGGCGGGGGTGTAGAGCAACGGCGAGTTGGTGAGCGACGCCAGGATGGCTCCCTCTGCCGCGTTCATCAGCGAGTTGGCGCTGTCCTTCCGCATCGATTGCTTCCATTCATAGTTGATGGTGTATGATATCTCGCGCTCCGCTTCGCCGAGCTGCACGACGACGGCCCGGTAGTTGCCCTCGCCGAGCTGGTCGAGCTCCAGCGTCTGCTTTGACACGTTGGTGGCCACGGCCTCGCCGACCGCGACGTTGTTCTCGTCGACGATGACCAGTCCGAGCGGGCCGCCGCCCTTCCAGCTGAGCTCAAAGGTGACATCGCGGCACATGAACGGCGTCGCCTCCGGTATCTCTATCTCTTTGCCGGGGTACAGCGAGATGTCGATGAGGTAGTGCACCTGGCCGGTGATGAGGTCACGGATGCGCTCCATGATGGTGCCATGGCGCTCGCCGAGCGGTCCCTTGGTCGGGATGTCGACGACGGCGGACTTCCAGTTGCCGGGCGCGTAAATGTAGCTTTCGCAGCTTTCGCTGGCGCCGGCCATCACGTTCCAGTTCTGCGATGAGGCGACCTGCATGAGGCCGCCGTAGTTGCAGTAGAGGTGCAGGTCTGGATCGGCGGAGGGAATGGTCAGGCCGCCCTGCAATAGCCCGAGGGTGCCGAGATAGGAGAGCGTGGGCAGCCAGCTCTTGGACGGCCAGGTCAGGTTGGCCTTGATGTATTTGTAGTCGTCGGCGACATAGAAGTCGTTGTACTGCGGGGCGATGGAGTCCTGCTTCACCGCGGTCTGCCTGATATGCTTGACAGACCCGGCGGACATGGTACCGGTCATGGTGCCGGTGGTGGTGTTGCCCGTACCGGACATGTTGCCCAGCGCCGCGACGACGGCGCTGTCCGCATATGACCAGTCCTCAAGCGCCATCTGGGTGGCGATGCTGTAGGGGTCCTGGCCGTTGATGTGGGTGTAGTTTTTGGCCTGCCATGGCTCCCTGTCGCCCATGTTGATGGTCTCGATTTTTTTGACGCCGCCGGTGTAGGTCTGCCAGTCCTCCATGAAATAGTTGAGGCCCTTGTAGGCGTTGAGCGTCCGGTTTTTCCGGTCGAGCTCCTGGTTGTCCTCGTAGAAGAGCAGCGGATTCGAGTACAATTTGTCGGTGTTGTGGTCGTAGAACACGCTCGACGGGATGGCAGCCATATAGGCGAGGTCGTCGAGGTAGCTGTTCTCGTCATGTTGCACCAGGGTGGCCTTGTTCACCGGGACCACACGGTTCCAGGAGACACCGGTGAAGCCCGATGGAACCTCGCGGGCACCTTCAGCCAGGGAAAACAATGGAGTTGAAAGCAGAAGAGCGGCGACGAAAAGCGACATTATCCAGCCGGAGCGCTTCATGAGTTTCATTATTTCACAACCGATATAATGAACACGCTATATAAGCATAATGCCTTCCTGTGCAGCGGGCACTCAAAACATAAATATCCGATGGCCAATGTGTGTGTAGATGGCCACGTTTGACTACACGAAGCTGCGCAAGCTGGAACAGCGGGAACGACGATCCCCGGAGCTCATGAACATCGGCGACGATTTTTTCGAGGAGGCACTCCAGCACATCAGACAGCTTGAGAGACGGCTGGAGGAAGAACGTTCGAAGAACCCGTCGTCGAAGAAAGTCATGCTCATCTCCGACGAGCTGCGCAACGCGAAGCGCAGCCTCGAAAAAATATATGAGAGGCGGCAGAAAAAGGTAGTGTTCGCAGCTGTCGGGAGTCACACCCCGAAGCATCTCACCCGGCAGGAGCGCCGGTTTTACGACCGGCTTGTAGCGTTGCTCAGGGACAACCGGCGGCGCATCCTCGAAGGCGACGTCTCCCGCGAGGAGCAGGAGGACCAGCCACCAGAGCCATCATCGACGACTGAGAGCGAAAACGACACGGCAGCAGCGCCGCAGCCCGAGCAGACGCGGGAAACAGGACCACCTGAAGCGCGAGAGCCATCCGACACCGAGGAACCAGGGAGGTCCGTCGAGCAGGATGTCACGCTCCGGATGCTGCAGGACATGCCCTCGTTTGTCGGCAGCGACATGAACAACTACGAGCTGGAAAAAGAGGACGTGGTCGTGCTGCCCAAAAAAACAGCCGACATCCTGGTGGAGCGCGGCGCCGCCGAGCAGGTCACGGTTGACTGGCCGACATGACCGCGTCAACGAGACAGGGCAACACCTCCCCCGCTTTTCCTCTGATAAGATAGTCTGACAGGCCGCCGGTGATCTCCGTCGCCTCCGTGTTGACCTCGATGACCGTCCCATCCCCGGCTTTCACCAGGTAGGGCAGCTGGTTCGCCGGCGACACCGTCGCCGAGGTGCCCACAACGAGCAGCAGGTCGCAGCGCTGCGCCAGCGCCATCGTCCGCCGGTACGCCTCCGGGGGTATCTGCCCGCCGAAGAACACGCCGTCGGGTTTTAGCACGCCGCCGCACGTGCAGCGGGGCGGCAGCTCGTCGAGCGATACCTGTTCCGCGGCCCGCTGTTTTCCGCAGCGCTGGCAGACCACGCGGGTGAAGTTGCCGTGGAACTCGATGACGGTCTGGCTGCCCGCCTCCTGGTGCAGGTTGTCGACGTTTTGCGTGACGACGGCGTCGAGATATCCCAGCTCTTCGAGCCTGGCGAGCGCCCGATGGGCCGGGTTGGGCTCCGCGTCAAGCAGGGACAGCATCTCCCGGAGCATGCACCAGACCTTGCCCGGATTGCGGTGGAAGGCGTCGACGGTCCCATATTCATGGATGTCGTAGCGGCTCCACAACCCGTTTTTGCTCCGGAAGTCGGGGATGCCTGACTCCGTCGAAACGCCGGCGCCCGTCAGCGCCATGGCCGTATCGGCGGCGACGATGTCCCTGGCGGCATGCTCAATGAGCTCGTTCATGTTCCTTCATGCCAGTCGTCCATGTAGCTCCGCTGCTCCTCCGTCAGCCTGTCGATGGCAACGTCCATGGTCGCAAGCTTGCGGCGGGCGACCTCCCGGTCGATGGTGTCGGGCACCCTGTACACCTTGTTGCCGAGGTCGCCTCCTTCCTCGGTGAGCCAGCGGGCAACCAGCGCCTGGTTTGCAAAGGACATGTCCATGACCTCGCTGGGATGACCCTCCGCCGCTGCGAGGTTGACCAGGCGGCCCTCCGCCAGCAGATAAATGCTCCGGCCGTCCGGCAGCACGTAACGCCGGGTGTTGTCGCGCACGTCCTGCTCCTGCACCGCCTGCCCGTGGAGGTAGGGCACGTTGATCTCGTTGTCGAAATGGCCGGCGTTGGCGACAATGGCACCGTCCTTCATTGCGTCGAGCGCCGCTGCGTCGATGACGTGCTTGTTGCCGGTGACGGTGACGAAAATGTCACCCAGGCGGGCGGCCTCGGCCATCGGCATCACCCGGTAGCCGTCCATGACGGCCTCCAGCGCCCGTATTTCGTCTATCTCGGTGACGATGACGCTGGCGCCCATGCCCTCGGCGCGCATCGCCAGGCCGCGGCCGCACCAGCCGTAGCCCGCGACCACGAACGTTTTGCCGGCGAGCAATACCGATGTCGCCCTGAGGATGCCGTCGATGGTGGACTGGCCCGTGCCATAGCGGTTGTCGAAAAAATGCTTGGTCATCGCGTCGTTGACCGCCACCAGTGGGAAGCGCAGGTCGCCCTGATCGGCCATCACCCGCTGGCGGTTGACACCCGTCGTGGTCTCCTCCGTCCCCCCGATGACATGCTCGAGCGACTCCTGCCGGTCGGTGTGCAACGTGGTAACTAAATCGCCGCCGTCGTCCATCGTTATCTGCGGCCTGTAGTCAAGCGTCCGGTTGACTGCCCAGTAGTATTCGTCGCTGTTCCCCCGCCACGCGTAGACATGGATGCCCTCCTCGGCCAGCGCCGCAGCGACGGCGTCGTGCGTCGACAATGGGTTCGAGCCGCACAATGCGACCGTGGCGCCACCGGCCTGCAGGGTTTTCATCAGCACCGCCGTCTCCTTGGTGACATGCAGGCAGCACGCGACGGTCACGTCGGCCAGCGGCCTGCGCTGCACAAAATCATTCCGGATGTCCATCAGCACGGGCATGTGGTCCTCGGCCCAGCCGATGAGTCGTCGCCCCTCATCGGCCAGCCCGATGTCCTTGACCTTGTAATCCATGGGAGAGGCAAGAAAAAGCCATTTAATTAGTTTGCCCACATCCCGATGCACCACCGGCGGGTTATCCCGCGATATCGGCCATCAGGCCGGTTATTTTTTCACGAAACGCTGCCAGGGTGCCCTCGTTGACAACGACCACGTCGGCCATGGCCACCACGCTGCCGATGCCCCAGCGGAGCTCCCGTTCATCGCGCCGTTTCAGCTCATCGAACGATGCCGAATCGTCGGAGCGGCCGCGTTCACGCAGCCGCCGGTAGCGCGTCTCGGGTGACGCGTGCACGGCGACGAGCACGAAGTCGTCGAGCGCCTCGCGGAAAAACTCGACCTCCTCGATGTTCCGGATGCCGTCGATGACCACATCTCCCTCTACATCTCCCTGCTCGTTGGAAAGCGATCGGCGGGCCCAGACGTCCATGCCCTCCTCCCGGCGGAGCTCGTCGGCGATGCTGCCGAGATGCTCGTCGCTGGGCTGCAGGCCGCGGCGCCTGGCCTCCACCCGGACAGCGTCGCCCATCCGGATGACCGTCCATCCATGTTGCTCGGCGATGGCGACGGCTTCGCTTTTCCCTGAGCCGGGGAGACCGGTGAACGCGATTGCCTGCATAGGCCTGCAATACATGACGCTATATAAAAAATCTGAGCCCTGCCTCAGCCGTGGACTCTGGAAACCAGTACCGGGGGCTTCGATGTGTCGCCACCGATGTGCTCGACCTCGGTCACGTTGACCACCATGTCCGGCCCAACCTTTTGCCGGCAGGCGCGGCGTATCTCCTCGCATATGGTGTCCACCGGGGGACCGACATGGCGGAGCTCCTCGTCGATGACCAGGCGGAAGGTCAGCTCGTCGAAGCTTTCCTGCACGATCTGGAACTGTTTTATCTTGTCGGTCTCATACTGCTTCATGACCTCACCCGGGATACCCGTGATGGAAAACGGCGGGATGATCTCCCCGTCGGGCAGCACGATGGCGTCGACCTTGCGTCCGCCGACGCGGCCGATAACGGGCGTGGTGATACCACACCGGCATGTGTCCTCGAGGGGCACCAGGATGTCGTCCATCCCTGTATAGCGGATAATCGGCGTGCCACGTCCATAGAGACGAGTGATGACCAGCCGGCCCGGCTCACCCGGCGCAACGTCCCTACCATCCTCGTCCAGAAATTCAAGATAGACCAGGTCGGAATGGATATGATAACTGCCGCTGGAGCATTCGAAGGCCACCGGCCCCGCCTCCGTCGAACCATACACGTCGTAGATGGGCGCCGCAAACGCGTCCTCGATATACCGCCGGGTGTAGTCGTCCAGCACCGCCCCCGAGGAGGACATCACCCGCGGCGCAACGTGCTCGCCATGTCCCCTGCGCTTCAGCACGGCGAGCGCCCGCAGCACGCCGGGGTAGCCGCCCAGGAACTCGGGCTCAAATGCGTCGATGCGCCGGATGAGGTCGCGGGGCTCGTCGCCCACATGCAAAATCTGGAGGTTGTCGAGCGGAAACAGCCGGCGGATGGCGGGCAGGACGCTGCCCTGCAGGTAGGCCTCCTCCACCGCATGCTCATCGACGTCGGCGATGACGCTCATCCGGGTTTTCCGCCAGTTGACCCCGTATTCCTGTATCTCCCGCAAAAAGCCGAGGAGGGCGGTGATGACCGCCGAGGTATCGGTGTACAGCGACACCGGCTGGCCGGTCGACCCCGAGGTGCTCACCAGGTTCCCCCTGTCCCGCCTGAAACGGGGGTGCACGATGCCGTCCGGGAAATGCCGGCGGAGGTCGTCCTTGGAGACAGAGGGCAGCCGTTTGATGTCCGCGATGCCCGCGATGTCGTCGGGGTGCACTCCTGCCTCCCGGTATTTCTGCCGGTAGAGCGGGACCTCGTAGGCGTAGCGAGCCATACGGCGCAGCGCCCGGTCCTGCAGCCGCCGGAACTCCTCCCGGCTGGCCCGCCACACCCGGTCCTTGTCCCGGAGATATCCCTTGAGCAACTGGTAGACCATCCGGGGGTTAAGGAGGGATTGCATACGCCAGTGCTGTTAAGGATGCGTCGATATAAATAGTTTGAGCGATGGCGCAGAAACAATTATAAAATGCCGGGGGCATTGTATGGCTGTGATGAGCGAACCCTTGCTGAGAACCCTTTCTTTGAGGGGAAGCCCGGACGTTTCTTTCCGATGAAACGCTTTCTTTTTAAAAGAAAGGGTTCAGTGATGAAGATCTTGAGTGCTGATCACATCACAATCGTTGCTTCAACGCCTCGATAAGCGACACCGGCGTGGGATCGACGTCGCGGCGGAGCGCCAGGTAGACGCTGACCCAGTCGCCGAGATACACCATGCAAAGCATGCGGGCGAGATGGCTCTGGCCATGGGCCGTTATCTCCTCCACCCGGGCATGCCGCCCATATATTTCCGCCATGTAGTCGATGCGCCTGGCGATAGCATCGGGCTCGTCGGGCTGGCGGAGAAAAATACAGGTGACATCCCGCTGCCCGTCGACCCACGACATGAGCTCGTTGTGGTTTGCCTCCGGCACCGCGTAATCTGCGGCGGCCATCTTCGCGTTCTCGTTGAACTGCTGCCGCCATCGCGTCGCCACGGCTCCAAGGTATCCATGGCCATAGATGGCGGGCATTCCCCGGGTACTGGTAGCGAGCTGCTTCGCCGGGTTGTCCACGGACGGAACATCCGGGTTCAGATGCTCGCTATACTCCCTGACCTCGCCGGCGACCTGCTCCATGTCGGGGAGCGCAACGAGGCCATGTTGCTCCATGATTTTCAGCGGCGGCAGCATGAGATAGGCGAGCGCCGCCCGGGGCTGCATACCCTGCGGGATTGCGATGTGGCAGTCGCTGCTACCGGAAAGCTCCTCGAGCATGCCGTTGGAGGATATAGAGACCGTCGTGCAGCCGCGCTTCAGTGCCTCCCTGAAACATGAGATGGTTTCGGCGGTGTTGCCACTGTAACTGGTCGCTACGACGAGCGTTTTTTCGTCAGCCCATGCAGGCAGCTCGTATCCCCGATGTACCATTATCGGTATGGTACAGCTGTCGACGAACAACTGCTGTACGAGCTCGCCGCCGATGGCCGAGCCGCCCATGCCCACGAAAAGGATGGCGTTTATCGTATCCCTGACAGCCGGGTCTGCGCCCAGCCTTATAGCGTCAGCTATGTGGTCGGGAAACGCCGCCGTTTCATCGAGCATGCCGGACGGGTCGAGCGATGTCATGCCCTCAGGGTCGTCGAGGTCCATAATGGTACTGCAACGCCGGGTTGTTTCTTAACACTTGCCATTTTTCCCGGATAAAAATGCAGGGGAAGGGATTCGAACCCTTGGACCTCTGCAGGACAAGGCCCTGAACCTTGCGCCGTTAACCTGGCTTGGCTACCCCTGCATGATGTGGGAATGGGCTCTCTGGGATTTGAACCCAGGACCTCCGCCATGTCAAGGCGACGTCATAACCAGCTAGACCAAGAGCCCAACGTGGGGTAATGGAGGCGTATTTTTTAAAGTTTCTCTTGCGTCATCTGCTCCATCGTGGCTGCAACGAGCGGCCGGACGTCCAGCTTCGTCTCTTCATCCCTGAGCGCAGCGCGCTTCGACATGGTCGCCGGCTGCCGGGGCACAAGGCTGCAGGAGGCATCGCCGGCGATGGAATGCTCATAGGTCCCGATGCGCTCCGCTATCTCGATGATTTCCTGCTTGTCGAGACCGATGAGCGGCCGGACGACCGGCATCGCTACCGCGTCGTCGAGCACCGCCAGGTTGGACAGGGTCTGGGAGGCCACCTGCCCCAGGTTTTCACCGGTGACCAGGATGTCCGCACCCCGTTGTTGAGCTAGCGCCGCCGCCACCTGGTACATCATGCGCTTGCAGAGCAGGCAGCGGAACCGGGGTGTCGCATGCCGCCGTATCTCCTGCTGCACGAGCCGGCCAAAGGGAGCCGTGTAGAGCGGGATGGATGCATCGGCTACATGCATGACCTGCCGGACGAGGGCATGTATTTTGCCCGGTGGCTCCTCCATGAAGGGATAGGTGTCCATGAACAGGGCGGTACAGTCCATCCGCCGGGCCATGATGTAGAGCGCCACCGGTGAATCGATGCCCCCGGAGAGCAGCGCGACGGCGCTCATACAACGGCTCCGGTCTTGATGACCGTCTCTACGAGGTTGACGCCGAAATGGTATGGAAGATAGCGGTGCGAGGGCGCGTTGATGACGAGGAGGTCCGCCTGCTTGCCGATTTCGATGCTGCCAATCTGTTCCGCACAGTCGATGGCGCGCGCCGCGTTGATCGTCGCTCCTTCGATGGCTTCCCGCGGGGTCATGCCCATCTGGAAGCAGGCGAGCTGGATGACGAGCTGCATGTTTTCCGTCCAGCAGTTGGGATTGAGGTCGGTGGCCAGGGCAACGGGGAGCCCCTCGGTGAGCATCCCCCGGGCATTGGCGTAGCGCTCCTGCATCATGGAAAACGGCACCGCGGGCAGCAGCACCGGAACCACGCCTGCATGGGCCATCGCCTCGATGCCCTCCCGGGAGGCCATGAGGAGATGGTCTGCACTGGCTGCGTTGAGCTCGGCCGCCAGCGCTGCACCGCCGATGTCGGTGAACTCGTCTGCATGTATTTTGGGCGTGAGGCCGTGCTTGATGCCTGCCGTGAGGATACGCCTCGTTTCGTCGGGGGTGAAGTAGCCCTTTTCGCAGAAGACGTCGCAGAAGACCGCCAGCCCCTGTTCGGCGACCCGGGGTATCATGTCCTCGATGACGAGTTGGATGTAGTCTTCTTTGTCCATGCCTCCGGGGATGGCATGTGCCCCGAGAAATGTGGGGACGATATCGACTGCGTGGTCGTCGCCGAGATGTTGGGCGACATCGAGTATTTTGAGCTCGGTGGCGGTGTCGAGACCGTAGCCGCTTTTTATCTCCGCGGTGGTGGTGCCATGACGGAGCATCCGGTCGAGACGATGGCGGGATTGCTCGATGAGCTCCTTTTTTGAGGCATCACGGGTATGCCGGACGGTGTAGCCGATGCCGCCGCCCTGCTCTGCTATCTCCTGGTAGGAGGCGCCTTTGAGCTTCATGTCGAGCTCGAATTCCCGGGCGCCGGCGAACACCGCATGGGTGTGGCAGTCAACGAATCCTGGCAGCACCGTTTTGCCGGTGGCGTCGATGACGTCTGCGTCGCCGGCGTCGAGGTCGCTGCCGATGTCCTGTATCCGTCCGTCGCCGATGAGAACGGAGACATCTTTGGCGCAGCCGTCCGGGAGAAATATCTCGCCGGCGTCTTTGATGAGCAACATGGACGAAAAAAAGAGCTGGCAGTATAAAGGTTTACGCTAGAGCCACGATGACAGGACCGGCCAGACGAGGTCGCCGATGAGCAGGATGCCAAATATGAGCACAAGGATGATGAGCAGTTTTACCGCGAACTTGATGAGCTTCCAGCCGATGAACAGCACCAGGATGATGATGAGGAACAGCAGCCAGAGCGGAATGTGCACGCCGAGAATGGATATGTCCATGTCACCATGATGACATGTTTCTATAAAAACGTTGCCTATTTCTCGAGCAGGCGGGCACCCCGCCGGTCGATGTCGCACACCCAGACATCGCCGTGACGTGACAGCACGTTGACCAGGGCGTCGGTGTCCCCCATCGCAAACACGGCGTTGCCAAGCATGCACATCGACGCCATGCCATATGGCGCGACGGCATCCAGCGCCTGCTGCACCCTGTCGGACAGCAGGCCGGTCTCCATGGCGAAGCGGCGTGACAGCGTGAACAGGTGCTCAAGCGACGGCTGGACGAGCAGGCTCTCCATACAGCGACGGCCGACACTGGTTATCTCATCTCGCGTCTCCGCGTCTTGGAGCACCCGTGCGGTCCGGAGCTCCGGGCCAACCGTGGCGACGACCATCTCGCCCTCGCCATGGATGTGACGGATGGCTCCCTCGGCTCCCGATGTCATCCGTATCTCGATGCCTCCGACGGCGGCGGGAACGACGTCGCCGAGCCCCGTCATATGCCGGACCTCCGCGACATGGGCCGCCCGCACCGCCGCCGCCCGGGAAAGGCCGTACAGGTCTGCCACGGCGAGCGTCGTCGCCAGCGTCCCGGCAGCGCTCATCCCGAAGCCCTGGGACTGCGGCAGCTCAAGCGTTATCTCCGCCGCGACATGATGCCTGATGAGCTCGCGGATGGCATCCCGGGTGACCTCGCCGCCCGGTTTGCCGTTGACCGTCACCGTCGTCCTGGATGCATGCGGCGCAACAATGCTTGTGGCGCCGCGGGAGAGACAGATGCCGGCGCCGCGGGAGCCAGCCATGGCCGGGTCGACGGCGCTGCATATCTCGAACAGGCCGGTGACGTGGCCGGGCGCGAAGACGGTGACGCTCATGCTATATGGGTGAGCAGCCGGTCGGCGACCATGTGCTTGCTGCCCTCGACCGGCGTGTGCTGTTCCGAGCGGTCGATTATCCATGCCTCCGTCTGGTCGCTGCCGAGCGATGCCGTGGTGTTGGCAACCACGACGTCGAAGTCGTCCTCCTGCAATCGTTGCCGCCCTCGCTGGACCGCCCGCTCTTTAGATGGCTCCAGCTTGAACATGACGGCAACGTCGGCGATATCCCGGAGATGCGGGTTTATGCGCTCCGCCGGCGTGAGCTGGAGCTGCAGCGGACGGTCGGATGGGAGCTTGCCCTCATGTCGCTCGGGAACGAAATCCGAGATGGCGGCGCAGTTGATAACCACGTCGGCATGGCCGGCTATCCGTGTGAGCTCGATGATGTCTCGGTGTGTGGTGAAGCGCTGCGTTGCGATGTAACCGGGCACCGCGATGCCGGAGTGCCAGAGCTCCACGTCGGCGCCCCGGCGATAGGCCGCGGTGGCGAGGGCCATGGCCATTTTTCCCGATGAGCGGTTGGTGAGCACCCTGACGTCGTCTATGGGCTCGGCGGTGGCGCCGCCC
The DNA here is from genome assembly GCA_964514975.1 of uncultured Thermoplasmatales archaeon. Taxonomy (GTDB): domain Archaea; phylum Thermoplasmatota; class E2; order UBA202; family DSCA01; genus CAZESS01. Next base: position 94,396 of record CAZESS010000001.1, on the reverse strand, counting down.
ACGATGATGACCCGCCTGCCGTCGAGGTCACCTCGCCCGAGTGTTCGGAGCACGCCTGCGACGATGTCGTCAACGCCGGCGATTTTGGCCGTGCCCTCCTCCATGCGCGGGCCGATAACCGTGACGTCGTGCTGCCTGAGCCGGGCAAGGCTGTCCATAACGAAGGGGTTGTCGTACATCGAGGCATGCATCGCCGGGACCACGATGACGGGGACGTCGGAGCCGAAGGCGGTGGTCGCAAACGTTGTCACCGGGGTGTCGTCGATGCCGTGCGCCATCTTGGAGAGCGTGTTGGCGGTGCAGGGAGCCACGAGTATCGCATCCGCATTGTCGGGCCGGTCGCCACAGCGTTCGACGTGTTCGACGGCGCCTGTCAGCTCCATGATGGGCAGGACACCGGTTGCGAACTCGAGTGCATATGGATGGATGATGTCCATGGCGGCAGGGGTCATCACGGGTATTATGGTGGCACCGTGGCGGATGAGCTGCCGGGCGAGACGGATGGTCTCGACGGCGGCGATGCTGCCCGTCACCCCCAGGACGATGGTTTTCCCCTCGAGGTGCCGTGTGAGCGTCCCGCGGATGTCGTCACTGGGATGGGTCATGGTGCTCCCGGAGCTTGTACTTCTGGACCTTGCCGCTGGCGGTCATGGGAAGCGCATCCATGAACGAGACGTAGCGGGGTATCTTGAAGTTGGCAACGCGCTCACCGAGGAAGTGCCTGATTTCCTGTTCGCCGAGGTCGCCGCCGGGGATGATGTATGCCTTGACGACCTCGCCGAGACGGTCATCGGGAACGCCGACCACGGCCGCGTTTTTGACCTCCGGGTGCTCGAAGAGCACCTCCTCGACCTCCCGGGGATACACGTTGAAGCCACCGACGACGATCATATCCTTTTTCCGCCCGGTGACAGACAGGTAGCCATCGCTGTCGATAACGCCGAGGTCGCCACTGTAATACCAGCCGCCCTCATCGACTGCCTCATCTGTGGCCTCGGGCATGCCGTAGTAGCCCTGCATCACGTTTCCCCGGATGGCTATCTCGCCGACCTCGCCCGGCGGCAATGGCCGGCGCTCGTCGTCGACCACCCTGACCTCTACCCCGGGCAGCGGCAACCCGACGGTTTCCGCCCGTTTTTGGTCGTCGTCCTCGAACCTGGTGAGCGAGATAAGCGGCGAGGTCTCGGTGATGCCGTAGCCGATGCAGACGTCGCAGCCCATCTCCTCCCGGACGCCCTTCACCACCTCGACGGGGCAGGGAGCGCCGCCCATCATGCCGCTGCGCAGCTCCAGCGCGTAATCGCCCTCCCGGTAGGCCTCGAGCTCCATCATGAACATGGCCGGGACGCCGAAGTTCATGGTGCACCGCTGTTTTTCCATGATGCGCAGCGCCATTTCTGCATCGAAGACGTCCTGGAGGACGATGCTCGCCCCGAAGGTCAGCGGGGTCAGGCAACCGAGCACCAGGCCGAAGGAATGAAACAGGGGCAACGGGACGAAATAGCGATCTGCCGATGTCACCTCCATGACCTCGCCCGTGACCCGGGCGTTGTCGCAGACGTTTGCATGGCTCAGCATGACCCCCTTGGGCTTGCCCGTTGTCCCCGAGGTATACAATATCTGCGAGATGTCATCATCGGAAACCGCAGGCGGCGCGGCATCATCGCCGGTGGACAGAAACGTTTCGTAGCCCATGGACGGCACGCCGACGTCTGCGTCGTCGCCGAGCACGATGGCATGTTCCAGGTGCCCGAGCGAGGGCGCTATCTCCCGCAGCATGTCGTCATACCGCATCTTGAGAAACCGGGGAGTCATGAAAATGGCGCCGGCGTCGGAGTTGGAGAGGATGTAGCGGGCCTCATGCGTCCGGTAGCGGGTGTTCATGGGCACCATGACCGCGCCGGCGGCGGCGATGCCGAGATAGACGGGCAGATATTCCAGGTTGTTCGACATCCACACGGCAACATGGTCGCCCCGTTCGACGTCCAGGGCATGAAGCGACGATGAGATGCGGGCGGCCCGGTCTGCCAGCTCCCGGTAGCTCAGCCTGTCGTCGTCGAAAACAACTGCCGTATCGTCGCCATGAAGACGGGCGCTTTCCTCAAGCACATCAACCAATGTCATGTGTCTACATCGCAGACGGCTTTTTACTTTTATGGGCAAAACGAGGATACCTGGTAGCCGATACGCTCGACCGATGAGCTGTTGAAATCCTGGATGGCGGTCAGCGCTTCCTCGATGGCCGTGCTCCAGCCCAGGATGGCGACGTCCAGGGCGCGCTGCGCCGCCGCGATGGCCGCGTGGCATGGGGCGAACTCGATGTCGTATGCGATGGCTGCCCGGTTGAGCGCTGCCCGGGCGATGACGTCGGCGATGGCGATGCGGTCCGGTTGCGCCTCGTCGAGGGCGGCGGCGAGCGCCTCGATGTCCAGGGCCCGGGTGCCGCCCTGCTGGGGGCCGGGGAGCTCGTAGAGATGGATGGTACCGAGCTCGTACTGCATGATGCCCTCCATGTCGTCGATGGCGACGTCCTCTCCAGGGGCTGCATCATGGCGGGCGGTGCCCCGTGATGGCGATGGGCGGCTGCTGTAGGCGGTCAGGACGCCGTTTTCCATGAACAGACCGAGCGTGTCTCCCGCGACGAGGTCGTCGCCGGCGAGCGCCGCGTCGCTTTCGACGATATTGAGCTTTGCGAGGGTATCCTCCAGGAACTGTTTGAGGTCGAGAAGGTGCCGGTGCATGAACTGTGTGCCCTGAATGGTGGGCCGGTATTCGCCGTCGATGACCTGGACGAGGTCGTCGCTCCGCATTTTTTTTATGTAGTCGGAGACGGCCTGCTTGGTGATACCAATCTGTTCGGCGATGGATGCCAGCCGGGAGTGGCGGCCGGTGGCGATTTCGAGGATTATGAGCACCCGGGTGGACAGCGCTTTTTCTCGAAGGAGGTCCATTGGGTTTCAACGGCGGAGTGCTCTTAAATGTTTCCGGCCCGCAAACTTTAAATAGCAAATTTACTTTACGTTTGTAAAAAAAAGTTTACGGTGATTGAATGAATATGAGAAAAAGCGTGTTGATAGCAGCCATGATTCTTATCGCGACAGTGGGCATCATCGTCGGCATCTACGCCATGGAGGATGGAACAGCAGACTCAGATGGAGAGACAACCACGATGATAAACGCCTCGGTTACTATCACATTCAGCAACGAGACCACATGGACCTATGACAACCTCTCCATCAGCACCTCGAACGCCACCGTATACAGGCTTCTGTTTAAAGCAGGCGAGGCAGGCAACTTCTCCATATCAAGCACATTTTATCCCCAGTACGACAGCAATCTGATAACGGCCATCAACGGCGTGGAAAACGGCCAGGACAACAAATACTGGCAATACTGGATTAACGACAGCTATGCCACCGTTGGCGCCGACAAACAGTCCGTACATAACCACGATGTCGTTGCATGGAAGTTCACCGGGTACAGTTAACCTTTAATATGCTCATGAGCTTTAACCACGGAGGAACCACATGATCCAGGACACCAGAAAACAGCTGCTGGCCGCCGGCCTGCTCATCGCAGCCGGCGTCATCGGGCGCATCATGCTCGGCCAGCTCCTGCCGCACGCACCACACGCCACGATGACGCTCAACGGCATCACCCAGCCCATGTTCATGCTCGACCTGTTCTTCGTCGTCGGAGCCGTGGCACTGTTCAGCGGCATCCTGCTCGGCGGCCTGTACAGCCTCGTCGTGCCCCTGGCAGTCATGGCCATCACCGACCTCTACCATGGCAACACCGCTATCTTCCTGTTCACCTGGACGGGCTTCGCGTTCATCGGGCTGCTCGGCGCAACGGGCAAACGGCACGGCCTGACACGTTCACCGCTGGGCATCGCCGGCATGGGCATAGGGAGCGTGCTGCTCTACGACGCCTGGACAAACCTGGGCTGCTGGCTCGGATGGTATCCTCATAGCACTGCAGGCCTGGCAACCTGCTACACCATGGCGCTGCCGTTCACGCTGTGGCATCTGCTGTCCACCATGACGACCGTAGCTGCCCTGTCGATACCGCTGCTGTGGTATACAACAGCAGAGAAAAAAAGGACGACGGAGCGCTCGTGCAGCCGGGTCGGCCACTATGCCGCCATGGGAACCTGCGCCCTCCTGGCCGTTGCATCGTTCGCGCTGCTGCTGCCATAACACAGGGGCGCTATCGGCCGTACAGACATCACTTCTCCTTGCTTTTACTCTCAAAAAACCGAAGGAGCTCGACCGGGATGGGAAGCACGATGGTCGTCGTGTTTTTTTCCTCCGCCATGTCGGAGGCAGTCTGCAGGAAGCGCAGCTGTAAGCCGCCCTCCTCCTGCGATATCACCCGTGCCGCTTCAGCCAGCTTTTCCGACGCCTGGAGCTCGCCCTCAGCGGCGATGATGCGAGCACGACGAGCGCGCTCCGACTCCGCCGCCTTCGCCATGGCACGCTGCATCGACTCCGGTATCTCGACGTCTTTTATCTCGACGGCGGTAACCTTGACACCCCATTCGTCGGTTGCCTCATCAAGGATGCTCTGCAGGCGCTGGTTTATCCGGTCGCGCTCCTTGAGTATCGCGTCGAGCTCCGCCTGCCCGATGATGCTCCGGAGCGTGGTCTGCGCCATCTGCTGGGTGCCCTGCATGTAGTTCTGGATGCGCACGACCGCGTCCTCGGGATTCATCACCCGGAAGTAGACGACGGCGTTCACCCGAACCGGGACGTTGTCCGAGGTGATGGCCTCCTGCGCCGGCACGTCGAGCACGTGCTCCCGGAGGTCGACCTTGATCATGTTGTCAAAAATCGGGATGATGAAAAACACGCCGGGCCCCTTGGCACCAAGCAATCGACCGAGACGGAAAATCACGCCGCGCTCGTATTCCCTGACGATCTTGATTGCCGCAGCCAGGATGATAATAACGATGAGAACCAGCAGCGCCAGCACGGGAAGCGGGATAATCATAATGACATATCGTCGGTAGCCTATTTAAACGTTGGCTCACCGCTCCAGATGGATGACCCGGCCGACACCGCCCTTAATATAGCGGTCGGGATAGCGCCGCCGTATCTCGTCGACATGCCGCGTGCAGTGCGTCGGACAGACCAGCATCATGCCGTCGAGCAGCCCGTAGCTGTCAAAGCCGTGCAGTCCACCAATGACACCATCAACATGGCCATGCCTTCCCGCTGCATCAAGAATGGCGGCGACACCGGGATGCGAGCAGCCAGCCAGCACACACCATCGTTTCCCGCAGCGAATAACCAGCGACTGCTCGTCGACCGGCGAGCCGGGCAGCCGGCCGGTGCTGAACACGCCGTCGGCTATGGAACGGGGCTCATCCACCGGGATGGTTTCTGCCGCGGGCGACGACGGCTTTTTCAGCCGATAGACCCGGACATCCGGATTTCGCTCAAGCAGCGATGGGAGCCCGCCAGCATGGTCCCAGTGCTCATGCGAGATAACGATGGTATCGATGGTCTCCGGATGCACATCCAGCGCGGCCATGTTGGACAGCAACACCTGGCCGTCGCCACCCGTGTCAAAGAGAATACGCCGCTTTCCAGTTTCCACCAGGCAGGAAAACCCCCACCGGGCCATCAGACCTCTACTGGCACGATACACCGTGTTGTCATACAAAATGGTGAGACGCATGAGAGCTAGCTCATGTCCGCCCGCCGGAGGATGCGACGGGCTCGTTTCTCCACCGGCAAATCGATCATCTTGCCATGCAGCGATGCGCTGCCCAGCCCTTTCTCGCGGGCTGCCTCGACAGCGGCGATGACCTCTCTGGCCTCCTCCACCTCCGCATCGCCAGGGGTAAAACAGTCATGGATGACCGGCACCTGCTTGGGATGGATGGCGCCCTTCCCGTCGAACCCCAGCTCGATGACGTGCATGGTTTCCTCCCGCAGGTCCCCTATGTCGGCGACATCGGCATACACGGTGTCAAGCGGCTGCACGTCATGGGAACGGGCGGCCACGACAAGCCGGCTGCGCGGATACAGCAACGCCTCACGCGAACGACGGCCGCACACGTCAGCCGTGAAATCCTCGGCGCCGAAGGCAAGCGCCACGACGGCGTCGCTCGCCCCGGCGATGGCGTCAACGTTCCGGATACCCCGGGCGGTCTCCACGATGGGCATGATAGCAGCATCGAGGCCCTCCTCCTCGAGCATGTTCTCCAGGATAACCACGTCCTCCGGGATCTCCGCCTTCGGCAGACAGATGCCATGCGGACTGCCGTATTTGACGACCGAGATGTCCTCCTTCGCCTTCGCCTTGTTGATGCGCACCCAGAGCTCAGCCCCGCCGAAATCGAGATACTGCAATGCATTTTTGACCAGATAGCGGGCGTCGAGCTTTTGGTCCACCGCCACGGAATCCTCGAGGTCGAGGATGAGGCAGTCGGCGCCGTACATGCCCGCCTTGTTCAGCATCCTGGGGTTGTTCCCCGGCACATACATCCGGCTCCGCCGCAACTGTCGCTGCGGCGGCGAACGCTCCGCCATCCCGTCGGACAGCTGCTCCATGCCCGCACGATGCAGGGCGGCCTCAAGCCGCGCCAGGACGACGTAGTCATAGCAGCCCCGCTCCTGAACAGTAACGGCGGCATCGGTATCCAGCTCGTCGAGACGGCGCTGCACCAGCGATTTGATGTGATCGCCGAACATGCCGGCATACTTGCTCTCAATCTCTATGGAGGAGCCCTCCTGCACGCTCACATGGCAGTCGCGCTTGTTGTCCGTGCCCGCCGCGCCCTGGCCACGTATCATCGTTTCCCCTTCGCGATGTGGAAGTCGATGAAGTCGCAGTGGTGGACGACGACGGCCTCGGGGATCCGCTCCACATACTCGCCCTCCTTGGAATGCGCGGCGATGATGCTCACGATGTTGTCGGGCAGGCCGACAAGGGCGGCGAGCGCGGCGCCGCTCACCGGATGACGGATGATGTGTCCCATAGCCGATTTTTGTACCTGGCCGTCAGCGCGCTCGTATTCCAGGAGCTTGCCGACGTCGTGCAGCAGCGCTCCGGCAATCAGCACGTCCATGTCCAGGTCGTCGCGCTCCCTGCCGACGGCGGCGGCCATCGCGGTGACGCGGTTGACATGGCCGGTGAACTCGCCCGCATCCGGCAAAAGCAGCGTGAACGGGATGCCGTCCAGGCTGTCCCAGCCGCCACGTTCCATCGCCAGCGTCCAGCATTCGACGACCTTGCCGCGCAGTTCCTCATCTTTAATGTCTCCGAGCAACGGGAAAACGGTTTCTATCGATGTCATTGGCCATCAAAATGCCCTAAAATATTAAAAAGTATTGGCCGGGATGCAGACATGGTGAGATGTATCATCTTTACGGCCCTATCGTCCTGACCGTTTCCCATTCGGTGTAGGGAACGAGCTGGACATGGTCCGGCCTCCGGCCTTTTTTGTGGACGTATGCCATCCGCTGTTCCATGTGCACCACGATGCCGTGATGGGATGCCCAGTTTTTGGCGACGCGGACGGGCACCCTCATTGTGACATAGTGCGGGCTGCCCTCGTAGGGATTGCGGTGGCTTTCTCCGCATATGTCGCACCGTCCATCTCCCGTTGAAAACGATGAGTCGGTGGTTCTCGCCCGGTAGACGTGTCGCTCCGTCCATCCCGTGGTGTGCGAGCCGGACTGCACATGTGCCATGCTGTCTCCTGTTTAAATCTGCCGGGCGTATATAGGTTCACCGCCCGGGGACATGGGGAGAACAAACCATTAAATGATGGCTGCCTGATATGCCCTATGGGAGCATACAATGATGGTTGAAACCGTGAACCCGGCGACAGGGCAGCCCATCGCCACCTACGAGACGATGGCCGAGGACGAGCTGTTCGACATCGCGGATCGGGCGCACCTGGCCTTCGGGGAATGGCGCAGGCTGAGCGTCGAGGAGCGAGTGCCATATGTGCAACGCCTGGCAGCGGTGCTCCGCGAACACAGGCAGGAATATGCGGAGCTGATGACCCGGGAAATGGGCAAGCCCCTGCGGGAGTCGGTGGCCGAGATAGAGAAATGTGCATGGATGGCCGAGGTATATGCGGACAATGCCCCCGCATGGCTGGCCGACGAACATGTCGAGGCGGACGGCCTCGAGCACCGCATCGTGTTTCAGCCATTGGGTGTCATCCTGGCCGTCATGCCCTGGAACTTTCCGTTCTGGCAGGCGCTCCGCTGCGCCATTCCAGCGCTCCTGGCGGGCAACACGGTGCTGCTCAAGCATGCCAGCATCTGCACGGGGAGCGCGCTCGCCATCGAGGCAGCATTGCGGGAGGCCGGGTTTCCCGTGGATGTCTTCCGGACCGTTATAGCCGGACATGACCTGATCGAGCGGCTGGTTGCCGCCGACGTCGTGCGGGGTGTCTCGCTGACCGGGAGCGTCGATGCAGGCCGGGCGGTGGCCGCGACCGCGGGACGGCATCTCAAAAAAATGGTGCTGGAGCTGGGTGGCAGCGACCCGTTCATCGTTCTGGACGACGTCGACATGGACGCTGTTGCAGCGCAGGCGGTCCGTGGGCGGATGATAAACACGGGGCAGAGCTGTATCGCCGCGAAGCGGTTTATCGTCCATGCAGATGTAGCCGAGATGTTCATCGAAATGCTCGCTGATAAGATGGAGCATCTCAGGGTGGGCGACCCATTGGACATGGCGACCGAGGCGGGTCCGCTGGCATCCGAGACAGCCGTGGCGCAGATGGAGACCTTCGTCGAGGATGCCCTGGATGGCGGGGCACACCTTGTGACCGGGGGCCACGGGCTGGACAGGCCCGGCTTTTTCTTTCAGCCGACGGTGCTCGCCGATGTCACCTGTGACATGCGCGTCGCCAGGAACGAGGTGTTCGGGCCCGTTGCGCCGGTGTTCACCGTAGCCGACGATGCGGAGGCGGTAGCATTGGCCAACAAAACCCGGTTCGGGCTGGGTGGCAGCGTGTGGACGCGCGATACAGCGCGGGGCATGGCCATCGCCCGGCGGATAGAGGCAGGCTGCATGTTTGTCAACCATATCACCAAGTCCGACCCCCGGCTGCCCTTCGGCGGCATAAAGCAGAGCGGCATCGGCCGGGAGCTCGCCCGGCACGGGCTGCACGAGTTCGTGAACGTGAAAACACTGAACTGCTACCGGCATGGCTGACCATGGATGTCGCCATCGTCGGGGGAGGCTTCTGCGGTGCGCTGGTCGCCAGAAAGCTGCAGCAGCGCCCCGGGGTGCAGGTCATATTGGTTGACCGGACACCGTTTTTTGAGTACACGCCGGGTGTCCACCGGCTGGTCTGCGAGCCGGGCCGCAGTCGCATGTTATCGGTTCCCTACCGGGATTTTTTGCCGCATGCGGATATCATTACCGGCGACGTCGTCCGGATGACCCCACACGTGATCGAAACCGACAGCGTGCAGATACGGTTTGACCGGGCGATCGTCGCATCCGGCGTCGAATATCCCGTGCTGCTCGACGACACCACCGATATGTTTACGCTCACCTCCACAGGGGAGGCGATGGCGCTCGCCGCGGCGCTCCGTGACGCCGACCGGGTGCTGATTGTGGGTGGCGGGCTGATCGGCGTGGAGCTGGCCGCCGAGCTCGTGGAGAAACTCCCTCGCCTTCATATAACCCTGGTGCATGCGCACCGCCGGCTGCTCGAGCGAAACCCGCCGTCGGCCTCGCAACATGCCGGCCAGTTCCTGGAGCGACATGGCATCCGGCTGGTAATGGAGGAAAAGGTGGTCGACCGCCATGCCGGCATGTATGTTACCGACATGGGGCGGGAGATAGCGGCGGACGTCGTGGTCTGGTGCACGGGCATCCGCCACAACCCCTTTTTTCTTGATGGGCTGGGCGACGTGCTCGACGAACGCAACGCCGTACAGGTGAACCGGTTTTTGCAGCTGCCCGGCCATCCGCACATCTACGCCGGCGGCGACGTCACCGCCATCAAAGAGGAAAAAACGGCGCAGAACGCCGAGCGCCACGCCCGGATTATCGTGAAAAACGTCACCAAAAATGATGACGCGTCGATGGCCGTGTATCGGCCGCGGCCCATCCCCCTGATCATCAGCCTGGGCAGCCGCCATGGTATCCTGTCATGGCACCACTGGAGCATGGACGGACGGCTGCCCGGGCTGCTCGAAAAGCTCGTGCGATGGTGGACCATGCGCGGCTTCCGCCGGCGCATTATTTGAAGGAGTCGATGATGTCACGGCGGCGTTGCTCGTCCTGGTATTTGTCGCTGTCGTGCAGGTAGTCGCTGATGACCTCGTATTCCACGTCGGTGAAGACATCGTGGAGCCAGTCGATGCCATGGCTCTGGAATGGTATCAACGCGTGCAGCCTGATGCCGTGCCGGGCGGCGATGTCGCCGGCGCCTTGCTCCCGGTCGATGAGCACCGCGACGTCGCAGCAGGATATATCCACCCCGCGGCGGTCTGCCTCCATCGCGAGCTGCTCGACGGCGACGAGCTTGCTGTCAAACCGCGTGACCAAATCATCGAGCGCGACCACCCGGTCGCCGTCATGCATGGCTCCCTCGACCAGGGAATGCTGCCCGTACTGCTGTGCGGCCTCGCGGAGCGCCTCCAGCGATTTCACGCCCCTGAGCTTCCGGGTGTAGAGCATGGGGACGCCGTGCTGCACCGCAACCGCCGATGCAAGCGGGATACCGGCCATGGCGATGCCCATGACGCTGTCGAGATCGCAGCGCTCCAGTATCATCTCGCCCAGGCGTTCGCCGACCGCCATGAACAGCCGGGGATGACCGGGGAGCGCCCTGAGGTTGATGTAAAAAGGGCTCCAGAGACCGGACACCAGTGTCCATCCCTCGGGCCGGTCACGGTGCCATGTTTTGACGAGGCCGTGCCGGTACAGTTCCTCCATGATGTCTTTGGCTTCCATGATATCACTCGAACTCCAGGGCTTCCCGGGCCAGCTCACGTGCCGCTGCCTCGGGGTCATCGCTCGTGTAGATGGCGGAGCCCACAATGGCATATTTCGCCGTGCTGCCAAGCTGCTCGAAGGCGCTGCGGATGGAGCCCCCCTGCCGGCCGATGCCGGGCATGCAGAACGCCGGCATGTCCATAATGCCGGTGAGCAGGTCATGGTAGCGCTGTAGCGCCGCCGGCCGGTTGCCGGGGACGATGAAATAGGATACATCATGCCGGGCGGCAAGGCGGTACATGTCGGGTGGCGCGTCGCTCCGGATGTATCCCTGCTCCTCCGTGAGATAACCGGGATGGGTCATCTCGCCGCCGACCATCGGCACCATGTCATGCTCGATGACGGCCCGGATGAACGCTTTTTCGGTTTCAGGGCCCGCCTGGGGGAACAGGATGACGCTGTCGACGCCACCGTTTTTGCAGACCCGGGCAAAGGGCTCGCCCATCTGCGGGATGTCCGTCGCCGCTTTTTGATGATCGTAGATGACGGGCAGATTGCAGTGCTCCGCCACCATCTCGGTGAGCGGCCTGAGGCCATAGGTCAGACCCAGGAGGGTACCGATTTTGTATCCGACGACACCCTCGAGGTGACAGGTCTGCTGGACGAGATGTTCAAAAGCGTTATGGGTGTCGACGTCACAGGCGACGATGACCCCGTGATTGGTTTCAAACAGCATCAAACTGTATGCCCGTGTTCGTTTTTAGCGTTTTTCCCGCCAGGATGCGCTCCCGCGCCGCCGCAACGACCCGGTTGACATGGGTGAGGTTGTGGACCGTCGCCAGCCGCGGCCCAAGCGGGTCTTTTTCCCGGAACAGGTGGTTGAGGTAGTCGAGGCTGAAATGCCGGCAGGCGTAGCAGTCGCATGTGTCGTCTATCACGCTGCCGGATGTCTTCGCTCGCCCCAGGTTGACCTTGCCGCCTGGAATGAAAATGGTGCCATGCCGGGCGTTGCGCGTCGGATAGGCGCTGTCGAAGATGTCGACGCCGGCGGCGACGGCGCGCCAGATGTCCCCGGGTGAGCCGACGCCCATAAGGTGGCGGGGCTTCCCGGATGGCAGATGCGGGATGGTCGCCGCGACCATGCGGTGCATCGTGTCCTTTGGCTCCCCGATGCAGAGGCCGCCGATGGCGTAGCCGTCGAAGTCCATCCCGGCGATGGCGCGGGCGCAGCGCACACGCTGTCCGGCATCGATACCGCCCTGCAGGATGGCGAAGCGGCCATCGCCCTGGCATCGCTCTGCCCATCTGATGGTGGTGTCGACCGCCCGGGCGACGCGCTCCTGCTCCGCCGGGTGGGACGGGCAGTCGTCGAGCGCGAGGGCGATGTCGACACCGAGCTGCTCCTGCACCGCTACTGATTTTTCGGGGGTGAACAGGTCGCTGGAGCCGTCGGGCATGGTGAACCGGATGCCGTCGGTGTCTATCTCGCAGGGAAACTGTTTTATCAGCTGGAATCCTCCGCTGTCGCTGACGACGGCACCATTCCACTGCATGAACTCGTGTATGCCGCCGGCACGCCGGATGCGCGACATGCCCCGGCGGTAGAGATGCAGCGAGTTGACGATGAGCATCCTGCTGCCCGTCCTCCATGCCTCCTCCGGCGTCAGCGTCTTGATGGCTCCCTTGGTCGCGACGGGCAAAAACACCGGGGTGGCAATGTCGCCGTGGCTGGTGTGCAGCACGCCGGCTCTGGCCTGTTCCTGCTCCGCCGCTATCTCGAACATGGCGCCCCCCGGATATACATCGCGTCGCCGAAGCTGAGAAACCGGTAGCCATGCCGGAGCGCCTCCCGGTATGCCCGCATGATGCAGTCTCTGCCGGCGTAGGCACAGACCATGAGCAGGGGTGTGGACTGCGGCAGATGGAAGTTGGTGAGCATGCCGTCGACCGGCGATTGCCAGCGGTATCCGGGATAGATATACAGGTCGGTGCTCCGCTCGCCGGGCTGCACCTCGCCGTCTACGGTGGCGCTCTCCAGCGCCCGGATGGTGGTGGTGCCCACGGCGATGACGTCGCCCGATGCCCGGTTGATGGCTGCGGCTGCTCTCCCATCGATGCGGTACCATTCGCGCTGCATGCTGTGGTTTTCGACGTGCCTGTCCCGGATGGGCATAAAGGTGCCGATGCCGACGTGCAGGGTGATGGCGGCGATGGTGACACCCTTGTGGCGGATGCGGTCGAGCAGCTCGGGAGTGAAATGCAGGCCGGCTGTCGGCGCGGCCACGGATCCTTTTTCGTCGGCGTAGACGCTCTGGTATCGCTCCTTTGTCTCGGCGGCGAGGTCGGCTTTGATGTACGGTGGCAGCGGCATCTCGCCCATCGCCTCGAGCTGCTCAATCCCGTGTGGGATGTCCAGGTGGCAGATGCCACCGTTTTTGCGGATAACGGTGGCGGTTTCGCCGTCGGGCAGCTCGACAGCGGTGCCCTCGTGGACGCGTCCCTTGATCATGCATCGGTATGCGCCGTTTTCCTGCCCGAGCACGAGCAGCTCGATTTTTCCGCCGGTGTTCTTCCGGGCGTGGATGCGGGCATGCCTGACCCGGGTGTCATTGACCACCAGGACGTCTCCCTCGTGGAGATAGCCCGTGATGTCGGTGAAACGATGATGACGGATGCCGTCATCCATGACGAGCAGGCGGCAGCTGTCCCGGGGGATGGCGGGATGCTGCGCGATAGCCTCCTGTGGCAGAGGGTAGTCGAACTCCTCGATGTGCATTGTCGGCTACTTTTTTTTCTTTTTGAGGACGGGCAAGCCGGTGTTTTCGTTGACCTTGACATCGTAGCCCTCGGGCTTGGCGCAGGGAGTGGCATCCTTTTTTTCTTTTTTCGCATAAAAAAATATCTGCTGTTTGCGTCCGCCTCGCAGGGTTGCCTCCTTGGTGTACAGGGTGTATTCGCCGACGGTGTGCGGTGTTTCCTCCACGGTTTCCCATTCGGGAAGCTCCTCCTCATCGGGTTCCTCTTCCTCCTCCGGCACGTCGACGCCAATCTCGAGCACCTCGATTTCCTCGGTCATGTCCTCCTCTGGCCCCTCTGGCTCCTCGGGTTCCTCCTCCGTCTCCGTTTTCATCGACACCTCGGGGCGCAGCTCCTCGATGTCACGGCCCTCCACTGCGACAACGCTGCCGTTTTCGGTTCGCCAGCGGGGCACCGCTATCTCCGCTGAAACGTTTCTGTTGATCCTGCCGCACATGGAGCACATGTACCGGCGCTCCTCCTCGGGAACGCGGTGCTCGCAGTCCTCACAGGGAAGGTAATCAAGAACGACTCTGAGATGCTGTAACTCCTGCTCGTCAGCCATGCTAAGACATCAAGCGCGCGTTAAAAAAGGTTTTGGGAGAAAAAAAGAGAAAAGAGAGGGGAAAAAGAGGGGGAAGGGGCTAGCTGCCGTTCCAGGTGCTGCTGCCCGTGGTGACGTACACGAACACGCCGTCACCCGCCACGACCTCGAAGTTCAGCGGTGCAGGCGACCCAGCGAAATACTGCGGCAGCCATCCAAGCGAGGGGTCATACATGCCGAGCTTCAGGCAGTTCTCGATCGATGCCAGCAACGCAGATGCATTGGTGTCGATCGTCTGCGTCCAGCCGAGCAAATTGTAGCCGTCCATCACGGTCAGGTTCACCATTGCCTGCCCCATGCCCGTGTATTCCTTGGATACATCAGCGGTCACATATACAAAGTAGCCCGAGCCGTTCACCAGGTTGAAGCCTGATCCATAGCCAACCACATGGGTGACATACATCTGCTCCTGGGGGTTCCACCGGGATACCATCGTGCAATCCGGTATCCATTCGCCGAGATCCTGCGCATTGACGAAGCTGCTGTTCCACACCGGCAGCGTGACCATGTTCCAGCCCTCCGACAGGTTCATCCAGTACCGGGTGAAATCACCGAACACGCCGAAGATGCTGAACTCGGATAGGTTGGCCCGCAGATAGTTGTCAGCCGTGTTGACCATCTCGTAGTCCGGATTCGCTAGCTCCCATGATGTATCGTTCAGCCGATGGAGCATCAGCGTATCCTCATCCGTTTGGTCGAGGTCGTCCTCCTCGTAATGGATGCTGATGTTGATCCACGAGGTCGCGGTCACGTTGGTGATATTCAAGAACTTGCCGATGTCAGCGTAGCCAGGATTGGGATGCAGCTCTGCATGTTCAACGCCCTTCAACGCGATGCCGTTGCCATAGGTGAAATCAACCGATGTCGGATAACTCGATACGGTGAGATTGGCGACCGTGTTATTATACGAGGGTGAATCAGACCAGAAGTCATATCCTGCGGTATCGGACACCGTGCAGTTCGCGATAACGCTGTCATACGAGGCCGCAATGTAGATGCCGTATTGCCCGTTGTCATACATTGTGTTGCCCTCAAGTGTTTCGTGGTCGGTACCGAATAGTGCGATGGCGCCGAAGCACTGCCAGATCGTGTTATCCACAATGGTATTGTACGAGCCCTCGACACTGCCTCCGCCCTCGCTCATCCCAATGATGGATATGCCGGCGTTATCGCCGACGAAGCTGCCGTTGATATCGTTGGAGAGCACGGTCACATTGTAACAGTCATAGAGCATAATACCGCTCGCCGGACTGATATACATGGAGGAGTACCCGTTGGCAGTCAGAACGTTGTCCCATATAAGGGAATCTCTCACCGCGTCAAGGGCTATGCCATATGATGTGCAGTTAGTGACGGTGTTGGCATAGACGGTCTCGTTATCTGTAGATACAAGGGCGATGCCATACGAGCTGTTTGCAACCATGTTGTAGCTGAGGTTGTTAAAGCACCGCTCTGGAGCGGTGTCTCCGTTCAAGTACATGTCCGTAACCACTATGCCAAACTCTCCCCACATCGGCGGATTGTCGACCAGGTTGCCGGTCACGTCTATGTCGCGGCATCCCTCGAGCAAGATGCCATATGTGTTGTTGTACAGGATGTTGTCCGCCACGGTCTCGTTGTCGGTATACTGGAGATAGATGCCATATGAGCAGTTCATCACCACGTTGTCGCTGACGTTGTTGTAGCAATACTCATCAACCGGATAGCCAACCATCATCCCGATATCGGCTACATGGATGCCCTCCTCCCCCCAGCCGGGAGCGTTGTCGATGATGTTGCCGGTCACATTGACATCGCGGCACATCTCCACCCATATGCCATAGGAATTATTGTACAAAATGTTGTCCTCGATGGTCTCGTTATCCACCCACTGCAACGCGATGGCATGGGCGTGTTCCTCCAGCACGTTGCCTCGGACGGTGTTGTTGGTACGGCCACCGCTGATGCGAACACCGGTGCTGCCAATTATCTGCGCACTTGTTCCATAGCTGCCGTAGCCAACACGGATGGTGTCACCGAGGGAGGCCTCGATGTCCGCCAGCGGTATTTTGAACTCGTAATACACGTGCTGCCATGCAACAGCGTCGGTGTACACGAAACCGGGGGTGCCATAGGTCTGGTCGTCAGTATCAACCCGGAACTCCTGTACCTCGTCGCCAACCGCAACGTAGAGCGACGCCCAGCCGGTGTCATCCCAGGTGTTATCCGATGTTATGTCCATCACGCCGTAGAGATACTCGCCATCCGAGCGAAGCCATACCTGGGTATCTCCCCATGGATGACCGCTCATGGGCATCCAGAAATCAGAAAAGTCAGCCTCACCCAGCCCGTCAGGTGTGCCATCGACCTCGATGGCGCCGTTGTTTTGCAGCGTATATGGCTCCATGTTGTCGGGGGTCATCACCGACGGGGTCCGCAGCGGTATCTCCATCTCCATCGGCTGCTCCTCGTTGGCCACCATCACCAGCACGGGCTCAGTGAATCGCTCGTTCCAGGTCAGCTCAATGGTTTGCTCCCATGCACTTGCAACGTCGTTGTCCCGGGCAAGCAGCTTGTCCATCACGCTCGTCCCGTCGCCATGCACGATGGCCTGGTCAGGGGTGTGTAACGCGCCGCGACCCAGGGCGACATAGTCGACATGCGCGGCGATGCCGCCATGCTGCTCGATGCGCACCCGATAGGTGTCACCTGTCGATGAGGGCAATCTGACATGCTCAGTTCGATAATATCGGGGGAAACGAAGCTCCTCACAGACCTCCCATCCCTCGCCCGTGTTGACAGACACGGTGTAGGTCTCGCCGCCATCGTCAGGTATAGACAGCCCGATGATGATGTTGGACTCGACGGTCACATTGTAACAATTCTCCAGCACGATGCCCTCGAGGTTGCCGTACATCTCGTTCTCCGCTACGGTGCTGTTCTCAACGTCCC
This sequence comes from uncultured Thermoplasmatales archaeon, assembly GCA_964514975.1. Lineage (GTDB taxonomy): Archaea > Thermoplasmatota > E2 > UBA202 > DSCA01 > CAZESS01. The sequence continues at coordinate 77,142 of CAZESS010000001.1, read as the reverse complement.
AGAAATAAACCGCGCCGCCCTCCGTGATGCCGTTGCCATAAAACCAGTTGTACATGATGGTCTCGTTGTCCGTGTCCTCCATGTAGATGCCCCAGTAATCGTTAGAGGAAATGTTGTTAGCCACGATGGTGTTCCATGAGGCAGGCACAGGTTCAGACGTCTCATAGTATATGCCGAAAGAGTTGTCGGTGATGTTGTTCGCCTCGATGACGTTGCTCGCGGCGTCCACCAGCCAGATGCCGAAATCCGACTGGCCGGAAATGATGTTGTTGTACACGATGTTGTCATCCGAATGGTTGAGCTTGATGCCATCCGCGTCATCCTGGATGATGTTGCCGGAGATGTTACAGTGGCTGGAATGATTGACCAGCACGCCGCCACATGGAGCCGGATTCATTCCCCAATAGGCCAGGTTGAAACCCGTGATGTTGACATAATCCGCCTCGACGACGAAGCCCTTGTCCGTATAGGTAACATTGGTATTGTATGATACCGCACCGTTCAACGCGTCGACCGATGTGTTGCCGATGATGTCAACGCTCTTGTCAACAAGGATGTTGGTCCCTCTGTACAGGCCATCCCAGACATGGACGGTGCCGCCCTCGGTGACGTTGCCGATGCCCTCCTGGATGGTCCTGACATGCCGGGTGTCATACCAGCTCGGATCTTGGTCATCGTCCACCCACACATCGGTAAAGCCGCTCTGGGCTTTCGGCGAAAGCTGGTCGCTGTTCCAGGCGTTCGCCCAGACGTAGCCCTCGTATCCGTCCTCGGAATACGTGGTGTTGACGCCGGTATCGTTGTATGCCTCCCAATCACCGGATGTCTCGTTGTAGTAGAGCATCGCCGCCAGCATCGTCTCGGGGATGCCAGCCGCATCGAGATCCGCCTGAGTGTAGTATATGGTGATGTTCACCGGCCATTCAACCGCTGTTTCGTTCTCGACGGATACATTGACGTATTTGCCGATAGGACCGATACCCTGCGGGGAGCCTGCACCGGGTTGGGGGTCGCCCACATAGTTCTGGACGGTAACGTTTTGCTCTTCGGTGGTCGTGATATTTACCGTGGTGTCTGCGTTCGCTTTTTCGTTAATGTCTGCCTCGCCATCAACAGAAATGGGGTTCCAGTAGTCGATGGCCTTGCCGCCAGGATACGGCGCGTTGAGCCACGGCGAGAAGTGGACGTTGTCGCTCACGTTGTCGCCCATGCCGTTGTCCTTCGACGGATTGCTGGTATGGTTCGGCCCGGATGGATGACCCCACCAGTTGTAAGTGGCATCCACAATTTGCTGGCCGCCTGCATTGCTTATGCCGGCAGTAACACTGTTCTGTATTGTATTATAGTTGACATCAACCGTAGCACCTGCCACCAGGCCGTCTTCCTGCGGATAATTTCGGAAGAATTTCAGCCCGTAGTCAAATGCATCGAACGCATTCTGAGTAATCTGAATATCAGTATCTGACGGCGACCATGGTATTAAAACGGTTGTCCCGTCGCTAGCGTATCCAGTATATGCAGGATGCTCATTGATAGCCAGTTTAATGCCCATCGTACCATCTGCTGAGGAACCAATGAATGAGTTCCCTTGGATGGTGTAACTCTTGGGCCCCCCACGGATATACATCCCATAGTAATTTGAAGCAGAGGCAAGGGACCCTGTCACTGTCAAATTATTGTTCTGTACCGTTATATCGTCCAGAACACCAAAGAATGCCATCGCAGAGGTGGATGACGTACCAGCGATGAGGTTATCGAGTTCTTGGTTTATCTTATTATCATGTATATCCAACCCATCTGCGTAAGCTCCGTAGAAGTCCCAAACTGTGATATGGGGCTCCTGGTGGCTCCCTGTCCCAGAATCTGGTGGAACGAGAGAGTTAAACGTATTGTGTGCGATTTCAAAATCGATATGGTAATCCGTTTGATCATTACCATACAATTTCACTCCTCCGGTCGTGTTGATGCCGGTATTGTACAGTATCCTAACGTTTTCATTATCTTTTGTGAACTGGACCCAGTAGCTTTTCTTCTCCGTAATATTCACGAACCTATTATAGGTGAAATCCAGGTCGCTACAACCAGCTAACTGTATCCCGCCCCACAATGTATTTGAAAATGTGTTGTACGAGATATCAGAGCTGACAAGCCCACCAATATAAAATGGACTCCTCGTTGCTGTTCCCGTCATATCACCGATGTAATTGTGGCTGATGGTTACATTATGTGAATCATAGCTCGTGCCGCTCCATTCAAAATAGTTCACCTGTATTCCATCATTCATCCCGATGATATAATTCCAGGAAATCGTCAGATTATCCAAGTTGCCATTGTAGAAATCCATCGCTGTAGAGTCACTGATATTGAATCCCAGTATGCTCACATCGTTTGCGTCTACAGTAATTTTAGCAGTAATGTTTGCTTCTGCAACACGATTACCTGTATTTGGGTCAATACCAGCATTGGGACCCTTTAAAACTAGAGGCTTTGGGATGACAATGTTTTCGGTGTACGTTCCCGCTGCAACGCAGATTGTATGGCCGGGGCTTGCTTCATCAATGGCGGTCTGTATTGACTGTCCGTCGTAGATAATAGCGTCACATGGTCCTCCGGAGATATAGTCATACCATCCTCCAAGATACACATGCGAGATTCTCCCGGCGGTCAGGTTGCCATCAATGTAGTTATTTACCATTTCCCTGGTGATTGACGAACCACTGAAAACCTGCAGCCAGTATCCAAAATCAGAGCCGGCCGCATTGAACACATTGTTCGTCATCTGTATCGGAACCTGCTCCCCGGTTGCATAGAACTCCGTTCCGATAAACATTGTCCGTCTCTCGCTCCACAAGTTAAATGTGTTATCATTAAGAGATACACCAGTCGCCCCCTGCTGAGCATAGACACCGTACGTCAGACTATAGTTTACATTGGTAAGATCGAAGGTGGAATCGTTCAACGTCATCTCCTCGCCGTTTTGGACTGAAATGCCGACCAGGTTAACATATTGTGCTGAAAGAGTGTTTGTCTGCGTTATGTCCAGGTTGGTCGCTGTCAGTGTTCCGCTTCGCACACCGACCACAATCCATTCAGAGCCCGCTGTTGAAAGACCCGACCACGATGAGGTATCTGCGGTAGAGAGATCCTGGATGGTGAGATTATTGATGACGACGTCAGCGCCGCTTTCAATATCTATCCCTGCATCTATCACCGCGTTGTTGCCCTCGATGGTCAAATCCTTGTCGACGATAATCCTTGTCCCATCATGCGTATATCCACTGGCGATGTCAATGGTGTCGTCACTGGTGGCATTGTCTATTGCTTGCTGTATGGCGGAATAGTCACTTGGTACATTTATGGTTTCTGCATCTGCCTGCGTGGCGCCAAACGCCATCACTGCCAGGGCCGCCACCGCCACTACTCCCGCTATCGCTAAAATATGTGTTGTTCGTTTCATGGTTTTATTCCTCCTATATCCTATACATATCCATGGTTTATGGAATTACATTATAACAAGTGCATAGTATAAAAACCTATCTAAATACTCTCGAAAGATGCCATACAGGACATAATGGCTATAAAACACAGGGGCAAACGTTTTTCAGGCGGATAGTATTCACCACCATCTGGCCTTTTACCTGTTTAAATATGAGAGAAAAACGGGAAAAGGAGAGGGGGGAAGGGGCTAGGTTCCGTTCCAGGCGCTGCTGCCCGTGGTGACGTACACGAACACGCCGTCGCCCGCCACGACCTCGAAGTTCAGCGGTGCAGGCGACCCAGCGAAATACTGCGGCAGCCATCCAAGCGAGGGGTCATACATGCCGAGCTTCAGGCAGTTCTCGATCGATGCCAGCAACACAGATGCATTGGTATCGATCGTCTGCGTCCAACCGAGCAAATTGTAGCCGTCCATCACCGTCAGGTTCACCATTGCCTGCCCCATGCCCGTGTATTCCTTTGACACGTCCGCGGTCACATATACAAAATAGCCCGAGCCGTTCACCAGTTGGAAGCCGGAACCATAGCCAACAACATGGGTCACATACATCTGCTCCTGGGGGTTCCACCGGGACACCATCGTGCAATCCGGTATCCATTCGCCGAGATCCTGCGCATTGACGAAGCTGCTGTTCCACACCGGCAACGATACCATGTTCCAGCCCTCCGACAGGTTCATCCAGTACCGGGAGAAGTTGCCGAACACGCCAAAAATGCTGAACTCGGATAGGTTGGCCCGCAGATAGTTTTCACATATGTTGACCATCTCGTAGTCCGGAGACGCCATCTCCCAGGCTGTACCGTTCAGCCGCTGCAACGCCAGCGTATCCTCATCGGTCTCGCTAACGTCATCCTGCTCGTAATAAATGGTGATGTTAATCCACGAGGTCGCGGTCACGTTGGTGATGTTCAAGAACTTGTCAATGGCGGCATAGCCCGGATTCAACGCCAGCTCTGCATGCGCAACACCCTTCAACGCGATGCCGTCGCCATAGATGAAATCAACCGATGTCGGATAGCTGGACACGGTGAGGTTGGTTACGACGGTGTTATAGGTGTAGTTTGTTGCGTAAAAGTCATACATGGTGTTGGTGCTGGCTCTGCAGTCGAGGATGGTATTGCCATCGGGTGCAAAAGAGGGGGAATTCCCGGATATGTAGATGCCATAGCGGTTGGCTGCTATGTCGTTGTCGATTACATGGTTGTTGTCGGCATATGGATGGAGAGCAATACCCCAGTTGGTGTTATCCTGTATATTGTTGCCCGCGATATTGTTGTTCCTGCTATAATATGTCAGGCCAACCCCATGGTGGTTGTTATCAATATCATTCCCGGTGATATTGTTGTATTCTGCATAGTAAGCATAGATACCGTCGCCGTTGCTATAGATGTGGTTGCATGTCACGTTGCTATACCAGGTGTTATCTATGTATACCCCATATCCATTGGATGAGATGTTGTTGTACCAAACTTCTTCATGGTCCGTGTGGACAAGATATATGCCCGAGTTATATCCTGAAATATTGTTGTACTGGATAACGTTGTAGGAGCCATCGCCGTCCATGCCATCGATCTGCACACCTGCGGGCATACCCCCAAGGGTCCCGTAGCTACCGTAGCCAACCCGGATGGTGTCGCCGATGGAGGCATCGATGTCCGCCAGCGGTATCTGGAACTCGTAGAGCATGTGCTGCCAGCCGACGGTGTCGGTGTATACAAAACCACCAACGCCGTAGGATTCATCGGATGCATCGACTCGGAACTCCCGCACAACATTATCGGTCGCGATGTAGAGTGAACCCCAGCCCGTCATGTCATAGGTGTTATCCGCGGTTACCTCCATCGCTCCATAAAGATACTCGCCATCAGACCGAAGCCACACCAACGTGTCTCCGGCAGGGTGACCACTGGTCGGTGCCCAGTAATCGGAAAAATCAGGCACCGCAAGGTCATCGGGCTCGCCGTCCACCATTATAGCACCACTGTCCTCCAGCGTGTACAACTCCATCAGAGTGGGATGCATAATAGAGGGTGTACGGATGGGCGAAATATAGGCTGGCTGTTCCTCGTTCGCCACCAGCAGCAGTGTTGGAGAGACAAAAGTGCCCTGCCAGGTCAGCTCGATTGTCCGTTCCCAGATATCTGCCACGTCGTTATCAACGGCATACAGCTTTTCTACGATGTCGCTTCCGTCGCAGACAGCAGACACGGGGACAACCGTTTCACCGTCAAGCAGCACCATCTGGTCAACATGAGCTGCCACGCCGCCGGACTGCACGATACGGACACGGTATTCGCCTGCTCCGGATGGAAGCGTAACCGTCGTTCGTTCATAGTTGCGAGAAAGATGGAGCGTTTCAACCAGCGTCCATCCCTCTTTGCCCTCGACATAGATATGGTAGGACCTACCATTTCCGTTGGGAATGATCATGGACTGGTTGATTTCGTTGTGCTCCACCACATTATCATCGCAGTTCTCCATCCAGATGCCCTGAAAATTGTATTTCATGTGATTGCCCGAGATGTATGTATCATTTGCCATAAGGAGATGGATTGCACCGCCATCGGCAGGGCCACCGTTTTCACGTGTCTTTCCTCCAGATATCTCCCCGTTGTACCAGAACGTGTTGCTCAGGATGTCATCCTCATATGTCCCGAACATCTCGATGCCCCAGCCGTTGTGAGATATATTGTTCCCCACAATTGTATTCCAGCAGGCGGGCATGACCTGATACATCATCTCTGGCTGATAGAAAACGCCGATATAATTGTTGTAGATGCCGTTCGAGTTGACCACGTTGTTGCTGGCATTGTTCAGCCAGATGCCATACATCGACTGGTTGCGGATGATGTTGTTGTACACGATGTTGTCATCCGAGTGGTTGAGCTTGATGCCATCATAGTCCTCCTGGATAATGTTACCCGAGATATTACAGTGGCTGGAATGATTGACCAGCACGCCTCTACACCCAGCGATAACGCCGTTATTGGTCAGGTTGAAACCCGAGATGTTGACATGGTCCGCCTTAACGATGAAACCCTTGTCGGTGTAGTTGACATTGGTGTTGCACGATACGGCGCCGGTCATCGCATCAACGGTGGTGTTTCCGATAATAGTCAGGGTCTTATCGACATGGATGTTGGTCTCATTGTAGAGGCCATCCCAGACATAGATGGTGCAGCCCTCGCCGGCAGCATCGATGGCATCCTGTATGCTGTCGAAATGTGTCGTGCCCCAGCCCGGCGTGGCGGCATCGAAGTCATCGTCCACATAGCGTGATAGAACACCGGTCAGATTGAAATCGTCAATGTACAGGCCGGCATAGTTCACCACGGTGCTAGCATGCACCTCGAAGGTCACGTTGACATCTGACATGTAGTCCCACGGGGACAGGTCGATGGCCGCCTGCTCCCAGGCCGTACCGGGCTGGGTGTCAACATACCAGACTTCTACACCGTTGACATATAGCTTTGCATAGTCCCATGTGCCGAAGAGGTCGCTCCAGTACCAGAAGGTCATGTTTACATTGGAATAGCCGGAAAAGTCAAAGGTCTTGCTGATGTATGTCTCGCCACCGGAGTTTGTGTAGTCGTCATAGAGCACGGTGCCCCAGAGACCATCACCGGAATGCGCCACGGTCGGCGGATTATGGCTACCGGCATAACTACTGACATCATAGGTGTCTGTCCATTCCCAGTCACCAACCGGATCCCAGTTGGCCCACGGGGTCCAACCACCGTCATCTGCCTCAAAGTCATCTGAATATATGACTTCGGTTCCGCTTGCGTCGGCGTTCATCGCCATAACTCCGATGAACACGGCTATTCCCACAATTCCCAAGATATATGCATGTCTTGCTTTCATAATCTGTGCCTCCTACCTACGATGGAGTGAAGAATAAACCCGGATTCTGTATTTAAAATTTCCTAACTCTGCAATAAAAACACAGAAAAAAAGAGGGAAAAAGTGGCGGGAGGGCTAGCTGCCGTTCCAGGTGCTGCTGCCCGTGGTGACGTACACGAACACGCCGTCACCCGCCACGACCTCGAAGTTCAGCGGTGCAGGCGACCCAGCGAAATACTGCGGCAGCCATCCATCTTCCGGGTCATACATGCCGAGCTTCAGGCAGTTCTCGATCGATGCCAGCAATGCAGAAGCGTTGGTATCGATCGTCTGCGTCCAGCCGAGCAGGTTGTAGCCGTCCATCACGGTCAGGTTCGCCGTTGCCTGCCCCATGCCCGTGTATTCCTTTGACACATCCGCGGTCACATATACAAAGTAGCCCGAGCCGTTCACCAGGTTGAAGCCTGATCCATAGCCAACCACATGGGTGACATACATCTGCTCCTGGGGGTTCCACCGGGATACCATCGTGCAATCCGGTATCCATTCGCCGAGATCCTGCGCATTGACGAAGCTGCTGTTCCACACCGGCAGCGTGACCATGTTCCAGCCCTCCGACAGGTTCATCCAGTACCGGGTGAAATCACCGAACACGCCGAAGATGCTGAACTCGGATAGGTTGGCCCGCAGATAGTTGTCAGCCGTGTTGACCATCTCGTAGTCCGGATTCGCTAGCTCCCATGATGTATCGTTCAGCCGATGGAGCATCAGCGTATCCTCATCCGTTTGGTCGAGGTCGTCCTCCTCGTAATGGATGCTGATGTTGATCCACGAGGTCGCGGTCACGTTGGTGATATTCAAGAACTTGCCGATGTCAGCGTAGCCAGGATTGGGATGCAGCTCTGCATGCGCAACACCCTTCAGTGCGATGCCATATCCATAGGTGAAATCAACCGATGTCGGATAGCTGGACACGGTGAGGTTGGTGACCGTCGTGTTGACTGTATGGTCGGTGGCAAAGAAGTCGTGCTCTGCGTTGCCGGATGCAACGCAGTCGCGGATGGTGATATTTTCGGGGAGTGTGGTCGATGAGCCCTCGAGGTAGATGCCGTAGTTGTTGTCAGCCACATAGTTTTCGGTGAGGTTGTTGTAGCTGGAACCCATATACAGGTGGATGCCTTTGTCGGCGTTGTTCAATATGTCGTTGCCGGTCAGGTTGTTGTAGGGAGAGGTGGTGAAGTTCACGCCGATGGTGTTGTCGTATATGTGGTTTCCCGTCAGGTTATTGTGGTCGGATTCCTGAAAGAGGACGCCGTCTTCGCTGTTGCTGTATATCTCGTTTCCGATGATATTGCTGAGGCTAGTCTGAGCTAGCAACACGCCGTACATGTTGAACGAAACGTCGTTGTATCTCACCTTCTCGTGCGTCGTTTCCGCCAAAGCTATTCCAATAGGATAACTGGAAACGTTGTTGTGCTGGATGACATTGAAGGAGTCACTCTCAACAATTACAACGCCGATTGGGGGAATCTCAGAGGGACTCCCATCGCAATCGGGCAACGTTTGTTGGATGTCATTGTACTCAACTAGGTTGTCCTCGCAGTTCTCCATCCATACGCCGTGATAATTGTACCGCAGGGTGTTTCCGGAGAGATAGGTGTCGTTGACCCGAGAGAGATTGATTGCGCCGCCATTTCCGCTGGCACTGTCGCCGTTGTACCAGAACTCGTTGTCAACGATGTCGTCCTGATAGGTCTCATGCACCTGAATGCCCCAGGTGTTGTTGCTAATGTTGTTGTAGTTGATTGTGACTGCTGATTCAGTGTCTCCATTGATATCAAAAACAAAAACACCCGCTCCATTGCCTTCAATCATGTTTTTTGTGACGTTAACGCTTTCTATAGCGCCACTAGGATTTGTCCTCCCACTTCTAGGACATTCCCAAGACCCGTCATCGAGCAAAATGCCGAATTCGGTGTTTTTCTTGACTTCGTTTTCATCGATGGTCAACGATTTAATGATTCCCTCATCACATGCACGATCCCAGATTCCTACCTTGTGTCCTTCGACGTAGTTGTCTTCGATAGTTGCCGTGCTAACAATGGAGTTATTACCTGCACTGACCCGAACTCCGATAACACCATTATCAATGACAATATTACCTTCAACAATTGCCGTATCAATACTAGATCCAGTGGGATAACTGTCCGGATGAGAAGATTTCGAATAATTTCCTGCCCCTGCGTGGACACGGATTCCTCGTTCTTCATTATCGGTTACAGTGTTGTTTTCTACGATTACTGTCCCCATGGTGCTTATGTTTTCGTCTATTCCTCCTGTTTGGACGCGGATTCCTTCTCCGGCACCATCAGTAACCTCGTTTCCTATTACGCTAACATTTTCAATATGAGTAGCGTCATCGTATCCTCCTGCCTTGACACGAATTCCTATAACGTTCTTGTCGCTACCATCGATTTCGGTGACAAGGTTGTTCTCAACAACTACATCCTTCAATGTAATAATATGACCAGGCTCAGAAGAGGCAGTATCTACTCGAATGCCCTTCTTTGTAAAGTCATTTCCTGTTACTTCGTTGTCTGTGATGGTTACTCCTTCCTCTGTAGAGTTTCCATGCAACTGCACTCTGATTCCCTGCTCTCCAGGGTATTCAACCACGTTGTCAGTTATATCAACGCTGCCGATGCCACGACTCAAATAACCTGAGTGAACCCGGATTCCATGTCCTTGGTCACTGTCTATTTCTCCGATAACGATGTTATTATCAATTGTCACCGCATCTATACGGCCCCCGTATTCATCTGCTTCCCAGCCGCCTCCGGCATGTACACGGATGGCATGACCCTTATCGGATTTTTCTTCTTTGAAAGTATTGTTTTCTACGGTTACAGTCTCTATTATGGATTGATCACATGCGTATATCTTTATGCCTTTAACGCTGTCTGTAATGGTGTTGTTGGTTACGGTAACGTGTTCAACTGTATAGGTTCCATGAGCGTGGAAGAAGATAGCGTGTTCTTCGATATCTGTGATGTCATTCCCTTCTATGGTTGCCAAACCACCATGCCCCTCGTTTTTATCCCTTATATAGATTCCATAATCTGCTCCGGCGATTCTATTGTCCCGTAAGTCAACCTCAAAGCCATCCTCTGATTGGTTTACATAAATACCAACTGTACCAGAATTCTGAGGGAGTTCATAATAATCAGCGTTGGTTATATTCATACCTTCAACGGTTACTCCATCTGCTGTTATCTCTACCGAGCCATTGATAACTGCTTCATGACTCTCGCTTGACCTGAGCGTGATATTTGATCTATAAATATCAATATTTTCCTCATATTCTCCTGGTTCTGTTAATATGGTATCGCCAGCTGTTGCATTATCTACTCCTTCCTGAATGGTGTGGACATGAGTGGCGTCATACCAGCTATCAGGAGCATCGTCATCGACATAGATATCAGCACCCACAGTCACCGTCTCACTGGCAGTGTCGCTGGCGCCGTCATCATCCGCAACCGTCAGATTCACCGTGTAGCTGCCATCATCGCTGTAGCTATGCGTCACCTCCGCACCCGTCGCAGTGGAGCCATCGCCGAACTCCCAGCTCCAGCTCGCGATGCTGCCGTCACTATCCGTCGAGGTGCTATTGAAATAAACCGTCTCACCCGTCGAAATACTACCCGGCTCAATCGTGAACGACGCCGACGGCGGCGTATTGCCAGATGGGGCTCCACTCTGGTTGATATACCCTTTCACGATGCAGTTTTCTGGTGGCTTGGCCGTCAGATTGATGTCTCTGACCATGACACCGCCCGGCTCGATGATGTCCCCACTGCTGCTATTGTCAAAGTAGTCGGCTTTATATGCATATATGGAATATATTTCTGTTTTATTTTTATAATAAGTATAGAGTTCAACTGCTTCGACAGCCGGGATTGAAACATTGTAATAGCCGCTGCTGTTAGTCATAGTTCCGTTGTTGAAATAGTGGCTGTAATTATAGAAATCGAGGCGAGAAGAGCCGGAAACAGAGACACCTGCATTGGCAAGCGGTGAACCGGTTGCATTATCATACACATGTCCTTCCACCCAGGCGTTGTCCGGCGGAGTCGGAATAAAGGACATGTTAACCCATTTAACCTCGCTGTCGTTTAGCTCAAACATAGTGGAGTTCGAGAAATATTCATCCGGATATGGAGAAATGCTGAAGTTTTCTGCAGCAAGGTCGCATTCGTAGTATCCGTCTGCATTACTATACGTGTAGTTGGAATAGCTGGAGTTTAGACTAGAGAAATACAAAAACATGTTCTCTATGCCTGTGCCGTTGTCGCTGTTGGTAACGTATCCTTTGACCGTGGCTGTTTCAGGTGGCTCCGGTTCCAAATAGACGTTAAGGGTTTTCGTCTCCTCGCCGATAGTAGTCGTATTGGACGCTGAATAGTATCCCGTCGCATCGGCGGTGACCGTCACTTCCGATGGAGGAAGATCTATGCTGTAGGATCCATCGGTGGCGCAGGTCGTGCTGTTGCTGCCGGTAAAGTAGCTGCCGGTGAATGATATGCTAATATCGGCCTCGACGGGGTCGCCGGTGCTATTGTCGTAGACGGTCCCGACGAGGGTGGCGTTGTCCTGCGGAAAGGCGGGCAACGTTATGTTTTTCCAGTATGTGGATGGACAGTCAGCGACGGTGAAGTTACCCGTGAAATTTTTGACATTCAGGGTTTCGTTCTCCTGTGTGTCTGAATGTTCCACCGTGATATTTACGGTTCCCTCTGCCACATTCATTTCATAGTAGCCGGTAGCGTTAGTGGAGGTAGAGTTCCCGTCAGTGTATGTGCCATCAGTCCAAGCTAGATTGACCGATGCGCCTTCTACAGGCGCTGTGCTGTCCGCGGCTGATTGGCCGCCTGCCAGTGAAGACAGACCAGCGAGTATCAGCAAGCTTACCGTTAGTAGGGTTACAATTTTTTCTTTCATGTTTCCACGCACTCGCAAAGTTGCTACAGTATATATAAATACTTCGAATATTAATATATATTAAAAACTCCTCTAAAAACGGTATTTGTGTTTTTTTTTTGTGTTTTAAAAGTCGAGCAGGTTTTTCTGGTCGAGCGATTCGGCGAAGCCCTGGAACTTGTCGAGGGTGCTGTCCACGCGCTGCCGGCTGAACTGGTGCTCCCCACAGAGATATGCCCTGGTTGCGTCCTCGTCGACGGGCTGCCATTCGACGTGGTAGTCGTCCGTGGTCCGGGGGTGCAGGAAGATGCTGCGGATGTCGTCGAGGTGGTCGATGGTGATGTCCCGGTCGATGGATTCGATGTCGCCGTGTTTTTTGACCAGCTTGAGCCCGGTCTTGGGGCCAATGCCCTTGATGCCGTCGTTGAAGTCGGTGCCCATGAGGATGGCGATATCGACGAGCTGCTCCCGGGTGATGTCGTGTGCTTCGAGCAGCTCTTTAAGCGTGATGGTTTCCGGGGATATCTGCACCCATTTTTGTTTGCCTGGGAGCTTCCGCCGCCCGGAGATGGTGAGATTGCGCAACAATTGTGGGGCGCCGAACAGCAGGCAGTCGAAGTCCTGCGACCCTGCATAGTCGACGTCGCCCCGGCTGCACATGTATGATGCCTGCGCTTCGCCCTCGCCTGGTGCCTCGATGTAGGGGATGCCGAGCGCCTGGAGCAGTTGCTGTGCTTCCTCGACCCGGTCCCAGGTGAGCGTCGAGGTCTGCTGCGCCTTTTTTTTGGCTTCTTCGAGGTCGCCTCGCTGTTTTGCTGCCTGCCAGTCCTGTTTGGCCTGTTCCTTGCGGGCCCGCCGGATGTCCAGGGTGTCCTGTTTGAGCTCGTGGGGTTCGCCGTCGAAGACATAGACGGGCCGGATGTCCCGTTCTATCAGGTTGGCAGTCCGGTAGAACAATCCGGTGAGATGCGAGGTAATGCGGCCCTTGGCATCCTTGAGCGGGGTGCCGTCACGCTGCCGGATGATGGAGAGAAACTGGTGGAGCGCGTTGTATGCGTCGATGGCGACGCTGCTGTGCCGGAGGTCGTTCCAGGTGCGCTCGTGTGGCTCGGTGAGCGGTTTAAGGTTGACGCCCATCGTTCACCTCGAACGTGTACCAGAACACGTGGCCATCTTCGACGAGCTGCCGGATGTTGCGCTGTCTGGCCGTGAGCTGGCTGCCGGCGCTCTTGATTTCGACGAGGTAGATGGCGTCGTCGGTGAACTGTATGCCGTCTATGGGAGAGCCGATGAACCTGAAATGCTTTGCGTTGTAGGGATATCGGTCCATGAAGGGTGCGAACTGTTCGGTGATTTTGCCGTAGGTGGTGGACAGCGAGCGCTTGCGGTGCCTGGCCTCCTGCGCCTCCTCTTTCCATGGCTTGACGCCGCGCCGGTAGATGATGGCGACGCCGGCGAGGAAGCCGATGAGGAGGCCGATGACGAATATCCATGCGAGCATCAACGGGTCCATGTGCGGCACCTGTTGACAAAGAGGAACTTGAAGTTTTTCCAGCCGTCGCTGAACGATTCTATCTTGGCTTCGCCCTTCCGGGCATATAGCTCAGATGGGATCTCCCGTGCCCTGACCTCGGGGCAGCGGAACATCTCTATCTTGATTTCCTCGCTGAAGGGCATCCCGTCGTTGAACACCTGCAGGGGCTTGGGCAGCCGGTCGAGCGCTTTTTTGCGGAATATCCACATGCCGCTCTGTGAGTCCCGGACGCCGACCCAGTAGAGCAAGCGGAGCGTGGTGGAGAGCATGAAGTTGCCCAGGAAATGTTTGGCGCTCATTGACTCCATGCCCAGGTCGGCGAAGCGGTTGGTGGTGATGAAGTCGAGGTTGTCGTCGAGGAGGATGTCGACGTATTCATGGGTGAGATGGAACGGGTAGGTGCCGTCGGCGTCCCCGGTGATGATGATGTCGCCAGTGGCTTCGGGCATGCCGGTCTTGTAGGCGCGGCCATAGCCTTTGCGTTTTTCCAGGATGACGCGGGCGCCTTTTTCTTCGGCGATCTCCCTCGTCCTGTCAGTCGAGGCGCCGTCGACGACCAGGACTTCGATGTCCAGGCCCCGCTGCTCATACGCCGTGCGGTCGATGCTGTCGATGGTCGGGCCGATGCCCGCCTCCTCGTTGAGGGTGGGGATGACGAAACTGATTTTTTGTAGCATATCACTCATGGTATCGATGTGTAAAGAGTAGGAGATGCCATTATTTATATATTCAGGTGGCAGGGGCAGCGTCAGCCCGTCTACGCAAAATTTATAAAATGCCGGGGCAATATGCCACCCATGTCCCTTGACCTTGACCTTGAAGGACTTTCCTATGGCACCGAGCTCATCAAGCGCGGCTTCGCGAAGATGCAGAAGGGCGGCGTCGTCATGGATGTCACCACGCCGAAGGAGGCTATCACGGCCGAGGATGCCGGTGCTGTCGCGGTGATGGCGCTCGAGCGGGTGCCCGCCGACATTCGCACAGCGGGAGGCGTCGCCCGGATGGCTGACCCCAAGATCGTGCAGGAGATCATGGAAGCTGTTTCGATTCCGGTGATGGCGAAATGCCGCATCGGTCACATCGCGGAGGCCAGGGTGCTGGAGAGCCTGGGTGTCGACATGATCGATGAGAGCGAGGTGCTCACCCCGGCTGACCCGTTCCAGCATGTCTGGAAACATGATTTTGATACCCCGTTTGTCTGCGGCGCCCGCAACCTGGGCGAGGCGTTGCGGCGCATCCATGAGGGCGCGGCGATGATCCGGACGAAGGGCGAAGCAGGGACGGGCAACATTATAGAGGCGGTCCGCCACCGCCGGCTCATTTTGCGGCAGATCAGGGAGCTCAGGGAAAAAGAGGACAGCGAGCTCATGGACGTCGCCCGGAAGATAGAGGCACCATTTGATCTTGTGCGAGAGGTCGCGGAGCGGCAGCGGCTGCCCGTCGTCGACTTCGCCGCCGGGGGCATCGCGACGCCATCTGACGCGGCGTTGATGATGCAGCTTGGCAACGACGGCGTGTTCGTCGGCTCCGGCGTGTTCAAGTCCGCGAATCCCATGAAAATGGGGAAGGCCATCGTCGAGGCGGTGACGCATTTCGACGAGCCCGAGGTCATCGCGGAGATCTCCCGTGGGCTCGGCAAGGCGATGGCGGGCACCAACATCGACCAGATCCCCGAGGGGGAGCGGCTGCAGGAGCGCGGCTGGTAGCCCGCTAGCCGGCGGTGAACGTTATCGGTGTTTCCTCTTCCAGCTCTATCCTGGGCATTTTAGGTGCCTTTTTTTTCCTTGCCCGGAGGTCATAGGCCCGTTCGCCGCCTGCCTCCTCCAGGATGTCGCGACCATGCCGTATCTGCCGCTGGATGCTGGCGTTGACGCGCTCCATCGAGCCCGGAGCGATTTTTTTGAGCAGTCCAGTGACGCCGCCCAGGCCGTAGGGGATGGACTCCATCCGCATGATGGTGCCGGGGAGCGCGAAGAACCATTTGCCCAGGGAGTCCTCGCCGAACCTCGTTATCGGGATACCGGCGGCTGCCTGACGCTCGGGCGTCGGCCCGACATGGGCGACCGTCCATTCGCCGTCGATGTATGCCTCGCCCTCGCCTTCTATCATGAAATAGCCCATCGAGTCATACCATTTTTTGATGAGCGGATCCACGTCGATGGTGGCATCATACCAGGCCTTTATCATGTTCATGGCGAACATCTTGTAGCGGGTTTTGATGCCGGCGGCGCGGCAGAGCGCGATGAACAGCGATATCTGATGGAAGCAGGTGCCCGTCCCCCGCCACAGCGTCGCCTCCACGCCGTCCATCGGCAGTATCTCGAGGGTGACGTTGCGTTTCACGAACTCGAAGGCCGCCTCCGCATATTCGCTGTCGGACAGCCGGAAAGCACCGAGCTCGTGCGCCATGGCAACGATGTCCGAGTGGCATGGATTGCAGTACAGGGTCGGGCGGAGATATTTCTCGTCGGATATACAGTGCTCCATGGTCTCCCGGTAGCCCGGGATGTCATAGGAGCGCGGTGGCCGCTCGTAGCGGAGCTCCCCCGGCCCCATGTTGCGGACTTTTTTGAGCGCCCGCAGGTTGGTGAGCAATGTCTTGGTGAGCGAAAGGGCGCCGCCGAGCATGAGCTTGAGGTAGGTTCGCTGCGGGATGTACCCTCGTTCCTTCATTTCATGTAATCCTGTCATGGTTATCCTCCAAGGTCGACGGCGAGCACCCGGCGCATTTCCTCGGCGCATCCCCGCATCTCTGCCCCCTCGATGCGCTGTATCTCGGGTTCCAGGACGGGTCCGGGGCGCTCGCAGACGGGGCAGTGCTCGAGGAGGCGGACGCGGTCGCCGGTCATGATGAATCCCGGGTAGCTCGTCGCCAGCGGGTCGAGGAATGCAAACCGGCCCCATTCGCCAGGGCCGACGGGTTCATATGTCTCGTCGAGAATCAACGGATGGAAATAGGAATGGGGAACATGGAAGTAGTGTCCTTCGGGGCAGTGGACCATCCAGCCGTTGCCCTCGACCATGCCGTACACGTCGAGACAGCGGTGGGATGGAATGCCCAGGAGCTCCTCGACGCGCCTGCGGAAGTCCTCCACGGGCATCCGGCTGTTTTCGTATATCTTCCAGCCGCCGCCGGTGGCGATGGCGCCTCGCTCCCCGAAGTCGAATGTCTCGCCGGTTTGCTCGAGGCGTTCCATGACGAAGTGCAGGATGAACGGCAGGCCGGCCATTGTGATCTTGCGGTCGCTCTGCTCCCGCTGGCGGAGCCATCTGATGATGCGGTCCACCATCTTTTTGTTCTCCCGCCGGATGGCGAACCTGATGAGCCTGCTCTTGACGCCGTCCTGCATGACCTGCTGGATGAGGTCGGCCGGGAGGTCGCGGTCGATGGCAACCTCGACGTTTTCGATGGCGTCGAAATACATGGTGCAGACCTTGCCCGCGTAGACGTTTGTTTTGAGCGGGCTGGGCATCATCAGGTAGCCGTCCATGTCGTGCTGCCAGAAGGGATATATCATGCTGATGACCGACTTGGCGATGGCATACTCGGAGGCATAGAAGGTCCGCTGGTCGCGGGGGATGAAGGTATGTCGGCCGCTGGTGCCGCTGCTGTAGGCAATGTGCATACCAGCCTCGTTGAGAGCGCTGATGACGTCGTCATAGGAGGGCTCCCGCCTGGTGATGGTCACCGGGGGCAGCTGGCCGGTGTACAGGCTGGTTATCCAGCGGGCGAAGTCCGCGCCCTCCGGGTATTCCTTGAAAAACGTGTCCGGGATGAGCGGTATCCGGGCGAGGTCGTCCATGTCCGTGAGCATCTCAGGGGCCATCCCGCTGTCCCGGCAAAAGTTCCGGTAGAATGGGTTGTTGTCATAGTGGTGCTGGAAGGCATGCCGGATCGCTCTGATGCGCATGGTGTCAGCCTCCCCGGATGGAACGTCGAACAGGTTGTCCGGCCGGATGAGCGCCTCCTCGGCGGGTGTCCAGGGCTCCGGCACGATGTATTTTTGCAGGCATTGATTGAACGACTGTATGTACTGGGTAAAAGCAGGTGTTCCGTCCACACTGCTGTATCGATGGCATATTAAAACATTTATTTTAAACCGGAGTTTAAGTTGGTTTAAACCAAATTGAACAAGGACCGGGCGTCGACATGGCCGGCCTTCTGCCAGAGGGCGATGCCCAAAGTTTAAAAAGAGGGCGGGATTTGCCGGGCATGCAGCGCCTCTCACCGGCGGAAAAATATCGATTCAAACGGCAGCTCGAAGAGCTCGAGCAGGTATCAGGGCAGCACACCGAGCTCATCTCGCTCTACATACCGCCGGACAAGCAGATATCCGACGTCACGGCGCAGCTGCGCGACGAATACTCGCAGTCCTCCAACATCAAGTCCAAGCAGACCCGGAAAAACGTGCTCTCCGCCATCGAGTCCATCATGTCCCGACTCAAATACTTCAACCAGCCCCCGGAAAACGGGGTCGTCTTCTTCGTCGGCGAAGGCAAGACGGACGGCAACAAGACAGAGATGGTCTCCGAGATAATCGAGCCGCCGATACCCATCTCCATGTACCTGTACCGCTGCGACTCCTCGTTCTACATCGAGCCGCTCAAGGAGATGCTGGAAGAAAAAGACGTCTACGGTTTGCTGCTCATCGACCGGCGGGAATGCACCATCGGCTTCCTCCACGGCAACAACATCGAGATGGCCGCCTACATGACCTCCCGGGTGCCCGGCAAACACAGCCGCGGCGGCCAGTCAGCCGGCCGATTCGAACGGCTCATCGAAATCGCGGCCAACGAATGGTTCAAAAAAGCCGGGGAAAAAGCCTCGCAGCTGTTCCTGAACAAAGAGAACCTCAGAGGCATCCTGCTCGGCGGCCCCGGCCCCACCAAGCGGACATTCGCCAACAAGGACTACCTCGACTACCGGGTCAAAGACAGCCTCATCGGCATCTACGACACGGGCTACACCGACGAATTCGGGCTCGGAGAGCTCGTCGACACGGCCATCGACGACCTCGAAGAAATGGACATCATCCGAGAAAAAAAAGTCATGAACCGGTTCATGCGCGAACTCAAAACCGGCTCAGGGCTGGCCGTCTACGGCGAAGACGAAGTCAAACGAGCGCTGACCATTGGCGCCGTCGACGAGCTCATTCTCTCCGACGAGCTCCGCAAGTACAAGGTCACGTTTTCCTGCGACGAATGCGGCTATAGCGGCGAGGACATCGTCAAAAACCCCAAGGAGCTCTCCTGCCCGGAATGCGATGGCTCCGTCACCATCCAGGAAAAAAAGGACATGCTCGAGGAATATGCCGACATGGCCGAGGAGGTCTCATCCGAGGTCACCATCATCTCCAACGAAACGGAGGAGGGCAGCATCCTGCTGGACGCGTTCGGCGGCGTGGCAGGCATCCTCCGCTTCCAGATACGATAGAAAACGGTTTTTAAGCAGCAACGGATACACGTCATGGCGTCGACAGCCATCGTCATCCGATTTCTCCGTGAGGCAGCACGGCGGCTCACCAAGCAGGGATGGCGCACCATCGACGAGGCGCCGGCACGATTCGACATGATACTGGCCCGAGAAAAATCCATGTTGGTCGTGCACACTCGAGTGGCCCTCTTTTTCGTCGACGGTGATGCACTATCCCGGATAGAGATGCAGGAGACATTAGAGCAGGCGCACTCTCTGACAAGTGAGGCAGCAACACCGCCGCTGTTCCCGGCGGGAGCCATCGTCGTGTTCATGTTCAGCGATACTGCCCCCGAAGAGATGCCGAAGAACAAGCGAGACATTGCGCGCTCCCATGCCACCGTCTCCTGGACGGCGAATCTGCAAACGGGGCGGCTCAATGTGCACCACGGCGCGCCGTTCATACGGGATGGCCGGCGGGAGCTGGAGCAAGCACTTCAAGCACTGAGCGATGACGGCTAGACGCCACGTTTTTTCCGGATGAATGCCAGCATCATAAGGGCCACCAGGCCGAGGAGCAGCTCGAAGGCCGGCGTGGACGACTTATCGGCAACGGTGAATCCGGCGGTGACCAACGGCTCCTGGTTCATCATGACATCGAGGGTCCAGTCGCCGCGGGCTTCGCTGCCATAATCGGAAAGGTTGACCCATGACGAGCACCATCCCTCGCCGCTCCAGTCTGCCGTATATGATGATTCATGGGACAGATTCCCGGGTCCGGTGAACTGCCAGGTGACGACGTCGCCATGTGACACGTTTTCCAGGCGAAGCAATGAATGCGCCGCGTCGGCGATGGTGAAGGACGACGTCTCCTGGTCAGGCTGCCCTGCCGCGTCAACCCAGGTGCACAGGACGTGCTCCTGCAGGTCGGCTGCCCACCATCGCGTCATGTCCGAGCTCGTCAGGCTTACGGGGGGCTGCATCGGTGCGTCCCCCGGGAGTTCAACCATCTGCCCGGGCTGCACCGCGGCGCTGCCGTTGTATGCGTCGTACGCGGTCACCTCGCCTTCCAGGAGAGCTACCTGTGTGTTGTTTGCATCGTCAAGGGAGAGCACAAGGTCGGGGTCGGGGCTGGTGAACAGGCCGGTGTCGGTGACCACCGACATCGCCCCGCCGTAGACAATGCGAGCCTGGACGTCGCCCTCGTAGGGATTGTGGACATGGAAGCTCTGCGGGCTGAGGATGTCTATGCGGACGAATGGTTTCAGCCGGACATAGTCGTCCCGTGGAAAGCAGAGGCGTACGAACACGGTGCCCGCCGTGGCGCCCTGGTCTGTCACCTGGAGCTTCACCCAGGCGTAGTCATCCTTGCAGGTGCTGTAACTGTCATACATGATGTCGATGCTGTCGCCCGGCTCGACGGTGTCGCCCACGGTTAGTGTGTCGTCGGTAATACCCTGGATGTAGCCCAGCCGGATGAGCTCAAACATATCCGACGTGGCATAGAAATACGATACCTTTATCGAGGGCAGCGACGGCTGCCGGTATGCCTGCGATATCTCTTGTCTGCGGCCGGTGAGAAGATGGGAGGATATCTCGTAGACGCCGCGGTTGCCGCCCTCGCCGCAGTGCCAGGCGTTGACATAGTAGCCCTCCGATATCCGCTCAGCGAAACGCTGGCTGCTCAGCTCGACGACGCCGTCTCCCCGGATGGTCTGCGCGCTGCCCCCCGCGATGCTCTGCACGAGCTGCCTGAAACGGGTCTGCCCGACGACGGCTCGTTCATAGTCGTCAAGGTTGTCGTAGATGTCGAGGAGGCAGATGTTTGAGAGGAGGTTGTAGGTCCCGCAGATGGCATAGTAGTCCACGTGCGGGTTGAGCGGCTGGCTGTTGAGCTGCCGGAGGAAGCCGCTGTCGGGCATCAGGTCGACCAGCGCGGGACCCATCTTGCCCATCGAGCCCTCGGGCAGATAATGCTGGGCGAGGAGCAGCCCCATCTCGAGGTTCGAGCGGGCGTTCACCCAGCCATAGTATATCTGCGGCCAGGGGCTTCCCCTGTGCGGTGTGCCCACCGTGATGAGGGTGTTAATGTCAACGTCGGGACCGCCCTGATATTGGTTGATGTAATGCCGGGCGACGACGCCGCCCATGCTGTGCCCGATGACATCCACCGATGAGGCGTTGATGCCCTGCGCGAGGTATTCCTGCCGGATGGTCTGTATCTTGCCGGCGAACTCCATGATGGCGATGCGGGCGGGCGAGTCCACGTTGGGATAGTCGACGGTGTAGACGGTGAAGCCGTCGGCGGCCAGCCGCTGCACCATCTTGTCCCACATGTGGCTGCCCGACCAGAGGCCGTGGACGAGCAGCACCGGCGGCCGGAAGATGCGCAACGTTGCGTTGCCAGTGGCACCATCGGACGTTGCAGCGGTGAGCGTTATCTCAGTGCCGGCGGCGGGGATGTCCACCAGGGGGATACCGAGCTGCTCCGGATCGGGCACGTAGGTAAACGTGGCCAGGCCGCCTGACGCCGATGTGGACATCGCGGCTGCCCCGTCGGTCAGCGTGACCGTTGCATCCCCGGCGGCAGGGAGCGTGACCGTTATGGCGGCGCTGGACGAGCCGTCGGCGACGACACCAGCCACGTCGCTTTGCACGGCAAGCGGCTGCGGGGTGAACTGGGCGGAGAACTTCATGGCCTGGACGCCCTGCATGGTGATGTTGCCCTGCATGTGTCCGGTGGCATCGGCGACGGCATCCCAAGTGAAACTCTGGGATGTAGAGCCAGGATATGTTTCATCCCCACCGGCAAAGTGAACCGTGATGCTATCCTGTACGCCCCATGTGCCAGTCCCGCCAAAATAACCTGATTGGGAGTGATACGTGCCTGAAAAAGTATAGGTTCGCTGTGAGTGCCCATCCCAGGTATAGTTGGTGCCAGTGCCTGTGCCGGTCCATGCCACGGTACCCTGCCCGGTAACCGGGCCGCCAGACGTGTTGAATATGAACTGTAGTGTGTTCGTGCTGTTCGAAAATGACGGACCGGTAAATCCCTTGGATGCAAGGTTGTTTTTCATTGACTGCCAGTTGATAGCAAATGCACCGTAGGCGGTGACCTGTTGGCCCGTCGCCGGGTTGACGGCCGCAGCAGGCAGCACGTGAAATGTCAGTGATAAAATCGGGGCCATCGTCAGCACCGCAACGACGAAAAATACATGTATGGTTCTCATGTGCCTCATGCAGCTATTCCGCCCGGCGTATATATAGCTGCCGGGGTATCATCTCAGTATCCTGCCGGGTGCTTTCGACGGCATCGCCGACATTCTCCAATTTCAGACACAATAGACAACGGTTTTTATACTGGCGTGGAACCGAACGAAAAAGAAACCTATATACGCGCGGTGGGTGATGATATGATACCATGAACGGGAGGATGGAATTTGCAGTGGCCGCCATTGTCATCCTGATGGCGGCATCGGTGGTTCCCGTGGTCGGCAGCCAGCAGAAGGCGTTGACCGAGCAGGGGGATGGGCCGCCCGTTGCAGGAGGAGAAACCTACACCGATACAAAGATGGTTGAGGTGCCAGTGGAGATTCACACGCTGGATGGCATCAGAGAGATAACAAGGGAACTACCCGTCGAGACAGTAAAAACGTTGTATTCGACGCTCAACCAGACACGGAAGGCAGTTCAAACGTTGCATATGGTACAGGCCTCGGCTGAAGGAAAACGGGAAGCGCACCACATCATTGATACATTCCTTCGCAAACTGAAGGAAAATGGTTTGCTGGGAGACACGTCGGTATCGAGGGTGAAGTCACTCATTACCGGCGGATACCGCAAGGCGCACGACCATGCTAGGGGGCAGCGATTGCCGGGGATGGCGCATCTCTTCGAGCAAAACGGATGGCGCACGAAAGCCATGTGTTATCTACATGCGTGGGGAGGAATTGGGGCAACATTCCCTGTCAAAGTTCCCATTCTGGCCCTCACCGATTTGCTGCATAATCTTTTCCCAGACGCATGGCGGATACCAATCATTCTGCTCGGGATATTGGTGACAGTTGACTTAATTCCATGTCCAACCACCATTGGCCACTGGAACATTGGACGCTCTCTCAACCCCGGCCCCGCACCAGGCGCCGGCGGTATAGAGGTACGAGGATTTGGCGGCGGAGGACAACACATAGAACTGGATGGTAGAGAAACCATCGAGGCGATAACGTTTGGATTCACCGGCATCATTTTCTGCCTCGTGCCGGCCATCGGCTTCTGCCCGTTCGTCGCCTACAAGCATCACACCTGATGAGCTAGAAAAGAAGTAGTCCGAAAACGCAAGGCTGTAAGAGTATATCTGCGGTCCGAACGTATTATTTCAGTATCTTCCCGGTTTCCATGTACCAGAGATACAGGTCGAGCTCCGCCAGGGATATGTCGAGCGAGGCTGCGAGGCTGCGGAGCGTGTCCTCCATCGCGAGGTAGCGCCGCCGGGCCAGCGACGACGGGATGGTGTCGATGAGGCCGTGGCGCTCTATGACCCGGAGGATGTGCCGGTCGATGATCGCGACGTCTGTGTAGCCGACGTTGCGGAGGAAATGGCTGGCCTCCTTGTAGCCCAGGCCTTTTATGTGCTCGACGAGCCATCCCCGTGCTTCGTGTGCATCGTCGAAGCGCTGGAGAATGGTGCCGATGTTTTGGTAGCGGCGGTTGTGGCAGATGTAGGCGGCGCGGTTGGTGAAACGGTAGCCGACCTGTTTGAGCCTGGCCCGGAGTTCCTCCTGCCCGAGGGTGCAGAAGTCGTCGCCCAATTGTTGCTGTACCTCGATGGCTTTTTCGGCTGATGTGTTAGCGGTCAGCGTGCAGAAGCAGAGCTCGCAGAACGGGTCGTCGATGGAGGCGAACTGCTGCATGCGCTGCCTGACGGTTTCGCTGACCGGGGAGTCGATGAGCTGTCGCAATTCGGCGCGGAGGTCATCCATCGTGCCCATGGCTGCACAGGGCGCTGCCGTTTTAATGTCTTCCGATGGAAAGCAAACCATTAATATGGCGACGTAATACGCTATACACCCAGGAGGAAAAAACATGACATATAAGATTGCATGGCTGCCCGGAGACGGCGTGGGCAAAGACGTAATGGAAGCCGCCGGGATGGCGCTCGACGCGCTCGGCCTGGATGCGGACTACATCGAGGGCGACGTTGGCTGGGAGTTCTGGAAAACGGAGGGCAACCCGCTGCCCGAGCGCACCGTAAACCTGCTGCGGGAGACGGACTGCTGCCTGTTCGGCGCTATCACCTCGAAGCCGAAGCAGGAGGCCGAAAAGGAGCTGCCCCCGGAGCTCAAGGGACGTGAGTATTTCAGCCCGATCGTCAAGCTCCGCCAGCTCTTCGACCTGTATGCCAATGTGCGTCCCTGCAAGGCGTATCCCGGCAACCCGTTGAACTTCCGCGATGACATCGACCTGGTTATCTTCCGGGAGAACACGCAGGGATTGTATGCGGGCGTGGAGTTCCGGCCCCTGCCGGATAACGTCAGGAAGGCGCTGATGACGCATCCCAACATGGAGCGCTTCCGGGATGTGCCCTCGGACGAACTTGCCGTTTCGACGCGGATTTTCACCCGGGAGGGCTGCCGCCGCATCCTCCGGAAGGCGTTCGAGTATGCCGATGAGAACGACCGGGAGACGGTGACCGTGGTGGAGAAGCCCAACGTGATACGGGAGACCTCTGGCATGATGATCGAGCATGCACGGGAGATCGCGAAGGATTACCCGGACATCGAGCTCTGGGAGACCAATATCGACGCGATGTGCATGTGGCTGGTGAAAAACCCGCAGGACTACGGCGTGCTGGTGACCTCGAACATGTTCGGCGACATCGTTTCAGACCTGTCGGCGCAGCTCATCGGCGGGATGGGCTTCGCCTGCAGCGGCAACATCGGCGACGACTATGCCCTGTTCGAACCGACGCATGGCTCCGCGCCGAAATATGCGGGCATGTACAAGGTCAACCCGACGGCGATGCTTCGCTCCGCGAAGATGATGCTCGAATATCTGGGCGAGCGGGACATGGCCGAGCGGCTTGAGCAGGGCATCGCTGCGACCATCAG
This sequence comes from uncultured Thermoplasmatales archaeon, assembly GCA_964514975.1. GTDB lineage: Archaea > Thermoplasmatota > E2 > UBA202 > DSCA01 > CAZESS01. The sequence goes on along the minus strand of CAZESS010000001.1, from coordinate 51,769 downwards.
CAAGGGCGACATGCTGACCTATGACATGGGCGGCGACGCGTCGACGCTGGAGATGACCCAGGAAATCATCGGTAACATGCCGTAGCCGGCGCGCACGGCCCGCCTCTATAAAAATAATAACGTATAAATAGGGGCTGGTGTTGTTTTAGCACCTGGTGGCTCCATGGCAAAGAGCGAGCTTGAGCTTCAGAAGAAGCAGGAAGAAAAACGGGCGTCGCAGCTCATAGAAGACCTTGAGATAGGCGACCGGCTGTCCGCCCGCGATGATAAGCTGTCGGAGCTGCTGAACATCCAGCAGATGGAGGAAAAATCCAAGGCGCGGGAGCGGCTTTCGGCGCTCAAGGCGGGCAAGCGGGTGAAGGACATCCTCGGTGAATACGAGGAGGTCGTCGACCTGTCGCCGCCGAAGGACGAAAACATGGAGGTCGTCGAGCAGCATCCCATAAAGAAGCCGTTTTCCTTCGTCCGCGTTTTGTTTAACAACCACAAGAACGAGTACATCTATGAGGTCATCGAGCCGACGCTCTCGGTCGAGGAGCAAAAAATATTTGAGTTTTTGAAGGAAACGCTCATCAAGACCATGGACGTCGAGATAACCGAGTTCACCGACGACGAGGCCAAGGACTATCTGCGGAAAAACACCGAGCGGATTCTCAGCGATTATTCCATCTCCATCGACGACAAGCCGAAAGAAAAAATCATGTACTACATCATCCGGGATTTCCTGGGCTACGGCAAGATAGACGTGCTGATGATCGACCCGATGATAGAGGATATCTCCTGTGATTCGCCGCAGGTGCCCATCTACATTTATCACCGCAACTATGAGTCGCTTCGCACCAATGTCACGTTTTCATCCGACGACGAGCTCGACAGCTTCGTCATCCAGCTCGCGCAGAAATGCGGCCGCCATATCTCGATCGCCCGGCCGCTGATGGACGCAACGATGCCCGACGGCTCCCGCATCCAGGCCTGCCTGTCGAAGGAGGTGTCGTCGATGGGCTCGAATTTCACCATCCGGCGCTTCCGGGAGGAGCCCTTCACGCCGAGCCATCTCGTCGAATATAACACTATCTCTCCCGAGGTCGCCGCCTATTTCTGGATGGCCGTGGAAAACGGCGCCTCCGCCGTCCTGGCAGGCGGCACCGCCTCGGGGAAGACCACGTCGCTGAACGCACTGTCGTTGTTCATCCCCCCGCAGATGAAGATCATCTCCATCGAGGACACCCGGGAGATAAACCTGCCTCATCCCAACTGGATCGCCTCGATTACCCGCGAGGGGTCGGAGGAGTCCGAAAAGGGCGCCAACGTGGGCATGTTCGATCTGCTGAAGGCGGCGCTACGGCAGCGACCCGAATATATCCTGGTCGGCGAGATTCGCGGCGAGGAAGCCGTGGTGTTGTTCCAGGCGATGGCGACCGGCCATACCGTGTATTCGACGATGCACGCCGACTCCATCTTCTCGGTGGTCCACCGGCTCGAGGGCGACCCCATCAACATTCCCCGCGTGCAGCTGCAGGCGTTGAACGTGGTGGCCATCCAGGCGCTGCTCCGCATCGGCCGGAAGCGCGTGCGCCGCATCAGAAAAGTGGTCGAGGTGGTGGGCATCGACCCGAACACCGAGGACATTCTCACCAACGAGGTGTTCAGCTGGAATCCCCGGAAGGACACCTTCGATTATTATGGCAAGGGCCATGTTTTGGACAAGGTCGCCGAGCAGCGGAACTGGACGGACCGGGAGCTCAACGAGGAGTTCGACCGCCGCCGCGACGTCATCAAATGGATGGTTGACAACGGCATCAAGAACTATGTCGACGTCGGCGAGATACTGGCCGCCTACTACAAGGACCCCGACCGGGTGATGAAACGCGTCCGCGGCGACGGCCAGGCCACGGAGCCGGAACCTGGAGAGGAGGCATCACCGGAGCCGGTGCCGCTGACTGCCGAGGCCGAGGAAGAGGAATTCCCCGAGGATGTCGACGTGGAGGAGATACCCGCCCCGCAGCGCCCGCCGCCAGAGGAGGGCGAGGGGGCGGAGGAGCAAAAGCAGCCCGCCGCCGGACCAGTGGAGCCGGACGCGGAAATGGATGAACGCGACGACGAGGCATCCCATGCCGCTGAATAGATACCAGAGCCTGTGTTATCGTCTCCTCGGCGAGAAGGCATCGAAGTCGACGCAGATAGAATACATCAAGCGCTCCATCGAGCGTGCCTATCTCGAGATGCGGCCGGAGGCCTATATCGCCTATGCCTGGATGAACGGCATCCTGGGCGGCGTCGCCGGTGTCGGGTTTATCATTTTCGCGCTGGTGGTCATGCCGGCCATGGGCACCACGCTGCCCCCGAAGCTGCTTATTGTCATCATTCCTGCTCCCATCCTCGTAGGCGCCGTCGCCTACCTGGTGACGATGATGATCCCGGAGAGCAAGGCGAACAGCCGGCGGAAGGACATCAAAAACAAGCTGCCCTATGCGTTGAACTTCCTGGCGGCGATGGCCTCAGCGGGTGTGACCCCGGCGATCGCGTTCAAGGCGCTGGCGGAGCAGCCCATCTACGGGGAGGTCCAGAAGGAGGCAGCCTGGATCTATCGTGACATCTCGATTTTCAATATCGACATCGTGAACGCGCTGCGGAACGCGGCCAACCGGACGCCGTCGATAAAGTTCCAGGAGTTCATACAGGGCGCCATCACCACGGTGACGTCGGGCGGCAACCTGAAAAGCTATTTTTTCACCAAGGCCGAGGAATACATGCGGGAAAACCGCCGGGAGCAGAAGGAGTTCATGGAGACGCTGGGCGTCATGGCAGAGAGCTATGTCACCGTCGTGGTGGCGGCGCCATTGTTCCTCATCGTCATGATCTCCGTGATGAGCATGGTCAGCCAGGGCGGAGGTGGGGGCGGGAGCTCAGTGATGGTCATGTACCTCGTCGCATTCGTGATGCTGCCGCTGGCGCATCTCGGCTTCGCCGTCGTGATTACCTCGATGACCCCGGAGGTATAAATGATAGGAAAAAAGATCTCCTGGATCTCGTTCGTGTCGCTGTTGACCCTCATCGCCCTGGCCGTGGTGACCCGGACGGTCGGCATGCCGACGGCCTCCACGCTGCTGCTCGGCGCCTCCCTGGGCGGCTTCCTGGTTTTTTCCTGGGCGCAACGGAAAATCAAGGAGGACATGCTCGGGTTCGTGTCCGAGGAGTTCAAGGAATCCGAATGGAAATATTTCATGTCGTCGCTCGTCGCCTTCATCGTTGTCATCTTCGCGACGATTCTCAACGTGTTCATCATCTTCTTCGACATGCCGATATCCGACGTGCTGGTCACCGTGCTGCTGGGCGGCGTGATACTGCTCATGCTGTACACGGTGCTGTCCATCCCGACGGTCGAAAAAAGCAAGGGGTACACCATCCTGTTTCTCGTCGCGCTGGCGTTCACCGTCATCGTCATCGGGTCGCAGCTGGAAACCGGCATCGAGCTGCCCGAAGACGCGGCGCCGTTGCTCATCGAGCTGTCAAACCCGTTGCTGCTCCTCAACGTCGCGCTGCTGTTCGAGGTCACCTCGCTGATGCTGGGCGGGGAAATGCCCTCGCCGACTGCATCGGTGACAGGGGTCTACGAGCGAGCGAAGTTCCGGGAAGAACGCCCGATGATCATGCAGCGCAACGTCATCTACCTGAGCATCCTCATCTTCATCATCCTCTTCGTGATCGTCAACCTGGTCGCGGTGTTCGGATTGCCCGGCGGCGTCCGCCTGAGCAATTTTCCATGGGAATACGCGTTCATCGCGGTCAGCGTCGGCCTGCTGGTCAGCCTCATCCTGTACATCATCCTCATCATGCCGGAGCAGACCGGGGCGCTGAAAGAAAAATTTGACGAGGAAACACTGCAGCGCATCATGGTGCTGTCGACCTCGGCCGCATTCACCGCGGTGTTCATCGCCATCGCCATGCTCATCCAGTTCGGCGTCATCACCAGTCTCGGCCCCATATCGCTCATCAAGAAAAACGCCATCGATTTCACCGTGTTCGCCATCCTCTCCGCCATCGGCCCGTTCGGCTTCTACGAATATGCGCGCTTCCGACGGATGAACCTGATGGAGGAACGATTCCCCGAGTTTCTGCGCGACCTGTCCGAGTCACGCAAGGCCGGCATGACCATGGCCCGGGCTGTCGAAACCTCGGCGCGCGGGGACTACGGGCTGCTGAGCACCGAAATCAAAAAAATGGCCGTCCAGATATCATGGGGCACCTCGTTCACCGACGCCTTCTGGCGGTTCGGCGAGCGCATCAAGACCCCGCTGGTCCGGCGGACGACCTCCCTGGTGGTGAAGGCGTCGGAGGCCGGCGGCAAAATCGCCGAGGTTATCGAGGCCGCGGCGAAAAACGTCCGGGAGATAAAAATTTTGCAGGCCGAGCGGAAGATGGAGATGCAGATGTACCTGCTGATCATATACGTCGCCTTTTTCGTCTTCCTGGCGGTCATCGTCATCCTCACCACCACGTTTCTCCCCGAGTTCGGCGCGGCAACCGAAAACTCGACCAGTGTCGGCAGCATCTCGTTCGGCAACGTCGACCTCGAGGAATACAAGTTCATCTATGTCAGCACCGCCCTGGTCCAGGCAATCGGCAACGGCGTCGTCGCCGGCCTGCTCGGCGAGGGAAAAATCGCGGCGGGGCTGCGCCACGGCACCATCATGGTCATCGTGACCTACATCCTGTTCAAGCTCGTCATGTAGCCAGGGCGACGTATTTAGAAAAGTTATTATAAAATAAGGCATTTATCCATGGTAGAGGAGCGCGAACCATGCAGAGCAAGCAGTATAAAAACATTCTAAGCGACCTGGAGGCCGAGGCAGACGTCGAGCAGAGCTTCATCATCTCTCGCGATGGGCTTCTGATGGCGGCGGAGGCATCCAGCGGGACGAGCCCCGAGGCTCTCGCCGCGATGACTGCTACCCTGCTGGGAGCTGCCGAAACCGCCATGGACGAAATCGGGAGCGGTGTGCCCTCACATGTACAGGTCAAAACAAAGGAACATACCCTCATCGTCATGGGTGCCGGGCCGCAGGCGCTGCTCGCCGTTGCCACCCCGGCGGATGACTGCACACAGGTATGTGAGGCCATGCGGAAGGCGGCCAAATCGATTACCGAGATGGTGTGATGGTGACATGATAGAAACAGGCATACCGCGGCTGGATACATACCTGGACGGCGGTATTCCGGAGCAGAAATCCCTCCTGTTTTCTATCTCGCCTGAGGTAGAAGAAAGCAACATGGGCATCCATGTGCTGCAGCACAACCTGAAACAGGGAAATGACTGTATCTACATCGTGTCAAAGTCCTCGCCCAGACAGGTCCGCCAGGCCTTCAAGGAGTTCGGATGGCCGCTCGACGACTACCCGGGGCGGCTCTGGATGGTCGACGGCTACTCCCGTCTCATCGGCGCTCCATCGGACGAGGACTATCTCATCTACGAGCCACATGACATCCTGAGCTACGAGGACGTCATCGAGGAGCTGCTGCTCGGAACGGTGCCAGAGGGCTCGCTGCTGGCCTTCGACTCGCTGTCCAACGTGATGGACCTCTGCGGGGAACGCGATGCCCTGAAGGGCGTCAAGCGCATCAATGAGGAAATCTCCGAGCGGAACAGCATCGCCATCTACAATTTCACGGCCTGGCCCTACAAGGAAAACATCATGTACCGGATACAGCGCCGCTTTGACGGCATCGTCGAGGTGCACTCGGTCAGCCAGGGCGCGTTCACCGGCCAGGCGTTCCGGGTGAAGCAGACGAACTGGAACGGCGTCACCGGCGTGTCGGTGCCCTTCAAGGTGTTTCGGCCGGGCGGCATCAAGCTCTACATTCCAAAAATGCTGGTGGTCGGCCCGTTCAAGGCCGGCAAGACCACGTTCATCAAGGCGCTCTCCGAGCGCTCCACGCAGGTCGACCGGATGGGCGCCACCGTCTCAGTCGAACATGGAACGGTCGACCATGGCGGCTACCGGGCCGAGCTGTTCGGCATTCCCGGACAGGAACGGTTTGCGCCGCTTATGGAAAAAATGGGCGCCACCGCCTCGTGCGCCATCCTGGTCATCGACGCCTCGAACCCGTCATTTGAAAAGGCGCGGGAGGCAGTCGACTACATCCGCGACGCCGGCATACCGTTCGTGGTCGCAGCCAACAAGCGCGACCTGCCGGACGACGCAAGCGACGGGGAGATACGCCGGGCGCTCGACATCCCCGACGTGCCCGTCATCGGGACCGTGGCGACCTCGGGGCGCGGCGTGCTGGAGACGTTCGAGGCGCTCACCAATCTTTTGGAGGAGGTATCAGATGCTTGTTGAAACCGGCATCGACCGGCTGGACGAGCTGCTGAAGGGCGGACTGCCCGCGGTGACCAACACGCTGCTGTATGCGGCGCCCTTTATCGGCAAGGACATCATCATGAAATACTATGCGCTGGCCGGGCTGCAAAACGGCGAGCCGGTTATCTTCGTGCTGACCGACCGGTCGTTCATGGACATAAAAAAGGAGATGGACCAGCTGGACGACGACTACGCCAATTATGAGGACGAGGGCATGGTGCGCTACATCGACGTCTATTCGAAAAGCGTCGAGCTGGACGAAACCGGCCCCAATGTGACCTTTGTCGACAGCCCCGTCAACCGTGAGCAGATAACCGCATCTATCATCAAAGCCGAGAAGGCGTTCACCCAGGAATACGAGCAGCATCGGCTCATCCTGGACTCGCTGTCAACCCTTATCGTGTACGCCGACGCAAAAGCCGTCTTCCGCTTCCTGCAGGTGGTGAGCGGAACCTGCAAGCGGATGGGCTCAACCTCGATTTTCACGATGACCCGGGGGATGCACGAGGAGCTCGAGGTGCAAACCATCAAGCATCTCATGGACGGCGTCATCGAAATGAAGGAGGAGGGCGCCCGCATGCAGATACGGACGCAGGGCTGCGGCGAGGTCGTCTCCCGCAACTGGATCGACTACCTCCTCGAACAGGACGAGGTCAGGCTGACCGGCGCCTTCCGGATGAGCCGGGTGGCCTAGAACGGATAGCTTTTGCCCAGCGTGTGCATGGAGGTGAGCGCTGCGGTTGCGCCCTCGGCGCAGGCGGTGATGATCTGCCGGACGCCGCCCGTGATGTCGCCTGCGGCGTAGACGCCCTCGATGGTGGTGCGTTGCCGTTCGTCGGTTTTGATGTATCCATGGCTGTCGGTTTCCACGCCGAGGGATGTGGCGAGCGACGACTGCGGTGTTTCGCCGACGGAGATGAAGACACCGTCAAACTGTTGTTCGGTGGTTTCGCCGGTCTTGCGGTTTTTGAGCGCCAGTGTTTCGACCACGGGGTCGCCCCGTATCTCCTCGACGACGGTGTTCCAGATGACCGGGATGTCCTTGTCATCAATTTCGCGGGCGAGTGCTTCCTCTGCGCGGAGCCTGTCGCGCCGGTGGATGAGGGTGACGTTGCAGCCCAGACCGTGGAGGTAGATGGCCTCGTTGACGGCGCTGTTGCCGCCGCCGACCACGGCTACCTTTTTGCCGGTGAAAAAGGAGCCGTCGCAGGTGGCGCAGTAGGAGACGCCGCGCCCCCGGAGCTTGTTTTCTCCGGGGACATCGAGCTGCCGTGGGGTGGTGCCGGTGGCGATGATTATTGCGCCGGAGGTGTAGGTATCCTTTGCCGTGGTGACCTTGAAGCCGTCGCCGTCTGGCTCGATGGCGGCGACCTCCTCGTTGTAGCGAAACGTGGCGTAGGGCTCCGCGTGCTCTTTCATCCGGTCCATGAGGTCGACGCCGGATATGTCGGGGAAGCCGGGATAGTTTTCTATCCGGGGTGCCCAGGTGGAGAGACCGCCGCCCATGCCCGTGTCGAAGACGATGGCGTCGATGCCCGCTCTGCCGGCGTAGATGGCGGCTGTGTAGCCCGCGCTTCCTGCCCCGATGACTGCCAGCTCCGTGTCCATGGTATCAGGGCAACATGGCCGCCCCTCTTTTAACTATTTCTATGCCAGCAGCATGAGGAGCTCGCGTGCGAGAAACGCCGCGGCGCTGGCGGTTATCCCGGCGGGGTCCTGCGCGGGGGTGACCTCCATGATGTCGCAGCCGACGAGGCGAGGCCGGAGCATGCTGAGCCGGTGGATTGCGCTGATAAGCTCCCGGGTGGTGCAGCCGCCCGGCTCCGGTGTGCCGACACCGGGGGCATATGCGGGGTCGAGCACGTCGATGTCGATGCTGACGTAGAGCGGGCAGTCGCCGTCCATGAGCTCCTCGACAACTGTTTCGGGGAGCAGCCCCGCATGTCGATGTATCTCCTGTTCCTGCCATTCCTCTTCGACGCCGGAGCGGCCGCCGAAATGGTAGACCTCGGGGACTGTTTCATGGCAGCGACGGACCGTGCAGGCATGGGAGAGCGGGTTGCCCTGGTAGGTGTCGCGGAGGTCGAGATGGGCGTCGAAGACCAGCACGGCGAGAGTGTCCACCACGCGGTGTGTGCCCTCGACGAGTGGATAGGTCACGGAATGGTCGCCGCCGAGCGCGAGAAATGGCATGCCGTCCCTGGCAGCCTGCTCCGCTGCCGCTCTGACGTTGCGGAATATCTCCCGCTGTGTGCCAAACGTCGGCAGGTCATAGAGGTCACAGATGGACAGGTCGAGCAGCGTGCGTTCCAGCGCCGGGCTGTATGGCTCCAGCCCCCAGGATGCATGGCGGATGGCTGCGGGGCCGTGTCGTGCGCCGGGGGTGAAGCTGGCTGTGCCGTCATAGGGGACGCCGAAGAGCGTGACGTCTGCCGTTTCATATGGCTCCCCGGTGCAGAGAAACCCGGAGTGGTCCTCGAAATGTGTTGACATGGACATGTGGTGTCTCCTCGCGGCATCCGGGCCGCATGGTTGATGGCTGTATTGATAAACAGCGACTATAAAAAGGATGCGTTGGTTATGCGTCGATGCCGTACATCTGGTAGGGAAGCCGGGTGAACCCGAGCTGGCGGTAGGCCCTGCATGCTTTTTGGTTGTCCTGGTGGACGTAGAGGCGGAGCTCGCAGACGTCGTGCTCGCGGGCCATCTGGCGCAGCGAGGTGAGCATCCGGCGGAATATGCCTCGCTGCCGCCATGAAGGCCTGACGTAGACGCTCTGCAGCCACCATATCGGGCGGGCACGCCAGTCGCTCCATTCCGAGGTGACCATGAGCTGGCCGACAATGGTGTCCCCGTCTGCTGCAACGAGGTAGAAGCCCCTGCCGGAGTCGTCGAGGACGGCGCGGACGCCCCGGAGCGCCGTGTCCCGGGCGATGGACCTGTTTTCTGTTTCCCGGGCAAGCGCGATGTTGTGGTCTGCGATGTGTACCGCATCGCCTGAACGGGCTCTTCGTATCTCCATGAATGGGGAAGCAGCCGCGGTACTAAAAACATGCGGCGCCCGTGTTGCGCCATCGGCACAAAATTGTGAAAAGTAAACAATATATACCAATGTTTGTATAATGTTTGTATTTTGCAAGCAAACGAGGCAACCATGGAGCTGTGTACCGTCACCCGAGAGGCATCCCGCACCGGCATCAGCACCGAGGAGGGCATCATGCTGCTCGACACAGACGGACGCTGCATCCATCTCAGCGACACCGCCGCCTCGCTGCTAGGCAGACACCCGGAAAAAACGCGGGATATACCGCTGCAGGAGCTGCTCCAGCCCACATCCGAGGACGGCGACAACGTAATGAACACGCTCCGGGACGGCGGCCGGCTGCTCTACCGCTCCCTCCGGAACAACGGCAACGCGACGACGGTGGAGATACGGTTCCATCGGGTAGCCAGCAATGGCAGACACCCGCAGTACGTCGGCGTCGTCAGAAACCTCGACATGGTCAAACAGATGGAACGCAACCTGCAAAGCCAGCTCTGCCGGGAGCGGCTGTTCAAGGAATGCATCTCCCATCATTTCTTCAACCCGCTCTGCATCGCCCAGGGCTACCTCCAGCTCGTGCTCAACCGGGAAAGCAACGGCGACGACGAGGCGATGCTCGAGGCGGCCAGACAGGCGCTCGCCCGGATCGAAACCGTGGTCAAAAACGTCATCTACGACGGCGAGCTCAAAGAATAGCGGCTATTCGCGTATCTCTCCCTTTTCAACGATGTTCTTGATGACGGATTCCACGCGCCGGATGGCGGCACGCGCCGCGGCAAGGCGCCGTCGCCCCGGCTGGCTCATCCGCTCCATGGCGAGGTCCATGTAGCCCTTGGCGATGGCGATAGGGTTCAAAAAGAAATGCGCCGCATCGGCCTTGAACCGTTTTTCGAGCTCCAGGGCGCGCTCCATTTCCTCCTCGGCTCTTTTACGCTCCATTACCTCGGTCTCCAGCCGGCGGTGCGACGCACGGAGCGCCTCGGCGTGACGGGTGGCGGTGACGAAAAGATGCTCGATACCCCGGATGAGCAGCGCGACAGACACCACGGCCACCGCGTTCAAAAAAACGAAGGTTACCCCGGTAATCGCCCATGTCTCTGGTGCGAACGCGGCGGATGACCAGCTTACATGGCCGACGGCGGCGAGGTATCCAAGCACGGTCAGCGACGCCGCGTTGACGACCACCGCGACGATGCCCTCATAAAGCCCGAGCAGGAGGCCGGCGATGACGGCCAGCGAAAACCACCAGATGCGAAAGCTGCCCACCGGCCCGAGCGACAGAAACGTCACCAGGCCCAGCAGATAAAAAATAACCAGCCAGCCGGTCACCCGGGCGCGGAAGGGCACCCGGGCGGTGAACGTAAAAATGAGAGCGAGGGCATATACCCCGCAGAAAACGGCCAGGTTGAGCCAGTCACCATGTCGCACGGCGTAGAATGCGCTGACGAGGAGCGCGACCGTGCCGAGGATGAGCGTGACGACGAAAATAGCGTAGAAAACGTTTTCGCGCCATTCCTGCACCGTTGAAAACCGCATGCCCGGTGCTCCCGGCTCGTGAAAAAACAGGCTGCGGAAACGTTGTAACACGGGACTCCTCCATGCCGGACGTGTCGGTACAGCACGGCGCATATACCAACGACTGGAAATATTTATGTATTTCTTTTTTTATCCGAAGCCCGGCAGCTTCGTCTGCGTGACCTTGTCGTTGGTGAACAATGACTCGGCGGATTTTTCGAACAAAAGAAGGCGCTGCCTGGTGTAGGTGGGCACCTCGAAGTCCTCTATGATGCGCTTGGCGGGCTCCAGGTATTTTTTGATTGACTTTTCGTGGACGGTCAGCGTCAGCGATTTGCCGCAGTTGGTGCACCGCCCCTTGAGCGGGATGCGCCGGTATTTGGTGTTGCATTTGACGCAGCGGACCTGCTGCTTGGTGAACGCCCTGAGGTTGCCGATGAGGTCGGGCAGGAAATGTGTCTGTATCACCCTGGCTGCAACGTCGCTTTCGTCGACGGCGCGGATGATTCGAGCCAGGGCGAGCTGCGCATACAATTTTTCCTCCATCTTGCCCAGCGTCTTGTATGCCGAGACGGTGACGCCGTCGGCGATGTCCCCGGTGTCATGGGTGAACCCGAAGCCGTCGTATTCCCGACCGGTGCCGATGCGACCGGCAACGAGATCCATCTCCTCCTCCACCTCTTTTGGGTGCGCGTGACGTGTCGTCGCCTGGAAAAACGGGAGCGGGTAGCGGGAAAGCACGTCCAGGTTTTCCGCCTCCTTGTCGATCTCCGCGGGCGATATCCGGGTGGCGAGCACCAGGGGCAGGTCCATGTGGCCGCCCCGCTTCTCAGGGATGTATTCCAGCGAAAAATTGACCAGCACGTCCATCAGGAGCATCAGGGTGTCCTCGTCGCCGTCGCAGTTCCGGCGCTTGGCCGCATGATAGAACGGGTGGGCGCAGCACACGGCGGCGTCGATGAACCCGATGATGCGGCCGACCGCCCCGGCGGAGGTGTGCGGAGACATGCCGACCACCATGCTGCCGATAAGGTCCGCGGGATCGTCAACGTTGTAGAAGGGCTCCATGTCGTAATAGTGTTCGAGGAGCTCGTCGATGAACCGGGCGACCCGAGCGAGATACCGGCCGCACGAGCATGACGGGATGACATCCTGCACCCTGAGCTCGCAGACCTGGTCAGGCCGTTCGAGGGGGTCCCCTCGCCAGTCATGAGTGTAGCCGAGCTCGCGGAGTCGCTCCACCGATGTCCCGATCTCCTCCGGTTTAAAGTGAGTGAGCGGCATGTTGGTCATGTCGAAACGAGCGGTGCCATCCTTGAACACGTAGATGTCATGCTTCGCCCTGAGCAATCCCTTCTCCAGGCTCTCCGGGGTCTTGCTCCGGGATGACAGCCCGATGACGCCCTTGACCTTGTCGGGCATGTGCACCATGCCGATGCGCTCCTTGGCCTCGTCGACCTCCATGTACAGCTTGACCTCCCGCCGCTCGATTCGTCCCGTGGAAACGGTGGTGCCGCCGCACTGGCAGCGGGTCTTGTAGGTGACGTTGCCGCAGCGCTGGCACTGCCGGGATCCCGCCTCGAACGATATCTTGTTCGCCCGCGCTGCAGCATTGACCAGTCGCTCTCGCCCGCCGGCCCGCCCGACGGGAAACAGCACATGGGGCGTCGCTCGCATGGTTCGCTTCGCCGCTTTTTCCGGCCGGCCCATCCGGGTGCCGATGCGCGAGGGAGCTCTCGCCCTGACGGAAACGCCGGCGAGCGCCGATACGAGCTCCAGCACATCCGTGGCGTCGACCGACCCCGGCGATGTATGCTGCCTGACCCGGCCGTCCTCCACCCTATAGCCGCAGCAGCGCAGCAGCGGAAGCGCACACCGGTCCAATATGAGCCTGTCATGTGTCTCGTTTTCCACGTGCAGGGCGCCCAGCTGCATGAGCAGCTCCTTGACCTCTCCATCATTCGGTATCTCGAGGCGGCCATCGTTGTAGGATGCCTGCTGGAGCGCATAGGCGAGCGCAGCTATGTCGTCAGTGGAAAGGTCATGCCAGAAGAGCGTGTGCCGTGGATGGAGCGGCACGTCGAACGTCTCCGCGATGAAAAACGCTTCCTCCGGCGATGGCTCATGAAGCGACATCGTCCGGCCAAGTCGCTCGGCTACATGCTCCGCCGCCATGTCCTCGTCGGTGACCTGGATGGCTTCCTCCAGTTCCTGTATCCACCATTCATGGCAGTAGCTTGCCTGCGGCAGGATGGCGTTGTTTTCGACGAACTCGCCGAAGGGAACCAAAATTTCGCCGAGGTCGATGATTTCCTGGATGTGCTCCTTTACCTCCTGTGCCTCCGCCGACGTGTAAAGCTGAACGAAGTCGCCGCTGTCGAGCAGGACCATGGGCCCCTCGATGGACGTGCAGCTCGTCCCGATGGTTCCCTTGCCGGGCCGCTCGGTTTTGAGCTGCGTTCCCAGGGCAACGAAGTCGTCGAGGATGTGCATCGCCGCCGGATGGATGGCGGTTGACGCCAGTCCGCAGGTCCGGCCGCGGCCGTAACGCAGGCGGAATCCACCCTTGCTGGAGGGATGCGAAAACACGGGGCGGCCGGCGATGAGGCTTTTCATGTATTTCGCCGACGGGGCGATGGTGCGGGATTCCTCCCCGTTGTCCTGTATGAACGCATTGAGGAAGTCCCATCCCTCGAGCTGCATGCTGTCGACATGTTTCAGGAGCTTGGGCGCCTTGAGGCACAGTCCCTCGGCGATGACCAGGCAGGCGCCGCCCCGGACCCGGTTGGTGTGTACCCGCGGCAGGTTTCGCTTGCCCGTCACCTCTTTCTGCTCCGTCGGCTCACCGTTGATGCAGACAGGGCAGTTGCGGACGATGGTCTCGATTTCCTCAAGCGAGGGGGAATACTGCAGCGTCGTGATGCGGTCATACAGGGGGACCTCCTCCTTGTACCGCTCGACCTCGTCATCCGTCGGCCGGTAGCGGCCGATGTCGAGCCTGCGGCGGACCACGTCGGCGATGAGCACGCTCATGGCCTCGCCCGTGCCGCCAGCGGAGCGGATGGGACCGGCAAAATAGAGGTCGACGTAGCTGCCGCCGTCGGCGTTGCTCCCGATTTTCACCGCCGAGATGCCCTCGATAGGCGCCACCAGGACGCCCTCCGTCAGGATGGCGAGGCCCGTCCGCACCGCCTGATCGACCGTCTGCTCGGTGCTGCCCGCGTGTTCCTCGGCGATGTCGATGGCAACGGACAGCGCCGTCTGCTCGCGGCTCATATCCGCAAGGCGTTTGCGGATAACTGAGGCGATGCCCTCCGGCCCGACAAGCTCCTCGACGCGTTCCGCAAAATCGTTGGCCGTCGGGACCTCGACCTCCCTGGTGGGGTCGTAGCCCCTGGCACGAGCCTTCTCCGCAATGCCGTAGCATCGCTCAACATGCCGCTCTATCTCCGAAAAATAGGTCTGAATGTCACCCATCCAAATACCGTAATACACAACGAGGTTTAAATGTTATCCAGCCGGGCGGCCGCCTCGTGGATGCACGCCAGCATCTCCCTGATGTCGTCCGACTTCTGGATGAGCCCTCGGGCACCGGCGTTGACGGCCTCGTCAGCAAAATCGGTATGTGCGTAGGCGGTGAAGATGTAGATAAACGCATCCGGATCGATGTCGACGAGGCGTCTGGTTGCCTCGATGCCGTCCATGCCCGGCATCTTTATATCCATGAGGACGAGACATCCATCCGGGGTGTCATGCTGCAGCTGCCGGTACATCTCGATGGCTGCCGCACCGTCGTAGGCGTGCTCCATCTGGAGCTGGCTGCTGCGCCGCTCAAGCGCTATCTCGAGGATGTGGTGGATGTCGGGCTCGTCGTCCACAAGGAGGATGGTGGTCACGGTTTCACTTGCACCGTCTCCTTGACAAGCTGCTCTATCCGTTTAAGGTTTTTGGCGATCGAGCGGACCTGCCGCTGCTGCTCCGGCGTCAGGTCGCCGTATTTGCCCTCGTCGAGCAGGTAGAGGTAACCCTGGGCGATGCAGAGCGGGTTGAAAAACTCGTGGGATATCTGGTCGGTAAGCATCTTCCGGAACGTGTCGCTTTCCTCCATTTTCTCCTGGAAGGCAAGCGCCATGACCTCGCCGTGGCCGTTGTCGGAGACCAGCATCGCCCGCCCGTACATGCAGCGCTCTTTCCCCCGGCCGTCCCGGATGGTGAACTCCATGTCGCTGGCGCCGCCGTCATCGCACATCTCGGCAACATGCTGCCCGTCGCCGACCATGAGCGCGGACAGCGGCCGTCCCGTTACCTCCCCGGGCTCGTAGTGCAGGTTTTCGGTGAACTGCTCGTTGACGCTCCGGATGACGCCCGACCGGTCCATCACGGCCACGTTTATGGGAATGCTGTGCATGAGCTCCCTGAGCGGCATGACCCCCTCCGGCTCAGCGTCATCCTGCCGTGGCGCCTCCGCGGGCAGAAACGGGAGATCGCTGAAGCGGACGAGCAGGTCGTTGCAGCGCTCAATGTTGATGTCCAGGATGCGGGCGCGGCGCCGTGCCTCGGTGACCGCCTCGGCGAACGCCCGGCGGCTGATGTCCCGCAGCAGGCGCTGCTCCGAGAGCGCCATGAGCTGCTCCCTGACATCCTGGCGTTTCCGCTCGAGTTCCTCGAGCTGACGTGCGAGCGACCGCCTGACCTGCCGTGCATGGTCGATTTTCCGCCGCAGCTCCGGGTCGGATGTCGCCATGTCCTGCGGCTCGTCGTCTGTCAGCGAGGCGCCGTCGACGAGGTCATGGAGCCGTGGATGCCGCGCCGCGTATTCGAGTTCTCTGACAAGCGATACGGCCTCCACGTGCCAGACGGGCGTGAACAGCAGTCCCCGCTTGGTGGACTGCAACGCGTCGGCGGGAAGCATGGTCACCGTCCCGGTTTCCCCATGGCGGACCCGGTAGCCTGACGGCGCACCTCCGGCATTTCTGACGACCTCGACGACGGTGCCCATCCGGTCGCCGGTGTCCTCGTAGTAGACCGGGGTGCCCTCGACGGCGGTGCCCCAGAACGGCCAGATGGTCTTCTTTATTTTTTCATATAGATGCTGTAGTTGTTTTTTCATAGGTCACACCCCCGAAGCAATACCACGGGGTTCCATTTTTCACGAATCGAATGCATGACATGGCCCGGCAGCCAGAAGAGAAGCGCGGACGGCACCGCCAGGGCGGCATACAGGAGCAGCATGACCCCGGCTGTGGTGATCGACGAGGCGAGCGGGACGAACAGCGAGCCGCCAGCCCGGACCACGTGCAGCATCGAAACAGCCGCATACATGCCGGCGAGCCATCCGGTGGTCAGCAGCGCCGCATACAGAAACTGGGAGCGCCAGCGGCAGCCCACCAGGTAGGCCGCTATCCCGCCGACAATGGATGCCACGAGCAGCGCCGCCAGGATGCTATGCCGCCAGTATAGCAGAGGAGCGCCCGCCAGCAGGCCGACGAGCGATACGGCGATGGGCCGCATCGGAGCATCGTCGTCGCCGGTCGTGGTATCCAGCCAGGATAGCGTCCGGCGGAGGGAACGGCGAAGCCGCTGTGCTATCAAGGCTGCCCCGGTGTACAGGCGCGAGGATGGCATCCGTGCCTCCACAGGCAGCAGCCGCCATGCAAGGTAGCCGCGGACGAGGCGGCTTTTCTCCATCATCCATGACAGCACGGCGAGCAGGAGAAACGTGGACACGGCGAGCGTGCCCGCTGCGAGCAGGGTGAGCGCAACGATGGCGCCCCGGTGATGCCATGTCCGCAGGCCGTCGACAGCCGAGGCGGGAACAATTGACCAGTAGGGAGACGAATAAATGATGAGGGAACCGGTGTAGACGCCCGGCGGGGTTCCGGCGGGAATGCTGGCGGTGATGTTGCCCGAGAACCGCTCCCCGCTGTCCAAGGAAAACGTTGCTGCATCCCCCGGCTCAAGGAAACGGGCGATGTCGCCGGAGGCGAACACCATCCCTCGCACGGGCAGCATCGACGGGTTGACCACCGAAACGGACCGGGGGAACGATGACGACGTTGCCTGCAGGGTGCCGAACGACAGGTCGCTGTCCGGCGCTGCCTCGTCGACCGCCATCGATGCGGAGAGACGGTCATACGAAAACGAGGCCGCTATCATGAGGAACACGACATAGAACAGGAAGATGTAGGCAAACATGCGCCGTCCGGACAGCCGCTCCGGCCCCAGGATGCAGTCATGCAGTGTTTCCCGCATGTTGCGTCCACGCCCGGGAGCCCAGAGCACGGCACCTGCGACGACGAGCGATATCGCGATGACGGCGGGCACGAACACGCCATAGTGGTGGCCGGGCTGTGGCTGCCCCCAGGACATGGACCGGGTGAGCGCGTCTATGCCGGAGTGGAGCATGAGCCACGGGTAGCCCGCCAGCGGGATTTTTAGCGGCTGCCCACCGAGCATGATGGCTCTGCCCTTGAGCATCCCGCCGGTTATCGGCGGCTCCGGCACGTGCGGGCCGGCCTGATCGGTGTAGTTGTTCTGGTCGCCACGGGTGATGAGCGTCCGTTCTCCATTGGTCTCGCGAACCGAGGTGACACGATGCACGACGTGTTTTTCGTTATCCCAGCTCTGGGCGCTGGCGTAGACCACGACGTCTCCCGGTTCGACGGTGTCGATGCTGCAGGGCATCCAGGGCATCACGTCGCCTTTGAACAGGGCGGGTTCCATGGAGTCGGAGGAGACGACGCTGAGGGGGAACGGGGTGCCGGCGGCGATGCTGAGAAACCGGCCGATGATGAGCAGCAGGACGGCGATGAAGAGCACGTTTCCGATGATCTTTTTTGCGCTCGTCTCCATTTCATGCACCTCCCGTGTGGGTGACATCTATCTCGATGTAGTCGGTGGCGATGTATGAGTACCAGAACAGGAATGTCCGCCGCTGCTGCACGACGAGGGCGGTCAGGTTTCCGGCGGTGTCGATGTAGTTGGCGCCAGCAGAGGTTGTCCCTTCGAGGGTTATCTCGGTGTCCAGCGTGGTGCTGCCCAGCTGGTCGTATGCGCCGGCGGTGTGGTTCCACAGGTAGAGGATGGCGCCGTCGGTTGAGCCGGTGTGTACCCCGCCGCCGTTCCAGCTGACATGGAGCAGGGTGACGGTGCTTTTGTTCTGGGCTATCGTGAAAACGAACCGGTGGGCAGCATGGGAGAACCATGCTGTCGCCCGGTCTATCTGCCGGGTGTCTTCGTCGGCTTCGATGCGGGCGTACTGGGATGCGTTGAACGCCATGCCGGGGGTGTCGTTCGTGCCGGGCGGCTGGTCGGATGTCTGATATCGGTATGCCCATCTGTCCACACCGGCGTTGACGCTGAAGTTATAGGTGGCGGTGACGTTGCCGCCTGATATGACGGTGTATCCGCCGGGTATTTCGCTGGCCGCGTGCTGCTCCGCGTGCAGGAGATGCGGATGCATGCTGCCCAGTGAGATGGCGACTGTTGCCAGGACGGCGATGACAGCGATTTTTTTTCTCATGGTTTGTACGGGGAAAGAGGGGGGGAGAGGGGAAAGGGGGTTGGACGGTTGCGTCTGCTCGCTTCTAGTGGGTCGATGCCTCGAAGTCGAAGGTGATGGTACCGGTGCTTGCGCCCGTGCTGGCACCTGACGGGATGTCGAGGGATATCTGCACCCAGACGTAGTCATCGGTGCCGCTCGATGCTTCGGTGTCATCCTCGGTGTATCGGACCTGTGCGGTGCTGTCCCATGCTGTGGCGATAGCGGTGCCGTCCATGTCGGCGGGGTTGCTGTTGCCGGCTCCGCATGTCCAGGCGGTGGCGGCGCCGTCGACGTCGGTTCCCTTGTTCCAGACAAAGACGCTCGATGCGTCGTCCTCTGCTTTGGCGTCGGGGTCGCCGTGGAGCCAGATTTGCATGTAGTCCGTGTCGCTGGTCGTCACTTCAACGTCGGTGATGTCGACGCTGAAGTTTTCTTCGTTGACGATGGCGAAGGCGGCGGTGTATGTCTTGTTGACGCCGGCCGTCATTTCACCGAAGTCGAGCTCCAGCGTTGTGTTGCCGTTGGTGGCGCGCAGGACGCGCATGCCGTCGGTTGCGTTGTCTCCGCCGACGAAGCGGATGAAGCCGTTTGACGGGTGGTTTATGTTGTATGTGTAGCTCAGTTCGGCTCTGGCGTACTGTGTTGCGGCGACCGCGGAGACGGCGACGAGTGCCACGCCCACGATCAGCAGTTTTTTTCTCATTCCATTCATGGTTTATCCTCCATGTTGGGTACCCCTGGGGTGGGATTTTTTGTGTTCCGCCCCAGCCGTTGCGTGCGATGACGCTTTACTAGCATCATGCTAGCAATTAGTAAGCAATCTACATATAAACCGGTTGCTAACGTTTCCTACGTACGATAGATTAGCAAAAATTATATAGCAAAAATTTAAATAAAATTACACATCTCTGGAGGGCGCCCACCGCGCTGACCTATTCGAGATATTGCTTGACCTCACGGAGCTTCTGCAGCAGCAACAGCCCCTTCTCCGTCGTCTTATACATGTCCTTCCCCTCAACATGATGCACCGACAAAAAATCATTGTCGAGCAAAAACAAAAGATACTTCTTAACCGTCTTAAAATTAAGGTTGGTGCGGTGCACCAGCGTCGTCTTATTGATACCGTGTATCGAAGCCGTCAAAATGTTCGCCAGGATAACCAGCGTGCCCCGCCGCTTCCCCGGTATATGAAACTCGGTCAACACCGCATCATGCCCCCGGAGAAACATGGTCAGCTCGAGCACCCTGCCAACGCTGTCACTCAGCTTCTCCGTCTCCAGGTCCTCCTTCACGATATAATCATGGATACCCCGCTTCATCGCCTTCACCGCAACGTTCTCATCCCCCTTCCCCGTCAGCATGATCACCGGCATGTCGATGCCCTCCCGCCGCATTATCTCCATGACCTCGAGCCCGTCCATGTCAGGAAGCAGATAATCAAGCACCACCACGTCGACCTGCCTTCTGCGCATCGCATGCAGGCCCTCCCGGCCCGTCGGCGCATGCACCACGGCGACCGGCATATCAAGATGACGCTCAAGCGACAGCCTCACCGCCTCGAAATCATCCTCGTTATCCTCGATGCAGAGTACCTGCGCAGTGCGCTCGTTTCCACCGGCATCCACGTCGCTCTGCTCCATCACAGCACCTCCCCCGGCGCCTCCATATGCTTCGGGATGGTAAACCACACCACGGTTCCCTCCCCAGGGGTGCTCTCGGCCCATATCCGTCCGCCGTGCGCCTCGACGATTTTCTTGCAGATGGCCAGACCGGCGCCGTCCCCGCCATATCGCTCCCGGGGATGCAGCTGGGTGAACAGGTCAAACACGTCCTCGAGCTTATCCGGCTCGATGCCGATACCGTTATCCTTGATACTGAAACAAAAGGCGCCGTTCCGCTCGGCACAGGACACCTCGACCACGGGATGCTCCTCCTCGTTGAAGCGGATGCCGTTGGCGATGACGTTTTTGAATATCTCGCCCATCAGCCGGCGCTGGCAGGCCACCACGGGAAGCGGCTGCGCCCGTACCGTCGCATCCGACTCCTCGACCAGGGCGGCGAGCTCATCCCCGGTCTCAGCGACCAGCTCGTTCATGTCCACGCGCTCAACCGCATGCTCCGCCCGCCCGATACGCGACAGCAGCAGCAGGTCGTCGACGAGGCTGCTTAGTCTCACCGAGGCGCGATGGAGGCGCTGCACGTAGTCCCGTCCCTGCTCGTCCAGCCGGTCGCCGTAGTCCTCGAGCAAAAAACCGGAAAAGATGCGGAGCGAGCGAAGGGGTTCCTTCAGCTCGTGGGACACCACATAGGTGTAGTCCTCAAGCTCCCGGCGCACCGCCTCCAGCTCCTCCCGCTGTTCCCGGGCATCCCGCTCGAGCCGGATGGTTTTGCTGTACAGATAGCCCGCCAGGAAGAGGGCGGGAAGCGGCAGCAGGCCGATAACGGAAATGAGGCCGAGCGTGCCGGTCAGCACCGCGTGCGCGATGGCCAAGCTGGCGGTCACCACCCCGATGTAGCCCAGGAGGATGCTCCAGGCATGCGCGAGAAAAAACCGCTTTACATCCGTCATGCTATCCGCTCTCCCTGCCGTCGGGCGAGCGACCGTACACCGGCATCATGAACGCCCCCAGGTCGCATATGAACCGTTAGCATAATACCACCCGCATCCCGAACGAAGTATAAAAAGCACGGCTCTTATATTGTTTTCTATATTTTTCGCCCCCGCACTCGCGTCGCACGCGCGGGTGCAGCATCATCTCGCACCGCCGGAGTGGAAAAAATTTTTAAACGTAGCTCCATTTACCCTCCGTAAAAGTATATATATCTAAAAGCAATATACAAACAACTCAGGAGGAAGAAAAATGGCAGATAAACCTCATATAAACCTGGCGACGATAGGGCATGTGGACCACGGCAAATCAACGCTGGTAGGACGACTGCTGCTGGAAACCGGTCAGTTCCCCGACCACATCGTTGAAAAATACAAGCAGGAAGCAAAAGAAAAGGGAAAAGAATCCTTCGCGCTCGCATGGATCATGGACAAGGTGAAGGAAGAGCGAGAGCGCGGTGTCACCATCGATGTCGCACACAAGCGATTCGACACCGACAACTACTACTTCACCGTCATCGACGCTCCCGGCCATAGGGACTTCGTCAAAAACATGATTACCGGGACGTCGCAGGCAGACGCGGCCATCCTGGTCGTCGCGGCTCCAGAGGGCGTCATGGCCCAGACCAAGGAGCACGCCTGGCTCGCCCGAACGCTCGGCGTCAAGCAGATCATCGTGGCCATCAACAAGATGGACGCCACCAACCCGCCGTACAGCCAGGAGCGCTTCAAGGAGGTCCAGCAGGAAGTGCAGAAGCTGCTGAAGACCATCGGCTACAAGGACGTCCAGTTCGTCCCCGTGTCAGCGTTCAAGGGAGACAACGCCACCAAAAAGGGCGAGCTCGACTGGTGGGACGGCCCCACCATCATCGAGGCGCTTGATCAGCTCACCACCGCCGAAAAACCCATCAACAAGCCGCTGCGGTGGCCCATCCAGGATGTGTACTCGATTACGGGCGTCGGCACCGTCCCCGTCGGACGACTGGAAACGGGCGTCATGAAACCCGGCGACAAGCTCATCTTTCTGCCGTCGACGCAGCCAGACGGCGTCACCGGCGAAGTCAAGTCCATCGAGATGCACCACGAGGAAATACCCAAGGCTGAGCCCGGCGACAACGTCGGCGTCAACATGCGCGGCGTCAGCAAAAAAGACATCCGCCGCGGCGACGTCGCCGGCCACGTCGACAATCCGCCAACCGTCGCTCGGACGTTCACCGCCCAGATAATGGTGCTCAACCATCCCTCGGTCATCACCGTCGGCTACACCCCGGTGTTCCATGCCTACACGGCACAGATCGCCTGCAAGTTCGAGGAACTCGTCCGGAAAATCGACCCCCGGACCGGCGAAACCAAGGAGGAAAACCCGGACTTCCTGAAAACGGGCGATGCGGCCATCGTCAAAGTCAGGCCGACCCGCCCTATGGTCATCGAAAAGGCGAAGGACATCCCCGAGATGGGACGATTCGCCATCCGTGACATGGGATCAACAGTCGCCGCTGGCGTATGCATTGACGTCGAACCCCGCTAGACACCATGGCACAGAAGGCGCGCGTTTCGTTAACAGGCACCGACGCAAAAAAGATCGATAACGTCTGCAGCCAGATAAAGATGATAGCCGAGCGGACGGGGACCAAGATGAGCGGTCCGATACCGCTGCCCACCAAGCACCTCCGGGTGCCATGCCGCAAGAGCCCCGACGGCGAGGGCACCGAGACATGGGACAAATGGGAAATGCGGATCCACAAGCGCCTGATAGAGCTCGATGCCCAGGATAGGGCATTGCGGCAGCTCATGCGCATCCAGGTCCCTGACGGCGTCAACATCGAGATAATGCTGAAATCCTAGGGCGGCGCTTTTTCCACAACCTTTTTCTTTTCCCCTCTATTCTTTTTTACCATCTATCTGCTGAGGTAGCCAAGCCAGGACTACGGCGCCAGCCTTGAGAGCTGGTGGGGCTTTCGCCCCACGAGGGTTCAAATCCCTCCCTCAGCGCTCTTTTACGAGTAAACTTTATATATAATTTGGCTGTTGTATGATGTGATGAGCGCCACAGTCACCAACCCGAAAGAATTGCTCAAGGACCTCAAAGGCAAGTCATGTGAGGAATGCGGCTACACGTGGACATCTGTCGAGGATGTGGAGGAGCGGGAGCCGGTGGTCCGTGGCAGCTCGCTCTACTGCAGCGAGTGCAGATCCAACAGGCCGAAGACCGAAACCGTCAAAGAACGGTCCATCTATGTCTATCCGCCCTCGGTGGAGATGACGCAGCGGTGGAAGCAGCATGCCAAGCAGGCGGGCATGTCCATCTCCAAGTTCATCGTCGAGCACATGGAAGACGTCCTCACTGAGGAAACCGATGACAAGTATCAATCCCGCGCCGAGCTGATAGACAAGATCAACCAGTTGAAGGAAGAGAATGCTGAGCTGCGGAAACGGAATCGGATGCTGGACACCCTGGCCGAACGATTGGACGCCGAAGTCAAACGCCACCACAGCAAGCCGTTCATCGAGGATGAGTTCAGCGGCACCCGCTCATATCAGCGGGAGCTCGTCGACGTCATCCAGACGCGGGGATCCGTAAAACATGGTGATCTTCTCGATGCATTGGACATCGACCCTAAGGATACCGAGGTGGTCAAGGCTGTCAACCGGCAACTCCGACAGCTCGAAGCATATGGCCTTGTCAAAGAAACAGCGGAGGGATACCGATGGGAGAAACCATAACGGTGCAGACATCGGACGATGACCTCATCGAGGACTTCGAAGATGACAGCAAGATCCGCGGGCTCACCACGGGGACCATCCAGAGCTACCTCTCACCCATCCGCCTCTTCAAACAGTTCATCCACCAGCACGACATCACGTTCACCGAGGTCAACGGCCGCCACCTCAGACAATACATCGAACATCTCCGCAACAAGGGCCGGAAACAGAAAACCATCGAAAACCATTTCAGTGCCCTGAGCAGCTTCTACGACTTCCTCTCCTACGAAGGCCATATCCAGGGCAGCCCCATCGGTGACGTCCGCAACCGCTACCTCCACCGATACAAAAAACAGGGCTCACGGAGCGAACGGAAGCTTGTCAGCGTGGAAGAAATGCGGATCTTCCTGAATTCCATCATGGACACGCGAGACAAGGCCCTCTGCACCCTGCTCGCCAAAACAGGAAGGGGACGCAAAGAAATCAGTCTCATCGACCTCGGCGACATCGACTGGGACACCATGAGCATCATGCTGAAACCGACGCAGAAGCGGACCAACCGCCTCGTCTACTTCGATGCAGAGACGGCCAGAGTGCTCCACCGATGGCTGCAACGCCGCGACGACATCGCCGCACCCAACGAGCAGGCCCTCTTCGTCGGCTACACACAGGGCAGACGGCTCAAACGAAGCGGGATCTACAATGCATTTACGTATTGGGCCGCCGAGGTTGACCTGCATGACCCCGACTCCGACCAGATGGAAGACCACTTCACACCGCACTGCTGCCGTCACTGGTTCACCACGCATTTGTTCCGCGCGGGGATGCCCCGGGAGTATGTGGCGGAGCTTCGCGGTGACTCGCCCAAGGGCGCCATCGACATCTACAACCATATCGACCATGAGGACCTGCGGAAACAATATCTGGCCTGCATCCCGCAGCTCGGGCTGGAATAAGCCGGTCATGTGCAGCCTGCGGCCGCCGCGGCCCGTATCACAATATGTGTAAAAGCGAAGCTTATATCCTTTTAATGTGTATTTAATTTTTTTGCCGTATTACATAAAGTGTGATGCGTGAGTAATGGTTCAGTAAACTTATAAAGAACCAGGTCTTTAAGGAAATTGCCGTAGCAGCTGCTGTATGGCTGCCGGCGCAGGAGGGGACATACGCACAATGATACCATGCTACCAAAACAACACCCCGTACACTTACGGGCCTGGGAAGAAGCGGTGGGCATCCTCGACGATGTCCGCCATCAAGATAGACACATATATGCCACGCTCGCTGAGGTTGGCACAGTCGTGTTTCCCTTCCGAAAGGACTACTATCAGAAGCTCCGAGAGCTAGAAGGAACACGGGTAGCCATCCTGCGAACTGACAGCGGCTACGTGGTCGGCGAGGCGGTCTGATAGCATGACTGGCTCAGATTCTGATAAAAAGGTGACCGTGGGCGCCGCAGTCGACCGCTGGGTTGGAGATCGACTGCAGAAGGTCGCCGACATCGGATATAATGGGAGTGAAATAGGGGCTGTGCCCCTATAACCCCATTCCGCCTTCGTTCCTCGGCACGCCCTTCGGTCGTGCCGCATCTCACTCGGCGGTGAACCCTGGCAGTTGCTGCTGAACATCGTCTATGATGGACACTCCGTGATGTCGTGGCTGGTCTTGTAGATATGCACTGGATTCCTCCAGGTTGATTGTTCCTGTCGATTCATGATGCTCGTAGCCGCTCCAGAAGCTTCCCCGTGGATCCCAACTTTGGCAGTTAGCCAGCCAGACGCTGATATTCTCACCAATTTTTGGCCATGTTTTCAATTTTTTCCAGCATTATTTCCACTAGGCATTTGACAGTTTGTGGATACTTGTTTTTATTCGAGAAAAAAGGATATTTTTCACGGTTATTCAGCGAAATATTGGCAATGCATTTGACAGTTCGCAGGAAATATAGGGGCAGCAGACTTAAAAAGACAAATTCACTCTACTTTAAGGCCGATCTCGACAGTAATTTTTGCTCAAAATCACCCATTAATATGCCAAAATAGGCTCAAATACCCTTGCTAAAGATCTTCTGTCAAACTAATTTTCTGGCCAGAATTAACGTAGAAAGTGTCAAAGTTGGGATTTATCGCCGTTTCCTTGAGTCAGCCAGCGGTGTTTCAACTACCTATGAGGAAAGCCCCCGATATGTAACGATGGATCTCCAAAAAGAGTCCAATACTCCACACATAAAACACTCATACTCGCAGGCACATATTTTGACATAGCAACCTGACTATTAAGGTATGCCGTAAGAGTATCAGCGAGTAATTCCCCCGTATACATAACTCCCGCAGCATACGTTGAAAACAGATGGGAAGAAACAAAACCATTACAGGTCTGAGTGGTAAGCTCACCAGGATACCCAAATGCAAGAGACGTACACGCATATGAGGCGACAGCACCACTATCGGGTTTATTCACAAAATCCCAGGCAAGGGGACTTGGCACCCCGGTGATATTGCTATAGTCGCCGCAGGAGCATGCATCAAAAACAACGATAGGGAGCTTACCAGAATTATGCAACGACGCTAGATCATCAGGCGTTGAATACCCACGATGAAACGGCAACCATATGCCATCCAATGATGGAGGGTGTGTACCCCACATCAGAGGATTCCCATGGCCACTGAATACCACGAACCCAGCACCCTTATTTATCGCCGTATTAATATTCTCCACAGTAAGCCGCTCTGCATCTGCATCACCAAAGGGAAACAATGCACTTGCATACAATTTCGTCACGTTAAACCCACTCTCGCTCATATTTTCAGCAACCCGGTCACCAATGTATTCTCCTTCACGAGCTATACCACCGCCCAAAAACAGGTTAAACACAATATCCTTCCACATCGAATGCGAATCGCCACCACAGACAACCAAGTTCTTAAACCATGGTTTCCCCCATGTATTTTCTTCGTAACTAATAGTTTTATTCACAACCAATTCAACCTCTGAACGGTTCCGGCAGAGAAGCCGCCCGACATACACATCGGGATATAAGTCCATTCCATCCACAATCGCAGTATCGTTCAATTCACCAAATACGCTATTATTATTGGCATCCCATGAGCAAAATCTGCCATCACAATCAAACACATCACCATAATATAAATCAGTAACAAACTGGGGATAAATAGGAATATCTCCCGAATCCACCACCCGAGCAGGCACTTTAGTCCGATTCCCTACCAGCAGCACGTATGTAACCCCCCAGTCCTCAATCGCCTGCTTAATGCAGTATTTTATCTGCTCCTGAGTATCACGGCCCCTACAAGTAATCTCCTCAAGAGCAACCAGTTTAGTAGAAACCCCGATACTATTCTTATAATCCTCAAGCGGTCTAAGAGCCCCGATAAACTCGCTTGGAGATATAACAAGCATATCATACCCATCCCCAGCCATGAAAGACTGTGTTTCTGGTTTTTCATACAATACTTCAACAGTCACCCCCCGGGTATATTGAATGCTATCAAGCCTGGGTGCATATCTCACCGGGTACACATGTATAGAAAGAAAAGATACACGTTTTCCATCAAGCAATCCCCCACCTCTATGAAACGAATACCACTCCGACGGAAAATACGATGAACTCCCATACGTAGATTCATCGAGTTTAGGGATACACTGTTGGCTACAAACAGATGATACCCCTTTTCCATTTATCTTAAATGGCATAGGAGCAGGCATTATCTTCCCTGGTAAATCCATCTTTTCATATGAACTACCTACATAATTCACATCGATAATTTTACTGCCCAGGGGAATTGTTACGACGATATTTACAACAGGAAGCATTGGCATTCCAGGGCATAGCAAAATATCTTCATCACTATGACATGATATTCTGATATATCTACCATATTCCAGTATTATCGGATTAGAAAAGTTCACGTCAACTTGAAACGATTCAAGATTATCAGAACATGCCCTCGATTCATCATAAGCATCCAGTTGCCCCATACCTGGAAGAGCTGCCCGATGCTCCGTTATACCTCCAATCGAAGCATTAAACAATGCTATAACAACTGTGACAACCGCTAAAATCGTATACCTCTTCCCCCACATCCTACATACCTCACCCACAATAACAAAAAATACTTTATAATAATATCCCAAAATTGAGAAATATTCCTTAAATACTAAAGCTATACTAACATTCTTTGATCCCCTCCCGCCATGCCAGGTACTTGCTGATATGGGATATATGAAGACCCCCCTCTTGTTCTATACACAAAAGTAACAGATATGTATAGCGAACTTTCATGAAAACCACTGATCAACTGGCCTATAGAAAAGGTTTGGACAAACCAATTTGCTTGCTTTCAATGATGCTGCAATTTGTCAGACAGGGGGGGGCAGTAATTAAGGGGCAAGCCTTTTCCTGGTCCGTGACAACTGCGGTTAAAGCCCTGCATAGAAGGGTTTAAATGTCCTGTTTGGTTATATAGTTTGGAGGCTAACAATGAGGGAACTATTGGTAGGAGGTATCATCGTGCTTTTATTGTGCGCTGGTGGTGCAACATCATTTGGAGAAATGGATGAAAAAAGGACCACTGACACCACAGACGACTACACCATCGAGCTGCTCGACCCAACAGGCGGTGAGACGTGGTCTGGGACGGAGCCAGTGACTTGGATATGGTATGATACATCTCCCCCCCAGTTTGGAGCAAGTGTGAGAGTTGACCGACAAGCGAGAGGAAGCGATGTGTGGAAAGCAATAACAGGATTTATTCCATCTGAATTTGAAACCATAGAAACTATCGGTGTAAATACACTGCTGATAGATGATGGAGACTATAAAATCCGTGTATGTTTATATACCTATCTCGGTCTTGTCAGCTCTGATTCATCGGACTGGCTTACGATTGATAACTGGGAGCCACCCCATAAGCCACATCTTTCAGGCCCAACCGTTGGAGTCCCCGATGAAAGCTATAGCTACACTGCATGGACAACCGACCCCTACGGCAAGGATGTGCAATATTATTTCGACTGGGATAACGACTACAGCCTGACAGACTTTTATCCACCAGGAACAAATGTCACGCTCTCCAACAGCTGGAATGATGCCGGGGAATACATAGTGCGGGTCCGGGCATATAACAGTCGAGACTGGTCCGAATGGTCAGATAACCTTACAGTAACTATTTCAAATCCTCCAGACAAGCCAGACACACCAACCGGAACCTCACTGGGGATAACAGGGCGTGAATACACATATAGCACAAGCACCATAGACATGGACGGCGGCATGGTTCAGTATGGATGGGACTGGAACGGAGATAAAGTAGTGGACATGTGGACATCGCTGTCTCCATCGGGAGAAACCGTGGAAACAAGGCATGCATGGAATACAACCGGCGACTATGATATACGCGTGAAAGCCAGAGACGAACATGGAATAGAAAGCATTTGGTCGGAAAAACTCGTGGTTACCATGCCCCGCCCATTCTCAGCTCCATCACTATGGCTACACATCTTTCAGCGAATAGTATCAGCAATGTTCACACTGCCGTTAGGATTTCAATAGACAAATATTTGTCCCTTGCTACCAATATGGCCTTGACAAAATCTTGAGGAACAGGTCGCCTATCTTATCCTGTCCAGACCGTGAGGTCATCGGTTGCCGTGTGATCGAGAAGGTCGTATGCGAGTACACTCAGGCTATGTTTACCAAGCTGAGGGCTCCACCGCCATTCATAGGGTTGCTCCGTCACCTCATAGCGTTGTTCACCATCGACATAAAATGATACTTTTTTGATGTCGCTCAGACTGTCAGAAGCTTCTACTTCAACGGTGACATCTCCAATTACAATGGGTATGGGGAATGGCACGAGTTTTCTATCGAGCCAGTAGAGCCCACCGCCGGGTTTCCGTATCTGTATCTCGGGTGGACTGTCGTCGATAACGGCAGACGTGGTATTTGTGCTGCTTGCTTCGTGGCTGTCAGTTACGGTAAGCGTAACTTCAAACTGGCCTTCCGACGTGTATACATGCGAGGGGGTTACGCCTGTGCCGGTGGTGCCATCACCGAAATCCCACTGATAGGAGAGGTTGTCACCATCCGGGTCGGAACTGCCGCTGCCATCGAACATGATGGTATCGCCGGGAACACCAAGATATGGGCCTCCTGCATCTGCAACGGGCGGCATGTTATCCATGCCATAGGTTCGGAAACAAAAATCTGGGCTCAGGGCCACATCTAAGCTAAGTTGTTCCCAATAGCCGTCTGAATAAATCCAGGGCTCCCCCCGCGGGTACGGGTTACCATCACCAAACCCCCAGTAGAACACGTTGTATCCATTACCGCCCACCTGCGTCCATATAATGTAGTATTTTTCACCGGGTGTCACAACGATGTCTTCAAAGTCGAATTCTATGGTTCCTATCTGGGTTGGTATATCATGCCAGGTGAGTGATGATGTTACGAGTGGTGGGTCGTCGAGTTCGGGGCGTATTGACACGGTGAGCTTGTCAGGATTTCCATTTCGCCATCCAAATAATTGGAGGCGTGTCATGTATGGCATACTTGGCGTAAATGACTGTGCGAGTTTTCCCCATGGACATCGAACTCCACCATAGGATGAATTCTGCTCTTGATCAACCATGTCACCAGTATATCCATTTTCTTCTTTGATTTCCCCGATTGCCTCTAGAACAAATAGGTTCTGTTGACTCTTTCCTGGCTCTAGGTCAATTATTTGTCCTGAGCTTAGAAGAGCTGGTGTCACAAAAAATATCGCTATTAGGATACATGTTGCCGATTTCGATAGTTTACTGTTCATATTTGGCCTCCCGGACCCAATCTGTCTCTTATTATACTTTTAACAGATTAGTAGTATTATATAATGAAAACTATATTAAAAATTTACTATTGCAACTCTAGAATTTTTCCGAATCCGTTTAGTCAGTTGACGCAAACCATCGTGATAGATGATGAATCAGTTCTGCAACCTCATACAGCGTCATGGTTTTATTATACACCATGGGATTGCGCCATTCTGCGAGTAAAAGCCGAGCCTTCAAAAAGGGGTGTTAACCACAGAAGCCGGCCAGGACCTTGGTTATTATCATGATTCTATATCACCAGTTATTCCTCTCGCCAAAGGTGAACTACGTAGTGAAGTTTCAAATTTTACTATTTTTTTCTAAAGTATTCTCCAAATTTGTAATACATAATTATAAATATTGCCCCGCTAATTAATGCTAGAAAGAAAATTATGGGTATGGTTTTCATTATATCGGATGAAAGTGCTTCAATTTGTGGATTCATAGACCCCTTTATTGATACTCTTACTCGGCGAGTGTTTAATGTTGGAAGATCAAGACCATAAACATAGGGTGTGGTACATGAAACTTGCAGGTCATAAAACCCCGATTCAATGTTGTCAGGTACAACACATATTAATTCAGATGATTTATTATCGAAAGGATCAATCTTCATCCCTTCTAACATATTTAAATTAATTTTCGCTCTTAATGCATCTGTACCGACAGCTGAGGGTTCAAGAAGGTCAACAAAAATATTAACCTCAGTTTCCTTCGCTCCTTTATTGAAAATAGTAAAATTAACAACAATTTTCTCTCCACTATTAAGAGAAGTGTCTTCGTTACCATCTGGATATCCATAAACACGTACTTCCCCGACACCTATCTGAGCTGGTTCCGTTTGTTTGATATAAACTGAGAAATTAATCCAGTTCCCAAAATGCTTTCTAAATTTCTCTGTTTCTGTCCATTCATACGAACCACTTCCTATTTGCGAAAATAATATCTTGTGAACCGGTAATTCCCCTTGTTTAAAAGCAACCGACGCTGCTGTTAAATATATGCAAGGAGATACTACATTAATAAGAATAGCGAATAACGGATGAGACCACAATAATGATCGAATGAAGGGGTTAGCATTCAGAGCCATAATCTTAAATAATTCTCCTGCTATAAAAACAGGGGGTTGCATTGTGAATAAACGTGGCCCATAATATTTTTCTCTAAAACTTGGTATGAAGAGACCAGGCATAATATAATCCATTTTACTCAGGAAGCCTACCCCTAGCTTTCCTTGCAACGGCAATCTAATTTGGATTGGAACATCACAGGTAAGATTAAGAGATATAGTATCGCCTGAGTCGATTACTACTTTCTCTGAACTCACTGGACCAGAATACTGTATTCTATCTAAGTAATACCCCCGTGTATCACGGACTTTTAAGAAAATAATTACAATGCCATCAAAGGGTTTGGCACCCTCATTTTTAATTTTTATTGTTGTTGTAAACAAAGTTCCGGCCACGGCATACCTCTCTCCCGTTTGACTATTAATGTTGCCTGGCTTAAATTCTAATATTTTTAAAAAGGGAAAATAATCAATGCCATCGTTCTCGTATCCCTCTCCCTCATTATTAGAAAATGAAGCATCCACCTTATAAGTAGATGGTAATATCCCAAAAAGCAACACCAAAACTGTAAGAATACACAATAACCGTAAATTTTTCATAAATGAATATGAAAAAATATTTTATAAATATTTTGTTCGTTCATACTTCATCGTAAATGCTAGGATGCCGTAAGAAGAGAGCCACTTACAATTAACATCATTGTTCTATATTTGCCACGAGTATTGGTGGGTTGAACAGTAGATTCGCTATATACCCCTATTGAAAGCCTGTTCAAAGTTAACAGCACAGTTAATTTGTACGCTGTTTGGAAATACAGCTGTAAAGAAAACCATCGCTGCACACGGAGCTTCCCACTTATCTGTTGGTAGATAAAATTTGGATTGTAAAGAAATCCACGGATTTATTGACCTCTTTCGATCAAACCTGCCATCTGAAATATGGACAGGGGTTTTCTTTCTCAAACGCGGTAAGATCTCTCACAATCCTACCAGATTTGTGAGAAAATTTATTTATCTGCAATGAAACAATTATTTGTTACTTTTCCCGGTAATATTATAAGTATATTGTGGTTACAGGTAGCGGAGGCAGAACATGGAAGCAAAGAAAAATATGGCACCCTTTAGGGTGACTCTAGTTTTAATAGTAATCGGTTTTTCCCTTTGTCCCATATCGTCGGCAAAGCCAAGTAATTCAGATATTTTATCTCTCCCGGCCGGAATTATTCGGGGAGATAACTTGTACGAACCTTGGGAGATGGTTGAGGAACTAGATTTAGATTCTTCCCAGTCAGGCGTACAGCAAATTGTCACTGTAACGCCTGGGGAAACCATCCAGATTTATTATGAAGGGTATTGTCAAGATGCTCCCGGAGGTGCTCCTTCCCCAATAATTCAGCATTTCGTAGCATACTCATGGAACACAGGGTGGCCTCCTTCTGATTATCACCCTCTTTACAATTCTGTTCCCTCTGATTCTGGGGAGTATTACACAGACTCATGGACTATAACGGCACCAGAAGAGCCAGGAACATATTCCATTTGGGTGTGTAGCGGACACATGTACAGCATGGAGGATACGGTTAATAACTATGATGAACAACCTGGTCTTTTACCCCACGCAAAAATAATTGTCACCAGTGACGATGTTAAGCAGTACACTCTCACTACTAACGTCGTACCATCAGTAGCTGGCTCTATTACATTGAATCCAACTGGAGGCACCTATGATGTGGGCACCACGGTAACAGTCACAGCCAATGCTGATAGGGACTACACGTTCGAGTATTGGGGCGGCAATTTTCCTGCCGGATACAGAAAAGATAGCTCCTTCACGTTTACAATGACCGGCAACAAGACGCTAACGGCACATTTCGAAGAAACACCTGATATCGAAATATCAAACCTAGATGTGAGCTCAAGATATGAAGATTGGAGTGCATTAGAAAAATTCTTTACTGAACTTGTTTCCTACGATGTTTATATTGAAGTTGACGTTTCACAACCGGATATGGTAAGTCAGGTCTATGCAAAGATGGAGTATACTCCCCAGACATGGTCATGTCCTCTCAATAAGATCAAACAAGCTATCGGTATAGAAGACGGGCCTAGTGAAGTGGAGTTATATGAAACGGATCAGCCAGGGCATTTCAAAGGGGAACTAAAATTGCACCTTCTTTCTGATGAAGATAAAATAGAACTGGCATACTTAGCCCACACATATAAATCATTAAAGAATGGATTATTATCGGCCATAACAGCCATTATTCCAGATGACCTTGTTACAGTAGATGAAATCATCGTAGTTGATACGGCGGGAGAAACCCATGTCAGGGATGTTGATCGGATGGTGCAGTCTCTATTAGATGCTGCATATGGTATCGATGCGAATATGGACAATATTAACCTCATGAGCCCGGGCGATTTACTAATTAAAAACGAGGCAAATAAAAGAGTAGGTGCAGTCTATGAAGATAACCACTATGCGGGCGCTATAAAAGAAATTGATAAGGCCATTTATTCGGGGCCCAAGGCAGATCCAGAATATATCACACTTGGTAACACCTCAGCCAACTATGATATCTATGTAAGGGGGACTGGTAAAGGAGAATACGATCTCTTAATAGCTAGTGTGAAAAATGGGACAGAATTAGTGGAGGAATCTCATGGAGACATTGAAAAAGATGAGATAATTCATTATGGTTGTTCAATGCCTAAAAATATCTCAGATTTATCAGAAGAAGAAATTAACGAACAGACTAATCTTGAAATATTAGAAAAACAGACCCCGGATAGTGATACTCCCGGCTTTGAATTCATCATGTTACTCGCTGCTGTGGGCGTGGCATCAGTCATGTTGAGGAGGAGACAGTAAAATGCCTTATTGCCAGAAGTGTGGAATAAAGCTTCCTCAGGAAACATATTTTTGCCCTAATTGTGGCGCACCAGTACCGGATGAAAGAAGAACATCGCAGGAGCCCCTTCACCTGCAGAAATGGCATATAGCTGTGGCTTTAGGAGTAATTTCAATATTGTTGCTAAGCGTAGCCTATTTTATGCCGTGGTATAATATCACCGCTGATGCTACAGCGGAAGGAGAAACTTTCCACTCAGAAAGTAACTATTATCTTGAAAAAATTGAGCTTCAGCGTTCTGGCTATTCTGATGAGACTCGCTCATATGATGATATGCCTTCGGAGTATGAGGAAAATTTGGGGTATTTAAATACTTTTGAGAATACTGGAGTGGTGACATTGGTGGCATTAGTGCTATCGACTGTTTTTGTGGCTACTGTTATCACGATGGGGATACTTAAAAAATCAATGAAACCAACAGTAATTATTGGCATCATTGCAGCCATTGCTGTTCTAGCAGCACCCATGTATCTTATGGTGGCATTGCCGAGGGCCATGGCAGAAGAGGTAGAGATTGGTGGAACCGAACTAGCATTTCTTGAAGGCCTTGAATTTTCGCCTGACCCAAGTGACTCTTTTTTCGGTAGTGGCAACGGAGAATTGTCCTATGGATATACCTACATTCAGGTTCATGCCTCATGGGGAGGTACCGTGGGTTGGTTTATGGCACTTGGTGGATTTATCCTCTTGCTTGCAGCGGTTGGACTCTGTGCTACACAAAGAATGCAACAAACAAGAAGAAATTATCCAGAAGAACAGGATGAGTTTATGATAGTTGAAAAATGAAAATAGAAAGATTTCTAGTGGCCATCCTCTTCATCTTGTTATTGACAGGTCTGCTATCGGGATGTTTAGATGGATCAGAAGATGGTATAGTAATTTCGAATGGGTATGCAACCTCACCAGAAGACGCCATAGAGAAATGAATGGAGTACTTTTTGAGTGAGAATGTCGAAAGTCATACGAGATGCTATTAGCTGCCCCAATACCCATCAGATTATTCCGATATATTTATATGGCATCAATCAATTAAGTATTCATAGGAGGTAATAGGCATGGCAGATGTTGAAAGAAATCGAGACGAGGAAGGTCAGTATTCCCATTATCCATCTAATAAGTCATCGACGCCCGAACCTGCTATGGGACAACTACTGGGACAGAGTCCGCTGGCAAAGATAGGAATAATGCTCGTTATTGCCGCCATAATTGGACTGATACTTTCCTACACAGTTCCTTGGGTATATACAGACTCTGAGAATTACGAGAGTGATTTCTTCGGACATAACCTTAAAAACAGTGACGACGAGGCTTTTATACGAGCGAATATCGACGACTATGACAATGCACCGGGGCTTGCTGATGGAGGATTCATCTTTCTGCTTATCATAGGCATCATTCTCATAATTTTAGGCATGACCCAGGTAAGTTATGGGCAACCATCTATATGGTTCTCAATCATTGGTGTACTGCTTGGCGGCATAGCTATCATACCAAGTTTATGGGTGGCTATTGCAGGGCTAAGATTTTTGGGTCTCAATGTCATCCATCTCATAACTGAAGATTCCTCAGGGGTATTGTTGTTTCCTGCCGCATATATTTTATTGATTATCGGCCTTATCTTTATCCGAAAATCATTCGGGATTATCAGACGAGAAACAGCGGCCGTATCAAGAGGATGGTAAACAATGAATGATTATTTCTCTCACCGTGTAAGGAAACTCATCGGAATTATGATGACGGCGAGCGTCATCGGTCTGCTCTGCACACCGCTATTCCCTTGGATAACAATAGACTATGACGGTGATAATAGCTATCTCCCCACAGGATATTTAACACAAGATGATTCGGACTGGGACGGCTCCGACAATTTGAACTGGATCAGTTGGTCTTTCTGGCTGGCCATTATCTTCGGAATTGCAGCGCTCCTCGGTTTTGCACTGTACCACATAGGCCGCTACCGTGTATTCGGTCATATCTTGTTATTATCCGGCTGCATCATTGTCTTGTTCGGGATACTAAATATTGTAAACCATGTATGGCTAATAGGCGAAATAAATGATCTATCAGGGGATGCTTTTTACTTCTTCAATTACATTCCCTTGATTATGGGCATTATTCTACTGGTTGCGTCTATTGGATATGTCATCCTCGTGCTTCCTGCGTCTATGCATGCATTCGCTAGTTTGCCTGGGCGCACAAGCGGGTATCATCGACCGCCAACACAACATGAGCCTACTGAAGGAGAGAAAGCAGAAGTAGAATGGGAGTCATCAGGTGGACGGATTACCATCCAGTGCCCAGAGTGCGGTAACACATGGAGCATGGAGAAACCCGATGAACCAGTGACCGTATTCTGTCCTTCTTGTGGGAAGAAGGGACGCATTAAATAAAAGAAAATTAGAGATATCAAATGTGTTGAGAGACAAAGAGCTGACATCAGTGATGGCGGTGTTGATGGTTACCGAGTTACTTGTTGGTTGCTTAAGTGGGATATGGAGGGGGAGGATAATTCAATAAATGCTTCGTTGAATACATTGGCTGTAGATATGAACTTTGGGTACACGGATGAAGAATATTAACCAAATAGCGTGAGTGATAAAGGAGTTACATCAACTGAATTTTATCGTGCGTGGTGGACCGATTTGGGGGGGGGGAGTATAGTAAATGAAGCATTTTATCGGTTTACCGTTCTGTACCACTTCCTATAGGAAGATGATAAGCCATTTTTATGTGTTCAGGCCTCTCATCTGCGGGTCTTACGTTCAGCTCCAGACCACGCAGTATTCCCGGCCTGATTTCATAAATTATATAAAATTTATGCGATAATATATTAAGCAATAAACATATTAGTGATAGAGGCATAAACATGAAAGGAAAGAAACTACTAATAATTACTCTCTTAATAGCGAGTGTGGTGGTTGGATCCTTGGTTTTGGGAGAAATAAACAGTGATGAACAGATGATAGATGTGGGAGCGGCGTCACTTGAAGATGGTGATCCAGTAATATCAAATGAGCATCTGTCTATAAATGTCTATGCTGATGGAGGCTTTACAGGTGAGACAGCCTCTGGCGAATGCATCTTTTATCCTGGTGACACATCGATGCTGACGGTGAAGGTTGATGGAAATGTATATGATAATGAAAATAATGATAATCTAGACTATTATAGGTCTCGGGATAGCTACATAAATCCCTCTAATGATGACGAGATAATTACTGAATGGGATTTGCCAGAAGATATACATATCGAGCAACATATTGAGCTTGTCGGCGAACAGGCGAAATTTAATGTTATTCTAGAAAACGAGGATAGCGTTGGTAGAGATGTGTCGGTGAGGTTTCTATGGGATACCCAGATTGCAGATAACGATGGCTCTCCATTAAAGGAAGAGGGCGGCACCCTACGCTATTTTGAAGCTGCATTTTCACCAGTGACCTTCAACTATTGGAGCGCCTACGCACGTCCTGACCCAGGATCTCTAGTCGAGTACGCAAGTTGGGATGATACACCCGATCGTATTGTGTTTGCTCACTGGCCCGAAGCGGTGGATACATCCTATGATTACTCATGGAGTTCCAGCAGACGTTTCTACACTCCGGGCTATACTTCAACTCCAGAGAGTGATAGCTGTGTGTTAATGTACTGGGAGGATATGTCGCTGCATCCTGGAGAAACTGAGACTGTTACTTCTTATTATGGAACCACAACCGGCGGGGGTGTGAATGTAGATATTTCCACAGACAAGCAGGTTTATAGCCCGGGAGAACGGGTTACTATCAGTGCAGACGTTACTGATGCCAGCGGAGATTGCCTGTATCCGCTTCAAGATGAAGATTTCATTGTTACTTTTGATGGATCAGAGGCGGATATAGTCGGATTTAACCGGATCAGCTGCACCGACTATAGGCTAGAGATAACTGCGCCCGATACAGGCGGAGACTATAACATCATGGTGCGTACAGATACATCTGTCGGATGGGGGTCCGATAGCAGCACCATAGAGGTCCTCGATTTTACCATAGACGGCGTCACGCTCTCGATAGAGGGTAATCGATTGACACAATACGAGAATAGCGCAGACACACCGATTTACCATCGAAACAGCGACAGCAATAAGCCAGTCTTCAACGCAGAGGTACTATTTAGCGATGGAACAGCAACATACTCGTATGTAGAGGACAACATCGAGGTCTATCTCAATATTACCGACCACAATCAAATGGAAAGAAAAGACATCGAAGCAACACCTATTGCCCGCGGATCTGGAAACTCAATTTTATATTCATGCAGCTGGAAGCCGACGGACCAGTATCCAGTGGGCAAATACAATGCAACCGTGGAGGTAAAGAACCAACAGGGAGAATTATTAGCATCCTCAGAACAAAAACAGTTCTATTTAATATTTAATCCTCCGATTTTTAAATTACCTTTTGTGGCACACCAGATATCGGCAGAAATACATCATGCCGCTCCGGCACCAGCCATAATCCCTGGGGCTAACTTTTTTGGTGTAAAGTTCAATAATCTGCATCAATGGGAATATCGGAATTGGAAGAATACACTTGAAACTCTAACTGGTAACTCCAGATGGGATCTTTATCCCGCTATTTACTCCCCCTCTCAAGCGATAGAAAGACTTACAACTTTTAGCCACGGCATTGATATTGGAGGTAGTGTGGATGATTCCCATTATGGCTATTGGCATATGGATGATAATGAGACCAAGGAAGTCTCGGATAACACTCATTTACTTGGGGATTACATCTATGGTAGTTTTTGGTGTAACAGAGATTATGAATCCAATGATGGTGGGCCTGAGCAGAATGCTTGGTGGTATGACGTTAACAAGTTCAAGGATAGTAATTTTAATCCTGATAGAAAAAACCTTCCGTATCCCCGCCCGACAGGGGTGTGCGCGGACTATGCACCTCTGCTAATATCTCATGCACGGTCAGCAGGTATACCTGCGAGAGAAATTGGTGGTTTTTTTGCCGGGGACAGCGGCCATGCTGTAACTGAGGTCTACTATGATGGAGATTGGCATCATTGTGATCCCACATGGGATGAAACAAACACGCCTTGGACATATTCAGACCAAGGATATTTCTGGGCATCCTACAAAACTAGCAGTATTTCACCATGGGGTGTGGTATCACCAGGTATAAAAATTGATGTGATTGATAGAAAAAATCAATATAACTACCGTGCCAAAGCTATCAGCTTCACTTTTGATAAATCCGATTATGATTACTCTGATACAGTAAATGTCGATATAACCATTAAAAACATCGGTGATATCAAAATAAATGAGGATTACTTACACCTGAATGTTTACGATAAACCCACTCTTTCCCGATTTCGAACCCGGCATATAAAAGATATAAAAATTCGACAAACTCTTCAGCCAGGTGATACAAAAACATATAGCTGCACTTATCAACTGCCGGATTATGGCTCACAAAATGAGCGTTACGAAAGAATGGGGGACAGATATGTTGTAGCTGAGATAGATTACTATGATAGCCTTTATTCACCGTATCATTCCATAGCTACAGTAACAAAAGTGGGAAAACGTGTTCCCGGCCTCTGTGACGAGTATAATTCACAAATATCAGTGATTAATACTACTATCAGGCTAGATACGGCAAACCTGACCTCTCTGCATTATAATAATGACACCAATATATCGACTGAATCATATGTGGAACCACATAATACATCTGTCTCTCTAGAACACGAGATTAAATACTATACCAACTATACTCGTGAAAACTGGGTTATCACCAATCCTGACAATGAAACACACCACTATAACCTGACTATCCCGCTTCTCGGGATAGGCGATGCTGTATATGTACCTGGATATGGTACGATAACTGAAAACCAGAGCTTAGATACAACTGCCGAATACCTTGTTTTCTACAACATAACAAATGGAACTGCAAGCCCTGTAGATATTTACACGTTCACTCGAAATATATCCTTGGAAAATATCTGCTTCCTAGACGGCGTTGCCAAGATCCAAGCCGTGCAAAATTGTACACTAGCCCCAAGCCACACCATGTCCTATCTCTCCTATTTGTCAACACGAAATGGCACAGGTGTAAGTTTTCCAGAAATATATTCCAATTTTTCACAGGACATATTGAGTCATGGAGACACACTGACACATCTTTCCTCACCCGATATGGACGAAATATTCCACTATCGTGCAGGTCAGACTGCCAATATCAATCTCACCCTTTCCAATGCCGGAGAGGAGAGGGAAACCAAGTCTCTCCATATGACGATAGCAGAACCTGGAGTCTGGAACTCTAACCATATTATATACAATTACACCGAATCAGTTGATGTGCCCGCTGACGGCGAGACAACGGCTACCTTCCAATATACCATACCAAACAAGGCTCAACTTGGAACATATCTGGTCACAATTTCTGACGGCACACACAAGATTCATTCAACCTTCATCGTGGAAAGCGCGTTCAACGTCACCTTCGATGTTCCAAATACTGTTACCCAAGGAGAAGGATTATACATTACCGTCAACTTGACAAATGAGCTGCAAGAATCCCTCTCGGA
The DNA here is from genome assembly GCA_964514975.1 of uncultured Thermoplasmatales archaeon. Lineage (GTDB taxonomy): Archaea > Thermoplasmatota > E2 > UBA202 > DSCA01 > CAZESS01. Next base: position 10,559 of record CAZESS010000001.1, on the reverse strand, counting down.
TGTTACTGCTACACTTGACCTGCCAAATGATTTCGAGACATCTGACAATTTGACAGTACAGGTCGGAGAACTAACCAGCGGAGAACAGGTTTCATTGGGGTGGCAAGCGACTGCAACAGACTTTGAATATGGATATGCTCCCATAAGCATCGCCCTGACATCTGCCGAAAATATATCCACAATCTGCAGCACCTTCACCCAAGTCTTACGGACACCCCAACTTTCTCTTGCACCGTCTGCTCCTTCTTGGGTGTACCCCAGCCAACCATTCGAATTTAAGATTAACGTAAGCAACACGGGTGATATGTGGCTCCACGATGTAATAATTAACTTGTCTCTGCCGAATAATGTATCCGCCAGCGAAGATGCAACAAGAGTAATAGGCAATCTCAGTGGAGGCGAAACAAAAACAATGACATGGACTGTAACGGCATCTACATCCGAAGATTTTGGGATAATAATAAATGCATCAGATGCAACCGTATCGCATACAATAGAAACGGTGGAAATTATCAATGTCACTGTACCGCAGTTGGATGTAGATCTGACTGTGCCAGATGAAGTAAAATTGGGCAGTAACTTTTCTGCCGTTCTACAAATCACAAATATCGGCGAGGGCAACGCGTCCAGCATCACCGCTACATTGAACTCTTCAGCACACTTTGCCTCAAGCGAGACAGAAAAAACAATTGACACTCTTGCAGTCGGTGAAACAGTAGCAATGCCGTGGAATATCACAGCCCTGAGTCCAGGTTCTGGAACACTTGATTTTACCGCGTCCTGTCAGGAAACAGGACCGACAACGCTGACTAAAGGGATAATAATAACTCATTTTCCGTTAGCGATAGAAACGCATAATGAAAGCTATCTCCCAGGAAATCAAGCTACCTTTACTGTCTCCACTCAAAATAGTAATCCTGATGTATCATTCGTTGACTTAACTGTGCAGGTAACAATTCAGGGTCCGAGCACAAATACGACGTTCTCGAAACCCATTCTGTATATCGATAGCCTCGCTTCTAGAGATTTTGTATTCACTTGGGATACGATAGGGAAGGACGCAGGACTTTACACTGTTACTGCGGCCATAAAAGAGAATGATACATTGTTAAACCAAACAGAGACCTCATTTGAGATAGAGGATATAAATCCGCCAACCATATCGAATATATCTACCTCGCCGGAACAGCAGGAAACTGGCGGCCATGTGAATATTTCCTGCGATATAACCGACAATATCGCAGTAAATAACGTGTGGGTAAACATCACTTATCCTGATGGTTCCAGTGATAATGAATCAATGGTAAACATACGTGGTACAGACCGCTATTATCATAATACCTCTTACCAAAATTCTGGGAGCTATCATTACAAAGTCGGGGTAAGCGATACATCTGGAAATACAAATATTTCTTCGAGTAAAACATATTCAATATTATTAGCAAATTATACTTTAGACGCTTCCGTAGACCCAGCTGAAGGCGGTACTATTTCATTAGTTCCATCTGGTGGCACCTATGACGAGGGCACAGTAGTTACGGTGACCGCCAACGCTAACAGCGGTTATGAGTTTGACCATTGGAGCGGCGACATCAGTGGAACCAGCACTTCTGTTGACGTTACCATGAACAGCGATAAATCGGTGACAGCTCACTTTAATGTGACAGCTGACAATATTTCGTTTGAAGAAAAATTCGATGATGGTCACATCGATACATCTACATGGAAAAAGTACGGAAGCCCTCAGCCAGTTATCGTCAGCTCGATTGATGGTAGATCTGGTATCTTCGACAACAATGGTGATAGCTGGTGTGGCAGCGGGGTGATCTCACAGCAGAGTTATTCTCTGGTGCCCCCAATTACCATAGAGGCCGATATGTATCTCGATCTTCAGGACGAGTCAGGATGCTGGGCTGGAGCAAGCATCTACCTTGCATCCGACAACAACCCGTTAGGAGAAAGTTCTAACTGTCCAGATACAGATTTCCCATGGTTCCTCTCCATGGGTATTGGCTACTGTGGGGGCGGCTGCTTGCAAACACCAGAACAGTATAGAGGCCATGCTTATCTTAACTTTGCATACGAAACCGAGCAGAACATTCTGGATGAAGGACCCTCAGAGGGTGATGGCAATATTCAGCGTGATGACCTAATAGATGGATGGCACAATTACAAAATAAAAATAGATCAGGACTACAAAGTTAGCTATTACGTTGATAATGAACTTATTTACAAGTCAGATGATGCTATTGATTCTGAACTACTAACAGAATGCTACATCATGTTGGGCTCTCGCTCATCTGGGTCAGCGGGCAAGGCCTACCATGATTACATTAAACTTTATTCGTCATCAGACATCGTTGAACAGTATGCGATGACCACATCTGTCATTCCGTCAGGAACAGGTACCGTCACGTTGAGTCCACCTGGTGGCACCTATGACGAGGGCACAGTAGTTACGGTGACCGCCAACGCTAACAGCGGTTATGAGTTTGACCATTGGAGCGGCGACGCCAGCGGGACAAACTCGAATATACAAATCACAATAAGCAGCAACACCAATGTTACAGCATACTTTAGCAAGAAGGATAGTAGTGTTCCTTCATTCGAGTTTACTCTACTACTAGCCGCTGCCAGCGTGGCCTTTATGTTGCTGAGAAAACGTAAATCACCAATTTAACCTCATCCTATCAGATATATTTAAAGTATGCCAGTAAAGATGGGTTAAAATCCCTCCCTCAGCGCTCTTTTACCGGTAATTTGCGGGAACGAGAGTTTGTTTGGGGAATATGATGTTGATAGTGTCAGGACAACGCGATCCATATGACTAATAGAAAGAACAGAACGAATACGGCAAGCATGGCCAGGACCACAACAAACACCCAGTAAAGGTCTCCCATGCCCCATGTCCTGGTGAGCTCCGATATCGGGTTGGTTCTTTTTTTCTGTATCACATGCCTCCTATTGCTTATCCTAGACGCTTTTTTTAAACCTATCCTGCCAGATGTGCCGTCGATACGCGCTCGCCCCTTGCCCTGGCATCGTTTTCCGGAGGTATACCAAAAAATTTCAGGGTTTAGTCCCCGATGCGCTCCTTGGCCTTTCCCATGCGTAGCACGATGAACACGGCGACGGCGGCCAGCGCTGCCAGGGCGTATTTGCCGCTGCCGACGGTCATGCCGATGGCACATGTTATCCATATACTGGCAGCGGTGGTGAGACCTCGCACGCCAGAATTACCGGAGGAAATGATCGAGCCGGCGCCCAAAAATCCGACGCCGACGATGATGCCCTCCATGAGCCGTGCCTGGGCCTCCTCTGCCTCGAAATAGCTGGCCATGATGGTGATGATGCAGGCGGCCACGCAGACCAGGATGTGGGTACGGATGCCGGCGGGCTTGTCGGCCCATTCGCGCTCGAAGCCGATGACCGTGCCCAGCCCGAGGGCTACGGCTATCTTGACGACCTGGTCGACTGTAAGCGCCGTGACGTCCCACATCTTATGATGCGAACGGATGAAACATATAAATGGTTACCGGCCTACTCGTGCATCGTCATGGGCGGGCGGCGCCATGAAACCGGGGCCGACGGGCTGCGTGATGACGCTGTCGAGCATGCCGTCGATGTCCGCCATGTCCCGCTCGCTGAGATGCCAGCCCATGACCTCGCTGACAGGCTCCACCTGTCCGGGTTTCCGGGCACCCCACAGCGCAACGCCGTCATGCCGGTCGAGAATCCATCGTACCGCCAGATGCAACACATGTCGGTCATAGCGGTCGCGGGCCAGCCGGTCGAGCCGGTTGACCGCTTCGAGATATTCCGGGTAACGGGGTGACTGGAACTTGGGGTCCGTCTTGCGTAGATCGTCGCCCTCGAACGTGGTGTCCATGTCCATTGTGCCGGTGAGCAGGCCGCGGCACAGCGCACCATAGGTGAGCAGCACGATGTCCTGTGTCCGGCAGTAGGGCAGCACCGCTGTTTCGGCATCTCGCTCGAAAAGGTTGTATGGCGGCTGGGACGTATGGAGCGGTGCCGCCTGCTGGAAGGCGTCCATCTGCCGGGGCGAGAAGTTGCTGACGCCGATTGCCCGAATGATGCCTTCCCTGTATAGCTCGTTCATCGCCCGGGCGGTTTTTTGGAAAGGAACATCCGGGTCAGGCCAGTGTATCTGGTAGATGTCGATGTAGTCGGTCTGCAGCCGCTCGAGCGAGTCTTCGACCTCTTTTTTGATGCGTTCCGGCGACGCGTTGCGGTGGATGTCGCCGTTGTCCCATTCGAGGCCCGCCTTGGTGGCGATGACCACGTCCTCGCGGGCGCCGTAGTCCTGGATGGCCTGCCCAACGATGCGTTCCGACGTCCCGAAGCCGTAGACCGGGGCGGTATCGATGAGCGTGATACCGTTGTCGAGCGCGGCGTGTATCGTTGCTATCGCCTGCTGCCGGTCGGTACCGCCCCACATCCAGCCGCCGATGGCCCATGTCCCGAGGCCGATGCGGGACGCGGTGATGTCGGTGTCGGGAATGGCTACCTGTTCCATGTATACACCATAGCCGGCGGTGTTTAAAAACATGGGGAACAGCGTAATAAACCAGGGCTGTATTGAACGAGGTATGTCGACGGGAAACGTCATCGTGGGCACCTGTGGCTACGGCTACTATCGTCCGCCCGAGGGCTGGAAGGAGCGCTATGACAGCAAGCTCCAGGCCTTCAGCCACGCGTTTCCGGCGGTGGAGCTCAACCGGACGTTTTACAGGCTTCCGATGGTCCGGACCGCCCGTCGCTGGCGCCGCGAGGTCGCCGACGATTTCGTGTTCACGGTGAAGGCATGGCAGGCGCTCACCCATCCGACGAGCAGCCCGACCTGGCGGAACCGCAGAGACGGGCTCTCTGAGCGGCAAAAAAACCAGTTTGGATATCTGTACCCCGGCGAGTCAGTCGTCGATGCATGGCGGGAAACCCGGAAGCGGGCGGATGCGCTCAACGCGCCGGTGTGCCTCCTGCAGACACCGGGGAGCTTTGGCTGCACCGACAAACACGAGGCACACATGCGGGAGCTGCTGAGCGGTATCAAACGAGACGGCATTAAGCTTGCGTGGGAGCCCCGTGGGGACTGGAAACAGCGCCCCGAAAGGGTGAAAAACATCTGCGACGACCTCGACCTCATCCATGTCGTAGACATCATGCGGCGGGAGCCCGTATCGGCTCATCCGATGGCCTATGTCAGATTGCACGGGCTCAACGACGACGAATACGACTACGACTATGATTACTCCGCCGATGAGCTTAAAGAACTCGCCGGCCGGATTGACGACCTCATCGAAACCCATGAGCGGGTCTACTGCATGTTCAACAACTTCCAGATGTACGACAACGCCCGACGGCTCATGGAGCTGCTGTAGCTATTCAAAATACTCGAGCAGCCCCATCGTGCGCAGTCGCTTCCGTACCGGTGGATACAGCTTCACGGTTTCCTCCTCCAGCATCACCGAGCCCAGCCCCATCTCGCGCAGACGGTCCAGCAACATGGGCAGCGTGTCCATGCACGATATGACCGCTATGTTGAAGCTCAGCGGGCTGTCTCGCAGATAGCGGAGCGCCTGCATCTGCAAACGGTATGCCTCGGAGGCTGCACCGGTCAGCCGCGAAAACTCCTCGGGCGTGCAACCCTTCAACGACACCCTGACATGGAGGTTCGCAAACCCCGAAAGCTCCTCCACACACGAAGCATCGGCACCCAGCAGAATTCCGTTGGTCTCAAGCACGAAAAGAAGCGAGGGGTCAAGAGCGCTGAGGAGGGCGAGCAGATGATTCCGGCCCAGGGTTGGCTCCCCGCCCGACAGTCGCACCCTGTCGTAGCCATGCGAGGCAGCGAGGCGGGCAAGGCGGCCAGCCACCTCCTCCGGGCTATAAAAATCGCCTTTTTCGGTGTGCCATACCGTGGTGCCCGACCAGCAGAACCGGCAGCGAAGGTTGCAGCCGACGGCGTCAGCGGTCGCAATCCCCCCATAAAAACGGGTGGCACGAAACCGGTAGTATTTCCTGTTGTCTCCCTGGGTCACATCGGTTTCCATCTGCCTGGAGAGCCGCAATGGGTCATACACATGCATGCAGATGGATGATTGTTTAACTGATTTTTCCCTGAAGGCCGTCCTATTTGTAAGCATAATGATAGCAAAGTATATATATGATGGTCGGTTAACTATATTGCTAGCAAATAGTTAGCATAATACTGCTATTTGCCGGCGACCGGGGTAGACGGACAATGTTCACCAGAAAAGGGGCGGCGACGGCAATCACATCCGTTATACTACTGCTGGCACTACCATTATTCTCATCGCTCGAAGCAACCCCACAGCCGATGGCACAGGAAACACCGGTCAAACCCTTCCCCCTCCAGGGCATATTCGGCATTTTTTTCTCATACATATTCAACCTGCTCAAAGAACGATTTAACCCCACACCACAACCAGAGCCACCAGAACCATCCAACCAGCCGCCCAGCGCACCACACGCGCTCACCCCCACGCCTGGCGCCACCAACATCTCCACCAACACCACATTCCACTGGACCTGCAGCGACCCCGACAACGACCCGCTCAGCTACACCATCACACTCCAAGCACCCGGTCAGCCCGCCACAACCATCTACCAGGGCACCCACACCCAAACCGCCCATACCAGCCTCGCCAGCAACACCAGCTACACCTGGACCATCACCGCCACCGACAGCCACACCAGCACCACCACCACTAGCACCTTCACCACCACACCCACACCACAACCAGAGCCACCAGAACCATCCAACCAGCCGCCCAGCGCACCAC
>CAZESS010000001.1:0-3635 GCA_964514975.1 uncultured Thermoplasmatales archaeon | reverse complement strand
CAGCACCACCACCACTAGCACCTTCACCACCACACCCACACCACAACCAGAGCCAAATACCGACGATAACCATTCCGGATGGACCGTCATGGCGTATCTGAACGGAGATAACAACCTCGACAGGTATGCACGAAACGAATGGCAGGAAATAAATGCCTCCGTCCTCCAAGAAAATGTAACGGTGGTGGTCATGCTCGACGGCAACTCCAGCTCGGACTCCCGTCTCTATGTGGTAACGAGTCAGGGGGCACAGGAAATGCCGCTGAGCGAGATACGGCAGGACTGGGGAAACGAGGTGAACATGGGCGATGGTGGTACCCTCTCCGCGTTCATCGATTACGCGATGGAAAACCATCCCGCCAGGCATTACATGCTGGAACTGTGGAGCCATGGATCTGGATGGATGGGCATGTGCAACGATGCAACGGCAGGGGACAGGTTGCAGCTATCGGAGATAACGGATGCATTGGCGGCGGGCATCGGCAATCGCAGTGAAAAAATCGATGTCGTGACGTACACCGCCTGCAAGATGGCGGAGATTGAATGTGCCAGCGGTCTCGCCGAGCATGTTGACTATTTCGTGGCCTCGCAGGAATCGGTGTTCGCGTCGGGGCTTCCCCACACCCAGGTACTCGAGTCGGTACATGACACGACATCGCCTTCCGCATATGCTACGGTGATCGTTGACCGGTTCGAGTCGTTCTACCAGCATGCCCCCGGTGCAACCATCTCCGTCTGGCATCTGAACCGGCTGGATAATCTTACCTGTGCCGTTGACGGTTTCGCGCAGTCGCTGGCAACCGGGAACAGGAACGTGATACAGATGGCATATAATGACACGGAATCCTTTGGCGGTATCGGCCTCGTCGACCTATGGCATTTTTGCTCAAACATACAGCAGCACCTGGGAAGCGATACCGTACTTTATGGGGCGGCCCAGCGAGTGATGGAAAACATATCCGCTATCGTATACGATGAATGGAATGGCGGCTCCCATCCGGATGCCCATGGAATGAGCATATATTTCCCCAGAGAGGGCTGCTATATTGCCTCATATGGCAACACGGCTTTTGCCTCTCTTACCTACTGGGACGAGTTTTTACAGACATACTGCTGATACAGCCGCAGATATGCAGGCGCCGCGCCGCGTTATAACAAAAAACAGGCCATAATTTATACATAAGCCATCATTTTGCTATCAAAAAAGCAGCAATAAGATGTATTTAGGGGTTAAATACCAACATAGAGGAAACCTTTAAATACTAACGTTTTTCTATTCAGACTAACCTTTATTTAAGGGGTGAGGACAATGCAAAACATGCGGAAGGAGAGGCTATCGCCTCAAAAAACAGGTAAAGCCATATTCGTGGCTTCAATAATGATCGCAGCCGCACTTTCTCCGTTCATCGTAGAGCCTCTGTTGGGGTCTTCAACCCCCATCGGGGATCATGACATTACATTCGTCAGCCATACATATAATGGTACCGTTTCGAACTGGACATATAATGTAACCTCAGGGACCAGCCCCGCGTTGAGTCACTGGATTATCGTTTTAGGAGGATGTATCGGCTTTGAAGATATACACAGCGTCGGGGATAATATCATCGGAGAATACACCTACGACCAAGAATGGGTGTTCGGTTATGACCCTACAACAGGATTGACAGGCCTAAAGTTTGACGTTAGTTATGAGGATGGGGAAACCCGAACCGTCTGGTTTAAACTTTACGGCGATTATCCGGAGGGTCCTGTACAAGTGGCCGTAAAACATGGTGGAGGTAACTCATCTGGGCATGTAACTGGTCCTGTCTGCCCATTCGCAGATGTAGTAATTGAAAAAAGAGTGTGGAATGAAGGCCACTGGGATAATGAAACCAGAGCTAATGTAGGGGACACCGTTAGATTCAACATTAGCGTCCACAACACTGGCAACGAGCCATTGGTCGATATCAACGTCACAGACTATTTGCCAGAATGTCTGCAATACGCAGCAGACAGTGCAACAGTAAATGGCTCACCACAAGAGCCATTAATGTGGGAACGGAATCTTTCCTGGGAAATCAGCGGCCCCTTATCTCCCTGCAACTGGATCTATATAGAATTTAATGCCACCGTTATCCCAGAGATTGAATTGCCAGCGTCACCGGTGAACATGATCCCAAACCACAAGTGGTGGTATACCAGCTATTTCTGGACGGAATTATCAGATATTCCATCTGGCTATGATGTAACTACTGGAACGTATCCGGGATGGTGTGTTAACACAACAAATACCATACAGGAACAACAGTATCAAACAACATTGTACTCAAGCTATGACCCCCATCTGGCCACAAAATGCCCTGACGCATGGGACGAGGACTGGGACATGGTCAACTATATTTTAAACCATAAACAAAACAGTTCTGGCTGGGGAGAAGCACAGGACGACGTTCAGGACGCTATCTGGTATTTCATTGGGGGCGGCGGATGGCCATCTGACCCTGACTCTCAGGCAATGATACAAACTGCAAATGCATCGGGCGAAGGTTTTGTACCGGGTATTGGCGATATAATGGCGGTCATCTGTTACGTCGACCCAGATACGCAGCTGTCAATCATAGAAGTAGAAGTTGTCCCCAACGACAAAATTAATACCAATACTGTAAACGTGACTGCGGTCGGCAACTACTCAGGCGAAACTGTGGACGACGAAGATACCGCTGACGTAGATAAAAGACTGGCACACATCGACATTGATAAATGGGCCAGCGATGATAACAGCACGTGGGTGAAAAACATAAGAATTCACGAAGGAGAGAAAGCGTATTGGAAGATAGTCGTAACCAACGATGGCAACGAAACCCTTAGCAATGTGTACGTCAATGATAGCGGACACAGCTACGGACCCTTCGAGCTTGGTGCCGGCGATAGCGAAATATTCTACTTGAACGCATCCTATTCTGATGACTTTACAAATGTAGCCCATACAAACGGCACCGACCCAGATGGGGATAAGGTGAGCGACAGCGATAGTGCAAGCGTCAATATCATTTATCCCGACATCGCTGTTACTAAAATAGGTTCCCCTGACCCGGCCTACATCGGCAATACTATCACATACACATATACTGTCACGAATACAGGGGACTCAACACTGACCAATATAAACGCCACAGACGATAAACTGGGCTCAGTTACCCTTAATGTCACCACGCTCGTTCCAGGCAAATGGGCCGCTGGCACACTAATCTATAACGTCACCGAAAACGATCTTCTAGGCCCAATCGAAAATCAAGTCAACGTAAATGGCACAGACCCTCTCGGACAAAACATCACCAATAGCACGTCAGAATCCATAGGTATCAGTTACACCTCATCTCTGGACATCATCAAAACCGCCACGCCCGGCACCATCTACAGCGGCGAAACCGTCACCTGGAACATCACCGTCGAAAACACGGGAGACAGCACCCTCACCAACATCAACGTCACCGACAGCCGCGAAGGCACCATCACCGCCACCCTCGAACTCGACCAGGGCGAAAAATGGTACCATGAATATATGGAAACCCTCACCGAGGACACCACCAACACCGTCCTGGTGAACGGCACCGACACCAGCGGTCGCTACGTCACCAACACCAGCACCGCCA